>CAXSGP010000025.1:0-50640 GCA_964236955.1 uncultured Oligoflexus sp. | reverse complement strand
AACGGGAATGAAACGGATAGTAGGGATTCAAGTCATTGGTATCGCAACGTAACAACAGGTCCCACAAAACAGATAATCATTTTTTATTTGTTAATGATTACATATAGATAATTTCAAATTTGTCTAAAATCCGCGTCATTGAATCGTCAAGTTTCGCAGAGCTGATTAAATCTCAATACTTTATTGATTCGCGCAAATGCAAAACTGCAAAAAGAAAAACAAAAACTCTAACTCGATCTTCCATTCAGTTGCTTCGAACCATAATCTCAAAGCATTGAAAACAAAATGACGACTTATACAAAGGGCTATGCGTGCTGAAAAATGATTCGCAATTTGAAATTAAACTGAAAAATGTTATGGTTAGTCAGCTCTTTGACAATCAAGAAATTGGCATTCTTTTGACAGCAGAAGAACTAGGGGCGCAGCTTAACGTATCTCCAAAAACCATTCGCAAGTGGCGTTATGAACGGGTTTTACCGGATGACTGCATGCTCAAGCTGCGCTCACAGGTACGTTTTAAATGGGAGCATGTTTTGTTGTGGCTCAAGTCAAAGGATGGATCATGAGCATACACAAGACGAAAGAAGGAAAGTACCAAGTTCGTTGGCGCGTTGAGGGAAAACTCAAGGCCAAAAACTTTAAAAGAAAAATCGATGCAGATAAGTTTGAATCATGCCTCAAGGTGGCAGGATTTTCACAGCCTAATATCGTGACTCCGTTCACTGCAGCGACTTTATTTTCGGAATACGTGGTTACTTGGATTAGAGACCATGGATCTGTTCATAAGACGGAAGGGTCATTAGTCCAGGATCGACAAATAATCCGTGACTACCTCATGCCGCGATGGGATAGGTTCAAACTCGAATCAATTTCAAGGCGTGACATTTCAAAGCTGCAAGGTGATCTCGTCTCGGAAGGGAGGCTTTCGCCAAAGACGATTAATATCATCGTAGGTCTATGCCACAAGATGTTTAAAAGTGCTGTCGAATGGGACCTGCTCAAGGTCAATCCCGTCGACGGTCTGAAGGCCCTGAAAGTTCCAGAAAAGGACTACAGGTTCTGGACCTTTGAAGAGAGAGATCGTTTCCTTGGATGGGCAAAGGCAAACGATCCTGAGCTGCATGCAATTATTGGACTCGCTGTTTACACTGGCTTAAGGCGAGGTGAAGTGGAGGGGCTACTTCGAGACTGCATTGATTTCGAAAGATCTTTTATCGTCGTTAAAAGAAGCTGGTGTAAGAAAACTCATAAGCTCAACGAATACACTAAAGGCAAACGCATTCGAAGAGTCCCCATGAATTCTGCGGTCGTTCAGATTCTAAAGGAACATTCACTTCGCAGCCTAAAGGATCAAGTACTGCCTGCCGACTACGATCATTTAGTTGTTCGTCGCTTCAGACCTGCCCAACTTAAGGCTGGCGTAAATCAAATATGCTTTCATGACTTACGTCATAGTTTTGCATCACATATGGCCATGTCTGGAGTCATTGTTTTTGATATCCAAAAGCTACTTGGGCATTCAAGTATCGACACTACGATGCGATACATGCATTTCGCTCCTGACCATCTTTCAGGTCTCACGGATTTGCTTCTGTCGCGGAAATCAGCGCTACGCGAAGCAGATGGAACGGCATTCGGTGGATAGGAGCAAAACCAAATGTTCACTAAAAGTTCATTCCAACGTTTCAAACGCAAAAAACCCGAAGCTAAAATCAAATAAATTTGACCGTAACTTCGGGTTTTCACTGTCTAAAAAACGGTTACCAACTCAATAAAGAGATGGTCGGGGCGACAGGATTCGAACCTGCGACCTCATGGTCCCAAACCACGCGCGCTACCAACTGCGCTACGCCCCGTTTCTTAGGAAAGCTCTTTTACCAAAAATCCTTAGCGCTCGTCAACCCAGGAGAATCAAAAAGCGCTCGCAAGACCTTGGGATTCCTTCTAAGAAAGATATACTGGCGCTCATGCTATGTCAGAGAAGAGGAAATGACGTGAAAAGCTTTAAAATAGATCAGGTGCTGACTGATGACGGTAGCTTCACCATACGCCACCCTGTCTACGATGAAGAATTTCATTCCAAATCCGGCGCGCGGCGCGAAACTCTTGAACTCTACATGAAGGCCAGTGGCTATGCCGTTGGCCTTCAAAACAGTCAAAAATCCTTCTGCATCTTAGATCTTGGCCTTGGGCTTGGCTATAACGCCCTCATGACCCTCGAATTCTGGATGCAGGGCCCTGGCCTTGCAGACCTTCATATGCTCAGCCTGGAGCACACTGAGGCTCTTCTCGAAGCCCTGACTGATCCCGATACCGCCTGGAAGGAAGGCTGGTCCAACGCATGGAAACTCTGGTCGCAGGAACTTGTCAAAGTGACTCCATCGCGCTGGTCCGCCGAACTTATCCACCCCCTCACGCAAAAACGATTTCACTGGACCGCATCGGTCGGCGACGCAGTCGATGCCGACTTTAACGGCTTTACTTTTGATTTTATCTGGCAGGATGCCTTCTCATCGAAAAAAAATCCGGAACTTTGGACGCCTGAATGGTTTGCCAAAATCGCCGCAGCCTCCGGCGATCAGGTCTGCCTCGTAACCTACAGCGTCGCCCGTTTGGTGCGCGACAATCTCGAAGCCTCAGGATGGCAACAGGAACGCATTGAAGCCGGCGGCACCAAGAAACAATGGCTCCGTGCCCGCAAACGCCCACCGGCTTAAAATAACTTAAAGCTTCGGAGATATTCTCAAACAAGTTAAAAAAGGAGCCTCACGCGCGTGAAGCTCCTTCGAATTTTAAATTAAATCCCTACTAACTTGCTATTCCCAACGAAACAGATTTGCCAGACGGGACTTTTTAGGAGCCTCTGCCTTGGCCGGGCCTGTTTTGCTGTCATCCACTGGACGATCGCTGCGACGGGGCTTGGTGTTGCCGCCATCAAAGTTATCGTTATCACGACGCGTGCGGAAACCCTTATCACTCGCAGCTGCAGCAGCCACTGGAGGGCGAGGGGAGCGAGGACGGGTATCGGGACGGTCGCCGCGTGGCGCCGAAGGTCGATCGCGACGAGCATCTGGACTGAACGAACGAGGCTCACGGCGGCCAGCATCACCGGTAGGCGCAGCGGCCGAAGGACGATCACGTTTGGCAGCTTCCGAACGGAAGTTAGGGCTACGGGCATCCGAAGCACGACCGCGAGTTGTCTCGGGACGCCGACCACTTGGGGCTGGACGGCGATCACCGTGAGCACCCGCATCACGACCACCACGGCGCGTACCGCTAGCGGCTGAACCGCTGCTTGGTCCACGACGGGAAGGATAGGATTCAGGATCGAGAAGGCGCATCAATCGCATGTCTTCATAGGTTACAAAGTTGATCGCGATACCGGTACGGCCGTAACGACCGGTACGGCCGATGCGGTGAATATAGTCTTCTTGAGTCTTAGGCATATCAAAATTTACAACGAATTCGATATCATCGATGTCGATACCACGCCCGGCGATGTCGGTTGCCACGAGGATTTGGGTCTCGCCCTTACGGAAGTTATCGAGGGCTCGTTTTCGCTGCATATGGGTCCGACCACCGTGCAAACGATCGGCGCGGAAACCCGCAGCACGAACCACTTTTGCCAGACGCTCAGTACCATGCTGCGTCTTGACGAAGACGATGGCCTTACCTTGCATATCCGAAAGTTCCTTCAGCAAAAGCTCCTGCTTGGAGTCTTGCTGAGTCTGTATCATTTTCTGCTCAACGGTGGTGGCGGCAGCAAGTTGCTCGCCGACTGTCACACGAACCGGATTGCGTAAATAGCTTTCGGCAAGCTTCATGATCTCGGGCGGTAGTGTCGCCGAGAACAGCATGGCCTGACGTTCCGAAGGCAAATGCGGAACGATCTGCTGAAGCTGAGGGGCAAATCCCATATCAAGCATACGATCCACTTCATCGAGAACCAGAATTCCGACGTTACCGAGAGCGACTTTACGCTGAGAAAGGAGGTCGATCAAACGACCTGGAGTCGCCACGATCACGCGCGCGCCCTGGCTCAGCATACGGACCTGTTGGCCCATGGAAGCGCCACCGATGATCAATGCGATACGAATGCCGTAAGAATGAAATGCCATCAGGGCCAGTGTACGATTGATTTGATCAGCGAGTTCGCGGGTCGGCGCCAGAATCAGCGCTTTTTTATCAGGATTTTTAATAAGATATTGGATGAGCGGAATACCAAAGGCACCGGTTTTACCGGTACCCGTTTGCGCGCAACCAAGAATATCGCGGCCGTCGAGGGCCTGTACGATCGTTTGCTGTTGGATGGGGGTGGGCTCAGTGAAACCCATTTTGTCGAGAGCGTTGTTGAGAGATTCTTCAAGATTGAGGTCGCGAAAGTTAGCAAAACTGGTCATAGGGATCTTTCCGGCAGGACGTCATGCGTCATACCTAACCCGAAGATAGACTTCGGGTCGATGCGGACTGAGGACTTGCGTGTTTAAGGTCGACCAGGCCTAGTGGGATTAAATAAATAGAGCTATGGTTAGATATTCAACGCTCTTACTTAGGATTAACTCCAAGGACACGCAGGGCGCTGAAAATGCACGTTACCCATAAGGGCCTAGCTTGATACCATAGATTTTGTGAGAAGTATTGCTTTTTGTGAAGGACCATGGCTAGAAAGTACGGGACTCCTTGACTGAAATCGCGAGGTCTAGGCTAGGAAAGACCCCTGAAATCAAGGGGCCCATCGACTCAAACAAACTTTTCAATAAGTTTTTGAAGGTTCTGCGGCGGCTGCGCTCCAATAACGCTTTCGGCCACTTTGCCTCCCTTAAACATAACAAGGTAAGGAATCGATCGAACGCCATAACGAGCCGAGACTTCTGGATTCTCGTCGACGTTTACTTTGACGATCTTAACTTTTCCTTGGAACTGCTCGGCAAGCTTTTCAAGACTTGGGCCTATCGAAAGACACGGACCGCACCAGGGTGCCCAGAAATCAACCAGGACAGGTTCCTGAGATTTTAGAACGGCAAGTTCGAAATCGGAATCACCAACTGGTTTTGTGAATGTACCCATTTTTTGTAACCTTCTTCGTTAGCCTAAGAGTTTTGGTCTCTTGCTATGTTAGTAATCTAGATCCGTTATTGAACTTGTCAAGCCGAGAGCTTCTCTTATCGGATACCAGTCGCAATTAATGTAGTAGTTTCGGATCGAGGGCATCACGCAGGGCGTCTCCAACGACATTTAGTGCATATAATATCAGGAACATAGCAATTGTTACGCTCAGTAGCGGCCACCAGATTCCATTGCTTAATTCCCCCGTGGCATAGTTAATCATCATACCCCAACTGCCATCACTTTTAACCCCCACACCAAGATAAGTAAGAATGACTTCGAACTTTATCGCCCCTAACATACTAAGCGATGCACTGACGATAGCCAGGTGAAAAACATTGGGCAGGATATGGCGAAAGATAATGTGAGCATCGCTGGCGCCCAGCAATCGCACGGCCAACACATACTCCATATTTTTATGCCTCATCACTTCAGCGCGGACTAGACGGCACAGACCCACCCAACCAACGACACCCAGGGCAATACATATGGAAACCAGCCCTAGATCGGGAGCGTGAGGCGCTACCGCGGCGTTGGGATCCTGACCAAGGCTATGGCTGACCGCATAAGAGATACCAACAAGTAAAAGAATATTGGGAATTGAAGATAAGACCGTATAAAGCCAAGCTATAACAGCGTCGATCCTGCCACCAAAATAACCAGCTAAGGCACCCAAAAACATTCCAACTGGAATGCTTATCACGGTTACCAGGACGGCAATGGTCATTGCGATTTTGGTTCCGGCCAAAATTTTATACAATACCGAACGCCCAAAGATATCGGTACCGAGGCTCTTGGCAAAATCCAAACTTGGTGGTTCATAGGACGGGGCCAAACGGGTTTGATAGTCAGGCAAAAGGTCCATGTAGCCTATAATAGCGATGAGACAATATACAGCCATTATAACCATACAAATGATGGTCATCTTTTTGCCAAGCAAACGACGTATCGCGCGCCTGGTGACGCTCTCGCTTTCCTGTTTCAAAACCTGAGCGCTGATCCCATCTGCCGAAACGATTTTTTCCGTCGTCTTCATTCTCTATTCCCTCTTTCTAAACGTTGCCGTGCCCAAAGCGTTGGTCGCCCCGGTCTACTCAAGCTGAACTCTGGGATCAACGTAGGCGTAGAGCAGGTCCGTAATAAGGTTAATCAGGGTAAACGCGATCGAAATAAGTATCGTCACCCCTTTGATCACCGGAAAGTCACCATTGTGGATCGCCGTGATGAGGATGTCGCCGGTCCCCGGAATTGAAAAAAAACGCTCCATCAGAAAAGCGCCCAAAATCAACGAGGGAATACCGATGACACTATAGGTCAGGATTGGAACGAGGGCATTGCGCATAATGTGTTTGAACATAACCTGCCGCGAGGAACAGCCTTTGGCAATAGCCGTGCGCACATAGTCGGCTCTCGTTTCATCCAAAAAGACTGTCCGAAACAGTCGAATTTCCGGCCCCGCCGACGCGATGATGGTAATGATCCAGGGCAAAGCCAGATAGGGAATTGCCCCAAAGCCCGACTCATAGCCACTGATGGGAAACCAATCGAGAAGGTAGGAAAAGATATACTGAAAAGCCATAATATAGACGAGATAGGAAATACTCATGCCCGCAACGAAGAGTATCGTGCTGTAACGATCTATCCAGGAGCCGCGATAAAAAGCGATCAGTATGGCGATCGAAACATTGAGGAACAGACCAAAGAAAAACGGCGGCACGGTAAGGGACAAGGACACCAAGGCTCCACTGGCAAAGGTTTCGCTAAGTTTTTCCCCTGTGCTGAAGGATTCACCAAAATCCAAGGTCACGATCTGCTTCAAAAAGTTCAGGTACTGAATCGGCAGCGGCTGATCAAGACCCCATTTCGCGCTTAGATTCGCTATCGCCTCTGGCGTAGCATGAGCTCCCAAAGCCACCCGGACCGGGTTCTCGCCGACCTTGCTAAACAAAAGGAACACGATAAGCGAGACCCCTAGTAGGATGGGGATCATCTGCAGGAGCCGGCGGGCGATATAAGCGAGCATGTTTCGGCCTTATTCCTTGATATCGAAATACTTGTAGGGATATTCGTTCATCATGTTGCGCTTAAAGTTCTTCACATTCTTTTGCAGCATGCCCATCGCCAATTGGTCAAAAGTGGGGATCAGGGGCACTTCATCTTTTATGATCGCGTCAAGTTCCGCAAAAATCTTATAGCGCTCGGGGCCATTCGGCATGTCGCGAGCCTTTAGGTAAAGCTCATCGTATCTGGCGTTTTCAAAGTTGCCATCATTGGGCAAGGGAGCGCGGTTGGGTGAATAGAGCAGAGCATAAAAGTTCTCGGCATCGGGATAATCCGCATTCCAGCCAAAATCAGCGACTTGATAGTTACCCGAATTGGATTTTTCAAGAAAGTTTGAGAAGGTCTGAAAGTTACCAACAACCGTGACGCCTATCTTAGCCAAATCGTTACGAACGTATTCAAAGGCCTGCCGCGACTCTTTGGTCGGCGAACGGTATTCGATGGTCAGCGGCGGTAGGCCTTTGCCACCTGGAAAGCCGGCTTCGGCCAGTTTTTGTCTGGCCAACTCGATATTGGGTGTGGAATAGCCTTTGGAACCCGTGTCCGTGGAGGAGCCCGAGATTTCCACGGGAACGACCGTATCGGAGGGTACGGCGCGACCGTTCAAGATAAGATCGACGAATCCGGGCGTATCGAGTGCCAAGGCAAAAGCCTGACGCAAAGCTTTGTTTTTGCCGACCACGGCATCCCGCATCCCAAACTTCAAAAAGCTCGTGACCAGCATGGGCGCATAATAAAGCTCGTACTGGTTTTTGTATTCAGGCTTTAAGGTAAAGGTCTTGCTGCCGGGTGCATGCTCAACGAAGTTAGCGAAGTCGTCTTTGTTGATCGCTACCCAATTCAGCTGGCCTTTTTTAAACTTTAGAATCTGAGGCTGTGGCTCTTCTATCAACGGCAGATGAACCTCGTCGACAAAAGGCAGCTGCTTGCCGGCATAAGCAGAAATCATGGCTTGATCCTCTGGCATGCCCTCGGTTGGGAATTTTTCCCAATAGTTCGGGTTGCGCGCCAGTATAGTGGTGCCGCGGCGGGAATAGCTCTTCATGATGAAAGGCCCGGTTCCCACCGGGTTCTTGGCGAATTCCTCGCCATATTTATCAACGGCTTCCTTTGGCACGATAGACATCGAGGAAGCGGCAAAAGGATAAAAATTCAAGGGGGAATCTTTGGTAAACTTGATTGTCAGGCTAAAGTTATCGACTTTTTTAATGCCGGCGATATCAACTTTTGCATAATCGAAGCCTTTGCCCAGTTTCTTAGACTGCTCGCGAAAGCCGTCCATACCATCGACAGTCCCGGAAATCAGAGAATAACTACGGTCATTGACGTTGGCATCGGCGAAGCGTTTCAAGGTGTAGATAACATCATCCGCATTGAACTCACGACCCTTGCCGTCGGCAAACGCCGCGTTGTCATGAAATTTCACGCCTTTGCGAAGCGTCAGGCGATAGAGGCCGTCGCCTTGCTTTTCCGGCATTTTCTCCAGCAGGGCGGGTTCCATCACATAGGGACGCTTCAGGTAATTGTATTGAAGAAGGGTATCGAAGACGTTTCTAACCAGCTGTGCGGAAATCGTATCGATCTGCCGCTGAGGATCGGCGGTTTTTGCCTCAGCAAGAAGGTAGTGATAAAAAATTTTGGGTCTTTTGCCGCCTGCTAGTTCGGCCGGGGAATTTTTCTTCGTACAGGCCGAAGTAAAGCTCAGACTTAAAGCGAGGCCAACAACAAGACCGAGACGCCGACGCGAGATGTACTTCATCAGTGGATAGCCTCCTTCATAAGTTCTTCAGCAAAGTGACAGGCAACCAAATGCGTGGCATCACCACGGAAGGGCCGAACCTGCGGTAATTCAGACTGGCAGCGATCGCGAACAAAGGGACAGCGTGTATGAAACGGGCAACCTGCGGGGGGTCGACTCGGACTCGGTACGTCCCCTTCCAACATGGCCGTGATGCTGGATTTGCGAGGATCCGGCACCGGAGCAGCAGCCATCAGCGCTTTGGTATAGGGATGGATCGGCTGACGATAAAGTTCTTCGGAGCCTGTCAATTCCATGAGGCGGCCCAGGTACATAACCGCCACACGATCGGAGATATAGCGCACGACATTTAAATCGTGAGAAATGAATATATAAGTCAACTTCAGCTTGCGCTGCAGCTCTATAAGGAGATTTAAGATCTGTGATTGAATCGAGACATCGAGGGCCGACACCGCTTCATCGCAAACGATCAGACTGGGATCGAGCGCCAGAGCCCTGGCAATGCCAATGCGCTGCCGCTGACCGCCTGAGAATTCATGAGGAAACTTATTGATATCGGTCACCCGCAGACCGACGATCGTTACGAGATCCTTGACCTTTTGCTTACGCTCCTCTGAGCTGCCCATTCCGTGCAGCTTGAATGGCTCCTCAAGGATGGAGGCGATGCTCATGCGGGGATTGAGCGAGGCGTAGGGATCCTGAAAAATCATCTGTATCTGCCGGCGGAAGTTTTTGAGCTGGCGCTTTTTCAACCCGGCGATGTCTTCGCCCTTGAAAAGAACCTGACCGGACGTGGGATCGTAGAGTCTGACGATCGTGCGCCCGAGGGTTGACTTTCCGCAGCCCGATTCCCCGACGATTCCAAGGGTTTCACCGGCCTCGAGGGCAAAAGAAAAGTCGTTCAATGCATAGACGTGGCCGACCTTGCGCTTTAAAATGCCAGCTCTGATAGGAAAGTGCATATTGAGATTTTTGACCTCGAGAAGTGTGCTCATAGCGTCCTAAACCTTCTCTGCAAAGTAACAGGCCACCCTATGGCCTCCCGCCAGAGTCTCAAGCGGCGGCTGCTGCTCAAAGCAGATGCCTTGTGCTAAAGGACAGCGCGTATTGAAGCGACAGCCTTTCGGTAAATTTCTAAGACTCGGCACCGTCCCCTCTATCGTATAGAGGCGCTCCTCCTTGGTAATGGTCGACGATGGAATCGAGGCAAGCAGGCCTTTGGTATAGGGATGTTTGGGATGTTCAAAGATCTGAAAAACATCGCCATGCTCGACCGCTTTGCCCGCATACATGACCACAACATGATCGGCCATCTCCGCCACGATACCAAGATCGTGGGTGATGAAGAGAATCGCCGTGTTTTTTTCCTTTTGCAGCTCTTTCATCAGCCGCAGTATCTGCGCCTGTATCGTCACATCGAGGGCTGTGGTGGGTTCATCAGCAATCAAAAGACTCGGCTCGCAGGCCAAGGCCATGGCAATCATCACGCGTTGCCGCATGCCACCCGAAAGTTGGAAAGGATATTCGTGAAGACGTTTATCGGGATCAGGAATGTGCACAAGCTTGAGCATGCGCAGGGCTTCCACCTTCGATTGCCGACTCGACATCCCGCGGTGATTTCTAAAAACCTCGGCGATTTGATCACCAACCGGATAAACCGGATTGAGCGCCGTCATAGGCTCCTGAAATATCATCGCGATGCGATTGCCGCGTATTTTGCGCATTTTTTCTTTGGAATAGGTGGCGAGGTCGTCTTTTTCAAAGAGGATGCTGCCGCCTTCGATAAAGCCGTTGGCATCCTGCACCAGCCCCATAATAGACAGAGCCGTAACCGATTTGCCGCAACCTGATTCACCGACGACGGCTAAGGTCTTGCCCCGTTCAACGTCAAAGCTAACGCCATCAAGCGCGCGGATCTGACCCGACTCGGTTTTAAACGCAGTCTGAAGATTGCGCACTTGCAGTAACGCATTCGATTCTTGCATTAGCCTATTCCTGCTGTCGTACGAGTCCACCTGTTTTGGTGCTCTTCGTTCTAATCTATTTCCTGGGGACTTGCAAACGGGTTACAGGATCGGTCAAGCCAGATTTTTATGAGAAAAGTTCATGAGACACGGGACCTTGCTGCTTTAGCGCCGCACTGTCCTCTTCCGTCTGCTCGTGATTTATGGCGTGTTTTAAAAGCGTGTTAAAGGCCACTTAAGCGATGATCTTTTGCGGCGGCTCCCCACAGTGGGTGCCCCAAGGTCGGCAGCTGCCCGCCGCGCGCCCAGGGATGGGCGTCAAAGGCCCGGCAGCATACAGAATCCATCCTGCGGTCACAATCAGGCTCATGGCGCGAGCTGTTTCAATCAAAATCAAAGCCAAAGCGAGAAAGAATGACCTAGGAAGCGTTTTTTCTTTGTTTTTCTGCCCCACTCTCGCTAGTTTTATAGGGACGAAAGATAAATTTGACGCACCCGCCTTAGGACCTGCGCTTTTTATCGAGGTCTTTGATACCGACCCTCTTTACGAATGCCACAGTGAGGTTCACACTACTATGTTTTCAACTCTCCTCATCGCGTTCATCGTGCTGCGCATCGTTCAGCAGCTGATAGAGTCTGCACTCGCCGCAATAAATTTGAAATACGTCTCAAATCCGACTCATCAAAAAGAGGCGAAAGACGTATTGTCCCTTTCCTCCGAGAATCTCGCGAAGAGCCTTTCTTATGCCAAAGATCGCTATCGCTTTGGACAATTCTCGGCCTGGATGCAGTTGGCTTATACTCTCATTTTCCTGAGTCTTGGTGGTTTGGGCTATATTGAGCGTCTGGCTCAGCACTGGATTCCCGGTGATCAACCCATTCTCCACGGCCTCATGGTCTTTGCCCTGGTCGGCGCTCTGAGCTTCCTCGCCGGTCTGCCGTTTGGCTATTATCACACCTTCGTCATTGAAGAGCGACACGGCTTCAATCGTCAGAGCAAACAGGGCTTCTGGCTGGATCAACTGAAGAGCATCGCCCTCGGCGTCGTGCTGGGCGGTATCCTCCTGGCTGTATTGCTCTGGATTATGAATCGCATGGGGTCATCCTGGTGGTGGATCGCCTGGTTCGCAGTTTTTGGTTTTAGCCTTTTGACGGCCTGGCTTTATCCGACTCTTTTGGCTCCTCTCTTTAATAAGTTCAGCCCTCTCGATGAGGGTGATCTCAAAACTGAGATTTTTCGACTTGCTCAAAAAATCGAATTTCAAGCGGAAGGCATCTCCATCATGGATGCTTCGACCCGTTCCTCCCATGGCAATGCGTACTTTACGGGAGTGTTCGGCAAAAAAAGAATCGTTCTTTTTGACACTCTAGTAAAATCCATGAAGCTTACGGAGATCGTCGCTGTTTTGGCTCATGAGCTTGGCCATTTCAAATTGCATCATGTGCGATGGGGACTGGTACGCGGTTTTTTTACGACGGGACTTATGTTCTATGCCCTCTCCCTCTGCCTGCCGCTCCTGCCCTTTTATGAAAGCTTTGGGCTGCAATCCGTCAGCAATTATGGGGCTTTAATCGTATTTTCCATGTGGTTTGGTCTCGTTGGATTTGTCTTGCAACCGCTTTCGAGCCGCATCTCGCGTCGCCATGAATTCCAGGCCGATGCCTTTGCCCTTCAAAATTTGGAAGACCAGCGCGCGCTTGGAGATGCGCTGTTAAAATTGCGAGAAACAAGTCACTCCATGCCAATCACTCATCCCTGGTATTCCGCCTTCTACCACTCTCATCCGCCATTGCTTGAACGATTGAAAGCAATGAATTACATTGGCGGTAGGTAAGCGCCCGATTGAACAAGGAAGTCAATATGCAAAAGCTGACCTCACGACAAACGAAAGCCTTCGATTTTATCCGTTCGCATAGCGACGAGCACGGTTATGCCCCCACTCTTCGCGAACTCTGTGAGTATATGGGGTATAAAGCGGTAGGCTCCGCGCAGGATGTTATCGCCTCGCTTCGCAAGAAGGGCTATATCATCACGCCGAACAAACAGACCGCCCGCTCACTTGCGCTGACCGATCGCAGCAAAGAATACTTCAACGTGCAGCTCGAACATCAGTGGGACAACTCCCTGCTTGTGCCCCGGCTCGGCTCCGTTCCTGCGGGAACACCGATCGAATCGGTGGAAGACTTTTCCGGTGCCATCCGCATTTCCAGCAACATGCTGCCCCGCTGGGCTGCCAATAACCCTGAAAAGTTATTTGCCCTGCAGGCTAAAGGCGCGAGCATGATCTATGCGGGAATTTTGGATGGGGATTGGTTGATCGTTTCCCAGCAGAATGATGCGCCGAGCGGAACTATCATCGTCGCCGATTCGCAAGGCAGCTCGACGGTGAAGCGTCTGATGCATGATGAGGAAAACGGTTGGTATCTCAAGCCTGAGAATCCAGCCTTTCAAAATCTCTACGCCAAGGACGAAGCCTTCACTATTTTGGGTCGTGTCGTGGCGCTACAGCGCATGATGCCCGACACGCTGTCTTCAGCCAGCCCGCGGCGTTAAGGATTCCAATCCCGGGCTTAGGTTTTTACTGCCTTCCTCGCTTTTGGTTTTGACCATGAGAAGAGAGCGGTCATCTTCGAGTCTAAAGGACCTGCCGATCTCATCCAGCATCAACTGGAGGTCGGTAAACGAAGGCGCTTCGTCTATAGTTCCTAGTTTCGTAATCAGACGCCTAAAGGCCCGTGCCCCCTCCATATACCCATCGGTGAAGGTAAAGAGGAAACAGCCTGGCGTCAGGATCAGCTTTTCACGCGCAAAATAAGCCTCGGGGCTCATGCCCAAGGTCGACGATCGCATCGAGATGTGACGCGATTTGCCTTCGCCCCGAAAGAACCAGCCTGGCGATCCAGCATTATAGAGCTCAATTTCCATCGACGCCTTCATGACGATTGCCGAGAGGCTGCAGGTGATTTGCTTGCCAAAGAGTTCAATCACACGGCGGTTGAGATATTGCATCGTTTCTTCCATCGGCATATCGACTTTCTCGCATTCACCGAGGATCCCGATCAAAATTGCGACGGGTATGGCTGCCGAAGGTCCCTTACCGACAACATCACCGATGATCACCCGTTTTTCCGCTTTGCCCTTACCCCAGATATAAACCCAGTCACCACTCATCTCCTGATTAGGAATATAGCTCATGGCAAAGGTGAAAGCCCCGTGCTCCTGGGCTTCCAGCGGCGGCAGGAGAATCTGCTGAATCGCCCGACCCAGGTTGAGGCGTTCGGCAAGTTGGAGATTGGTCTTTTCCTCTTCAAGTCTGAGGGCTCTTTCGATCAGAAGTTGATTTTCCGTTTCCACCGCCTTGAGCTCGCTGCCGAGACGCTGCTTGACATATTGTATGGTCCCGCCCCCCATAAGGCCAATCAGGGGCAGAATCCACGGTACCATCATATCTTTATAGGCAAAGAGATAGATAGAGAGAACGAAGTAGCCAAGGCCGACCCCTATCGCCACACCCCAAAAGACGACGGGACCTGTCGTGCGGGCCAGGATAACCCCAACGATACTCATCAAAAGGATAAACCAGGGTACATGCCCTATAGGCGTGATCCAACGATTTTCAAGGACGGAATCGACGATCGTCGAGACCAGGAGACCTCCGGCAAGGTTCCCAAATGGAGCATCTTCAAGCAGGTCGGTGGAGCCGGTATAGAAGTTAAAGAGCACGACAACGACGTCGTTTTCCTTGATCCAAACCTCAGGTTTGTCGGCGCGAGCGCGTTTGATTGCATGTTCGATGCTGCGCATCGTCTTCACTTCGTAAAAGTGCTGGGGTGGCCTATGATTGACGACGACCGCGCCTTTTTCCGTTAAAGGAACGGCGAACTTATTGATCCATAGATCATTGTCTCGAATCGATATCGAATCGGCGCCATAGAGTGAAAGATGAGGGATCATCTTATTGCCCGCCACGACTATCGGGTAAACGCTGCCGACGCGATCGAAATAGATGTGGCCCATAGCTTTAAAAATACCCTCGTAGGCGGTGCTAAAGCCGTATTTATACCCCTTGAAATCATAGAGCGACTCGCGCAGAAAGGGTCGTGCCTTCTCGATATCACCTTCGATCCAATGCTTAAATCCGAAGTCTTCTTCCGATAGAGTATTTTCCGAACGGTATTTCGTTTCCGTAGCGCTGAACGAGAGACCCGTATGAATAGGAACGTTGAGCCGCTTGATATCCTCGAGAAACTGGATTTGTTTGGGATCGGGCGGCGCGAGTCCAAAAAGCTTATCGAGGAGGATCGCTTTGGGTTTTTGCCGGGCAATGTTGGCAAGGAGAAGACTCAAATCCTGGGTGTCGATTTCCGGCTGACCGAGAAATCCCAAAGAACGATCATCGAGGGCAAAGATCTTAAGCCGTGGTGAGATAGGCGGCGTGCGCTTTAGGTATTCCCGGGTTCGAAAAAACACAGGATCGGATAGGGACGCCTGAATGCTGTCATGCACGGACGAGGAAGCAATCGCGAGAAGGAGAACGACCCATAAAAACCACATCAGCGTAAAGAGACGCTGAGTCCCTTTTCTAAGTTGGTGCTGGCCGCCTGGTTTTGTCACTGCTGTTCCTCCCATAGACGAGGAGTCTTCGGCAGGATTGTCGAGATTATTGATTTTTTTGTGCCCAGGGCGCTTGGCATTTCTTGCAAATTTTTGCTAGGAATCTATTCTTTCTAGTTGGTTGGACAACGCATTCTTTTGCCAGAACCGCATTCATACGCATGGACATGATGGGATGAAACAGGCAAATCCGCCGTTTCGTTGCTTTCAAAGTTCGTGTCGGGAACTATGCCTTGAAAAGGGCGACAGAATGCTCTATCAAGAACACACATTTCCTTGGTCTAGGAATGACCTTATTCCCCCTGTGCGAGGTTTTTGCATGAATTTAGCCACGACTATTCTCAGTGGAGCGCGGGTCCTTTGTGTGGATGACAGCCCCGAAGTTCTGCTGATGCTTAGAACTATTTTGAGCCAAAGCGGCGCGAATGTTACGGCTTGCGCATCTGCTGAAGAAGCCATTCTCAATCTTTCGAATGAACGTTTTGATGTCGTCATCAGCGATCTTTCGATGCCACCTGGACTTGACGGCTATGATCTGGTCCATGCTCTGCGTGAAATGGAGGCCCAAGACCCTACGCGCAAAGCGACCCCTACCATCGCAGTGTCTGGCGATGCTTTGCGGGCATCAGGTAAAAGGCGTTTTGCCGACTTTCAAGTCTATGTGGCAAAGCCTGCTCGAGCCTTACGCCTCGTGCATATTATTGATCGTTTGTTAGAGGCTGAAGGCGACGCGGTAAAGCTTGGCTCTCTTGATATCTGGGAGGCAGATCAGGCGACTATGGCTGCGGAAACAGCAACCGAAGTCGCTGCGGCAGCGACTGCTGCTGCTGTGGAATCGACATCCGCTGCCGCCGATGCCACGGCCGCTGCCGCCGATGCCACGGCCGCTGCCGCCGATGCCACTGCCGCTGCGGTCCGTGCTACGGCTGCATCGGAAAAGGGCCGCTTGGCAGCCGCATCTGCAGAAGCGTCTGCGGCTAGGGTAAGTTCCAAGGCTTCCAAATCTCGACTTTAAGTTTGCTGTCCTACCTCCAGGACTAGCCTGAATCTTCGATATTCCATTTCCCTCTTTGGTACAAGACACTTGCAGGCAAGTTTTCATGCTTCCCCTATAACTGCGTCCATTCAAATTAAAATATAATCGCAATAGACCCTTTAAATAATCGCCAACAACGGCGTTGACGCCGTGAAGCCATCGAGACTTCAATTCATGGGGCCTACTGCCAATTAGCGGATTTACATGCAGGTCGGCTAAAGGAGGCTCCCAAACTATTCTGCTTAGTCCTTGACCTCTGGCAAGGTAACTTTAAAAATGCAACCCTTGCCGGCTATATTTTGACATTCGATTTTGCCGTGATTAAGAATGATTGATTCCTGAGCAATGGTAAGACCTAATCCCATTCCCTTGCGGTTTTCATGGTTTTGTTCGAATTTCCTGAACAGACCGCTTTCCGCTTCAGGGGATAAGCCCCCACATTCGTCTTCAACTTCTATCACAACCTTTTCATCTATCAGACGGCCCCGTACCTGAATTTTTCCGCCTTTGCGCGTGTATTTAATGGCATTCTGAATAAGATTAAAAAGTGCCGAATGAATCAGTTGCTGATCCGCTACTATTTTTAAGCCACGCTCGATCGTGACGATCAAGGACTGATTCCGCGAGGCGGCATCGATTTTTGCTGTAAGGGCAATTTGATCGACAAGTTGTTGCAGGTAATCGGCTTCAAAATGCAGCTTAGGTTTGGCTCGCAGCCTGACCTCCGTCAGTGAGCGAGCAATAAGTTGGTCTAAGCGCACTATCCCTCTCTCAAGAAGCTGCCCCGTACTTCCCCGCGGCGTTACGCTACCCTCTTTAATCATCGAAAAGGCCATACTTACCGTACCCAAAGCATTACGAAGTTCGTGCGCTAAAAAACCTAATTTTTCCACGTCACGTTTTGATTGATTGAGATCACTTTGCGCTTGAAACTCTGTAACAGCCCCAGCAATTGCAACATCCAAACACTGGTTTACCTTGCGAAATTCGTCTGGAGTGATTTTAAAATTTTTCTGTGTTGCAAGTTCGTTAATCGCTTGGCACATCGACCCGTAGGCATGAACAACGTGAGACAGCGTGTAGCCCAGCCTTAGAAGTTCCAATCCATGCTCTCCGGCAGATCTTGCTACTTCGGCTTGATTTTGAGTACCTGCTGCCAAAGCGAGGGCCGGTTCGTCGGCCGCACGGGCGGCTTTTGCCATCTCCCCTATATTCGAGCGGGAATTTGGATTCTCACTCTTACTGTAGGCAAGCTCGGTAATAAGCTGCATATAAAAAATAGGCAGGCCTTTTTCAAGCTCCGCTGAAGATGCCACCCCTTCGGCAAGTTCGCGGGTCTTCTGCTCCGTCAACGCTAAAATTTCTTTCTTATTTTCTATGAGGAATTTATAGAGCATATGTCATTCTCCCACCTTGCTTTAATAAAATAACGACAATGCCTTCCAATCCCATACCAGTAAGTAGCTGCGGTCAATGCATGGCAGGCTGATGCCATTTTTTCGTCGAAATGAATCCTAAAGGACTCATCATAACTGATGATTTATGCTTAGGTATGTAAAGCCCTTAGTCTTGCTGGCCAGCCTCAAACGCACTAGGGGCAAGCGACTCCTGATTTAATAGGAAAATTAAGATGAGGCCCTTATAAGATCGCGGATCCGATCTCTTTGACACTTTGGTAATTTATGTTGTTTCTGTCTGAAATAATGACAGAATGCCTTTCCGAAGACGCCAATATCGCAAAGCCCTTGCTCTTTAAGAGATTTCTTTGCCGTTTCTAATTTCTTAGCCCTTCTACTAGGGATGAGCAGGCCCTCGGATCGCTCCAAGTGCGTCTCCTCAGAACGCAGCTTTCAGATTTCCCAGATTACGCTCCCGATCACAGCTCATGTTTTCGCCTGCGCACCAAGCATTCTAAAATTTCCACCATTTGCCTTTGAAATCCTTGAACATAGGACTCACGGCATAGCGTCCAAATACGGCAACATTCACTCCATTCGTCGTGGGGGGTCGTTTCAGAAATCGGCAAATAATGCCCGCTGCCCCCTTCTCAATGAAATCTAGAAACGTCTGGGCGCTCCTTTGCGTTCGGTAAAAGCTTTGCTCACCCTGGCCCTTATAAAATGCAATTTATGTATAAAAGTCTAATGGTTTACATAAATTTGTCGATACCACTGTCCTGAGGGATTTTTCGGACGTTTCGCGGATGGTTTAGATATGAAAATTGGAATGAGCAAGATCCTTAGGAAAGAACTGTGGTTTGGAATATCCGCTTCAATTATTACTGCCGCCGCGTATGTGTTCGTAGATAAAATCACTTTATTCTTTGAGCTGGACTTATATAAACTATGTCCAATAGTGCTAACTTCAGGCCTGGTTCTCGGCCTTGTGTTGACAAGGGGCCGACGATCGCTGCTTGGGGTTGGACTGGGCTCTTTTCTATCCAGCTACATTTCTTTTTCAAATCCAAACCTAAATAGAATTTATTTCTCTCTTCTTATCGCAACAAGCGTCATTATTCAAGCGCTCTTCACTTATAGCCTCAAGTGCAGCATTCGAAAGAACCAATCTTCTCTTAACCCACTTGATATCGGCAAAGGTCTCATCTGCTTTGGACCATTAAGCTGCATATTTAGTTCTTTCATTTGGGCTCTGGGTCATTGGGCTAACGGGAATTTCGGTGTCACCTCGCTGAGCGATATTTTCTTAAGCCGCTTTTTTGCTGAACTGCTGGGCATCCTCCTTTTGAGTCCGCTGATGATGAGACTGTGGACGAGACTTCAAGATTACGCCGATATTAAAGTCGCGCCTTTTCAAGGCAACCGGGCCCCGGATGAGAAGGATCTGACGCAAGTTGTATTAGCAGTGGACCTGGCGGGAATCGGTCGTTGGCAGCATGATTACTCAGAAACGCCGTCTATCGACTGGTCGATTGAGGCAAAGAGCTTATTTGGGTTCACGTCGGATTTTGTGATAACACCTCACGTTATTCTATCGGCGATTTATCCTGCGGATTTACAATCATTTCTCGCCAAAAGGCAGGAATCATTTGAACAGAGAAAAGATTTGTATATTCAATACAGGATTATAAAACCCGACGGGCAATTACGCTGGATTGAGATGAAAGGCAGGCCATTCTTTCACCGAAATGGCAAGCTTCTCAAAACAATAGGTGTATTCTTAGATATTACCGATCGTATGAATACAGAGATTTCCGCAAAGGAAAATGAATCCAAATTTCGTGATCTTGCTGATGCCATCCCAAACCTGATTTGGGAAATTGATACCTTGGGACAACCGATATATTTCAATGAAAGGTGGCATAAATATACTGGAATTAGCAAGGAAGACGCTTTTAGAACCGATTTTCGGCGCAACATTGTGCATCCTGATGATAAGAAAATGGCACTGGAAGCTTGGGAAAAGGCAATTGTCACGAAACAACCATACCTTATGGACTACAGGCTTCTTCAAGCAGATGGAAATTATAGATGGTTTTATACGAAAACCGTTCCTATTTGGAATATCGACGCGGAAGTTATCAAATGGATTGGCTCGGCCACGGACGTCCATGATCATAAATTGACAGAACAAATCGCTAGAAACACGGAGCGAGATCTACGCTCCATAATGAGTCATACGCCAATAATTTTTTGGCACTTAGATGAAGCAGGAATTTTCAGAATCGCAGAAGGCAGCTCTATGAAGGATGTTGGTTGGAATACAAATCAACTATTGGGTAAAAATATTTTCAGCGTGTTAGAAAATTTTCCTGCGGTCACAGAAGAAGTTTCGCTGGCATTTCAGGGACAATCAACTCGCTGTGAAGTTAAGATAGTAAATTCCTGGTTTGAATCTCAATTTAGCCGGATTTATCAAAATGACGGAAGCCCGAATGGTTTGACGGTCGTGATGACCAATATTACGGCAAAAAAAGAAATTGAATTACAAATTGAAAAGAGCGAACAAAAATTTACGAGCATTTACGACAAATCGCCGATCGCTATTTGCCTCTCGCACGAAGTCACGGGTAGGCTTTTGGATGTAAACCCTGCATGGGTCGAGCTTTTCGGATACTCGAAAGTGGAAGCTGTAGGACGAACTAGTCTTGAGCTTGGCATCCGTCGTGATCCCGATCAACATCGTGAAGCCTTTGAAAGTTTCAAATTGCAGGGAAAAATACAAGGGGAAGATGTCATAGTTTTCACCAAGTCGGATGAATATCGGGTCGTTTCTAATTATGTTGAACTGATCCAGCTAAATGGCGAAAAATACTACTTGTCTTCGGTTCTGGATATCACCGGAGTTCGCCAAGCGGAAATGCGTATTATAAAGGCTGAAGAAGACGCATTACTTCTCAAGTCTAGCGAGAAGGCATCGAGCATGGCAAATCAACTGAAGTCAGAATTTCTCGCCAATATGAGCCATGAAATAAGAACGCCAATCAACGGCGTAATTGGGCTAACCAGTTTACTTCTCGATACATCCCTTACTGAAAGTCAGAAGGCGTTTGCTGAAGGGGTAAAAATATCTGGGGAAAATTTGCTGAGTATCATCAATGATATTCTGGATTTTTCGAAAATAGAGGCAGGCAAGTTAGATTTTGAAGATATACATTTCTCGTTAGGGCAAGTGATTGAAGATACCGTGCTAGCAGTTTCGTTTTCGGCTGTTAAAAAGTCCTTGCCTATAATTTGTGATAATCAGATAGCGGCTTCGGCACACTATCGCGGCGATCCTGGACGGTTGAAACAAATTTTAACGAATCTTTTGAGCAACGCGGTGAAGTTTACTACAGAAGGGCAGGTAAAGCTTTCTATTTGCGCCCAAACCGAAACTGTTGAATCGACAATTTTGAAATTTTGTGTAGAGGACAGTGGGATCGGGCTTAGTGACGAAGCAATTAGAAGACTTTTTAGCCCTTTTTCACAGGCGGATGCAACTACCACCAGACGTTTTGGAGGTACTGGACTTGGCCTTTCAATTTCTAAGCATCTCGTTGAGAGAATGGGCGGAGAAATTGGTGTTAAAAGCCTAGTCGGAAAAGGCTCGGCATTCTGGTTCACCGTCAGTCTACCGAAAGTGGCCGGTAAAACCTTAGACAGCAAGTTTGTGCCGCTAGCAGTTGAAAACTCCCATCTTCCGCTTCTATCAGGTCGCGTGTTGGTTGTCGATGATGTCGCTATCAATCAGATAGTAGCCGTAAAGATGTTAGAGCAAATGGGACTTTCCGCCGTTTCAGTGGGCAATGGTTTGGAGGCCGTTCAATCGGTGATGACTGGCAGCTATGATATTGTGTTAATGGACTGTCACATGCCTGAAATGGATGGGTATGAAGCAACCGCTGAAATTCGAAAATTGCAAGATCTCGTAAAAGCTAAAACAGTAATTATTGCCATGACCGCGAATGCGATGAATGGGGATTCGATACGATGCCTAGAAGCAGGTATGAATGATTATATGTCCAAACCTTTTTCTAAGAAGGGGCTTCTCGCGATGATTCGAAAATGGAGCGTGGCCGGACCAAAGATTGAGCTAGATGCGACGCAAGATAAAACTGTATTAGACCGTGAAAAGGCTTCATGATCATAAAAGCGCATGGAGTGGTCCGCGATATCAAATTCAAGGAACGGTATTAGGCAAAGGCGTTAGGTATCTCTACCCCTCGTATAGACGCAAGAAAGGCCCCTTTCGGAGCCTAGAAAACTTATCAGAGTGACTTTAGAGTAGCATCGTAGGTGATAAACAGTAACGGAAGGTCAGTGTCTGGCGACTTTTCCATCGTGTACTAGAAACTGCCAATTATAGAAGAATCTGATTAAGAATAATGATAGAGGCTCCCGCGATGGGGGCCTTTTTTATACCACCGGAACATCTTGGACTTTGATAGTGCGAAGGTCGTCATCAGTCCTCGAATTTAACTCTGACAAACGGTCCGATTGGTTCTCGAATACATATTCGCTCAAGGCCTTAGATAAGTCCGAGAGCTGTTTTCCGGAAGCTATCTATACTGAAAGGTTTATGAATGATGCAGGCTGCCCGGTTACCGAGTTTTAAATCCTGCTCACTAAATTTTTCGTGCTCCGAAGTGGCCAGTAGCACGGGCATTGATTTATTTTTTTCACGACACCATTCGATCAATTCAAGGCCGTTCATTCCAGGCATATTGAAATCGGTAATGATGAGATCAAACTCGGCATCATTCAATAGTTTCATCGCTTCATAGGCGCTGGCCGCAGGTATGACGGTAAGGTCACAATCGCGAAAAATGGCAGTTTCGAGGCCTATATAGTCGATATTGTCGTCTACCACCAGGACGCGTTTCTTCTTTTCCACATAGCGCATAAAGTCCTCCATGGGTTCATTTTTTAATGAACCCTTATAAAAGCGATAGGTGACAAAAATATCGCTTTCCCGAAGTCATCAATCTATTTCCTTTCCTGCTGTCTAGACTTTTGAATTTATTAACCTTTTATTATCCTAAAATTTATCAGATATTTATTCAGGTATTTTTTTAGCGCCTGATGCCGCGCCACTAAATCATGTCATAAGGCCTCTTTGATAGGACTACGGCTTGAGTGTTTCTTTTGAAGCCGTATCCACTCCAGCTTTGGCTGTGGAAGTAAAATCCTAGGCAGCTGTAGCTTGTGAAGAGGATGCAGCAAGGTGCTGGGTTCGATAGGCGAGCGGGGGCCATCAGAAGAATTGCGCCCATCGACTATCTCATTTCGATGACAAGGCTATGCTTACCACTGAGGTCGACCCCAAGCCTTGGCTCTTCCATTTTGACGCCATCAAGGCTGAAGGAATTTAAGGTATTGCCGCTGCCTTTGACGGTGAGATCCAAAATTAAGTTGCGATAAGTCAAATCTTGCAGAGTGATCGTAGTAAAAGCCTTCGGAACCTGAGGTGCAAAATGTATCCCATCGTCCTGAAAATTCATGCCGAACAGCCCATGAAAGATCATCGACACATAACCCGATGCGCTCCAGAGCTGACCGCGTGAGCCATCGGGCTGGGAATTCTCCGGCCTATAGAATTCCATGAAGCTGTCATTCTTTTGCGAAAGCCGGGTTAGCTTCTCAAGCTCCCGGCCGAAGACCGCCGTGTCGCCGCTTTGGGAGGCAGCCAAAGCCCAATAGCCTTGAACAAAGGGCCAAATCATTCCGTTGTGATAATATTCAGAAAAACCTTTGCTGTAATCTTTATGCTCAGGGAACTGCGGCCAAAGGCTAGGAATTCCTGCCGCCGTCATTGGGGTGAGTTGTAGGATACTTTGTGATTGCGCCGCATCAGCAACTCCAAAAAGGATAGCGAAGGCTTCGCCGGTCGCCTCCATATTCTCATAGAGTTTGCCGTTTTCATCCTGAAAATATCCGTAGTAACCGTGTTCCGGCATCCAAAAGTATTTATTGATGGCTATCTTCAAAAGGAGAGATTTTTCTTCAAACTCGGAAAAATCTTTATTGAGGAGCTTCGCCATCTTTGCCGCTATCTGATAGCCGTTGAAATAGAGGAGATTGGTGCTTAAGGCCTTCGTCTTGGCTAAGAGCGCTCCGTTAAAAGCATATTGTTGAGGGTAGGCGCTATTTGATTCCATGAAACTTGAACAACCTGTAAACAAGCCGGTCTTTGCCTCAAAGGCATCGCGCTCCGCCCGCCTGAGGCTGTTAACCGTCACCTCATAGCTAAAACTCAAGATGTCCTGATCGCCCGTGTACTCAAACAGGGACCAGGCGCCCATGGCCCCGACGATAGCATCGGTGAGCGCCGGCCAGCCTCCAAAGTGCCCACAAGTGTCCTGATACCAGACCTTGCCAATACCGGCTATCTGCTCAGTCATTCCTAAAAGCGTGTTTTTTGCAATGTCGGGATGAAGGGCTTTACAGGCAAGGTCGATGGAATAGGATGTGTCGCGAGTCCAAACCTGGCCCCAGTTTTCTCCGGCCAGAAATTTGCCGTTCTTGATATCAGAATTTATGACGTAAAGGGCCTTGAGGTAGGCCTCGTCATATTCGGCGATTCCAGAGTGAAAACTAACGTCTTTCGCGAAGCCTTCGGTTATAGAAAAAAGCAGGAACAAGGGACAGAGCCATTTTGCCAAAGTCATTTTCATCTTGCCGCTCCTTAGATAAAGCCTGGCGAAAAAATTCTTACCACAACGCATCATAATTTCGAAACCCGCCGGTTCTGCTTGGCCCAGGTCAAAGACAGAAAATCGCCGCATTGCTTGAGTTCACAATTGCAGCCATGAGCTGGGATTGTAGGCTTGTTGGGCCGTGGTATAGGCTGAGGCAAAAGCCGGCTTCGGGTTTTCTCTCTGTCAATTTTTGTCGACGATGGATCCAAGGGTCACTCCAAATTTTTTATAATGAAACTCTAGGATGAGCCGTTGGGTAAAGAGCGAGCTTTCCCAAGTAGAAAGATTATTGCGTTGCTCTAGCCACATTACACAAATTGCAGAATTAGTTAGGTATTTTAAGCTTAGTTAAAAAATCTAATGCAAGCCTCACATTGTCAAATAAATTATTATATTCTCAAAACTTTATTTAACTCTTTAAAATGGCTGGTAAAATTACGATCATCTATCTTAATTGCTGGAAATTAAAAGAGGGAATTCTTCTGGTATCGTCGAAATTTAGGAAATCTGAGATTGGTCGAGTGGGACTTGATATTCTGCGTTCGCTTATCATGACTGCCCGCGCCGCCGAAGTTAGCCCGCGAGCCTATTTGAGTTGGGCTCTGGCTCAACCAGAAAATGATAGAGAGAAGAATCCCCACCTGTATACCCCGCTCGCTTATCGAACCCTGCACCTTGCTGCATTCTCTTCACAAGGAGTCGATCGCCTGGCAGCGCTTGCAGACCTTTCGGGCTGTTGAATCTCTGGCGCTATCGTCCAGTATGGATCGGGGTTTGTTACGGCGGCCGACCTCTAACAACGTCCTTTAAACAGGCCTTGTGATCCTCCAAAAAAGTCTAAAAGCAGCCCTCAAAAAATTTAACCCAATAAATACCGCTACCCCCGAAGGCTGCATCAAAGAACCGCTTGACGAGCTTTAGCATATCTCATTACCATAAATTTGTATGGTTCTAGAGGTAAAAAGCATTGGAAACGAATAGATTCAATAGACTTGAGGACTTAAAGGTCAGGCCAGCCTTCGGCCGTCGGCTCTTGAGCGGACTGACAGCCTTAGACAGCTTGCTGGACGGAGGTTTACAGGAAGGGGAACTCAGTGAATGGGGTATGCCATGGGGACAAGGCCTACGGGAACTCCTGCTGCCTTTTCTCGCGCTTGCGCAAAAGGATTATTCCTACTGGGTGCTCTGGGTTTATGGGCGGCAGCAGGTCAATATCAATCCTTGGGCCTGGCATGCCCGCTCTATCGATCTGAACAGCATACGTTTTGTTTACAGTCAGGATCCTTTGCAGGAACTGCGAGCCCTGTTTCTTTCCGACTTCTTCCGGGTGATTGTTTTTGATCAGATTCCCGATCTCAAGGAGGAGGACTGTCAGCATCTGGCCCGCAATGCCCGGAACTACGGTCAAACCATTCTTATTCTTCGTGCTCATCCTCTTACCCATGAGCAGGGCAATATCTGGACCCGGCTTCGCATGAATTGTCATTATGACTTTACGCGTCAGGAGATTGCTGTCGATGTTTTGAAAGGGCGTGCTCCTAAAACAATTTTTGTCTCACCGAGCAATCTTGCGGCTCTGTCGCGCAGCTATTTGTGAGGACTCCTATGGCCGCCCTACTCAGTCTCTCCCAGTCCTCATCGACTCAACAAAACGATGAAATTTTAGAGTTTATCGCAATTTTTTGTCCAGAGAAAAAATACCAGGAAGCTCTGCAAAATCTCAGCCCTAAGACGATGCACTGGCAAAAGATTGCCAAGGCGGAGGCAGAGGCCGATACAGACCCACCGGAGCTGTGGCTGATCGATATGCGGGCCTGTCGAGACTTTTGGCTCTACAGTGCCGGGCGGCAAGGCTTAAGCGTCTTCACTCTTATCACGACTCAGCTCACCGAGATTTTTGTGGGGCAGGATTATTACGGAGCAGCTGCTGCGACGCCTTGGGAAGCCCTGCTGCTCGTAAAGACATCACGGGAAAAAGGTTTTCATGGGTTGATGGCGGTCAGCAGCCGCCTTGGCAAAAATCTCCTGCGTGGTGTGTCATGGGATGTGTGGTGGGAAAGCTGCATTGAGTATGCACGGGAAAAAAAGATTGCCGATTCCGTTGTGAACAAAGCCAAGAGCGCAATGACACTGGCGATGCAGCGCCTGGGCTGTCAACGGCCTGAGCAGTTTCAAACTCTTCCAAGCCCGCATATCCGCCGCCGCTTCGGAACTTTGGTCGCTGAGGTATGGCAGCTCTCATTTCCCCAGCGCCAGGGGCTCAGCACTCTTGAGGCCATTCGCTTTTTTCCTTGGACCGCTCATGCATCGAGCCAGCGTCCTTATGTTAAACGTCATCTCGATAACGAATTGCGGGAGTGGGAATCGATAGCCGAATTATTGCGCGAAGATTTAAATCGCCTTTGCGTCTTAGGATCTTTTAAGAAAGAAGAGCGTATCCTAAATTTGGAGTGGCGGATTGTCCTCTGCAATCTTCAAGTTCTACCAATCACAATCCTCTTTCGCCATCCTCATAGTCTTCATCAAGACTGCCCAAGTCAGAGGACCGCACTGCTCCAGATTCAATACGCTTTTGAAAAAAAACTTTCTCTCAAGGCCAGCTCACTGGAGACCGGCCTCATTTCCTGGCAAGTCGAAATTATGGAAAAAGCTCCCGCGCGTTTGCGTCAGGGGAGCCTTTTTCATGAGAGCAGCGATGACCTGCAAAGCCTCAAGCAACTTGAGAACATGATCAAAAAACCGCTGCAATCCTTTAGCCTCGCCGCCGATTGGCTGGCTGAAGATTCTTATCAGGACCACGCCTCGCTGCCTACAGCAGCTGCCGTTGTAGGAGCAGACGATCATTATCTGCCGCTCGCTGCAGGCCGCCCCCTGTTTCTCTACCCCGAGGCACAAAACTTTCTCTGTGATCAGCTCACACGTGTAGGTCATTTTCAAGAACGCACCATGGACAAGTGGTGGCAATCGCCCTTCGCCAATCGCAGTCGCGACTATTATCGCATGACTCACGGTCAAACCATGCTCTGGGTCTACCGCGACCAGCAAGGCGCATGGCATACGCAAGGTGTGTATGGCTAAGGAGAAAGATTTTCTATGGCACGAATGGATCTGCCACAGCAATTACAGCTTTCTTAAGGGGGCATCCTATCCCGCTGAATACGTGCATCGGGCGGCTGAACTTGCTTATGCAAGCGTCGGTATCTGTGATTACAATGGCGTCTATGGCTTCGTCCAGGCTTTTCAGGCTCATCAAAAAAGCCTGGACTACTCGCCCCTCAAACTTCTTTATGGCCTGGAATTTTCGCTCATTCACGAACCCACCGAGGCCTTGAGTCGGCAGACTACGATCGTTCTCATGGCCACGAGCAAGGCCGGCTATCAAACCCTCTGCGCTCTGGCGACCATCGCCCATCAGGATGGCGAGAAAAAACCCTGTCTGCCGCTCGACGTCATCCTCTCTTCGGCCAAGGACGGCCTGGTATGTCTGCAGCCGATGCGGGGCTTTATCCGGCGTCACAGCCCGGTCGAGACCTATTTCTATTACAAAAAGTTTAAGGAAGCCTTTGGCAGCAGTTTTTATCTCGTTCTCAGTCGCCACCTCAACCCTATCGAAGACCGCTGGATCCCTCTCACCATCGATCTCGCGCAAAAGCTCGATGTAGCAACGATCTTCAGTCAAGACGCCTTCTTTGCCCGTCCCGACGATAAATACCTGCACGATGTCCTGCAGGCCATCCGCCTTAACCGCAGCCTGCCGACCATCATTCCTCAACTCTTCGTCAATGAGGAACGCTGTCTGCGCGAGCGCGTGGTGCTCGAGAGCCGCTACAAACCCTTTGCTGAATTTTCTCGCATCATGCAGAACGGTCATCAGCTCGCCGGGCAATTCGCTTTTTCCCTCGGTGAGCTGAGCTATCATTATCCCCAAGAGTTTATTCCTGAGAGCTATAACTCGCAGACCTTCCTTGAGCATCTGGTGTGGGAGGGCGTAGAAAAGCGTTATCCCGAAGGGCTTTCGACCAAGGTCAAAAACCTTGTCATAAGGGAATTGATCCTGGTCAGCGAGCTGAAATTTGCCGACTATTTCCTCACCGTCTGGGATATCGTCCGCTGGGCCAGGGAAAAGGCCATTCTCTGCCAGGGCCGTGGTTCGGCGGCAAACTCGGTCATCTGCTTTGTCCTCGAGATCACAGCGCTCGACCCCGAAGCCTCGGAGCTGCTTTTCGAACGCTTTCTAAGCCGTGAGCGCGGCGACCCTCCCGATATTGATATCGATTTTGAACATGAGCGGCGCGAAGAGGTGATTCAATACATCTACAGCCGTTACGGTCGGCATCGGGCAGCTATGGTTGCCAACGTGATTTGTTTTCGCGGCAAAAGCGCCTTTCGATCGGTGGGCAAAGCCTTTGCGGTGCCTGAGGTCTGGATCGACCAGATCGCCGCTCACACAAGTTTGCATAGCCGCGATCAGGAAAAGCAAGAGCTTCCTGCGGATCTACAGGCAGGTGTCGCCCCCTACTGCGATTGGCAGCTGTGGCGAAAGCTCAGTCAGAGAATAGAAGGCTTTCCGCGGCATCTCGGTATTCACTCGGGCGGTTTTGTGATCAGCAATGAAGCGATGGATACGATCTGCGCTCAGGAGCCGGCGACGATGCCAGGGCGAAGCGTCATTCAATGGAGCAAGGATGATATCGAAGCCTTGAATATTTTCAAAATCGATGTGCTTGCACTCGGCATGCTCAGTGTTTTGCGCAAAGGCTTTGCAACGATTCGGGAGACCTTTGCCCGCGACCTTCATCTCTATAATATACCGGATCAGGACCCCAAGACCTTCGCCATGATACAAAAAGGCGACACGGTGGGAACCTTTCAGATCGAATCGCGGGCGCAGATGTCGATGCTGCCGCGCCTGCGTCCAGAAACATTCTATGACTTGGTCGTCCAGGTTGGAATCATTCGCCCCGGACCGATTCAGGGCGGCCTTATCCATCCCTACATAAGGCGGCGTCAAGGCCTTGAAGCCGTCGACTTCCCTGACCCACGGCTTATCCCCATTCTCAGACGAACGCTGGGCATCCCTATTTTTCAAGAGCAGATTATGCGAGTCGCTATGGAAATCGGTGCCTTCACGGCAGGGGAAGCCGATCAGTTAAGAAAAAAAATCGGTTCGTGGTCTCTTAATAAAGACCTTGATGCCTTAATTCAAAAGCTGACCACGGGCATGCTTAAAAACGGTGTGGAGCCGGCCTTTGCCCAACAGGTTGTGGGCTATCTGCAAGGCTTTGCGAGCTATGGCTTTCCCGAATCCCACGCGGCCTCCTTTGCGCTGCTTGCCTATGCTTCGAGTTATATGAAATGTCATTTCCCGGAAGCCTTTTATATGGCCCTACTCAACTCGCAGCCAGTTGGCTTTTATTCCACGCATGCGCTCATTCAAAGCGCCCGTCGCGAAGGCCTGCCCTTTCTAGCTCCCGACATCAACTCTTCGCATTGGGACTCGACCCTTGAAAAGGTAGGCGAGCGATGGGCGATTCGGATTGGTTTGCATCTGATTCGAGGTCTGGCCAAGCAAAGCATCGACGATCTTCTAGCGCGCCGATCGCAGGTCGGGCGATGGCCAACGCTACAAAAATTTATGGCGGATGCGGACGGCACCAATCGCCGCGACCTTAGTGCTCTTGCCGCCGCCGATACTCTGCAAGGCTTTGGCATAGACCGTCGGCAAGCCCTCTGGTTGATGGAAAGTTTTCCGCGGGCGCCCTTGCTCGACATCGAGTGGCCTTATCAATTCGCAGCGGAAACCGAACTTGAGAAAATGGAGAGGGATTTTGAGGCATACAGCAGCAGCCTTGAGCAGCACCCGACGGTTCTCATCAAACGTTTTGCCTGGCGTTATGCGATACGTCCCGACCAGCTCCTTTCGGCCAAGGATCTTTTGCAGGCCTGCGCTCACGATACGATCCACGTCTTTGGAATGGTGCTCATTCGTCAATCACCTCCTACCGCCAAGGGCATACTCTTTATCACGCTTGAAGATGACAGCGGTTTTATAAACCTCGTCTGCAAACCCAAGACGATAGCCCTCTTCCGGGAGATACTGTGGCAGCATAGTTTTATGTGCGTGAGGGGCCGTCTCCAAAGGGACCAGGACAGTATGTCGATTCTAGTGGAGCAGGTCTATCGTCCGGTATCCGACATAAGGCCGATTCAAGGGAAGGAAGCTGGACGGGACGATCAACAGCAAGTTAACACGGGGCAGTGGCAGCATATCCCACCGGTTCGCAAGTTCCACTGATCACAGCCTACCTCTTTGGATGAGGAGGCGTTGTTCTTCCATGATCCTGGCAAGCGGAATACGGCTGTTTTCCAAAAGGCGAATGGCGATATCGCTTAGAGTCACCCGAATGATGAAGCCCTTGATCTCAAGAATTCCCCTCTTCTCAGGAAAGATGACCTTGCCCGTTATCCTATCGTTTTCAAAAAACTGCATGCCCTTTTTCGGCGAGAACTTGATGCCCCCTTCCGACAGATCAAGCACGACAAACTTTTGTTTCTCACATTCAAAAAGAGGAGCTTCAGCAGGGCGATAGGAAATACGAAAGTATTCCCTGTCATTATGGCCTTTATTACTACTGCTCATCGGTTCCCTCCTTTTTCACCGGGCGCTTCCCTTTCACGCCTTTCTTTCCACTGCGCGGAGGATAAGGCAATTTGATCATCATCTGATCGTTCTGATCCATCCTCAGAACCGACTGAAACGCTAAATAGTAGTAGCCACGACTGGCCATCTGAGCCCGGAAAATGCCAGATTCTGACGTCGCAGGGAAATCAAAATCATCAATCAAAGCGGGAACGTTGGCGCCATTCTGCCAATGTAGATACACCATTTTACCACGGGGTTCCAAAGATCTGGAGGCAAATTGAACTTTGGGTGACGAGGGTCCACCCAAGAGACCAATCCTCGATTTGTTAAGATGAAAACGCCCAAGGAAGACTTTTTTGCCCTCAAACATTTTGCGACAGATTTGATTCTGTGATTCAGGAACTTCAATAACCAGTTTGGAAACGACTTTCAGATTGAGGTCCATGTTGGGTTCAAGTTTCACAGGAACCTTGGCCGGCAAACCTTCTGTCAGCCGGATCCATTCCCCAGCCAGAAGGTAACGATCCACCTGAATAGCGTCCGTCATCAGCACAAAGCGGCACTCACCCATTTGAAAATTAAGCCTGGCCTCAACCCCCTGATTAGCCTGCGTTGGAATGGTATCGAACGGATCACCGGTCTTACCGACACGAAACGGGAGCGGCAGCGAAGAGTCCCAGGAGACCGACGATTCACTGCGCTTTAGATCATCGAAGTACGCTTTGTCATCCACCTTCACTCCAGCCGGTTCCGTGGAAAGACCGAAATCGGCAATATCCTCAAAGCCACCCTTGGGCCTGCGCGATTGGCAAGTCCAGAGCATCGATACGATTAAGGCTATGAGAAGCAGTCGGACCATCACGACTCCAAAACCCAGGAATACGTGACTCGTTTCGGATAAAAAGCCAAACAATTTAATAGGATACAGGTCCATGGAAATTGGCAAAAAGCCGAGGATCGACACAATGGGGAAAAAGATCAGAGGCTTCGGAAAAGCCTCCACAGCGTAAGAAAGCCCTTGGTCAAAGTCCAAAAAATATCATCATAAGCACTTAAATCAAGGGCCAATAGGCCGAATCAACTTATGTTGACGCGTGTACTCTCCAAGCAGGATGCCCGTCGCGGCTGCGACATTCAAACTCTCGACCTGCCCTGTCGTTGGAATAGCCAGGCGCTTATCAAGTTTACGTTCAACCTCCTTCGACATGCCATGTACCTCGTGTCCCAGCACTATAACTAAACGTCCGGGAAGCCTTGTTTCATAGAGCGAACCAGCCTCATGGCTAGATGTCCCATAGAGAGCATAGCCAAGACTTTTCGCCCAATCACAGAAGGCAACTCCCGACTCAGCTGCAAAAATCTCGACAAATTCAGCCCCGCCCTCACTTATGCGGGCGGCGGCAGCTGACAACGGGGCCATCGTTTTAGGCCCGACGCCATAGGGCCAACCAAAGCTCGCCATCACGCGCATGATCGTGCCGATGTTGTGGGGATTCTGCACACCATCGAGATAGAGAAGAGGAATATCCTCGCGATGCTTGGCAAGACGTTGCTCCAAATCGCGCAGCGAACCCGGACCGGCTTGCCTCGCAAGAATAGCTACGCCTTCATGATGCACAGAGCCGGTGATCCTCTCAAGATCCTTCGCCGTGACAATATGGTAGGCTTTGCGATTGCCAGCACACCACTGCAGTAGGGGTTTAAACCAGGACATGACCTGTTCAGTGCAGTAAACACGAATGATATCAGCACGCCGCCGATCAGCGAGCTTTTCGCAGATATGCAGCCCGTAATAGAGCAACTCGGGAATTTTAGATGCTTTGCCTTGGCCGCGGGGGGCTATCTTATTGCTCACGTTGCTACTCACAGTCAGGGGAAGCCCGTCTTTTACTCAATAGCCAGGCTTATTGCAAAGCCCAATCCAAGGCCTTCAGCCCACCGGTTTTTTGCCACAGGCAAGGTTAGCCGGCAGAGCTTCATGAATTCTCTTCGGTACGCTAAGGCCCAGCGACTCCATGATAGCGACGAATTCAGACTCGCTTACACCCAAATGCAGACGGGGATTAAACCGTCTCTCCATCGCAATCGAAGACGAGGTGTGCCCCTTATAATCATGCCCCGGATAGACAAGGGTGGACTCGGCGAGAGTAAAGAGTTTGCTGCGCACACTCTGAAATAATTCTTGAGAACTCCCATTTTGGAAATCAGTCCGGCCACAGCCGCGGATGAGAAGAGTGTCGCCCGTAAAAACCCTATCGCCGAGACTCAAACAAAGCGAGCAGGGCGTATGGCCGGGGGTCTCCAAAACCGTCAGGGCATAAGCGCCAAACTCAAGTCGGTCGCCATCCCTCAAGGCGACATCGACACAAGGGAGCGACGCATGCCGCGACACGCAGGTCAGAGCTCCCAAACGCTTTCGCAATTCATCGGCAGCCGTGATGTGATCGGCATGCACATGAGTATCACAGACATATTTCAAGGTGAGGCCGTAGTCCTCTATAAGCCTGATATCACGCTCTATCGTATCGATAACGGGATCGATAAGAACGGCAATCCTCGCTACCGGATCGGCCAGCAGATAGGTATAGGTCGACGAATCGGCTTCAAAAAGCTGATGAAAAAGCACTGGGACCTCCAGGCGATGGGACGCAGCAAAATTGAGTGTCGCCTAAGGAACAAACAAGGGACGCACGCCCCCGGCCTCATGCTTACAGGCGATCCCCACGAGTTTACCACTTCCAATCCTTATACAGGTCCCGAAGCTCGGTCTTTTTGAATTTTCCTGCCGCTGTGCGTGGGATGCTATCGAGAAAGACAAAGGCATCGGGCAGCCACAATTTCGCAAAAAGAGGAGCGATGAAGGCCTTCAATTCCTCCGGCGTAGCCGTGCATCCGGGCTTCAAAACAATAGCGGCCAAAGGTCTTTCGCTCCACTTATCATGATGCACACCGATGACCGCCGCCTCCCGTACGGATGGATGGCCCATCAAAGCATTTTCCACCTGCTGGCTGGCAATCCACTCCCCGCCCGACTTGATGAGGTCGGCGATACGATCGGTGATCTGCACATAACCCAAGGGATCCAAGGTCGCGACATCGCCCGTTTTAAAATAACCATCTGCCGTCCATCGCTCATCCGCATGCGCAACCTTTGAAGCGTAGCGGGCCGTCACCCAAGGCGAACGAATTTGAATTTCACCACTTGTCTTGCCATCGCTAGGCGCTTCACCCTGATCATTGCTCACCCGCAGCTCGACGAGAGGTACGGGTCGCCCTTGTTTGGCTCGCAGGCGATACTGATTATCGAGGCTGGTCTGCCGCGCCTCCGGGGTGAGTTTGGCCACCAGACCTATGGGCGATGTCTCGGTCATGCCCCAAGCATGAATCAGTTCCAGCCCATGACGATCAAAATCCCGAATCAGTTGTTCCGGTGCCGCCGAACCACCAACTATCATCCGGGCCTTGATCTTACGAGGCTTCAGATCGAGGGCCTCCCGAATACCCAACCAGATCGTCGGCACGCCAGCGGCGACGGTAACCTTCTCCGCCTCCATCAAATCCAGAAGACTTGTCGGATCCAGAAAAGGTCCCGGCAGCACCTGTTTGATGCCGATGAGCGTAGCCGTGAAGGGCAAACCCCAGGCGTTGACATGAAACATGGGCACTACGGCCATCAGACAATCGGCACAAGACAATTCCAGAGAGTCGGGCAATGCTGATACAAGACTATGCAAAAGAGTGGAGCGATGCGAATACACCACCCCCTTCGGTCGACCTGTGGTGCCACTCGTATAGCAGCAACCCAGTGCATCCGTTTCCTTAAGCTGCGGCAAATCCATTTCGGCTGGTGCGGCTTTGAGCCATGACTCGTAATCCAGACGACCGTCGGTCAGCGACTGCATCGCATCGACAACGATAACCTTTTCAAAGGCATATTTATTTTTAAAGGAATCAAGGAGGGGAAGGAGCACCTCATCGACGATCAGATAGCGATCCCTGGCATCCTCAGCGATAAAAGCAATTTCATCCGCGTGCAGGCGCAAATTTAGGGTATGAATGACGGCGCCCGCCATCGGAATACCAAGATAAGCCTCAAGATGAGCGGAATGATTCCACATCAGAGTCGCGACTCTATCACCCTTTTTAATACCACCCGCAACCAAAGCCCGTGCGAGCTGCAACGCACGCCTAGCAACTTCTCCGTAGGTACTCCTATGTATGCTGCGGTCTGGCTTTTTGGTGACAATCTCGACCGCCGCACTCACATGGAGAGCTCTCTGTATCAAAATATCTAGGGTCAGCGGCCTATCCATCATTGTCGATTCAAACATAGCCATTCCTCAAAAAAAAGATAATCCCACGCGCCCTGAAATCTGCTGCTAAGATAGGCGCAGCACCCCCGCTTTGCCTCAAGCACAAAGGAATGCCGCCTTGAAAAACCAATCTTTTTTCATCCGCTTCGGCTTTGCTTTGGCCGGCATAAAATCAGCCTTAAGGACCGAAGCGAGCTTTCGAACCCAAGCCAGTATAACGATAGTCGTAATACTTGTACTGGGAATTTTAAAGGCGGATCCTCTCTGGTGGGCTGCTCATCTGCTCTGCATTGGAATGGTTCTCACGGCAGAAATGTTCAACACGGGCTTTGAACAATTAATTGATCATATCCATCCTGAACGGCATACTGCAATTGGCATCGCGAAAGATTGCGCGGCCGGCGGCGTGCTGATCGGCAGCATTGTCTCGACCTTGGTTTTTGTCTGTTTCCTCGTCGATCGATTTCATCCTTAAAGATAAAGGCGAGCGTTCTGATTTAGAAAAGCCTTCCTAAATCCCTTGGATCAAAAATGCAGGAGTGTTCTTTATGTTGCGATCCATTACCTTTCTCCCAGCAACCGAGGCCGACTTGGATCGTATCGATCTCTGTCAAGCCTCCATCGACGACCTGGTAAAAAGTGATCTCTACGATTTGCCGGCCGCCACCCTCAAAGCCAAGCAGGAGATCAATCACCTTCTCAAGCAGCCGAGCGTGACCTGCTTTATGTGCTTTGAAGAGGAGGAAGAGGTTGGCCACGTTTTGGCTCATGTGACCACAACCGAGCTCCTCGTCATCAGCCTTGAAGTCTATGAGGAGTATAGGGGCCAGGGCTATGGTAAGTCGATTCTTCTCGCAATCGAACAGCTCGCGGTCGAACAAGACGTGAATCGCATCTCCGTCAGTGTTTCGCCTTGGAACTCACGAGCGCTAAAGCTCTATAAGAACAATGGATTTGGTGAACTTTTTGTTCGCATGGAAAAACGCCTTTAGACTTTGGAGATTTCTGCCGAAACGATTCTTACTGCTAAGGCAAAGCGAAGCTAAGTCATTAATCTTAAAGATAAACAACGCAAGTTCCTGAACTGTAAAGGACCTTGCCAGGTAACAGGCTTGAAAATGATCGGATCGCGCATTGCTATTGTGCATAGAAAGCAAAGAAAATAAACTGTAAGTACGCTTCTCCATTACCCTGGACCTATCTTTGAAGGAAACTGCCAATGTCCCAATCTAAAGAGGCTCGCCGTCAAATCGATTCTGGTAAACTCGACATCGATCGCCGCCGTAAGGACAACCGTCGAAGCGAAGACCGCAGGGTCTGGCTTGATACCGTTTATGAAGACATCTACGTGCGCAGCTATGTTAACCAAATTCATCCGCGCTTTCAGGTGAGCATCCACGCCTTTTCCAATATGGACGAAGAGCCCTCAAGGGGTGAATGGGCTGCCAACACTCTAGCGATTGAAGATGCACAGCAGGCAAGAGGCATGCGCTCGCTAAGTGTCTTTGCACGGGACATGATCGCCAAGGGCCTGGTCATCGATTCCAAAGGCAAGGAACTTCAATTGAGCACGCTACCAACAGTCGAATACATAGATCTCGTTCTCAAAGCCGGTTGATTCCATAGGGGCCAAGCGCACTCAAAGAAAGGCCTGGCTACGCGCCATAAAGCGAAGCCAGGCTTTTCTATCGCAAACTCAAAAAGAGCTTATTTTTTGAACGGCATAGGCCCTAGGAAATCCTTCTTGCCGACATCAACACCGTTATTTCTCAAGATCGCATAAACGGTGGTGACATGAAAATAAAAGTTCGGCACTGCATGATGCAGAGCAAACTCTGTTCCCAAAAGATATTGGCCTTCCCAACGAGGCTGTGAGATATGGCGAGTCCCGGCGCCCTCGAAGTCTTTCGCCGTGAATTTTTCGAGGTAGGAGACAACGCTGGCAACCCGGGCCCGAAGCTCGGGCAAAGTCTTTTCCGTATCGTCGTGGGTCGGTGCTTCTTTGCCAGTGAGACGCGAGACGCCTAGTTTTGCAGTGTCACAGGCGATCTGCACCTGGCGGATCAGGTTGAATTGATCCGGAGCGAGGCGCGATTGCAGCAGAACTTCGACATCAAATTTCTTCTGCTCAGCGTAAAGAGTCGCCTTGTCGAAGAAGCTTGTCATTTGCTGCAGGCCTTTGATAAACTGAGGGACGGTCATATCGTAAAGCATAATGTCTCCTAAATGATAAGGAAGAGCTAAACAGACAGTCACGAAGATGACAAGTCAAATCCAACCCAGCCGTGGGAATCTTTAGTCTGCAGCTTGTCTTTCGTCAGCATTCACAAAAAATTCAGCCGTCGCTTTCCGCAGCGGGAGCAGCCTGCCTCACTGCAAACATCCCGGATAAAGTAGCAACAGGCTAAAACGACCAGCGTTGCGAGCACAGCCGCGCAAGCGCGGCTCCGACAATGGCACCAGCCGCGTGCCGCAGCGATCCGAGCATTCCTACTGGAGCGTAATCTTTCTCCGTCATAAGCGTCTGAGTGAGAACCTGCCGATTGGACGACGGAAAGCATTCACCGCTTGCATGAGGAAGGAAGCTAGGAGTATGAGAGCAAAGGATGGATGCTTAAGCCAGGAATTGATGTCAAGCGTCAAGGTGCCGATCGCCATCAAAAGCTCGGCTCCAAGCCGAAGACGGATTTGCTCAAAGCGGTCCGCAACCGAGCCACCCGGGAGCCCCAAGGCCAGAAGAGGGATCAACTGCAGAGCGCTTCCGGTGCCGACTATCTTTGACGATTGGGTCAAGGAAAAGACCTGGACGGGAACTGCCACGTAGGTCATCATACTTCCGAGAAACGAGACAACCTGACTGATAAAGCTGCTGATAGTCCTGAGTACCCTTCCAAGGCGGCAGGTCAATCACTATCAATGCTCACCCATTAAAAAAGAAGAGGCACAAATAGGTGATTTTGCCAGCCTCTCCTTAAACCGCAAGGACAATATAGAGTGACTCAAGACGAAGCTCGCAAGATACTCATGCAAGAACTCCCTGAAGGCGATACCGTCGAAGACTTTCTGGAAGAGATCGAACATGCCATTGAAAAAAACGATCGCATTACCAACTCCGTGACCGAAGCCAGTCTCCTGCAACCCTGGTCGAAGTCTTTGGGCATCAAAGCCGATGAGTTGGTCGAAATATTAATTGCTCTCAAGGTCCTTTAGAAAAAGTATGGTTTGGAGGGTGTTGAATGGCCCATCCTGCAATGAAGGGATTTAAACATCCCAATCCATCGATGCCGCCCATTTCTTGGCTGGGAGAAGTCCCTATCATTATCGCCATAGTCCAGGCTGAAGCTTCAGGGCACCGAGCATAAAGTTCGGCGTAGAGTCGGGTAGCGCTCGCTTGCCACATGCCACTTGATAGCCAAGCCGGCATGCGCAAAGCCTTTTTTTATGACGCGTCAACCCATGCCAGCATTCCAGTGTTTTTCTAAGCTAACCAGTCAAAGGTGTTTGTTGGGCTTTTCATAGAGGCGCATAGGGCTTGCGGGCGAAAGCCGACAAAGCGATCAAATCCCTTCTCGCTTAATCCACGAAAAAAATTTTACGAAGATTTATAGTGACTAACATGCCCCGCCGAGCCCGTGGATGAATCCTTCGAAGTGGCCTTGGTTCTTGCCGACGGCTCGGTAACGGCAGTTGTTGGTATTCAAGACTAGATCACCTTCGGACATTGGTACTCAAATTCCTTTCAAAGAACTGGTGTCTACACCGAATCGCCGGGTAAATATGTCCTCACCTATGTCCCCATCCTTTATCAATCAGCCCGCTTTGAATGGAGTGATTTTGGAGTTACCGATCAGGACATCCAAGCTGTCCAACTGAAATTCAAACCAGATTAGCCAAACGAACTTAAAGAGTTTTAGAAAAAAGGCCTCAGCTCTCGAAAAGGGCTGAGGTTTTTCTTGAGGACTTCCCGACTGTCGTGGTCGTCTCCACCGAGCCTGTCAGAGCCTTGTCGCAAAATATTAATGTACTTGTAAGGTTAAATTCCAGCGTCCAAAAGATAGGCGATTGTCTACGGCTCTTTCCAAACAGCTTTTATATTTCACGAAATAACATGCACTTACGTCTGGCATTACCATTGCAATAAGAAGAGCAGAGACCTTATCCCCTACAGCATGCATCAATGGAATTGCTTTGAGGCCAAGCCTAGAGATTTTTGCGCCTAAAGCTTTCGATCGAAGAAAAATTTTAAACACCAATGACTTTTTGCGCAAAGAGACTTCGCCCATGGACAATCTGAATCTAAATCGGCAACAGACACTGGGCAATCGATCCTTTCAGCTCATGAATCGCCAGCTTTTAAACGATCTTAGAATCGTGGCCGTGCCGCTAAGATTTCAACTGGACACGAACGAACCGATCGGCAAGCCTTCTAATCAAAAGTTAGGACCTATCATTAGCGACCTCAATGTACTTGATTCCTTCAAGGAGCAAAAATATTCCAACCGGCAATTGGTGGAGGAAGAGACCTTTTTTAAATACCATGGCATTGAGAATAGAACAGGCAAAAAGTTTAGCTGGCTTGTTAAAAAGACCTATGAATCCGAGGCGTCCCTTCGCACGCGCCTCGCCATCCTCCCGGACTGGGGGGTTGAAATCACCCTTCGTTCCACCTTTAAGGTCCCGGCCGGCACTTGGGTCAGCGAAGGTCTAACGGCAGCTCAAAGAAGCTTTCGAGACTTAAACTTGATTCTGCCTGGTGGTGACTATCAGTGTGTTATTACCAACGTCAGGGACGCCTGGATAATCAAAACCGTGAAGGCATTTCCATGATAGAAATTTCCAGACTCTTGATACCTATCGATGACCTGATCATAGAACTTGAAAAGACCACGCATCCTTCGGCCCTGTATTTCCAGGAAGCCAAAGCGCAAATCCTAGCCACTCATGATGAAGCCTTTAAATTCAATTTTCTTGATGCCCTCAAAGGCATTGCACCGATGTCATCCTACGGCGGCTTTAATCTCTGTCAGGATGCCAAACTGAGTAAGTTTTTAGACGTGGTCCATGAGCTTTTAGATTCCTTTAGGAAGTCTTAGCGGAATTCCGCAAAAATGCCTCCATACTAAGGAAAATAGACACGGCCTTATACCTTTGATTCATCAAAACGGCGTCCGTACTTCAAAACGTATTTTTCGAATAGCAATTCTTTGAAGTTCTTTGACAGCAATTGAAACCTTGATACCGTCGCTGGCCATACACGTCTTCTGGTCGATGACAATGGACTTTGATTCTTGCGAGGCCTTGCTGGAAATCGCCCAGGTTCGCGTATAGTCGAAAGACTCCGGATTATCGGAAAAGATCGGAGAATTGCCATTCGTAGCAGCATGATGACTACGAGGGGCGACGGTAAGGGACGCATAGTAGGGCAGTGAATAGTCCCCGTTCATTTCAATGGTGCCTCGGAACTGCAGCGTCACGGGTCCATTTTGGGTCCACCCCTCACACTCTTGCCGGGTGATCAGAGTCTGTTCATAATTAAAGTCAAGCCAGGTATCATCGGCCGTTTCAAAGGCAGGATTTCCCTCGTTGTCTGTCGTGAGTGAGACATCTCGCCAGGCCGTGTAATTGAAGAGGGCATAGAGATCCAAACTGTCCTTCCCCCGTGGGTAGCCGCTGACACTCCACAGGCCCTGCCAATAGCCGCTGAAGGATCCCTGAGTAGCTCCGTCAGGACTCAGGATCACGCCCCGTCGGTCTAGATTTGGCTGCAGTTTCAGAACCGCCAATTCCAGCTTAGCGGGAAAACCAGGCTGAACAGCGCTGATGTGAAAAAGACTGTCGAGCTCATTGGATTCGGCTCTAACGACGATTTCCTTTAGAGTCTGGAAATTTTGAGTGATGCCATCACTGGCAAAAAGTTTAAAGGGGGCAAGGGAAAAAGCCAATCCCAAAAAAAAGTATCGTTTCATAATTAAACCTCGATCTCATGGATCCTGTTGGGTGGTCAGAAAGCAGGGGCGAAATCAATCTGGTTTTGCCCACGCGCTTCCTAATGATGAAGAGTAAATCCAAATAATATTGCTTGCGCCTGAATTTATTTTTAGACGTTATCCCATTAAAAAATCCACTATCCTACTTAAGTTGGCTCATTGACTTCGTCAGTAAAGCCATGACTTCTGCGGTCCCAGGATCTTCGCTACTCCCTAAGCGGAGGATTTCTGCTTTAAGGTAGTCTTTCATATCTAAATACTCGAGTTTTAGACCATTGCGTTGCGAGTCGATTAACGATCGCGCCAGAGCGATTTCCACAGTGCAAAGTTTGACCTCACTGCCTGCCTCGCAGGCCTGGGTCAGCCGGGATTGAGCTTCAAGCAGCTGAGTTTCGAGACGAGCAAACTGCTGATTGACGAAATCTTCGCTGGCAGCGGTAAGCTCAAGTATCTCCAAAATGTTAAGGCCATCCTCAATTGCTGTCAGCGTGGCAAGGGAATCGGAGCTAGCTGTGACCTGATCAAAGATCAAACCCAGGGACTTATCGACTCGCTCCAAAAGATTCCCAATGACTTTAAAGGCTAGCGGATCTGGATAGAGAAAATGGCTGACAACTGTCGCGCCACAGTTTGGGTAGAAGGCCTGAATGCCCGAACTGCCGAGCTGAGGAGTAAAGAACCAGGGTTTGCCGTCATAGCCGCTTGGCAAATCCACTTTGAAAGAATCACCCGGGGCTAGCTCGCCCGCGTTCGAATCAAAAGCCCAGGAGACTTTGATGGGTCGCAATGATTTACACGCGAAGGCCACCTCAATATGGTCGAGGAAACGCAGTTTACGCAGCGAACTCCCTTCGGGCAATGGAGTCGGAGTGGAACTGCTGAAACTAAGTCCTGACGTTGAGCAAGGCGAAGTGTAGTGGTCCCCTTTTGAGCCACCAGCCACGTATTGACATTGGGTATTGACTGAAAATATAGGGCTGCTGGCGAAACCTTCGCTCTTACCGAGAATCGAATAGAGAGCACAGAAGACTAAGTATTTTTTGAAAATGTTCATGGAATTCCTTTTTTCAATTGGACAGCTTGGACTCGATCAATCCAATTCAGCTTCCAATGCGAAGATTTTATAAGGGTCCAAGTCTGGAAAGCGAAAGGCAATAGAAATGGATTGTCCCATACAGGCTGATTCAGGCGAAAGCTTGAGCTTTGCCTGCAAGCGCCCATCAGACCCGACGCGGCCGCCCCCGTAAGGCAAGAGCGTGGCCCCATAAGTCATCAGTTCGGCCAGCTCAGGTATTGTATCGTTAAGGCTTAAACCCGATTGGGGGTCCCAGTAGAAATCACCGCTCCGCACAAACTCGATTTGAATCCGACTGCCAACAATAGTTTGCAAAGGCAAATGAAGCTGCTTCAAGTCCCAGCTGACTTGCACCATCCGGTCCCAGACCAGGCCGGGAAATTGAATGAGATGGTTTGACTCCTCAATTGCCCTATCCAACTGCGAATTTAAATCATCAAGCCTGGTCCCGAAAACGGTCAGACCTTCGCTGGTAACAGATGCGTCTCTCAATTCTGTTAACAGGGCCTGTATCGACAGCAAAACAGCTCTGATTTTTTTATCGGCAAAAATTTTCTTATCGGCAACACCACTGCGGAAAAGTGAGCATGCAATCGGTCGCGTCGCGCTGCCCTGAGCGAAAAATGCGGCGCCTTTAAACGGCGCAAGGCCATGAGTCAATTTATTCCAACGCTCAGCCCCATCCTCGAAAAAAGAACCATTAGCCAGGAACACGGCTGCATAGGCCCGATCAAAACTCTGCTGATCTTTGAGCCGGCTCAACTCTTTAAGAAGTTTTAGAGTTGCCTGGGAGGGACCGTCCGATTCAAAAGGGTACCCATGAACCGTTGCCTTTAGAAAGTGCATCGATACAGCAAGAGTCTGCAAAGACTTGGCCAGGATTTCTAAAGCTTCCATCGAAGCATAAGGGGTTTGCGCCCATTTTTCCCAGGCCAGACACAAGTCTAAAGAGGCCGGTTCGAGTTGACAAGCAGCCGGCATTGAGAGCCCAAGAGATAAAGAAAGCCGAATAAATTGTCTTTGAAACTCCACCCGGGCGGGTGGATCCAAATCGGCCGTGCCAGCGGCCATTTTAATGAACATTCGATGGATCAGGTTGCTCCGAAAGGATTCAACCTTACCAGGATCTTCATCAATCAGGTTTTTTGCCTCAGCCATAGTCCCTAGGGATATCTTCCTAAGACTCTCTAAGATTTGTCCGCGATCCTGATCATCAAAGTAAGGAAAAGCCATGAGTTTGGCTTCGAGTAGAGGTATCAAAGTCGATTCCATGTAAATCTTCCACAGAACCACCCGTTCCTGCCGCTTAAAGCTTATATCCTCTCTAAGGGTCTTTAAATCAGCATTTAACTGCTCCAGCAGGACCAGCCGAAAGTTGGCCTTTAGAAACGCGACGTCGCCTGGCACTTCAAGCTTGCTGGATTCATCTTCGGGGGAAAGGCGAAGCGAAGCGGCAAGCTGGTAATTCTTCAATTTCTCCAAATCCAACTGGGCAAGGGTTGCCGCCTCGATCGAATCATTGCCGGCATAAGACTGAATTAAACCTCGGGCTTTGAGATCGGCCACCCACTGGCATTCATACCGATGATCGGAAAAACATTCGGGCAGAAACGAAGGTGCCGCGTTTCTGCAGGCATCAGCCACTTCGCCAGCGACGAGGGTCGGCTGAAAGTGTTGACCCTTTACCCAAAGGCGGCAGGATTCCGCCCCTAAGGCTTTGCCGAATAAAAAAGCGAGGAAAGTGGCGAGAGCGATAGGGCATTTATAAGGAATCATGGGAAACTCTCTCCTATGGGGCCAGTTAGCTATTCCCAAAGGACGGAGACCTGTCCGAAAGATTGCAAAATAATAATTCCATTCTCCGCTGCAATAAATTTTTCCCAAAGCATTCCACTTAGGAGTGAAAATTTTTGCGGCCCGCGTGAGGAGGGCTTTTGGTAAGCCAATAAGCCAACTTTTTAAGCGCTCAGGTTTCAAATTTTTTATCCCAAAATCGGTGAATATCCTACTTAAGCCGCTAATTACGATAAATCGGAGATTATCCATGAAGAAGAAGTCGTCTCACTCGTTTCTAGGATTTGCCCTCGCCACAATTGCCACTCAAGCATCTGCAAACCCCTTTCTCCAAGCAAAATGCCCTTTGCCTAGTATAAAGGCTCCCGATAATGGCACGGGTGTCATGTTCGACGAAGACTGCAAAACAGCTTATATCCTACCCCCTGTTGCGGGGGAGGCACGCTTATCCTCATTGGCTTCCACCACCAACCTCAATTTCTGTCCAGCTGTCCTTAAGGTCGGTTCGGTTGCGACTTCGACGCTAAACACTGCGGAGATTATCGCCAAAAAAATCGAAAAAATGATCACCGATTTTGAACCACTTGATAAAGCGCGGGAAGACCAGGCCAAAGACGTGGGCCTCCTTCTTGCAGAACAAAGTGCTGCGAAAATAATCCTTGATAATGCTCGTTCTCAGGACAGCAAACTCTTCTCGGCGAAAGAAACCGCAGCGACTGAGTACAATACCTGCTCGGTGACTGCCACGGACGCTGCCGTCGCGTGCAAGGACGCCAAAGCCAATTGGGATGCAACAAAATGGGACTACAAGAAATTTATCACCGACGTACTGAGCCCAGCTCAAAGCGCACACAACAAATCCAAACTAGCCTTTGATAGGGCGAGCGTCGAGCTTGGAATTTTGGCCAGCCGTTACAATGAGGCCATCACCCCCGCCCTCGAACTCCAGAACAAACTTTTCGACCTGAACACAAAAGTAGGTGACCTCTACAGGCAATACACGGCCCTCGAAGGTGTGACGGGACAAGTAATTTATAGGATTGCCTGGGACAAGCTTCTTCAGGACTACCAGGCCTCCAATCCTAACCTCAATGTATTTTGGGAAAAGATGCCGGTAAAATCGGCCAATCTTTTTGCCGTTATAAAACTCGGCAGCAACGCTACAGAGACTACCTTACCAGCCCTATTGCGTAGCAGCATAGCAGGAGGCATGGCCACGGGCCCGGCTGCTCCTTTTGCAAGAGAGGGCCAAACTTTGCCGGCTTTAAGTTCAGCCAGCCCTAGTCCAGATGATAGCGAACGCGTGATAGGTTTCGGCAGCAGTGTATCGGGACAAATAGTCCTATCTCTTGCTGGTTCCTGCCCATACTATGAAAATGGCCTTTTTGAGAACAAAACCGAAATCAGTGCCAAAGATCTCGTTGCTCATATGTCGCCTAACCTCGAATATACCTATGAGATTGCAGCCCGGCGCGGCTATACAGCAAGCTATCAAATGAGTAACTTCATCAGTCGGGTCGAAAAAAAGACAGTAAAAGGTGGTTTTCTGAGCGCAAAAAATATTAACAGCATCGTCGAGGACAGTAATTCCAGCGATTGGTTTACCATCGATTTCAATGCCGAGGCCAGAGAATTTCAATATTCGCCGGCCGAACAAACCGAGATCATCAGAGAGGCAAAGAATACTTTGATTGAGCGAGCCTTGAGAAATTTTGCTTCGATCAACTCTTTAAGCACAATGCCCCCCGCCTTGCCTGAAGTGGCTGGTCAAACCGGAGCCGGTGCTGCTGCTAAAAACCTACATTCCGCTTGTGGTTGGAACTTCTATTGCCGTGCCGGGTCCTATTTTTTAAACACCGTGGACGCAATTTGGGGCAGCAAAACCGCCGTCTCCGAATTCAAGAAAAACAATAATCTATGGGTTAGCGATCACGTCAATGGTATTCAAATACTCGATCGCTCCACATTTTTGACCTTCGACGCCAAGAAGTAGTAAACATTTCTCAGGCAATATACGTTCGTCAAAAATGGCCTCTTCCTAGGAGGAATGAGGACCTCATTTCTTAGGGAATCAGGGATCTTGTAACTCTGTCGATGCGTAACCTTAGCAATGACGACTCAAAAAAATCTCGAACCCTCAGGCGCTCATGGCTTGAAAACCATCATGGGCCATCGTGCCTTTCGCTTAAAAAGGATTAAAATTATGCAAAAGAGAATCTTTAAATCAGCTGGCATATTGGGCTTAGTTCTTGCTTTGGGAGGAAGCTGGTTAGGTTTTAAGGCGAAAATGGGCCATACTTTACAACCGAGACGTTTGCATAATTTAAAAAGCGATGCCTTAGATCCATCAAATGCCCTCCAGACTTCGTCTTCGCGAACTGAAGATTCTAAGCGGGTAACCGCGGCGGATTTCAAGCCTAAGGGAATTATAGGATCACAGCCTGCCCCGGAAGTAATGTCTGCTGAAGAACGTCTGGGGGAACTTGTCACTTTGGAAGACAGGGTCGAAAGCGAAGACATGATTAAGCGCCTTAACGACGACAGCGTTACGGCCCAAGAGCGGGAACAATTTGGGTTTATCTTTTCTCGCATTGCAGCTTTGAAGGCTGGAAATCTTACACAGTATGCAGAAAACCTTGCTCAAGAGGTGAGCCGTGCGGAGACGGAACAAGCGGTAAAGGTTGAGGCAATGAATGCGTTTCTGTCCGGACGGGCAAAGTAAATTGCACCCGCGCGTACCTGGAATTTGACGAGTTGAGAATTTTGAAATATCCAAGTTGTAAGATTAAAAAGGGATACCCAATGCTTAAGAAGCTTTGTATAGTCGTCGGAATAGGATCGACTTTTCACGCATGCAGGTCTACGGCGGGTGGAGGCATGCAGGAAAATCCAAAGATAAAGCAGGCCTCAACAAAAGCGCATCAAACAGGACCAATCGCCTCCAATACTGATAACAGTAAGGAGGCTGCCGGTAGTGACGGAACCGGCGACTCTGGCGAGGATACAGCAGACGGTAACAGTATGTCTGGTAGCACTGGCAGTACCTCAAGCTCCGCCTCGACTGCAACCCTCAAGCTCTTAAAAAAGCAGTTATCCATCAGCACCGGGGATAATGTTGAGTTTGCAACGATTGAACTAGAAAACAAGAAAAACGTTAGTCTCGTCGATATAGTGACTACCGAAGGCGATTGTAACTTTTCATCTGTGGAAGTATCAAAAAACCTTTACTCCATACAAGCGGGCTCGCGATCGGCACAAACCTGCCGGGCAGAAGCTCATGTTAGAATTCCTTTACTTGCTTGGGAAAAAATCATTCCGTTAGTGATCAGCTTTACGAGCAGCCCAGTCGGAGGAGCAAGTGGCTCCGCCGGTACCTTATCCTTCAGTTTTCCCAATCCAGCCGGCGACGGCGGTAAGGTAAGTGGATATGTTGAATCGCGTAAAGCCTATATTCTTCAGGTCGAGGGCCAGCTTGAAGGAAACTTTCGCTATGGATCAAACGTCAACATTAGCTTAATAAATAGCAACGATAAGACCTTAGTAGGCGGCTGCCAGACCCTGGCAACTTCCGGAAGCGCTGCAGACGCGCATAATTTCTCTTTTCTTGGTTTCGCATCCGGTTCAACCTTTCTGGGTTTTTCAGCGATTCAAACTCCAAGTGCTGGATTGCAAAAACTCGCAATTGAAGCAGCCCAGGCAGCTGGCGCCGGGTCTATCGATTCCGTTGACTTCATCGCTGGCGACGACTATTTTATCTTTGAGTACGACGGCTTGAGCCTATCGGCGCTTACTCTCAGCCACAAGATGCGGCCGAGCCGAGAGAGCATTACCGATCCGTTGAATAAGTTTTTAAGAAGTTCCGGCAGTCCAGTCGATGCCCTGGCCATTGCTTCACTCTGTGATCTTACCCTAGGAACCGGCATTCGAGGCGTGGATAAGGATGGCAACAAAGGCCCCTTGATTAAATTGAAGTATGAGGAATAATTCTTTGCTTGTGCAAAACATTAGCGCTGTTCGATCGGGTCGAACTTATCATTGAATCAAAAAATACCAAGTCTGAAATGGACCCATCGACCACTCCAACGGATTGATTTTTTTGTTAGAGCCTTACACCGCGATTACCGAACTAAGGCACCGGTCTAGTTTTCGGGTTTCAGTTCAATGGATTGCTTGCTCTTATCCCTAATCCCAAATGATTCAGGCGAGTGCGTGTTCGCGTAATTATCTGGAAAGGCGATTGACTCTGTGAATATGATGCCAATCGCGTCTATGGAATGATCGCGGCATTCACATACAACTTCATGCGTTTTCTGTCGTTGATCCAGGAGAATTTATATGAAGTTTTTATCCTTAGCTCTAGCCCTCTCTTTACTCACCTGTGGATCTGAAGGTGACGAATCATCTTCAATTCCTGCAAACAATGGCTCGCTCGCCTGACCCCTTCCAGTGCTGACACCGAGGGTCTACAGGGCCTTTCTCGACGACGAGGCCTCCATCGGTGAGGACGATTGCTCATTCACGGTTAGTAATGCTGAGATCCCAGCCTATTCCCAGTTCACGATGGCCATTTTAATTGGTGATGAAATCTTCACGCTCCTAAAAGAGACTGAGGAGTTTAAACTTTTCGTCGTCGAGAACGAAGTCAGCTATAGGGCGGTCCAGGGGTTCAAGAGTGGTGAGGTTGGACTCTACTTGCGCTGCAAATAATATGGCTCGAAGTGACTGACGGGTAGGCTTAGGCCTGCTCTTTTTTTATATCTTTCTGTACCCTTACGTTCCGAGAACGATGACAGCCTCACTGTGTAATACTTTGATTGCTTTTAGAGAAGCGATAGATTAAGACTACGACAGATGTGTGTTAAAGGAGGTAGTTATGCCCGTTCTGAATTGGATAAGACTTGTTCTACTGTTAGTAGCGGCTGTGTTGTTCGCGGGATTCGCTTTAGACACATACACTAACTTTCACTCTCTCACATTCCTTGAACACCAAGATATGTATGTACTTGCCCTCTCGGTGGCTGTTACTGTTATGAGTTTTTTCATGAAACCTAGACCGGGGAAATATATATGAAATACCTTGGATTGTTGTTTCTTCTGCTTTCATCGAATGCTTTTGCTGAAAAAGCAAAAATATGTGTGCCTATGTTTAATAAATGTGTTTACGCGCAAATATCCTGGCTCGGCTCAACTTTTTTTACAGCTGACCCTGAGGAATTCAAGAAAGTTAAGCTGCACAGTCAGTCGTTTCCAATAAGGCTTATTACTCAACCGGAGATGGATTTACTTGCTCAAGGACCGATTGAAACATCAGACGTCCCATCTGACGCGGTTATAAAACTTGGTGAAGGAGTTGAATCTGCTCACAATGCTTGTCGAATTAGTGCAGGTGCTTGCACAATAAGTGCCACCGGATGGCTATCTTCAATGCTAAAAACTGGTCCAGAAGCTGCCTTACTCCCCTTTGCAGCAGCAGTGCTAACTTGCTCAAGCACATTCATAAATTGCAAAGCCTACTGGGATAAGTATGTAGAGTATGAGAAATCGGTACAAGCTGAATTGAAAGCTAACCACGACGCGATTTTGGCAGGTGGCGGCGGAGGCGGTGAAAGCAGCGGTTCTTCTGGAGGTGGCTTTCACCCTGCCATAGGAGAAGGCGGCTCGGGCATGACCGACCAACCAGGAGAAGGTTGTGTAATAATTACCGACCCAGATTTCCCATTCGATACCCCCGACTGCTGAAACCAAAACTAACGCAATCAAGGAGCCGAGTTAGCTCCTTTTATTTATTGCCTTGCAAATTCTCCCATATAGGAACCACGAGATCCCTGTAGGATGTTCGAATACCAACCGCCGTCATAATCCCATCAACTGACAAATAGATCGATTGAGGGCTCATCCTGAGATGGTTCTCCAGGTCTTTCTTGATCTGGTGAGAGACCTGAATGTCACTCATCGGGTGAATTTTCAAGCGAGTCTAGCTTCACGAGTCCGAGGTCCTTGCGACACCAGCCGCACGAAACGCATTTTTTCCAACCGACGACAGCGAACTTACTTTCGGGATGGCTGAGCATCTGTGAATGTGCATGTTAATTGCAGGCGCTCTGACCAGAGTTCACTGCTGGTTGCTTTTGCCTTGTGTACGCAGAAGAA
>CAXSGP010000024.1:13884-51323 GCA_964236955.1 uncultured Oligoflexus sp. | reverse complement strand
GGGGGTATTGGAGCCAAAGGTGCCGGTGAAAGCGCCCATGAGTTGGATAAAAGGCGGATTCGCGACCGCATCGCCGAACTCAAACAACAACTGGAGGCAATTCATAACGAGCAGAACAATCGTCGTTCGAGCCGTCGGGAATCGCCCTGCGTGGCTCTTGTCGGTTATACCAACGCCGGCAAATCCTCACTTATGAGAGCCTTGACGGGGAGCGATGTTCTAATCGCCGACAAACTCTTTGCAACTCTGGACACTACTGTTCGGGCCATGCACCCCGAATCTTTTCCGCGCGTCTTAGTTTCCGATACTGTAGGTTTTATTAAGAAACTGCCGCATGATCTTGTCGCATCCTTTCGTTCAACTCTCGATGAGGCGCTCAATGCCTCTCTCCTTCTCTTTACCGTCGATGCTTCGGATCCCAATTTTCGTTCTCAGCTCGAGCTAACACGCACGGTACTCCGTGAAATCGGGGCAGAAAGTCAGGATCAGTTTATCGTTCTAAACAAAGTCGATCAGCTTAGTGATGTCCAGATTCGCACGTTACGGATGGAATTTCCCCAGGCAATCATGATCTCTACCCGTCGACCCGATGACATAAAACGAGTGCGCGATCTGGTTCTTAGTTTTTTTGAACGAGATATGGGTGAAGAAAAATTTCTGATTCCCTATTCCAAAGGCCATCTTACCGGTCCGATCCATGAAAAATCCCGGGTCCTCGAGGAGACCTTCGAAGACGATGGCACGCTCATGCATCTCAGAGCTTCCAAATCCTTTTTGGATTGGTTGAGAAAACAACTTGCTGAGGGAGACCTCTGAGCCAGGTGAAAGCTCGTTCCTGAGTACCCGAGGCGATCCAGTGTAGGACGTATGCTATTGCCTGGGCTCTGCCTTTGATTGAGCAGACTTTGAATTTGATTCCTTCGGTAAGAATCTCGACCCGTCCGATACAAAAAAGCCCTGTGCTCCAAGTGGAGAACAGAGCTTTACCGTATCACCCATAATTAGGGAGTAGGAGGACTTGTCGTTGGATCAGTAGTAAGAGCGAAATCCTGGATTTCATTCTTCCGGATCACATCGATGATCTTGATGACCAGCGCATAGGGGGTTGTTGCATCAGCACTGATAGTCGCAGAAAGCGCAGTTCCGGGCTTTTTGGTCTTTTCCTCCGCAATTTTGCCTGCGACTTCATCAAGAGTAATGACTTTACCTTCAAGGTAAAGCTTACCTTCTTTATCCAGTGCAAAGTTCATCGGTTTATCGTTGGGATTAACCGGTTGAGCCGAGTCGGCTTCAGGCAATTTGAGATCCAGCGCTTTATTGGCGATGAATGTCGCGGTCACCATAAAAATTATCAAAAGTACGAGCATAATATCGACGAGAGGGGTAACGTTTATACCCGAGATACCTTCGTCGTCATTATCTGAATATCCACCACCACCAGCCATCGCTAAATCTCCTCGAAACGACTTAAGATTGTACTGAGCGAAAGTCTTCGCCGACACCGGCGGCAAGCGTGTTAACCATCGCCTGGCAATCCGTTGTTAAAACTTTGATCTGACGTTGGAAGTAGTTGAAGGCGATAACAGCAGGGATAGCCACGAGGAGACCAACAGCCGTTGCAACGAGAGCTTCTGAAATACCAGCCATTACCACTGTCGCGCCGCCGCCTGGGTTGGAGCCCAAGTCGTGGAACGCTTTAATAATACCAAGAACAGTTCCGAAAAGACCGATAAAGGGCGCGTTATTGCCCAAGGTTGATAAAACCACAAGGCCGCGGTCCAGATATTTACGTTTACGTAGCAGGAATGCATGCATCGCTTCTTGCATGGAACTAAGTCCATTGTCTCGGTGCTCGATGCCCTCGAGTGTGATGCTGGCTTCAAGGCTCATGGGATGTTGGTTGCAGATATCAGCAACCGCTTTGAAGTCTTTGGCTTTTAAGGCCCGATAAATTTGCTCGATCGTTTCTTTGTCGAGACCTCTTTGGCGGGTAAAGTACCAAAGGCGTTCAAAACCAATCGCCACGGAAACGACACTCAGAACTATCAGAAGCCAGAGAATCCACTCTGTCCCTAACAATGTCATATTCAAAAGTTCTGTAACAATATTGAAACCGTGTTCGTGAGTGCCCATGGAACCTCGTTCCTTTCGTCCGTAATAAATGAGTGAGAAAATATAAGAGTCACGATGACGACTCTGTCGCCATCATAGCTAATTCAACCAGGAGGCAATTTAAAGTCAAATCGGATTTCCTGACCGATAACTTTCGTTGGAACGCCACTCACCAGCCGCGGTTTATAGTGCCATTTCCTAACTGCGTTTTTGGCTTCTTTTTCAAACATATTGCGTGGATCGGCCTCCACTACGCTAATGTTTTCCGGACGACCTTCTTCGTTGACGTCAAAGCGCACGAGAACGAATCCCTCTATTCCTTTGATTGAGGCTTCTTTGGGAAAGGCGGGCTCAACGCGGTCAAGCGGCTTGATATTCGAACTTTCACCGGCAGCGCCAGCACCCTCGTCGGAGCTAAAGCCTGTGCCAACTACTCCTCCCGTCGTATCGTCGCCAAAGCTTTGAGGTCCAGCATTTTCCTGAGGTGCTGCCTCCTTCGGTGGATCCTTATCAACACTTGTGTTGATAACCTTGTGGTCAGGCTTGGGTTTGGGCTTGACGAGAGGTTTTGGTTTCGCAATCTCAACCGCCTTAACCGCAAGGTTTGGATTGCCATTGGGATTGGCAAAGATCCGCACTTTCGCCACCGTCTTTTTAGCAAGAACCTGCGGCACAGCGATAGTATCCCGCTGCAAAATCAGCAAAGTACCGAAGTGAGCCACAAGCGACAGGGCTACTGCGATCCAAACGAAATATTCGTCGAGAAAACGAAGACTCTTAGAACTTTTCATAAATGGCTCAGGAGGCAAACGTAGATTTATAGTTTCGATATCCATTAACTTGAGCTTCCTCACAGTGGGGCGGCAAGCACTATGTTGTGGATGATACTCCCCAAGAAAAGTCACATTTGCCGTCAAGAAATGCAATTAAATTTTGACACCTGCCTGCAATTTTTTTACGGAATTCAGATTTATCCTTTAAATTAGCCTGAATTCCCAGCGCAATCATCCTATCAATAGGCGCTAAAGTCATTTGGGCACTGCCTAGAATATGTCCATTTAAAGAAAGGGTTAAACCTCGATGTCTTTTTACAAAGCAATATCGGTAAAGTAGACTCCGGACTCTAAAACAGTGCGAAGGGATATTTTATGCGGAAAAAAAAGCGAAATAATCGAGGCCTTTGGCTTTCACTGCTGGCGATCGCGTTGGTGCTGATACTACGCCAATGGCCACAGGTTTCCATCAGCAGTGAAAAAAAAGCCCAGGGGCATCACCAGCCTGCGCCTGAATCGGACTCCGGCAAAATTCCAGCAAAGCCTTATGACGCGCAGGATACGCCAGCAGGGGAAGGTCCTCCCGTTCCGTCGACCCGCATTCATGATTTCGATGCAGCGAAAGTTCAGTTAAGAAAATTATTTGGCCGAGGTCGCGAATTCTATTGCGACTGTTCCTATGAATTTTTAAAAACGCCGCAGGTTGATCCCAGCTCGTGCGGCTTGGTATCGAAGTCCCCCAGAGCCAAACGCATCGAATGGGAACATGTCGTACCCGCCAGTTTCTTTGGAAGACAGTTTGAAGCGTGGCGAAAAGGCGATCCGATCTGCACGGGTCGCAATAAAAAAGGCAGGGACTGTGCCCGGCGTGCTTCACCGGCTTTTCGACAAATCGAGTCGGACATGTATAATTTAGTGCCAGCAGTCGGCGAATTAAATCGGGCGCGAGGCGACCACCGTTACGGTGAAATCCCAGGTGAACCGAGGGAGTTTGGAAAATGCGACTTTGAAAGTTTCGGGAATCTTACCGAACCGAGGCCCGCAATTCGCGGCGACATCGCCCGCATATATTTCTACATGGACGCTCGTTATCCTCAGTTTCATTTTATCAATGCCGAAAACAAGGCGATGCTTGAAGACTGGTCGGCAAAAGATCCAATGGATGGAGCGGAACGAAAACGTCTGGAAAAAATCGAAGCCGTCCAGGGCAATAGTTTTTTCATGGGGCGCTTAGGAGCGATCGCGAAATCGAATTCGGTAAATAATCAATGAGAACTGACTATTTCCCCTAGGCTACCTTGGCCCGGATTCCCGTCAAAGATAAACTTTTAGGAATTGATAAAAAGAAAACCCCTTCGCATTTGAAGGAGTTTCCAGGGCCTAAGTATAAGACCGTACGTCAGTCGTTTGCGTTCTAAAGAGCAGTCTTCAAGCCACTTAAAGCAGACGTTTTAAGGGGAGCGTCAAAGCCTTCCCATAACTGATAATAGTTTTCACTATCATTAGGCAAGTCTTATTTTCATTGGGCAGAGAATACCCACCCTCCGGACATGCGCTATAATAGAGAAAAGCGCCAAGGAGACAGCCCATGAAGAAGCCAAAACCGATCTATGCCTGGGGGCTGGCCGTCAGTCTCCTGTTCCCTGTCAGTAGCTGTAGCAACGACAATAAAAAAACTCCTGACGCTTTTGTTTTGCCGCCCATACAGGCGAGCTTAAACAGCACCGCCCAGACTGATCAGATCCCTCTCGAAATTCTGGCCGCGGTCGTCTATAAGGAATCCGGCCTTTCGCCACTTGCCAGTCGCAATCTCTATGGACCTGCGAATGCCAGTCTTGGGCCTCAGACAGGGGAAACGGCTGTTGGCCTTTCAAGGGCGACGCTTGGGCTCGATGATAGCGCCGAGAGCAATACTCTACCCGTACAGATTGCAGCCTATGGGGCTTGGGTGCGAAAGCTTCTCGATGAGACTCATCTCGACCTTTCGCAATCCCTTGCCAATCCTGATGATGTCTATGATTGGGTTTGGCAGTTGGCCCGCATGCATTATCCCGACACGTCCGCACCGAAAAACCTTCAGATTATTTTTGCCATGGAATTGATCAAGATCCTCAACAACGGCTTTATCTGGCAGGACCCTTTAAGTGAAGAGCACCTTGAACTCAAGGCTCGCAACCCCGCACTTGAAATCGCCAGTTTTTCGGCACCGATTCAGGCCAATCTTCAGCTTGACACGAGCACGAGCGAGCTATATTCGGTCGATTACCTGCAGCTCAGCTATTATAACGAAATCACGATTCAGAATCGGCCCCGCCGCATTCTGGTGACCCATTGCCCCTTTAGCCTATCGAACTGCCTGGCGGCCCACCTGGATCCGACCAACCCGGCTCCACTGCAGGCGCATTATGTAATTGCACCGGATCAAAGCATCATTCCCCGACCAATTAAAATTCTTCAGCATGCGGTTCCCGTCAAACATCTCAACGAACTTGGTCAGGTAGAGGATATAACTGATGCAATCGTGATTATGCTGGTCGGAAATTCAGGTCGCTATATAGACAGCGAGCGCACTCAGATCAATCCGAACTGGTATACAAAAATGCAATTGAAAGAACTTGGAAAAATTGTTCAGGGACTCTGCCAGGTCCTGGCCAAGGACAACACCGATGTAACAGCCGAAAGTTGTTCGGCGCTTGGCACCGGCGTGAAATTTGCAGACCCTTCCCTTCACACCCATTTCCAGTTCGGCGATATTCCCGACTATGACCCCTCTATCTTTGGCAGTCTGATGAAAGACCCCTTGAATGCCAATGGCGACCTCACCGCGACGCTACCTGCCGGCATTAAGGAATTCCCGGCCGGCAGCAATATCCCTGTCCTCCTCAATTTTATAAAAGGCACAGCAAAAGTCGAGATTCAAAAGTTGGAACGTTGTTTATCGGGTAAAACAATCTGGACAACGCAGCAAACGATCAACCTCCGTTCGGTAGCCAATAAAACAATCGACATTAATTTTTATGACGAGGGGCCGAACCACAACGGACAGCATTTTATTCGAGCTCTTGCATCAGCAAAAGATGGCAGCTTCATGGGCTGGGCGACGTTGGAATTCTTTTTAACTGGATTTGAGAAGGGAACGGATCCAGAGCCCAGCAATGGAGCCTGTTCCTAAGGGCTGTGGGCCCAGTGGTGTTAGTGATTGCTTTTAGGCCCGTGGCGGTACATCATACAATGGCCTGCAATCAAGCACTCATTCCATCGCTCCTCTAGGGCCATAGCAGATACTTATTATTTATCGGTAAGTCCAATTTGCTTTTCACTCCAGGCGGTAGCCTCTCGGCTGGGTCTAGGTCTAGTTTTATGTCGCGGTAATCAACAAAGGTCGTAAGGCCTTCTTCATTAACCAACTGCAGGACATTGGGACTTCGCTGCTGTATGGTTTTTACCGTGAAACTCTCGCCTTCTTTGAAATCATCATTCCTACCACGGGTAAGAGTCACCGTATCATCGGGCAAAGCCTCATGAAGCTTCGGCGGCGGCCGCCGTCGAATCGTCTGCTTTTCCCCATCCTTATAGTAGGTCACGGTATAGGGTTCACGATTCCACCGAACACCCACTTGGCACTCCTTCTATTAGCAATTTTTGATATCGGCATAAAAACGATAAAGTCCAACTTACATTTCAGTAAGATGGACCCTAGTTGCTGTGTTGGGGAGGACTTTTTTTAAACGCCTATATAATCTCGCGCCCTGCTATGTATCCCGTACTCCGCGTATTGCACCCACAGGTTCGATTGCCAGCCGATTCAAACATCGCACGACATGATATACAGGTACGCACCTTGATTTTTATCGCGGAAAGATTGGCCAAGCGGCGTGCATGATTCTTAAGTTCTATATCTTTCACAACAGAGGGAGGCAGACGCTTGATCTTGTTGGACTGAAATTCCTTCTCGATTTCTTGCGTCATGAGCAAGGGCCCCTTTATACTGATTCATGCGGAAGTTCAAATGTCGGACGACATAAAGACTAGAAAATATTGCAAAATCAGCGGGAAATGTCAAGCAAAACAACGACACTATAACAGGCAGATAATAAGTGCTACGCAAAACTTTGAGAATTGTCCTCTTAAGCTGTGCCTTTCAAGAGTCGTGTTCCACACCTGCCGTTCCAAAATCAATCGCTGCAATCCCTCTGGAAAAACCGGGATCCAAGGAATTAAATACCAGCGCCACCCTTGTCAAGGATACCGAGGCTAAACAATGGCCTCACCTCAAACGTCACGTCGGGCAACTGTTACTGGCAAACAGCGACACCCAGGTTCTCCTCCCTGCAGCCCCGCCTTTAAGTGCAGGCCAAAGCTACTTTCCCTTAGTGAGCAAAGTCTACCGACGGCAAGGCAAAGACTGGATAGCAATCCCGTCCCTACCCAACCTTGAGATTAAAATTAGCGGCAAAAGCAACGAGCCTCTCCAGCTCGTCGGTCAAGACATTGTTCAGGACGCGGGCATCATCACCGTTCACGCATTCTTCAAAGAGCCCGCCGGGACTGCCGCGGATACTCAACTCGTCCTGAACATCCTTCCCGATCAGGCCCGGATTGATGCCAAATTGATAAACTCAAGCAATAAGCTGCCATGGACCCTACGAATAGGCCGTGGACTCACCGAAGATCATACTATCCCCTATAAGGGTTCGCTCGTCGCCGGGCTCACCAGCAGCCTCCTGCCGCACGCCATGTCCGTAGTTGGAGATCAGGCCTTTAGTTTCCGGCAGGACGACAGCTTCAATTATCTTGACGCGCCCGCCGGCAGCCCTGGCTTTAAAATCCTTTTGGCCCGCGACGCATTGCTCAAGCAAGCCGAACTCGTTCAAACCCTCTCGGCCTGTTACCCAGCGCAGAAAACCTGCAAATCCACACTCACCAATACCCGCGTTTGGAATCTCACCGCACCCGCATCCAAGGCGGGTGAATCCACGCTCTGGCAGGCTGCAATGATCTACACTAAACAAGGATCCTTCCGCAGCCTCATACCGATCCGGGAAGGCGAGACCCTCGATGTTCCCGTTACGGGCAAGGAACGTCTGGATCTTCTTTATACGGACGCCACCGGGGTTCTCGCAAAGATTCCACTCTTGAATAAATCCCCGCCCGCCGTAAGCCTGCCGCCCATGAAGAAAGGCTCACTGGTCCTTAACCTGACACCGGGCGAACCTAGCTTTATAGAAATCAAAAATGCAGCTCTGAACAATGGCCCGAGCCTCCATGCCTGGGTCAGCGAGAGCGACCAGATATTATTGAGCCCCAATACCCTGCTGGAATCCCACTGGCCTATGACTCTGGCATTGCCGGCTGGCGATTATCACGTGCTCGCTTACAACGGATATCAGGTCTTTTGTGATCAAAAAATCACCATCCTGGAAGGTCGTAAGAGCGCCCTCGCGTGCAGCACTCTAAGCGAAAGTTCTCATTATTCGGCGCGCGCAAGCATCAGCGCCGATCGCAGTACGATTCGTGATGAACAAATCGAAGCCTCTGGAATCCGCGTGATCACGAACAGCGACAGCAGCGGGAACAAGGACCCAAAACGAGTCGATATCCCTATGCTTGCCGCTTATGACTCCGAACTGGGCCTTTCGATGCGGGCCTTTCCCGTAACGCCGGAAACCATAAAAGCCTGGAACGCCTACCTCTCTGAAAAGCCAGATCGCAGCACTCTCCCTCATTTCAGTGAATTCATCAGAAGCCGCGATGCCATCGCCAGCCTTGTCCTCGACTGTCCGCCGCCCGGCTTTCAACTTGCCGAATACAATTGGATCGCCCAAAGCCTGAAACCGGATGTCCTGGAAATTTTCGGTTGCCAGCAGCCCGAGCAGGCTCAGGATCTCCTGCAAATCGCCAACCGATTGCAGCAAAAACAAAACAAAGCAGTCCGATTGGCCGCCGCCTCCTTTAGTGGCTCACTTTTTGGTTCCCAAGTGCCTGGCATTTATCTGCCGCGTTTCAAGCGTGTTGGCAAAATTGATAGCGCAATGGCTTTGGAGGATTTGTTGCAAGGCCATTATACCTTGGGCTATCGGACCGAACTTATTGTGCCGGAAGTGATCAGTACAGATACCAAAATGCAGCTTGGCATTCGCCGGTCCGACCTCCAAAGGCGAAGTGTCGTCGCCCGGGTCTATGATCAGGATGAGAGACTCAGTGAAGAGCACGTCGAATTAGGGGAATCGTTTGAGAGTAAAGTCTCAGTGAGTCTTCATCTCAAACCCACAAGCCGATGGATACGAGTGGAAATTCTCTCCTTGGAAAATGGCACGCAGGATGCGGGACCCCTCTTTACGCTAGCCACGAGCAACTTTTTCGGCTTAGATGACAAACTCTAAAACGAATCGGGGGTCAAAGCTATGCCAGATCTAGTCATGCGTCCTCTCATCCCAGCGGCCAAACTGCAAGAACGTATCAAAGCTCTGGGGGCCGAGATCAATCGCGACTATGCCGGACATAGCATGACTTTAGTAGGTGTTCTTAAGGGTTCGTTTATATTTCTCGCCGATTTGGTCCGGGAGATCACTCTTGATTGCGAAATTGAGTTCATTGGTGTGTCGAGCTATGAAGGCATGCATTCTACAGGTCAGGTGCGTATTCAAACCGACTTGACCAAGGATATGGAAGGCCGCAACATCATTCTGGTCGAAGATATCATCGATTCAGGAATCACGATCGACTATCTAACCCAGCTGTTTGAGTTGCGCAAACCACGCAGCTTGAAGGTCGCCTGTCTTTTGTCAAAGCCTGAGGCGCATAAAGTTCCTATGAATCTGCATTACGTGGGCTTTGAGATATCGAAGGAATTTGTCGTGGGCTATGGTCTCGACTACAACGGCCTTTATCGAAACCTACCTGATTTAATGCAGGTCGTTTCCAGCTGAATCTTAGCCGAGAAGCCCCAGATCTCGCGGGTTGCTGGGTTCGTGCCCAGGGAGGGGTGTCGACTCACCCTCGTCATTCCACGCTGGCGCAAACAGCCAGAGTTCCCATTCCCAGAATTTTCTGCCAAGCTTAGATTTATGCCTGAAAATCCAAACCCTTAGCGAAGCCGGGGCGCACTCGCTCCGTGATCCTTGGGCGCATGGTTGGCTTTCAATTCAGAAAAATCGATTACGAAGGTATAGCCTCGGCAGGTCCGAAGCTGCCAATAGTCGTCCATCACCAGTCCGGAATTCCAGAGTAAAGCCCGCAGACCTAGGATCTGTGCCGAAACTTTTGGCGAATTCTGCTCAGTCAGGCTCAAGGCCTCCTCGCAGTAAGGCATTACAAATAAGATCAGATCATTCATTCCCTCTAAGACCTCAAAGGGGGGCAGGAGTGGGTGTTGCAAATTTCTGATGGCTTTAAGGGCAAGCTTCCAATTGCGGATATGCTGAGGGCCTGATTGGTGAAAACAAGGTTTAGCGACATTGAGAGCTAAATCCAGCCCACCGTTGGTCTTGGGGATACGGTAGCTTCGGAAGTGCCGCCCCTCTCCCGACAGGGTTCGCGCTGACTTATGCTCAGCCTGCTCCCATTCCCCCCAGAGGCGGCTGGGATCAAAAGCTCGGTAAAAGGCCTCAACGAGACTTTGCCTACTCCGCATAAGGACATGAATTTCTTTCGAAATATCTTGCATATCTGCGTCCCCTTTGAAGAGGTTTCCCGACCATCCACACTAGGCAATGAGCTTCTCTTTACAGCCGATTTGAATTGTTCTAATGATGATAACTGGAATTTTTACAGCTGTCTGTCAATTAAATGATCGTCCCTCCCCTCTTAGTCACTGTTGCGCACGATGATAGGCATTGAAAAGAAACTTGACACCAAATCCGGCGCTGTCATAACGTTCAGCTGAGTTCGTATTAAAACAGGATTAGCCATCGTTGATATTCTTAGCAAATTCAACTTTGAAAGAGCTAGCTCACTTAACTCAGACTTGGCACGGGGATTGCTTTAGATAAGGCAGGACTTAGATTCCAATCTGTCACTGAATAATTAATTGATGTTGCCTGGAGGTTGAAAATGGAAACTAGAAATGAGCGCGATACTAAAGTCATATCGATAAAGGATCGCTCGACTCAAAGTTCTGAAAAAACCGAACAAACCGCTGCTCCCGCTGCGGCGGACTTCGACTGGGGATCGATCATGAAACGCAATTCCGAGAATGGCAACCGTCAGCTCACGGATCGCGAAAAAGCCAACAAAGGCGTGATTCGCTCCTATCGTCTGAAACACTAAGCCCCGAGATTAACAGTCGAGGTTGATTCGTCGACTGTATCTATACCGTTTTCGTGCTTTGAGACCTCTTCCCTGCTGTCGCTGTTGTTCCTAGCTGTTGTCCACTGTTGCTCTTGAGGTTGTTGTTATGAAATTGAATGATACTTTGTCCAATGTCGTTGATCTGAAGAATTTTAAACGTACCCGCGAACTTGAATCTCAAATTGCTAGAGGGCGCACTCCCCTTCATGTTAGCCATATCGATGGCAAAGTAAAGGGAAGTCCTCACTTAAAGGCGCAGGAAACCACGGATTTCGGTGATCGTATGCAACGCATCCGCTCCAGCCTTGAAAAGATCAACCAGCTGATGGCTGATCTTAAGAATACAAACCGTGGCAGAGAGTTCGAAGACTGAGTGGGATTTAAAGTTATTTAAATCAAAAGTATCGCCCAAAAATAAAAGCATATCTGTTTATCAGATATGCTTTTATTTTTTAGGCTCTTTGATAAACCCCAAGGCTTACACCTACACTCTCAAACTTCAACAAAACCATTACGGATTGCATAGCGGGCAAGTTCGATCTGCGAACGCATGTTGAGTTTGTTCATTATATTCGCTTTGTGTCGGTCGACAGTCTTCACGCTGATTTGAAGATCAAGAGCAATTTCTTTCGCAGTCATGGCCTGGGCCACACAGCAAAGGACATCGACTTCACGGGGGCTGAGCGGATGTTCCAGACGGCCATTGATGCTGTCACGATGCTTCTGAACGAGGCTGCGGATCATGCCGTTGTTTTGAAAGAATAACCCACCTTCGCTCACGCTCTTAAGACCGGCGACTATCTCTTCGGGATCGTCAAAGGCCGACATGAGGCCTTTGGCCCCAATGCGTTCGGCTATGCGTTGATACTCGGGAAGAGGCAGGGAGCTGGTGAGCACGATATGCAGGTCAGGTTTGATGGTCTGGGTTTCGGATGCCATCTGGTAAATGGAGGCCATCGATTGAATGTCCATCAAAAGGACGTCGGGCTGAAGTCGCTGAACCAGTTCCTTTACTTGGTAGGAGGACGGACCACTTGAAAGGACATGAAGGTCTTCAAAGCGATCGAGAACCTGAGTGAGTCCTTCGCGGACTATTGGATGATCATTAATGACGAGAAGTGAGATCTTCTTCATAGCTGTACTCACAATGTGCAGTGTTACAATCAACTAATCCATGCCACATAGACATCTATTAGCAATATTCTGCATCAAAACCTATGACCTTAACTTTGAATTCTCAGGAAGATTCCCTTGAAGGGCGCAAGCTGATAGGCCTTTCTCGCCAACCTGATAAAAACGGAAGATTTTTATGTACGTAATTTATCTTACGCCAATTAAACATAGTTTTTTATTCAGTGATAACAAGAGGTTAAACCATGCTATTGCTGCATATCATGAGACTTTCTTCGCATATGTTAACAATTTGTTTAAGGTAGGGGAGAATTCTCTGGCTTTGGTCATTATCGATTAAAAAACCCCGTGTCATCACGGGGCCCTTTTACAGCTGACGTAAGGAATTTTCTTTAAACTCTGGCTGCACTGGCCTTCGACTTACGCTTTGGTTTGGCTTTTTCTTCCGAAGCGATACCTTCGATCGCGGCAGTGGCAGTTACCGAAATCATTGCGTCCGCTTCCCCTGCAAGTTTTTCGGCTCCGGCAGCATCTAAAGCGGCAGCATCGGTTTCCGTAACCGCCCCTTTTTTGGCACGCGGCGGGAACTCAAAACGAAAGCCGTTCCATTCATTTTCCATCACGAGTTTAGCGCTGAATTTGCGGCCTTTTTTCGAAATGAAATCATAGATGATCGGGGTTTCTTTGAGTTCAAGGAAACTGAGGAGATCGCTACGTTTGAGTTCCCGCTTGCAAAGCATGCGGGGAAAACTAAAGCCAGCACCCCTTTTCTCGCCCGCCTCACGCGATTTAATCTTAGTCGAACAGGCAAAGTCGTTTGCCGTTTCCATGATTTTACATTCAGGCTCACAATTCATAGGGCATGGTCCCACGGGCTCATCACTGACTTCAAGATTGGAATCGGCTGACAAGTCCTCGCTGTTTTCGGAAACCTGACGGACCAGCTTGCCATTTTCAAGGGCGAGGGTAGCCCGATAGGACTTGCCATTGGCGTTTTTAAAGCCATCGAGTTCCGCGGTCGTTTTCTTCTCGATAAGGATACGAACGACATTGGGATTGATATAGCGCCCATTAAAGTCTTTCCAGACCAAAAAGTCACAGGCTTTTTTGTCGGCCCGTTTGGTGCTTTCGCTACAGCCATAAAACCAGGCTCTTTCAAATACCGGGCGACCACAGTTTGGGCAAGGACCGAGAGCATGGATCTCGGGATAGATATCCTCGAAATCAAAATCTCGGGTTCGATCGACTACATCTTTGGCATAGCTACCGATTTCTATCATAAACTCAGATGCCGTCCGCTGACCGGCTTCCACTTCATTGAGAAAGAGTTCAAGCTGGCCCGTCAGCTCTGCCGAAGTCAGACGACTTGCCTTCACCCGATGGAGGATATCGATAAGCCTTATACCTTTGGGAGTGGGCCTTAGGTTTTCATCGACGTATTCCCGGTTCTTTAAGTTTTCAATGATATCGGCACGGGTCGCTGCCGTGCCGAGCCCGTCGGCACCCCGCAGAGCTTGCGAGATCTCTTCATTTTCGATCTGCCGCCCGGCGTTCTCCATGAGCGAAAGCAGACCGGCTTCCGAGATTCGTGCCGGTGGCTTGGTTTCATGCTCTTCGGCAACGGCTTCATGACTGTTGACCGTGACCCCTTCGGCCCTGTCCTTGCCCACGACCAAGGCTGCAAAGGCCTTGTCACCGTTGTCGGGAATCTTGCCAAAAACCGCTTCCCAACCCGCCTGCTTCAAGACGCGGGGCGGGCGGCTGCGGAAGAGATTGCCTGCAACGACCGTGATACGCTCCACTTCTTCATAGATGGACGGCGGGTAAAAGGCGGCCATAAATTGCCGGGCAACAAGATCAAAAAGCTTTTGATCATCACCTTCCATGACCCGGATTTCTCCGGTGGGAATGATGGCAAAGTGATCGGTGACGCCTTCGTTATTAAAGATCTTATCCTGATTTAATAAGCCGGTATCCCGCAGGTGCTTGGCATGCGGGGCAAAGTCGCTAACCCCAGCAAAAGATCCGAGAACACGCTCGACTTCAGGGCGGTAATCCTCGGGCAAAACCTTGGAACTTGTTCGCGGGTAGGTCAGCACCTTATGCGTTTCGTAGCAACGCTGGGCGGCGCGCAGGGTGCGGGTCGCTGACCAACCAAAACGAGTGTTGGCGGTCCGTTGCAAGGACGTCAGATCAAAGAGCAACGGTGGTTGACGCTGCGATGGTTTTCGCACTTCGGAAGCCAGCGCCGGCTTGCCCCGCACCGTTTCAACGATAAGCTCAGCTTTGGCTTTATCGAAGATTCGATCTTCCTTAAACTCACGCGTAGCGTTCTTTTTATCAAAATTGGGATCGTACCAGGTGCCATCATAGATCTGGTCATTGACCTCAAAGTTGCCTTGGACCGTCCAATAGGACTGAGGCAAATGCTCAAGAACCTCCATCTCGCGTTCGACGAGAAGGCTCAGGGTCGGTGTCTGCACACGGCCTGCCGACCATGACACACCGCGTTGGTTTTTTGATTTCAATCGTACTGTTAAGGCCCGCGTCGCATTCATTCCGATAAGCCAATCGGCATTGGCTCGACATTCCGCCGCTGCGGCGAGACCTTCGTATTTTTCGCCATTCTGCAGGTTTTCAAAGCCTTCCTGAATCGCTTTTTTGGTCATGGACTGGAGCCAAAGCCGTTTCACAGGCTTCTCCAAGCCGACAAATTTCACGATCTCACGAAAAATCAGTTCCCCTTCACGCGCCGCATCGCAGGCATTGATGAAGTAGGCCACGTCTTTGCGTTCGATCAGCTTTTTAATCACGCCCAGGCGGTTTTTCTGCTTCGGGACGGGCTTGGTCTTAAATTCTTCAGGGAGAATCGGCAGATCGGCCAGGCGCCAGCGTTTGTAGGCGGTGCTGATATCTTCAGGCTCGAGCAGAGTGAGGATGTGACCGACCGCATAGGTACATATATAGTCGTCGCTTTCGTAGTATTCACCTTTGGATTTCTCTTCAAATCCACCCAGCGCTGCCGTCACATCTTTGGCTACACTTGGCTTTTCAGTGATAATTAAACCTTTACCGGCCATCCAAGTCCTCATTCAGGATTCGAAGGTTAGAGTCGATTTGACTTGCATGCAAAAGAGTCTTGCTCTTTTATAAAGAAAGCTTACGCTTCGCACTGTCAAGACTTTTTTACCAGGATTTTTTATTAAAACCGATTAAATGCGTCGCTTCGCACCCATTGTCTAGCCATTGTGACGGAATTTTCAAAAAACACTAGCTTTTACTTTTAAGCCTCTGCTTCTTTGCCAAGGCAGTCGCGGGCATGATGTGCTAGCGTGGGCCTCTTTGATGACGATGGCGCTTGAAGGTAAGACGCGTGAATACTGTATTTGGACTCGCTCCCATGGAAGGGGTCAGTGACTGGCCCTTCCGTCTGTGGTTTTCTCAAACCAGCGCACCGGCACGGATGGGAACTCCCTTTTTAAGGGCTACCGACAGCTATCCTAAAATTTTACCAAGCGACTTCGCTCCGGAACTTGACCGTTTACCCATGCCCTATCAACTCATCCCGCAGGTCATGGCGTCAAGGTCCCTAGATTTTGTGGCTACGGCGCGCTTATTCCTCGATGCCGGCGCGGAATTTGTCGATCTTAACTGCGGCTGTCCCTCACCCAATCCCGTGAGCGGCGGCGCAGGGAGTAGCCTGTTAAAAACCCGCGACAGTTTTCTCAGGTTTATGGAAGCGATTGCCGAGGCCCTGCCACCGGCCAGCTATAGCGTGAAAATGCGCACGGGTTTCGATGATTGCAGTCTCTTCGAAAAGCAGATCGAAGGCATAAAAGGTCTACCCCTTCGCCAACTCACCGTTCATGGCCGAACCAGACGGGATCGCTATGATGGCGAAGCACGTTGGGATCTGATCGAACAGGCCCGTGTTATCCTGCCTTTTCCAGTCGTCGCATCCGGCGATATCGTCTCGGCAGCGAGCTGGCAGAAAAAAAAGGCGCGTTTTCCCAAAATCGAGAGCGTTATCGTTGGCCGAGGGGCTTTAAGAAATCCCTGGCTTTTTGAAGAATTGCGCCGTGGCTCGCCTGTCCTGATCACACGCCGGACCTTGATAATCGCGCTGGGTTGTTTCGGGCGCATCATGGACCTCTCTTATCAAAATCGCGAACGGCTGGAGGCACTCGTCGCCAATGGTCTCTTTAAAAATTCGTGCGGAACCAGCGCCAGTGCCTGGGAAGACCTTTGGGAAGCACTGGGTGCTGGGGATGTTACCCGGATGACGGTCGAGCGATTTGCTTTTGGCCGCACCAAAATGATCTGGAATTCCCTCAGGAGTTCCTTGCCCGTCGCCTTCTTTGAACCGACTCTTCTCAGGGCTAAAAGTCTTGGTGATTTTTTGGGCGCTATCGAGGCGATAGGAGACGAGAATCTTCTCGTTCAGCACACGCCATCTATGGATTGGCTGTATACGAGCAGTCGTCAGCGTGAAGTCCCCGGCGAGGTAGCAAGTCCAAGCGGTGTCTTACCCAACCCGTAACGCGGGGACCAAGAAAAGCCCATCGGCCAGGGGCAGCGGGTGGGTCTTGCTCGGGCATCGATGGACTCAAAAGATTTTGATGCTCGGTGTCGCGGGTGGAATGGATTTGTCTTTCTCCGGAGGCAGGGCCGAGGACACGGGTGGACTGGTCATGCTTGAGTTGACCGAACCAATGTTGCTGCTCATACTGCTATTGGACATGGGGAAACTGCTGCTGCTCCCAGCATTCCCTCCGCCGCCCTCCATTTCCGATTTCACGTGGCGACCATAGACGACTTCAAAAACCTGTTTAACCCCATTGGTTTCCTCGATATCGCGGGCAAGTTTGTCGACCTCGCCTTTTTTCTGAATGATGGCTTCTTCGAGATCTCGAATTTCGCTCACCATCTTATCGTTTTGCCGCTGCAGTTTATCGACCTTCCTGCCGGCATCCTCAAGAATGGAATGGATGTCGATCTTGGCGGAAAGAAGGGTTTTCTGGACGATGATAACCACCATCTCCTTCTTGCTATCTGGCAACTCACGCATAAGACGGATCACATCTTCAATAGAATACGGGGACGACTTATTCACCTCAGTGGCTTCCTTCTGCGGAACGGGTTTTACAAGCGTTGTCGAATTAAAGGTCGAAGAGACGTCGTTGATCTGTGGAGGAACAGCCTTTTGCACCATAGGTGGCTGTGGATTTACGGGTGGCATCTTCAGCTTCTCCGGGGTTTGGAGCGCTTGGGTTTCGGACAAATCTTTTCTCGGCCGCTGAGGATCTGATCCCTCACCAACTCCGAAACCACTCGTCTTTTTGCCAAATATGCTCAATGCGGTTCTACCTAATAAGGGGACATCTATCCGAAGATCGGCAAAATCTTCCCAAGACTTGAGGCGACTTCTCTCATTTTGGCAATTAAGCAATAATTTTATATGGATAAGAAATTTTTGGCCGGAAAACTTCGGAATTGAACCGGCCCTACCGATAGCTTTAGTGAGGCAGGGAGCTATGCAGCAGGTTTTGGGGAAAATCGGACAGTATGAAATTTTAGAGTTGGTCGGCGAAGGTGGCCTTGGAAAAGTTTTCAGGGCACGCGACACTGTCTCTAAGCAAATAGTTGCGCTCAAATTGCTCCACGAGCGCTACGGCGCAGACGAACGATTCCTGGGGGTCTTCCATCGTGAACTGATGATGCATCGAACCGTTTCCCATCCTTCCCTTGTCCCCATTCTCGACAATCATTTTAAACCACCGATGTGCTATATCGTAAGCCGTTTTATCGATGGTTGGCCTTCGCGTTTCATGATTCGCCATTTCGGTCGCGTACCACCTCTCATTGCCATGGCCTTGATGGTTCAGGTTTCTACCGGTCTGGATGCCCTTCACTTACGAGACCTGGTTCATGGCGATTTATCGGCAGCCAACATCCTCATAGAGAAAACCGGCAAAGTCTTTCTCACTGATTTTAGCCTTACCGCTGACGTCAGTTCGCTCGTGAAAAAGGAGCATATTTTTGGCACTCCTGGGTACTATTCTCCCGAGCATCTTACCGCCAGTCCGGTAACCCCGGCTTCAGACGTCTACGTCATTGGCCTTTTGCTCTGGGAACTTATCATGGGAACCAAGCTTATCCCGGCTTTAGAAGGCTCAAAAAATGTACCCATCGTCCTTCAGCATATGGCCAACGTATCCTTTAGAAATCTGAAATGCACGGTCGAGGAGATGGTTAAAGACCTCCTGGCCCTGTTTCGCATGATGCTCCATCCCGTTGCCAACAAGCGCTTTGAAAATGGTGAAAAACTCTGTCGAGCCCTGGAAATGACGCTTCGAAAGCATGGTATAAACAATCCTCAAAATGCAGTTGCGCAGTATCTTGGCGATGGCCTTCTCGTCCCACGCACCCGGATTCCAAGTCAGAATATTTACCAGGGCTATGCGCCTTATAGCGTCGAAGATCTGCTCCTCCTCAATCCCAAGTCCTGATCCGCCACAATCTGGCTAGCCATCTTTCGCCTGATTCTCAGACAGAAAATTTTCATTTTTATTTCTATTTTAGGCCTGCTTCCGCTTCTGCTTCGCGGGCGATTAGGCTATACCTAATAAAAATCGAAGTCCCATTCTGCCTGCCCCTCTCTCGCAAAGGTTAATTTTTCATGATTGAACACATCGTATTGTTTCGCTGCAATGACGCCTGCACCCCCGAGGCCCGTCAGGATTTTGTAAGCGCCGCGCGGGCTTTGAAGGAGCATATTCCCGAGATTCTCTACATCAGTGCCGGCATCAATTGGTCGGATCGTAGTGACGGCTATGAATTGGCACTGGTCAGCCGCTTTGAAAACAAGGACAGCATGGATGTCTATCAAAAGCATCCGGTTCATCAGAAGTTTGTCGCCGAACACGTCCGGCCCAAGGTGGAAAAAGTACTTGCCATTGATTATTATATTGAATAAAGGTCGGCTATTGCCGAGCCGTCCTGGGACCTTGGCCGGCATGTCCTAGCGCCCGAAAGCAAACCTTAAAAGTCCTTGGCTTAAGCCTCGGGATATTCAACCGATACCTAACACAGTCATCTCTCATCAGGATCAAGAGGTTAGATTGTCGGGTAAGAATAAAATCCTTAAAAAGGGCGAATTGCTGTTTAAAACTGGCGACAGTTCCGACGGCATGTATGTTCTTCGCAAGGGTCAGATTCAGATCTTCCTCGATAAAGCCGGATCCGATATCGTGCTCGCCAGCGTCGCCGCCGGTGGGATGATAGGCGAGATGTCGCTTTTCGACAAAAAGCCGCGCTCTGCCTCGGCGAGAGCTTTGGAAGAAACTGAAGTCACCCAGATTTCCAATGACGACTTCAACAAGATCATCCAGCAGATTCCGAAATGGCTGGTGAGCCTGATGGCTACGCTTTCGACACGATTGCGTGATACCAATGAGCGTCTGCAGGACCTTGAATCCAAATATAAATCGAATTACAATCCGCTCGAAGAATTGATTCGCACTCTTCAGATCCTGATCCTGCTCTACTACAAAGAAGGCACGAAGGAACTCAAGACCTGGTCACTCGACCGAGAGGTGGCTCTGACGGATCTCTGCAAAATATTAAATATTGAAAAAGCCAAGATTGATCATTGGCTCAATGCACTGATCAAGGGCGGACTTCTCATAGCCAGTAAAAATCAATATAAAAAAGATATTTTGGTCATTCAAAATCGAGGGGATTTGGAGCGTTTCGGTGATTTCGCACGAAAGCTCCGCTTGAAAAATCCAGCTTTAAAAGTTTTGCCGCAGGAATTTGTCGACATTTTAGAGATGCTGGCAAAAAGCGCCAAGGCCACCGCCTATGACACCTTCAGTGTCGAACTCAAACAGCTGATGTCGGAAGCCAAGAATTTTGGATTCCGGGTGGAAGCCTGGCCACACACGGTAGCTATGTTTCCCGATTTGGACGATTCGGTGGCTATAGTCCGTGGGCCAAAGGACGTGGCATTCAAAGTTGTCAAAAAATCCATCGATGCATTCCTGTTAAGTAGCAAAACCATCCGCGCCGTGACCTTGGCAGAGCAAAAGGTTCCGGTTAAGGCAGCGTAGCTGCCGGCTATCATTCGTGGATTGCCGCCCTGGGACGCTGCAGCACCACAGACCCCCAATTTAACTTCAGCACGGTGGTGCCTTCGGCAATTGACTGCTTGAAGGATCAATTTCAATCGTCACGAACTTATAGCCTTTCTCCCTGAGATCGGCTCTTACTCGTTCGCGTACTCTATCAGCTGAAGCCTCGCCCGTTACAAGCAGACGAGTTGTTAAAACATGCTGGTAACCATCAAGGCTCCAGGCCTGAACCTCAAGGACCTTACTGACCCCCTCGATCGCTTCCAGCTGCTTTTCGAGGACCGTCATATCCTCGAGTCCAGGAACATATTGCAAAATAATGCGAAAGGGTTCGCGAAGATTGCGGATCACATTGTAGCTGATGAACAGGCTGATTCCGATCGCGAGCAAGGGATCGATCCAAACCAGATTGAAGAAATAAATGCAGACCGCTCCAATGAGAACCACGATCCAACCCAGCAAATCCTCGATTAAATGCCAGGAAAGGATCCTTTCATTGTGAGAATGGCCATGGGACAGCCGAAAGGCCGCTAGTCCGTTGACCGCTATTCCCACGATCGCCAATCCTATCATTCCCATGACGTTTGGCAGGGCTTCGGGATGGATCAGACGTTGAATGGCTTCGATGAGGACGACAACGGATCCGGAAATCATGACAATTCCCGTTATGATGGCGGAAACAACCGAATACCGAAGATAACCATAGGGAAGGTGCGCAGAGGGTCCACCTTGAGATTTTTTTTGCAGATAAAAAGCCAGGCCTAAGCTGAAACTATCACCGATGTCGTGGATCGCGTCGGCCACTATAGCGAAACTGCCCGTGAGCAGACCGCCAATGAGCTCGATAATCGCAAAGGCAAAATTTAAGATAAAGGCAAAACGAATGCGTTTGAGAACGTCCTCTCCGCTTTGTGGGGCATGTTCGTGACCGTGTTCATGGCCATGGTCATGATGATGACCATGGTGGTGATGATGACCCGAGCCCATCGACGAAACTCCTTGGCAGCAGGGTACTAGTGCTGGTGGCGAATTCTAAACACGTTCTCTTTTACATAATCATACACCAAATGAAAGAGAGCACCTCCCATAAAGGCCTCAAATAGATCGAAATAGGCTGGCATATGCGTAAAGAGCAGTCGACTTGCAAAAAAGCCGATTATAGTACCCAAAGCTATGTTAAGCAGGACCAGGAAGGCCGCCCTATGTCCATAGCGATCATAGAAATACTTCCAAATAAAGGCTTCAAACATAAGTCTATGGAGAAGGACGCTCTGACTCAAGGTCTCGGGATGAAGGTGATTGGTAAGGCCCGTATCATTGGCGTTAATTAAGGCCGCACCATCGGTCATGGCATGCAGAAAGAGAAAGGTCTGGAGGAGGATGAGAAAAAGCCAGGACGTTTTTTTATGGGATTCCGTAAAGAAGAAGTGATCGCCATAGCTAAAAATGATGAGGCCCCCTCCGGCCGCAAGCAGAGCTCCTACGCCGAAAGTTTCAAGGTGCTCAAGAATGATATGGGCAAAAATATTGTAAGTGATGGCTGCGACGAGAAGAAAGGCAAAAAGTTGCGACACGCGATGGAAGCGGGCGATCCCTGATACGATCAGTGGGGTCAAGGCCAGTTGGGCGAGGCTCAGGACAAGGTAAAACATCGTCTATACTCTAAAGCCTCATGAAAATTCACCGGCAATGGACACCAGCCAAAGCGAATCCATAGCCTCGAAAGAACAGGCCAAGGTCAGCAGGTTGGCCTGGACTTGAAGGCTAGGTGTTAATGGATAGGAGGCAGCGAGTCAAGCGTAAATCATCGATCTGACTACGCCAAATCGGCATTTACTAACGCAAAGAGTTGCTCTAGCTGCTTAAGGATATAAAAGTTGACGGTTCCAGGCCCCCTGGTTGCGGGTATAAACCCAGCGGTCATGAAGTCGAAACGGACGCTCTTGCCAGAATTCAATACGCTCCGGATAAATACGCCATCCTGACCATCCAACTGGTCTGGGCACGGCTTGGCCTTCAAACTTTTTGCTAAAGTCGGCAAGACGTTGTTCGAAGTCGGAACGCGCCGGCAGCGGCTGCGATTGCAGGGAAGCCCATGCTCCTATTTGACTGTCACGAGGACGGCTGGCGAAGTAGCTGTCCGCTTCGTCGGGCGTGACCGGTTTTACCGGGCCTGAAACTCGCACCTGCCGGCCCAGTTCCTCCCAATGAAAATTAACAGCTGCCTGGCCGTTCGCCTTTATATCTTTGGATTTGCCGCTCTCAAGGTTGGTGTAAAAAACCAGACCCATCTCATCGAAATGCTTCATTAAAACGATGCGCACCGCCGGGGCCCCGTCGGCTCCCACGGTCGCAAGCGCCATGGCATTGGGATAGCGCAGGGTGGTTTTTTGCGCCTCCTTGAACCAGCTGTCAAATTCCTGGATGGGGGTCAGTGCTGCCATGATATTTCCTCGCGTGACTCAAACACCTGCTTAACTTTTTGCAAGAGGGAGAGAAAGCAGAAAAGGCAGCGGCTCAAAGATTTCCCGAAAAATCAAAAAGGATACCGATTTTTCTATCGATCACGTCATCGATTTTGCGATAAAAAATCCCGTTTAAGGAAAAGCGCAGAAAAGTCACCGTGTCTTTGCCCGCGATGTCGCCACCCAGCGGCAAGCTATAGCCTGCCCCGGCGACGGCAACGCTCAAATCAGGATCATGCATTTTTGCGCTGTCATAGAACAATTTAAATTGGGAGCGTCTCGGAAGTATAAACCACGAGTCCGGCAGAGGCAGGGCTGCGGGAAAACTGCCTTCCACGTTGTAGGACATGATCCGCAAAGCACCGAGCAGGGTTGGTTTATCGAGGCGGACATGGGCTTCATCAAGATTCTGCACCCGGTAAAGAGCGGTGCTCGGCACCTGCCCCTCGGCTTTCGTCGATCCGAGGAAAAGGCGAAGGCGGCCTCCGAACTGCCGGCTTTCACAGCTGGCGCTGCCCCGAAAAAAAGTTCTCAGGTATTTAAAATCGCCCGAGGGAACATACGCTGTGCCCTCGGCCTCCACTTCCTCTTCATGGGAACAGACCCGTCCCCCTTCGCTCCCATAAGCAAGGTTTGCGCTGGAAGTAAAATGGACGGTCTGTGGCAGCCCTAAAATCTGCTTCGAGCGGATTCGGATCGAGGCGACGACGCGGGGAAAGAGCGACCAAAGCGGCTTTCTTTTCAGGGTAAGATCAAACCGCCGCTCACCGGCTTCAACGTGCCCATCGTCCTGCGCTACTTTTGCGATCAGGAATAAGGAGCTCTCGGGCATAGCCCTAAGATAGATCAAATTAAAGCCGCTTTGGTTATCGACCGGCTGGTAACGCATCAGGCCGGTAAGTCCAGACCCAAGATAGCGCAAGGTCTGCCAGGCCAGATCAATGGTAAAGGGCTCACCCGGAAGCTTGGTCGCGAAGGGAAACCAGGCGATGGTGTAGGCATCATCTTCGAGGCCTCGGGCACCACCGGGGAAAAAGTTGATCTTGGGCGCTCCGGTTCGATTATTAAATCGGTCCTTATCGAACATGGCGCGACCCGGGTTGATTACCATTTTAACGATTTCGGCAGGATCCACGTCCAGGGGGACTGCCACATCCTGCGCCAAAGGTTCAACGAACTGCACGCGCTTTCGGCCGTCATGCGTGGTGATCCAAAGGTCGACGGGAAGGAGCAGCTCATTGTCGAAATGCATGCGGGCATAGTACTTACCGTCTTGTTCAAAGGTCCCGTTTAAAGCTGCATCGGGCCAATCGTTCGATTGCCAGTACTTCATCATTATAGCTCCAAGGCCGGGTCGGTATTTATCGACCAGGCGGAGGAGAGTCTTGGGCTCCAGACTTGCCTCCTGACAGGAGGCGGTAATCTCTTGGAGGAAGGAGTGAAATTCCCTTTCACCGAGTTTCCACTGGAGATAGCGCAGAAAATGCGCATGTCTTATGTAGGCGATAAAAGGAGTGTCCAAGGTTCGCGGATGCGATCGACCTTCGGCATCGAGCAGCGAGGTCTCGGGGTGAAGCAGAGAGAGAGAGGCAGCAGCTAAATCCTGGGCCTGCCGATAATTAAGATTGAAATAGGGCTTGCCGTCATCATTCTTTGCAAACAATTCAAAATAATCCTGGTCACCCATCAGAACATTGGAGACGAGAGTATCCGCCAAGCCCTGAACGAGCCAGTGATCATGAATGGTGGCCGCCCGACAGCCGAGCCCATACCACTGCTGTGCGATCTGCAGGGACAGCTGCCAGACATTCCAATGAGAGATATTTTGCTGAAGGTACCTCATCGCGGGCTGTTGAGGGCGATTCAGAGTCAAAAGCCCAGGCGTACGGATCGGTTCAAAATCTTCGGTCTCGACGAGGAGTAGGGTCTGCTCTTTGATTGCGCCGGTTAATTTGGCTAATTTCTCAATCGCGTACTCAGCGAAGTCTGCCAGCTTTTCAAAGCTTTCCGATTGGGAATAGACCAGGAGCGTCTGCGCACCGACCTGCCGGGTCTGTAAATGCCCCGTTTTGTAAAACACTGCGGAAAAAGCGGTGCCCTGATAGGCCCAATGATGGTCCTTCTCAAGCCCGGGAGCACCGATTTCCCAGCCCTCGACATTTGCGATATGGACGTCAAAATTCGCCTTCGGCCAAACGCTGGCAAAAGGTTCTTCATCGGGTCGCGGACAGGATCTAAGCAGCACAGGGTGCCAAAGACTTAACAATCGGGGCGCCAGAGGGCGGTCCCGCCACCCGCCAAGATTAAGCTGGTATTTCAGTTTTAAAGTACGGATGCCGCGTGGCAAACGATAAAGGGCAGGACCGACCGGCTCGGCTTCGCCTTGGTCCAGCCATTCGAACGACAAGGTCTGCCGCCCGGCATTATCCTGGGGCGTCGCGGCCTTAAACGATTCGAGCAGAAGGATATCGCGCAGTCTCAGGTCCTGGGCCGGCACATAGAGGCAGGAACCATCCGTTACGCCATCGATCTCGAAGTCCACCGCTATGGGGGCTTCCAGTTCGATAGAACCTGGGTTCATCGCCAGCGTGGCTCGATAGCTTAGCTCAGACTGAGCAAAGCCCAGCCCAGTCCAGAGCAATGCGAGCATGAGCCCGAAGCGATTCATCATGGAGAGTTTGGCCTTATACGAACTTGGGTCGAACGTCGGAGAGGAAATCACGCATTTTAAGGACCAAAGCTTCACAGGCTTCAAAATGTCTTTCGCCCGCTTCCGTCACCAGCTCCTTGGATAGCGCACTTAACACGGTTATGCCGTAGGTTTCTGCCGTACCCGCCACGCGTTTGCTGATCTTTTCAATTTGGCCAAAATCCTTTTTGCCCAGAGCCAGTTGAAGGTAGCCCAAGTCTTCTTGTCTGCCTCGGATATAACGTGGCAAAACGTCCTGGAGGCCTCGGTCAAATTCGACGATCATGGCAAAGTTTCCTAGATTAAAGTTATGAGTTGCTGTCACATAATCCATTTTAAACCTATTGGGAGAGGCAAATGTTTCACACCTTGAGCGCCTGATCGGGTCTCGTTTTGTTTCCTTTGGAACCAACCGTTGACAATCCAGACTGAGCTTCTATAATTTGCAGACTTTTCTGGTGGCTGAATGAGTCCGCCGCGTTCGAGATCCCAAAGAGCATTAGAGATCTCAGTGAGATCCCCCATAGAGGTTAAAAATGAAGGCTCATGTTGAAGAAGTTAGTTCAGTTCAGCGCCGCATCCGGGTAGAACTCAGCGCAATTGATGTCAAATCTGCATTTGACTCTGTTTATAAAAAATTGCAGGGCAAGGCACGCATCAACGGCTTTCGTCCCGGCAAAGCCCCTCTGAATGTCATCAAAAAGATGTATGCTGGTTCCATTGCCTATGACGTTGCCGACCAATTGGTCCGCAATAATTTGTTCACAGCGATTGAACAGCAGTCCCTCCGTCCTGTCGCAGCGCCAGTTCTTGAGACCTTCGACCTGCCTAAAGAAGACGCCGACTATGCCTTCTCGGCTGTAATTGATATTCTGCCCGTTCTGAAAATCGAAGGCTATAAAGGCCTGAATCTGGCGGCCAGCGTTGTCGATGTCGCCGATTCCGATGTCGAACGCGAGATCGAATTCATTCAACGGCGCCAGGCAAAAAGCAAGGATGCTCCACAGGGCACCGCTGCTCAAGCCGGCCACGTCGTCAATATCAGCCAGAAGGCGACGATCGACGGGGAAGTCTTTCCCGAATTCACTTTCGAAAAAGTGCCCGTTGAACTTGGCAAGAATTACCTACTCCCTGAGCTTGAAGAAGGCATTGTCGGCATGCAGGCCGACGAAGAAAAAACCGTCGAAATCGCTGTTCCCGAGCATGTTTTGGACAAAAGCAAAATCGGCAGGAAGGCTTCGGCCACTGTCAAGCTTGAGAGCATCACCGAGCTGACGCTTCCTGAAGTCAATGACGATCTGGCTAAAGACCTTGGCCTCGAAGACCTCGCCGCCCTCAAGATCAACATACGGGACCGCCTCGATAAGCAAGCCGAAAGTCATAGGCGCAATCAACTCGAAACCGGTATCTTCGAGGAGCTAAACAAAACGAACAGCTTTGAGGTTCCGCCCTCGATGATCGAGCAGGTGATCGACAGTATGTTTGATGAGGCTGAGTTTGAATCCGAGACGGAAAGAAAGTCGGCGAAGGCCAATGGGGGCGAACGAGAGAAGGCAAGAGAGACAGCTTTGCAGCGCGCAAGAAACACCCTCATTCTTTCTGAAGTAATCAAGTCAGAAAAGATTAACGTCACAGATGAAGACTTTGACCTCTATGTTAAAGAACTTATTGGCGGATCAATGGGGGGAATGCCATCCGATGCCAAACTTATCGACAGCATCAAAGCCTCAATGGGCCAACATGCCCGCGAATCGTTGCTCTTTAAAAAGGCAATCGATTTTGTCATTTCCCATGCAAAGATTACTGAGACCAAGGCAACCAGCCCGATACCTGCTTAACAATTGCTGAATTATTAACGATACTTCTGCTATAATCTCCTCTGGCATCGAAATACTTGTCAGAGGGGATTTTTTTCATTCCCTTTTATAAGAATTCATCTAAGTCGTCAGCGTCCGTACTTAGGAAGCACCTTGTGTTTGAACAGGATGTGTCTTAAGTTAGAGATGTATGTATTGACAACTGCAAAGAAAATTGTAGCTCAATACACGAAAGCGTAAACCCAAGTAGCGTATAAGGATGTTGCAATGGCGCTCATACCTGTTGTCGTTGAGCAAACAAACCGCGGCGAGCGTTCGTGGGATATCTATTCCCGCTTGCTTCAGGAACGGATCGTGATGTTGGGGTCTCCCGTTTACGACGAGATCGCAAACGTAATCGTGGCCCAGCTGCTCTACCTGGAAAGTGTCGATCCCGAGAAAGACATCAGCTTCTATATAAATACGCCTGGCGGATCGATTACCGCAGGGATGGCTATTTACGACTGTATGCAACTCATACGGCCTGATGTTCGAACCTACTGTATCGGTCAATGCGCAAGCATGGGGGCATGGCTCCTGGCAGCCGGATCCGAGGGTAAACGGCATATTCTGCCGAATGCCAGCGTGATGTTGCATCAGCCTCTTGGCGGTGCCGGTGGGCAGGCGACTGACATCGATATCCATGCTCAGGAAATCATCAAGACCAAGGCCCGCATGATCTCCATCTTGTCTCGCCATACAGGTCAGACCGAAGATCGCATCAAACGCGACATCGATCGCGACTTCTTTATGACTGCGGAACAAGCCAAAGAATACGGAATGGTGGATCATATTATTGCACCAGCTAAGAAGTTGCCCAAAAAGAGCTAAGCGAGATTTCATCAACAATGTGTCTAAAGTGTCGCGCCTTGTTTAAGGGCGTGATTTCCTTTTGAAGCAGATCCTTAAGGAGATATCGTATGGCCAGCAAAGACAGCGGCCTGCATTGCAGCTTCTGTGGCAAAGGTCAAAAAGAAGTCAAAAAGCTTATTGCAGGTCCGAACGTCTATATCTGCGACGAGTGTATTCAACTATGCAACGATATAATCGCTGAAGAAGTTGAAAAAGAAGAGCTTCTGAACCCGAGCAATAAGATACCGAATCCAAAAGACATCAAGCGTATTCTTGATGAATACGTAATCGGTCAGGATCGAGCCAAGAAGATTCTCTCGGTTGCGGTGCATAACCACTATAAACGGATCGACCATAAGACGTCCCAGGACGAGATCGAGCTTACCAAGTCGAACATTCTGCTGATCGGCCCGACCGGCAGTGGCAAGACTTTGCTGGCTCAGACGCTCGCCCGTATCCTCAATGTACCCTTCACAATCTCCGATGCGACCAACCTAACCGAAGCGGGTTATGTCGGCGAAGATGTTGAAAACATCATTCTCAACCTTTTGCAGAATGCTGATTACGATGTGGAGCTTGCGCAGCGTGGGATTGCGTATATCGATGAGATCGATAAGATCGCTCGTAAGGGGGATAATCCATCGATTACCCGTGACGTGTCCGGTGAAGGGGTTCAACAGGCCCTACTCAAAATCATCGAGGGCACGATTGCAAACGTCCCTCCCCGCGGAGGCCGTAAACACCCGCAGCAGGAATTTCTTCAGGTCGATACATCCAACGTGTTGTTCATTTGCGGTGGAGCTTTTGCTGGCCTCGAAGACATTGTTGCTCAACGTATCGAAACCTCATCTCTGGGTTTCGGCGCCGAGATCCTCTCGAAACGCGAACGCAATGTTACCGACCTTCTCAACAAGGTGACGACGGGCGATTTGGCAAAGTTTGGCCTTATTCCTGAATTTATTGGTCGTTTGCCGGTTATTTGCTCCTTGGCTCAACTGACTGAAGAAGCGATGATCGACATTCTTACCAAACCCAAGAACGCCATTATCAAGCAGTTCCAAAAACTCTTTGATTTTGAAAGCGTAGCCTTGAAGTTCAGTGATGGTGCCCTGCGGGCTGTCGTTCAGGAAGCGATCAAGCGCAAAACCGGGGCCCGAGGGCTTCGGGCTATCCTCGAAGAATCGATGCTTGAGATCATGTACGAAATTCCATCAGAAAAATCGATCAAAGAAGTGGTCATCACCGAGGAGCTTATCCTCAACGGTGCTCAGGCCATCATCGTTTACCGGACTCCCGAAGAGATGAATGCGTTTAACAGCGCGGCCGCCGTCAAGGAATCCAAGGAACGTGAATTCGGTACGGGCGGAACGTGAGTCTACCGTTCCAGAAGTTATGTTTTAACCTTCAGATATAGATATTTCCCCTGTTAAAAAGACTCGAAAGAGTCTTTTTGCATTTCACCTTTGATAATAAACACTGTCTTCCTCTTTTTTGTTACGCTAAGATAAATAAATGAGATCACCAAAAAGCTACATTAGTGTTTACTAGGTTTTGCGCCTAGTTGATGCCGCAGAGTACTCACGAGGAGGCAACAGCGTATGTCGGATGAGTCTAAGGATGCAACATCGAAGCCGGATACCGTGAGAATACCGCTGCTTCCTCTGAGGGATATTCTAGTTTTCCCATCTACGGTAGTACCTCTGTTTGTTGGACGGGAAAAGTCGATTCAAGCCCTGGAACAGGCCATGAACGGAAGCAAAGAGATTCTCCTCGCCGCGCAGATTAAAGCCAAGACCAATGAACCCGCGCCTGAAGATATCTACAACATCGGAACGATCTCGACGATACTCCAGCTCCTTCGCCTACCAGACGGTACGGTCAAAGTCCTGGTCGAGGGTCAGCGTCGCGCCCGAATTGTAGACTTCGTTCAAACTGAAGAATTCTTTCAAGTGAATGCCGAGACCTTGCCTGAGCAGCGCGGCAAAGGGCTTGAAAACGAAGCACTGGTGCGTACCATCAAGATGGCCTTTGACAACTATGTTCGTCTCAACAAACGTATTCCCCCGGAAATGCTCTTGTCCATCGCCTCGATGGAAGACGAATCCAAGCTTGCCGACACCCTGGTCGCCCATCTCAGCAATCTAAAGCTCCAGGACAAGCAAAGGCTGCTCGAAGAGACCAACCCCGCGAAGCGTCTGGAGGATCTCTACGGCTATATCCAGTCTGAAATCGAAATCATGCGCGTCGAAAAGAAGATTCGCGCCCGCGTGAAGCGTCAGATGGAAAAAACCCAGAAAGAGTACTACCTCAACGAACAGATGCAGGCGATTCAGAAGGAACTCGGCGACCGTGACGATGGCCGCTCGGAGATCAGCGATCTGGAAAATCTTGTTAAAAACAAGAAGCTCCCCGATGATGTTCGTGAAAAATTGAATAAAGAAGTCCGAAAACTCAAGCATATGTCGCCGATGTCGGCCGAAGCCACAGTTGTTCGCAACTATGTCGACACGATCGTATCCCTCCCTTGGAACGATCCATCGGAAGATATTCGCGATACTCTTTTCGCAGAAGATGTTTTGAATCGGGACCATTACGGTCTTGAAAAGGTCAAGGATCGTATCCTTGAATATCTATCGGTTCGCACCCTTGTTGATGATATGAAGGGCCCTATCCTTTGTCTCGTGGGACCCCCGGGGGTTGGCAAGACCTCTCTGGCACGCTCTGTGGCTACCGCTACCGGCCGTCGTTTCGTGCGTGTGGCTCTGGGTGGTGTTCGAGATGAGGCGGAGATTCGTGGGCACCGTCGGACCTATATTGGTTCCATGCCCGGGAAGATCATTCAGGCGATCAAGAAGGCAGGAAAATCCAATCCGGTCATTCTCCTCGATGAGATTGACAAGCTTTCGCAGGACTTCCGTGGCGACCCTTCGGCTGCTCTCCTCGAAGTCCTCGATCCTGAGCAAAATCATACCTTTAACGATCACTACCTGGACATCGATTACGATCTGTCGAAGGTGCTCTTCCTTGCGACCGCGAACTCCCTCCACACGATACCGCGACCCTTGCTCGATCGTATGGAAGTGATCTACCTCGCCGGCTACACCGAGGAAGAAAAACTTTCGATTGCCAATCAGTATCTCATTCCAAAAACACAAAAAGACAACGGCCTTGAGAATCAGGACCTTAGTTTTGGAGTGAAGGCGGTACAGGAGCTGATTCGCTACTACACCCGTGAATCGGGTGTCCGTAACCTCGAGCGCGAAATTTCGTCGGTTTTCCGTAAGGTGGCACGCAAGTACATGCGGAAGGTCGAGGGTGACGCTCATGTCGAACTTAAGGCCAAAGAGAAAGATTCCAAGGACTCCAAAGACATCAAGCCGCTGAAAGAAAAAGTGATCCTGGTGAAAGACCAGATTTCAGAGAAAATCACTGAAAAAAGCGTGAACAAATACCTGGGACCCCGTAAATATCGTATTGGCTATCAAAACAGCCACAACGAAATCGGTATGTGTACAGGTATGGCTTGGACGGAAGTAGGCGGAGACCTACTGGTCTGTGAAGTTGCAGTCCTTCCGGGTAACGGCAAACTCAACATCACCGGGAAACTTGGATCGGTCATGCAGGAATCAGCGCAAGCTGCCCTCAGCTATGTTCGATCGCGCTCTAAGTTTCTCAATATCGCCGAAGATTTCTATACCAAAGTCGATATTCACATCCACGTGCCCGAAGGTGCTATCCCTAAGGATGGACCCAGCGCCGGCATCTGCATGGCGACGGCTTTGACAAGTGCCCTGACCTCAAGACCCGTATCGAAGGATGTGGCGATGACGGGTGAAATCACCCTCCGTGGCCGCGTGCTTCCCATCGGTGGATTGAAGGAGAAGATCATCGCGGCTCACCGTGGCGGGATTCGTAAGATCATCTTGCCAAAGGAAAATGAGAAGGACTTGCACGATTTGCCAAAAAGCATCTTGAAAGACCTGACCATAGTCCCCGTTGAGCATATGGATCACGTCCTCATGCATGCCCTGGTCTGGAAACACCCCGATGCCGTGGATTCGGAACAGGATGAGCTGTTTGAGAAACTCAAAAAAGTCACGGAAGCGGAAACCCACCAACTTTCTTTTGCTCATTGATCGATGGATTGATGGCAATGACCGGCTTGGGCCCCTGGCCTAGCCGCGTATCAGCAAGAATTTGAAAAAGGCAATGAAATCGCCAGGTTTTGAGATCATGTTCAACTCTTTTAGACATTTGGAAGGCACCCCAGGGTGCCTTTTTTTTTGTCCCCATTATTATATTTACACAGAGGCAATTTCTACCCGTCAATCCTTATCCCACATCACCGATAGGCCCTTTGCGAGAACTTGAACTGAGAGCGAGAGAGGACGTAGAAGAGAATGGCGAGAGCGGTTAAGAACAAAACCAAAATAGACCAGGAACAGTCTTTGGAATTCATCGAGGGCGTCAAGCGACGGTGGATGGCAACTGTCGACGCCATAGTCGATCCCCTTATGCTAATCGATAAAGATTATCGGGTGATACAGGCTAACAGGGCTCTGGCTAAAGTCGCTGGTAAAGATATTAAGAAGGTCGTCGGCAGTCACTGCTATAAAATGTTCGCCGGGCGCGACAGCCCCTGCCCGGGATGCAAACTGCAGGAGAGTATCAGTACCGAGACCACGCAAACCTTCGAACTTAATGCTGTCGATAATCGCTACTATGAAGTCGCGACTCAGCCTATCTTTGATATGAACGGCATTATCGAGGGATCGCTGCACATTTATCGCGACCGGACCCTTGCCAAACAACTGCAGAGTCAGTTAATTCAAACGGAAAAGCTGGCATCTATCGGATTGCTGGCCGGAGGCATAGCTCACGAACTTAACAACCCCCTTGCTGGTATTCTACTTTTTTCACAGATGCTCCTTCGCACCGTGAGCAAAGAGAGTGTCTATTATCAAGACGTCGAAGAGATTGAGAACGCCGCGAAGCGCTGCAAAGCCATCGTCGATAATCTCCTCGACTTCGCCCGCCAGCAACCGGTGGTCTCGGGTGAGGTGAGGGAGACAATTTCCCTTCATGAGGCACTGGCCGCCGCTCTTCGATTTTCGACGGCTGGGGGCAAAGCCAATCGTTTTGAAATCATTGAAAAAATCGATCCCGCAGTGGATATGAAAACTTCCGGCAATCGCAATAAGATCATCCAGGTCTTTCTTAACCTCATCCAAAACGCTTTGCAGGCGATGCCGAATGGCGGTCGTTTGACCCTGCGATCGTTTACAACCAGCGATGCTCTCTGGAATGTTATCGAAATCGAGGATTCGGGCTTAGGTATTCCGGCAGCTCACCTCAAGAAGATCTTTGATCCTTTCTTCACAAGCAAAGCCGAAGGCGAAGGCACCGGACTGGGGCTCTCCATCTGTCACGGCATCATTGAAGAGCTTGGCGGCAAAATAGAGGTTCGCAGTAAACTTCGTAAGGGGACGACCTTCTCCCTATACTTCCCGGTCCCCCTGGCTCTGCGTGAGGTTAGCTGAACATGAAGCGGTCGCTCCGTCCCCATCCCGATGCATTAGTTGTGGCCATAAGCATACTTATGGCGACAGTCTTCGGCGTGGCAATGAGCGTCTTCGTTTCCGATCAATATGGAGAGGCTCCGCTCCAGGACCTCTTCTTCGTCTCCAATACTTTCGCTTATGCCATCGGGCTCAGCACCTTTGCCTTGATTTTCGCCATTGTCGTCAGGCGAGGCTCCTTTCCTCCCGGTACCAATCTCTATGTAAGCCAAAGTCTGTTTGGTATGGCCCTGCTTGCCTTGCAAAATCACATACTCTTCCAGCCCTACTCCGCAGAAACTATGTATTCACTCATTTGTTTCGTGCTGTTCGCCTGGTTGCTGACGATCTATCGAGTGATGAATGCGCTACTGGCTAAATCCGATGAATCATCGCTACTAGCTGGAGTCGGGGCGATCGCGGCTATCCTCATCTTCAACAACCATGGACGAGTGGCGTTCATTGGACTGGAACGGGCGGTTTTGGAAACCTGGCGCGATACAAGCCTGCTCATCGTCATTCATCCCCTGCTCTTTTCCCTTCAGCAGTATTTAAAAAAGATTCAGGGCGTGGAGGTGGACGGCGGAACGCTGAGCCCCGGTCAACTCAGCAAATCAGGGAAAATCTTTTATTCCCTGCACTGGTCCGTCGCGGTCCTTCAGGTTTTCACGGTAACCCTTCTTCTCGTCCTCTATCCGGCTGCCTCTTGGCTCGGCACGAGGATGCTCTGGGCCGGTTTATCCTTCGGTCTGATCCCGTCCCTTTATTGGGCCTATCAACTTTGGGATTTACGGCCCACCCGCAAGGTGGAAAAAAAGCAAAACACCAGCTGGATCGGCATGAAGACGGCGGTCTTATTGATCGACCATGATCCCCACGAGGAGTGTCGCCTCCACCTGCCGGCCCTGCTTTATCGTGCCCGGCAGCTGCAGTGCGAACAAATCGTGAAAAGTACTTTTGCTAAAAGCATCCTGTCTCAAAGCTCCGCCGGCTCCCAGATCAGCCTGGCTCTCGATCCGCGTTCCACAGTCTCGCCCTGCATTGAAGCGATGATGATCATGAGCGTTATCTATATCGATGGACTCTCGCTGGTCGAACGTCGCTTAAAACATCTCGTCAGACTTCTGCCCCTGCTTGACCCCGATATGGCCCTGTCGCTAAATTCCGGTGAGGTGGAATTGCTGTTCAGTCGGCTCCAGGGCTTTTTCCACCTGGATTATAGTTGGATCGATCAGGTTCGGGATGAGAATAAATCTCAACTCGATATCCGCCTTGAACATCTCAATGCCCGGCAGCGGCAGCGCGTGCTTATGCAGCTAAGCAACTCCCAGTGGCTCGGAAACTTTATCTGGGTCAGCGAAACCGCGCGCGAGCAGATCAAAATCGAATCGCCTTATTTGATGAACGCGATCGAACGATTGCCCATTAAAATCGAACATCATTCAGGCAAAATCATCGAGGCGACAATTTTCCTCATCAAGTATGAAAACCTAATTCCGAGACTTCAGCATTACTATAATTTCGATGATATTCGAGCGCGCCTGTCGCCGCTGCCGATGCCCGCCGAAACCTCGGCCTTTGTGCAAAGTATAGAAGAGGAGCTTAAGGAAGCGCGGGGGTTCAATGCCTTTCAGAAGCTTTTGAACGAAGTACGAAATTATGAATGGCAAGGATTTCAAGCCAAGGATCAGGCCCTCGACCTGGTTCTGCGGACGATGGATCTCGCCAGCAAGCTCGAGCAATCAGGTAAGGTGCGGGCGCCGGACGCACTCGAACTCAAAGCCTTTTCCCGAAAGGTTATTCATGAGATCGGCTATCCCAGCCAGGACTTTCATATCGAGCATCTTCACAAGCTTGAGCTGCGGCAGATTCAGGAGCTGCAGCGAATCTGTCTCGATCGATCGCAGCCCCGCTTTGAGGAGGCCTGGCTCATACTCGCAAGCTTGCCCGGTACGGCGATGGACATTGGCCTGGCCTTAAAAGTGCTGGCCATCATCCGATCGGCTTGTATGAAAGTCGATCTAAAGACGGACAGTTTCATCATCAGCAAAGTTGTGGAAACGTTCTTCTCATTGGCGCGTGTGATGCCGGAAACCAATGAAAGTGAGCTGGTCCAGACTCTCAATCTCATCGCCGACATCCTCGTTAGCGATCGATGGGAGCCAGAGATGCTCGTGAGCTTCCTCGATAAAAAAGTCTCCCTCGACCTTTTCAAGGGCCACACCTTTCATGTCTACGATGAAGTGCTGGGGCGTTGGGAAAAAATGATTCTATCCTATAAGGCGGAACATCCTACGGGAATGGCGCTGACCCTGGTCCTGCGCTGGGCGATGGTTAGGGAATCGACCCGCAAAGCGTCGTGATGCCCCCGGTGAGGTTTCGGCTATTCATCAGTCCTTGCCCAGCTTTTCCGCTTCCCAAAATTTCGCGCTTTCAGGGATTCCGTAGCGTTGGCGAAGCTGCGCGTGGATCCTGCTGATGCCTTTGTAGCTCAAAATGATCTCTTCATTGCCTGGCTCAAGCTGAAAGCGGGCATAGAGTTCCTTGCCTTTTTCCGGCTTGTTCAAGGCGATCGACATCTCGTCGAGATTCGTGACGGGAATACCGTTCACGGCTGTTACAAAAGAATCCTCCATGGTGTGGTAGCCCTTGTTGTAATCCAACGGCAGAACCCTTTGCAGGACCAAAACTTTGGAAGCCCCTTGCCGCTGTGGCCAGGAGTGAAAGGCATCTTCATAAAGATAGGCCAGCGGCGCCCGCTTGCGCCAGTTCGTGCCCCAACTTTGCAGCAGTCCTTCCGTAAGCTCCTGAATAACGAGACCGCCAAAAATCAAATATTTGGGAGGAGCATCAATGATGGAGGGGATGCGTTCGAGCTCCGGATCATAAATGCCAATGTGTTCAGTGACCGACTTTTCTTCGCCATTTCGAAGAATCTTCATTTCGACGGAGTCACCCGCATGAATCTCACTGAGCTTTGCAACGATGGAAATTCGACCCCACAACGGATGTTCGAAGGAACCCAGGGCCGAGACGGGCGTATCATCAAAATCCAGGAGAATGTCGCCCGGCTTCAGGGATTTGGCGAAGGCCGAGGTTGGCTTAACTTCCTGGATCCAAACCCCATCCTCATACTGATCGGCCTTGCTGAATTTCCTAAGGGCCGGTGACTGCAGGCTGCTAAAACTTATGCCGAGTTCTGGAAAGCCCCGATAAACGGCTGCGGCCGATTCTTTCACAAAGCGCCTGATAAGGCTTACGGGTAAGGCATAGACCGAACTTCCACTTTGGCTGATGGCGGCGCCCACGAGTTTGCCGTTTCTCATCAAAGGCTCAAACCAGCCGTAGCCCGGTTTCCTTATTTCCAAAACATACTGAGGCAGGGTATAGCTCGTCAGGACCCCGGCCTGAAGCTGGACCTCGCGCAAACGAAGGGTTCTTGCCACCAAGGTTTCCCCTTCCACGCCTTGATAGACCGTGCAGTTGGCACCGAGTTCAAGATCCTCCCCCAACGCAATGTCTTCTATGCCGTCGGGTTCGGATTCGGAGAATTCGAGGAGCGCAAGGTTGGCGACGACATCG
>CAXSGP010000024.1:0-13847 GCA_964236955.1 uncultured Oligoflexus sp. | reverse complement strand
TTAGGGCATAGCGCTTTGATTCCCCTATTTTTTCCGCTTCAAAATGCTTCGCTGAGCGTGCCGCGTAGGCCGAAACAAGCACTTTATGATCACCGACTATAAGCCCCATATGCACGAGTTTTTCGGTCTGCTTGGTGGTCCAGGGCGAATCAAAATCAGGTTTTTGCACATAGGAATAGACACGGATGATACTCGATTCCAAGCGATCGGACGCTAGGCCCTGCATCGAGAAAAGAAGGGAAAAGACGATAAAGACATGTTTGAAAGCTGTCCGGATGTGAGTCATTAACCTTCGCCCTCCCAGTCTGCTGTTGCGCCATCTTCTTGTTCGGAGCCGAACCATTTCGCAAGGGGAATCTGATACTGCTGCATGATCGAAGCATTGGCTTCGAGGGCCGCCTTCCTCTCAAGCACCAACGGCGTTTGCTGGTCCAGGAATTCGAAGATCAGGAATTCACTTTTATCGGCGTCGATGATGCGGGCAATGTCTTCGACGGAGTTGATCACCTGCCCATTAAGTTTGAGCAGGATTTCCTCCATAAAGGGTCCAGCATAGGTATTTACCGGGTGGGCCAGGCGTTCGCTAAGCACGACGATATCGCGTTTGCCTTGAAAGAGTTTAAGGTCGGTTGCAAAAGTTTGCACGAACCTTAAGATGAGCGGCGCATCGAAGGTCCAGTTCTTGCCCCATTCCTGCAGATAATTGCGGGATAGAGCGCTAAACACCAAGCCGCCGACCGTGAAGTAGCGTGGTCTCAAGGTATATTTCAGGCCCGGATCATAGAAGAGGTCTTTAGCCTGCAGAACGAATTCAAGCTTTTTGCGAACACCGTCTCTAAGGATTTCCAGGTGGACTTTATCACCTCGTTGTTTGAGATCATAAAAGGCCCGAAAACTTAGTCTTTCATTAAACATCACGATTTTGCCATCGACGCCTATCGATTTGCCATCGATCGACAGGAGTATATCGCCGGGGACCAAAACACCTTTAGCCGGTGAATAGGGCGCGACCTGACTAATCTTGACGCCGCCATCGCCTTTTTTGAGCTTGTGGAACTCGCGGGTCGCGGCATTTTCCAGGGCACCTTCCATATACCAAAAACCCTGCACCGGATGCCCATCGTAATGGCCGTCCTTGATATCGTTCAGAAACCTTTTTACTACCGGGGTCGGTATGATATAGCCCGTGTTTTCCGCTGCGGCTTGGGATTGAAAAGCAACGCCGACAACTTTTTCCTTCTGTATAACCGGACCCCCGCTGTTGCCGGGATTGATCGCGGCATCGACCTGGACGAGTAAGTGGGAATCCGCACCGGTGTGAACATAGCGCCGGTAGCTGACCCGCGAGACGACTCCCTGGGTCACGGACAGCTGCTCGCCGCCCGTCGGATAGCCAATGGTATTGACGCTGGCGCGTACTTCGGGAAAATCAGCGAATTGAAGCGGCGTCATGCCTCTAAAATAGTTTGGATCCGATACCTCAAGGAGCGCTAAATCACAGTCGTGTGCAATAAACCGCACCCGGGCGGTCATGGGCTTGTCGTCACCATCGCGTTGAACGGTTATGAATTTTCCATCGGCCACGACATGGGCGTTGGTGAGGATTCCCTCTTTGCCTATATAAAATCCGGTGCCGGAGGATCCGCGGACCGAGTCCTGTGTCCACGGCTGCTCGTAATTCGGAGTCTGGGATACAACGTGTATCTTGAACAGTGAGTTGCGCATGGTGCTGAGGTTTACAGCGAGAAGATCACTCGCCCACAGCGTAGCGAAAAGCAGTGGCAAAAAAAATCGCATGAAACATTCGCCTCAACGACAAGACCCCGGGCCTTTGACGGTTCTACCTGGTCCATTCTGGGAAAAGACTAAGGAACGGCATCGACGCGCGGCAATTCGAGCAACAATAAGGGATTATTCTCACATTATTGTCTTCCATCAGGCCCGCGAGGACAAGCTTTGTTTGGACGGCCCGCAGCAATTTAAGGCCTTACCGAAAGGTGGGGCGCGCTTAGGCAAAAGGCTTCGGTCCAGGGTTTATCGTATTCATACGTGGGGGCCAGACCGGTTGCCCAGGCAATGAGCCGACAACCGGCGGCCCGTGCGACCCCATCACCCGCCGCAGTATCCCAGGCTCTTAGCGGCCCGAAACGAGGATAAAGGTGGGCCGCTCCACTCGCGACACGACAGAACTTGATCGAGGAGCCGATGCGCCTATGTTCAGTGATGCTGTTGCGATCGATGAAGGCTGCCAGGGAAGGCTCCGGATGCGAACGGCTTGAGAGAAGAATACACCCTTCAGCCCAAGTCCTCTTCGTCTCGACCTGGCCATTTTCGCGATAGACTCCGTAATAGGCCGAGAAGAGTTCACCGGAGACCGGGGCATAAACGACAGCGACCACGGGTGCCTTGTTTTCAATCAAAGCAATATTAACGGTAAAGTTATCGCGCCGAGCAACAAACTCCTTCGTGCCATCGAGGGGATCAATCAACCAATAGCGGCGAGGGGGCTCAGGATAGACCTTTGGGGTTTCCTCTTCCGAAATGTAGGGATAGTTCCCAAGCTGCTTAAGACCTTCGACAATGATGCGGTTCGATAGGAGGTCCGCCTCCGTCACAGGCGAATGGTCGGATTTTATGCCGACCTGATAGGCGTTGTTCTTATAGACAGTGAGGATAGCCGCCCCTGCTGCACGAGCGAGTCGTTCCAATTCTTCTATCACGGAGGCCTCCTGCCAGGGATATAGATCGCAGCGGCCCCTATCAAGGCTTGCGCCGAAGGGTTATCAGACAGGTGGAAGGTAGCTCTCGACAATTGCAATTTCTTTTTGAATGTCAGCGCGCCTTTCTGTCTCAGTTTCGGGAAAAGCATCATAAGATTTTTTAAGCTTCTTATGGTACGCTTTTACGACCTTGCCAGCACTTTCATCATCGAGGGTGTCGGTGCGCTCTTTGGCCGTCATTGCATATTTAAAATCGGAGAGCACCATACGTAAGACCTGAGTTTTAAACTTATCTTTGGCTCTCATCGCGTTTTTCATATCTTCATTCATGCGTTCCACTAAGGTCACTGGGTTACTCCTTTGCGCATTATCATATCATTGCTGTCTTATAGATACCGCAGTCCTTCCCAGGAACCAAGCGACAGAAATCACGGAAAGACTTGTTTTTTGTTGAACTCGACGGCGAAGTTCTGTTAATGGATTGTACCTGCTTTCTCATAGACGTTTTCTTCGAGTTAAGGATCACCAAGATGGCAAAAGGTAAAAATTCCCGCGAACTTATTCGCCTTGTTTCTTCCGCCGGAACAGGCTTTTTCTATACGACATCTAAAAAGCGCGGTGGGGCCAAATTAGCCCTGCGTAAGTTTGACCCAAAAGTCAAACAGCATGTGATCTTCAAAGAAGCTAAGATCAAGTAGTTTGAGTGAGCTTTGATCCCAGTGTAAGATGCTGCCGAAGATATCAAAAGCCTGCTTTTAGTAAGCGGGCTTTTGGCATTTTCCGCTTTGCTTGGGTCTATCCTGTCCCGGGCGGAAGAAACTATACTTTCCTAAAAGAGGGTCTGGGTCACCGACGATGCCAGGGATAGTTCGAAGACCATTCCCAAGCCCGTTATTAGGGCTGCGCGCGAGCGCTTTGCTTCCGTTATCAGGGTGGGGAGCTTTTTATAAACGCAAACGAAAAAGGGGCATTTGACTCTTGATTCTTATCAAAGATGCGAATGAGAGCCAAATGCCGAATGAGAAGATGCTAAAATTGACATGTGCATAAACTTGCCAAGCGGCTGTGTCTAAGAAATGAGTAACTAATGGTTCATGATATTGCAAGGTCTAGTCCCATCGAGTTAGCAATTTTTCTATAGAGAAGAAAGCGGAAGCCAGCAGCCTTCCCGAATGTTTTCTGTTAAGATCACCCATCATTTCGTCCCATGGCAGGCCCTGTGGAATTCCAAAGTCGAACTTATCAATCCGACGCAGTTAATTCTGTCCTGAATCGTTATCACCAAAATAGAAGGCAGCTTCTTCTGCGCCTGCCCACTGGCGCCGGTAAGACCGTGATTGCAGCGCTCATCATCGAGCAGATGCTCAGCCTGATAGGCCAGCGACGGGTCCTTTTCCTCGCTCACAGGCGCGAGATTCTCGATCAATCGGCTGAGAAAATCAGTAGGCGGATCGGTATAGAAAAGGTGACGATAGAGCAGGCTGAACGTTATGCTGACGCTCATGCAAGGGTGGTGGTCGCTTCGATTCAAACGCTGGCGGGCCGCCTTGAGTCCTACGATCCCCAAAGCTTTGGTCTAGTCATTGTCGATGAATGCCATCATGCCTTCGCAAAGACCTGGCTGGACACGATTGGGCATTTCGCTAAAAACCCCGACACTTTGCTGATCGGTTTAACGGCGACTCCGAAACGAAGTGATGGTCGCTGCATCTCCCAGCTCTTTAATGAAACCGCTTTTGAAATTTCGCTTGGTGAACTGCAAGACCGCGGTTTTCTCGTGCCGATGAATTATTTTACCATAGAGGCTTCGCTTGGCTTAGGGGACGTACAGCTTGACCAAAAGGGCGATTTTCAAACGACCCTGCTTGGTAAGATCATGAACAGCCCCGAGATGCGCGCCCTCACCCTGCGGGCGTGCCTCGAAAAAGCGTTAGGAAAAAAGACCCTTGCCTTCTGTGCATCCGTTTCTCATGCGCAGGACCTGGCCAGCGACTTTAATGAAGCGGGTATGAGCGCGGCCTGTATCACCGGCCAAAGTCATGACCGTGATGCCAATATTCAGGCCTTTCGTGAAGGCAGGATACAGGTCTTGACGAATTTTGGCGTCCTGACCGAAGGCTTTGATGATCCAAGCATCGAGTGTGTGCTCCTGGCCCGACCGACGACGTCACCCCTCGTTTACAGCCAGTGTCTCGGGCGGGGCTTACGAATTCATCCGGCTAAGACATCGTGCGTTGTGATCGACATTGTCGATCGTCAGCGGCATCAGTTGCAGTACAATGCCTTTGAAGCGGCAGGCCTGCAGAGGTCGTGGCGGGGTTCTGGTAAGGATCCCCTCCGGGAAGCGGAAGCGATCGCCCGTATTCGTGTGACCGATCCTCAAGCCTTTCTTAAACTAAAGAAAGCCTTGTCCTTAGCTGAGACCCATAAAATCCTTATGAATCTTGACCCCGCAACGGTCCTTGCCGGAATCGATGGCATGCCGCTCCTTCGCTATCGCGCCATTGCCGAGGAATACAATGTAAGTCCCGAAGCAAAGCTGTCTCGTGCTGAAGGCATCCTGAGAGTGGCGGGATGGATTCCCAGTGCGCTTAAAATTTCGGGAGACGTGTTGGAGGCTTTATTTATCGATGCGAGAGAAAAGGGGCCCTCCCCCTATCTTGCCTGGCATCTGGAGCAGGCCACTGGCTTTATGCTGAAGTATGGGATCGAGGCGCCGCCTCCTATCCGAACGGATGCAGCTCTACCTGAGATTGCAATGGCATGCCTCAGCTTGACACAAAAACCATCGCCTCCCAGGACAGCCCCGGGCAGGCCCGCGCCGGCGCCTACCGCAGCAAACGCATTAGCTCGCGGGGAGGCGGCCGTTGCCCCCGCAAAAACTGCCGAGAAACGCCTTAATCTCATCTCGCGCCTCGACGCCTTGAAGGGCGAGAGCCAACGAAAAGCCGCGGCTCAGGAGACCCTGCAATCGGGCCTGGAAAGGCCGCAGACAGTCAAGGTGGACGCGCCGAAAATCAATTCTATTCAAGACAAGCTGAGGGCTTTGAAAGAAGGATTAGTGCCGTAGAAAGACCTTGACTCTTGTGTGCCGCAATCGTTTGATTATTCTGTTCGCGATCGTTCACCTCTATATCATGTTTAAGAATGGGAAGGGATAATGCGGTCACCCCTCTACCCGGACGCCGTTGAACCCCTAAGGCCGAGGCGATTAAAGCTTGATTCCCCATTTTTAAGCGGATTGACCCGTTTCCGTTACATACTGCTAATTAGGTGAATACGACGATAATAAACTCAGTAAAAATGGCGCGAAAAAGCTTTAGGGGCTTGTCTGCTCCAGGATGTTTGAAAAAATAGGGGAATATGTTTGAGAGCGGTTCACTTGGAGGTCGGGAAAATAAACAGGAATAGCCTGACATCTTCAAACCCATGATCGTTGAGAGACTCTGTATTTGCCCTGCCTCATTTTCTCATGTAATTGTCAAGGGAATCGCGCCCGCTCAAGGGTTCCCTAAGTAACCGTATCTTTACTGAGGTCATTATGCAGATGCTTCTGTCCGGTCTATTGCTCTTTTTGAGCCTCGCGCCAATGAGCGCCTTCGCGGCCTTTAAACTGGAAGTGGGTCGTGCCCTGCCCGCTCTGGTTATTTCCGGTGACCATGGTGGCAACGTAAAAGATGGTGGAAGTTGGGACAGCCAGTCGATGAATGGAACACTCAATTTTATGGTCTACGTCGACCCCGATGAAAGTGAATTGAATGATGCTCTGATCGATCGCCTGAAAGAGGAAAAGTTTTCCCAACAGTATTTTCATTCCGTTGCGATTATCAACATGGCTGCCACCTGGAAGCCCAACGTCATCATCATGAAGGTTTTAAGAGGCAAGCAGGAGAAGTTCCCGCGCACGACTTATGTTTTTGACAAGGATCGCTATGCCTCGCAAAACTGGAACCTCACTCCCGAAGGTTATCATGTACTACTGGTCGATCGTGACGGAAGCGTTTTATACGAAAAAGCCGGCAAGCTTGATAAAAACGAGATTGATTCTTTGATCCGTATGATTGCGGCGAAAGTCAAAGGAGCAGAAAGCGCATCGACCAAACCAGCAGATCCCATCCCTACTGATGAAGCAAAATCGAAGTGATCAGATTCAAAATGCTGATCCTTCCCAAAGGGACCCGGCATCGCCAGGCATGGTCAACGCGATAGCTGGCCTCGGGGTAATGGGTCATTTTTAAAAATAGAAACCAGCTCCTGCAAGCTCTCTTCAAAGCCGAACTTTATAGCGTCCGTGCCTTTTTGAAATTTATAGAGTAAGTACGAAAAAAAACGACCGAGGATGCCTATGCCTCAGTCACTTTTGAAAGGCGAGGTGGGTTCTCGAAAATCAACCGTTCGAAAAACGACTTTGCAATTCCAGATCGGTAAGATTCCTTGCGGCACTCCGTGTCAGAATCGAATTAATCTGCTCCTTATCAGCAAGTGTCGCTGTCTTGATCGATTCGATCAGACGAGTGGCAAGCTGATCTTTCTGCATGTAAATAATCAAGGCATCGAACTGATGGGCCTTGGGCAAAGTCTTGATCCAGCCGAGGCCTTCTTTATAAACGACATAACTTGCAATCGACGATGAGATGATCGCAATCTTATGGGCTTCAGGCAGGCGCTCAAGAATGCGATCCCTGTACCTCTCAACGAGCACCGGCGGACAATGACGAATGACAATATCCTGGAAGAACTTATCAGCAAGGACTTCAACAATATTCTCCGACAGCTTTTCGAGCAGAATGTCGGTCAGCTGATTGATCTCTTTGGATATCATCAGCGACAATTCAACCAAAGTCTTGGTCTCCTGCTGAATCAGTGAGCGAAACAAAAGCTTCGCTTCCAGGTCGGCCTTTTCCCTAAGTATCTTAATGACTTCCGATACATATATTTCTTTTAACGCCAAGAACTCGTCTTTGCTCAAAGTTAGCGAAGCAATGATTTCATAAGAGGAACAGATAACACCGGTCTTATTTGCGGAAGAATCTTTGATGATGATGATGCCGCGATCCTGAAGCTGACGGCGGGCCTCTTCGGTGAAAAAGATGTTTGCACCTTCGACGATCGCCCGGGTCGTGGCCTGGCCGGTTTTCGTGAAAAAGTCCGCCCAGTTTTTGTCATTGACCGAGTAGGGACGACCGCCGGCTGGGATGAAGATGTCCGCATAAACCTTACGGTAAACCTCATTGCGGATACGAATATTCTCATTGTTGTTGGCAACGATAACAAAGGCACCCGGTTCCTTGCTGAGCTTTTCTTTGTCAAAATCCATGATCGATTTGTTCTCATGGACCAGTCTTAAAAGCTCGGGCCACTCCAGGCCTTTGGGATCGTAAGCGGCTCCATAGCCATCACTGACCGATACGACACGTGCATTTTCACCGTATTCACGATAAAGGATCTTGATTTCATTACCGGCAACATCACCATCAGGACCACCGGTGATCTTGACCGAAAACTGCTGCTTATCGGGGTCTATTCCAAGGTAATGCAAGACGTTGTCGACATAGACGTTGAGACCTTCCGAAGTGACGCCATAAGTCTTATGGTTGATGCCCTCGCCCGGCTTCGAAGACATGAAGGCCGAAGCATAGCGATAACCACGACGACGGGCCTGTTCAGGAATCCAAACGATGAGTTCATTGGTGATGTTTTCATCGGGGCCGAGATAGATGATATCGGACTTCGGATAGTAGCTGACGACTTTGGTCTTGGTCGATTCATGCGACTCATCCTCCTCCACCAGAAGGTCGAGCAGAGCATTGATGGAACCCTTCACGGCCTGATCCCTGTGACCACCCGTCTTGAGAACGAGAACCGCTTTAGACCCGCCTTCCGGAATATCCTTGTTTTTAAGCTGCTGCGCATTCGAAAGGCCATAGACTTCATCAAAGAGTCCTGCCAACGCCATATCATAGTCGGCATCCGTGCGCGGCATGACGACCCGCACGCCACCGCGGGAAATATCCTTCCATCGCACCTGGAAGAAGCGGAAGTCCTTGCCGATGACGTAAAAGATTGCGAAGGGCGAGTTCGGATAATACTTCTTGTCCAAAACGTCAGGCGAAATGCGGAAGGCAAGACCGGTTTTGGTCGAAAGGAAATAGTTGGTCTTCTGGCAATGCACGATGAGATTAAGACATTCCTTGAAGATATTGCGATCGACCTCTTCGATAAGGTCCTCGACCCTATCATTTAATTCCGCTTCGGCCGCAGCGAAAACCTGCTCCCAATTCTCACGCGCCTGAGGATCAAACTTCGCACGGAAGAGCTTGATCAGAGTCTGCACGACCTCAAAATTTTGAAAGAAGGTATTGCCTATCTTGTAAACGCTATAAGCATAGGGATTTTGCTTACTGAGGAAGATATGACACCAGTTGGCCATCGACCGCACGATATTGGCCGCATTGATCGATAGATCATAAGGCGCTTCGACCAGGCGCGAGAAATCATCATGATCGACCCAGTTCAGGGTTCTGAGGGCCTTCGTCAATTGAATCATGGGAACTTCGGTGCCGGTGATCTTTTGATTGGAACCGTGCGACAGGATAAAGTGCACGACGGTGATCGATTCCGAATAACCTTCCTCGAAGCGCACGACGAAAGCGCGACCGACGAAGAAATCATAGCGGTGGATTAGCTTCATTATGGGTTCGAGAATATTCGCCGTTCCGACGTTTTTCAAGCCAATCATGAGGCGGGCGCCCAGACTGTTATCGATAAGTTCAAGAACGGTGTGAGCGCCCTGATGATCGAGCATATGCTTGACCATGCGATAGGTCAGAAGCAGACGCGAACTCGTGGCATAAGTGACGAAATCGTTATCGAGGTTGGCAATGTAGCGATCGACGACTTCTTCGCCACCGGGCGATTCGGCAAGCATCAGGTCGCGTGCGCGCGAAATCTTATCCATGACGTGGCGATTGTCGCTTTCCAAGGCCTTATGTTTGGAACAGATAAAAGTCGAGAGGAAGAGAAGTTTATCCCGGGAAAAGTAGAGCGCGCCCATTTTCAAAGCAAGGCCTTTGACGCGGGCGGCCATGTCGGACAGTATCTTTCTATCGCCACCCGGACCGATATAAGTCACCTTCTGCCGATCGCGGTCCCAAAGCTCTACCGTCTGTTTGGTTTCAAACACATGGCCGGTGATGATTGCGGATAAATGGCGAACCTTTTCCTGGCGCGGGGTCGTCTGGTAGTAGATCGGCGGCATCGCGTTAAAGAACCATGGGGTCAGAATAGAAATACTATGGTCGACACCAACCCGGACCGTCTCGGCGATATCTTCGATATAGTTATCGAGGGCATCGCCTATGAGGTCCTTCGTTATCGACGGCTGTACATCTACCGTATCGGAAAAATCCCATCCAAGATCTGCGTCCTGTCCTTCGGTCTTCTTCAACTTGTCTAACTTCATTTGCCAGTCCCTAAACAATACAAAATATTGTTGCTTATTATTCTTCGGCGCGATGGCTGAAGGTTGCCCTCACCGACAAAAAAACTCCCAAAATCTTAAACTCTTCGTCAACTCAGCCGGTGCCTTCGACCGGCACCTGGTGCGAACCTTATCTATTCAAATTCAACCTGGCCCAAACATTTTCATATTCGAGAACGTCCAGACCTGTAAATCGGCCTTTGGCCTTCCATGTATCGAGAATCTCATCGGCCGGCGTACGGCCTCTTTCGGTATAGTAATGATGGAAAGCCTCCATCACGTGAGCGCTCTCTTCGCCATGATAGCAGGAGGGCATGCGCGAAAAGCCTTCGATGGCAAGTTCCGAAATTTGTTTCGAAAGCCTTGCCATCTCCTGGTCGCGGAGGCCCATAGGTGCTTTTTGCCAATGACTTTGGAGTTTGGCAAATTCTGGCAGGAGTAGATCGAGCGCCTTATTCATGCTCTGATCGTCATAGAGAAGACCAGTATAGAAAGCTCCCGGTGCCGCCTGCCAGTAACGATGCTGACAATCGACTGAGCGCAATTCTAAGAATCCTCGGGCGCGAACTTCCGGAAATTGCAGCGATAGATGCGTCTGCAAGTCATTCAAAGTCGGTTTTGTGCCCAAAAAGCCTTTCGTTATCCAGTCGCCAAAGGTAAATTGGCCATCCATGACCTTGAAGTCATGACGCTCACTGAATACCACGCGACCGTTGAGCATCCATCCCAGATAGGCTTCGACGCAGGCTTTGCGGGAAAGTGTTTTTATCACCTGATCAAGCTTGGGAAAGCCGGTGCGGGTGGGATCCATATGCTGCCAGGTATCGCCTCGATTGCTCAAAAGTCCGTTGGCTTTAGCACCCAGCAAGGGCGAGTTGGCGAAGATCGCCGTGGCGAACGGCGCCAGAAGACTGCCGAGCACATAGCGTTTGGCCAAGGTTTCTTCGGAATTACCAAAATCAAGGTTGATTTGTATCGTACAGGTCTGTCTCATCATGCGTTGACCATGAGGACCCTGAGCGGCGAAAAAAGCATCCATCGCCCGATAACGCGGCTTCTGCATCTGCAGGCCGATCTCTTCAACGGTTTTCCATGGATTCATCCCAACCTGCAGAATCGTGATGCCTTGAGCCTTTGCCGCATCATCGACGATTTTCTGGATATCGCGCATCCGTTTGAGGGCATCCGATAGACAGGGATAGGGCTTGCTTGAAAATTCCAGTTGACCGCCGGGCTCAAATGAAAGCTGATCCTTATCTTCAAGCAGAACATTCATAAGGTGATCGCTCTCGGGCGGCGCGGCGACGTAATTCCAGTCGGAATGGTCTTTCTGCATGCCATAAAGCATTTCGACCAGGTTGCCTTTACCTTCGTAAAGTGGCACTGGACTCGGTTTATCCTGGCCAAGGCTAGCCGTATAGAGGGGCAGCATTTCGACTTCTATTCCGACGAGGCCTGGCCACTTCGGATATTTGCTGCAATAGTCGGCTGGTCTGAGAGGAAAGATCTTCTCATAAAGCCAGTTATAGCAGTCTTGGTAACTGAGAGTTTTATCCGCTTCTGCCATTTTAACATCCACTTACGTTTCTCCCGGCTCTGCTGCCGCTACTTCTCAGTATCGCAGGTTATACATTAGCCTCAAGACCTTCCACAATCAGAGCTTGGAAAATCCGAGCGACGAAAATACATGAAAACCTCCCCTAAGACGAGTCTCGGGGAGCCGACCACTATTCTTCTATCTCAACATTAATCGCGAAATTCGTAATTCCGTTTTTGCGGATAAAATCGATGAGCTTCACGACTTCACCATGGGGCGTTTTAACATCGGCAGATATCAAGGCTGAGATATCGGGTTTGACCCGCTTCTTTTCATCAAGGATAGCGGTAAGGTTGGAATACTTGACAGGCTGGCCATCCAGGAAAAGATTGGAATCTTTGTCGATACTGAACCCAAGGTTTTGCACGGCCTCGTTGGGAGCTCCGGTCGAGGCCTTGGGAAGTTTCATCTCGATCGATTGACTCGTCATATAATTGGCAGTCACCATAAAGATGATCAAAAGGACGAGCATTACGTCGACCATAGGCGTCACGTTAATCTCGTTTATTCCGTCATCATCATCACCCATGCTTGCGGCCATGTTTAATTCCTTTCGGAGAAATGAGCGATCATCAGACTTTTCATGGCTTCAGAGTTGGCGATCTTCCGTTTTACAACGCGCATAAATAGGTTGAACGAGATAATTGCCGGAATAGCGACGATGAGTCCCACCGCCGTGGCGATCAGAGCTTCTGAAATTCCGGCCATGACCACCGATGGTCCACCGGCAGGATGACTGGCAAGATCGCTAAAAGCCTGGATAATTCCGATAACCGTACCAAACAGCCCAATAAAAGGCGCGTTACTGCCTAAGGTCCCAAGCACGACCAGTCCATGATCGAGCTTTTGTTTTTCGCCATTGAGAAAGCCCGTCATCCCTTGCTCCATCGCTGCGACACCTTTGTCCCGGTACTGAAGGCCACGCAGTATCGTCTGCGATTCGATCGCCGGTGAGCTCAGACAGAGTTCATTGATACCTTTGACATCGTCGTCTATGAGTTTTTTCGTGATGACCTGGGAGAAAGTTGGAAAATCAAGACGGATGCGCAGGAAGAAAATCGAACGTTCCACGATAACACCGAGCGACACAACGCTCAGGAAAATCAGAATCCAGAGGACCCACTCACTACCGAGCGACGTGATAACGAGAAGCTTGCTAACCAGACTAAAACCCATTTTTATTTCCTTAGAAAAACGACATTCTAAATCCGACGTTCAGAGTAGCTTTACGTCAATGAACTTAATTACTCAGGTATCGCATAGGACTCTCTCAGGTGTCGATCCGTCTTTTCGCCAGAGATTCCGCTGGGAAAAGATCAGTGAACATCCGTATCATCGCATCTTCATAAAGGGACAGGCTAACCAAATCTTCCCCCCACTGCTCACACTTTACCCGCAATGGCCCATTCCACTCACCCGCTTCATAAAGTACGACGTGGTCCCAGGCATTAAGGAGGCGCATGAACCGATCAAGATTGACTATCTTTTCAGCACGCGAAATGACCCATCCTCTTTGTGTCATCTCAAAGAGGTAGCCCATTTCGTTCCAGGCCTGCAGATAAAAGTAGGGACGATGCCCGGTGATATTCCCTGACTCCCACATAAGGCGGGGAGGTCGACCCGGGCCTGGTTTGGATTTTAAATTCCAAACATAAAAGGCGTCGCGCAGGCGGATAAAACTTTCGCGTAGCCTTTCGCTGTCTTCTATGGGCTTCCACTCCAGTCGGTTTTGATCTTGCCAATTCGAACCAGCCCGAAGACTTAAAAATTTTTTCAAGTTCTTATCGGCCAAGGAATTGGCGACTCTATCTTCATCGTTAGCCTTAAGTTTTCGGGCATGCCAAGGAAGTAGAGTCCAAAGATTATTAAAAATTTCTAGTGTTTTTATCACATCGTCCCTTGACAAGAATTTCCTGGAGCCTTAAATAAACAGCTCTCAACGAGAGATCACATCGATCTTCCACGAAGTTAGCGGATGTAGCTCAGTTGGCTAGAGCGGCGCGTTGCCATCGCGCAGGTCGAGGGTTCGAGTCCCTTCATCCGCTCCATT
>CAXSGP010000023.1:0-51683 GCA_964236955.1 uncultured Oligoflexus sp. | reverse complement strand
TCTCTGTTGCCGACCAATCCCTTGCTTACTCAGAAGCTGCTTACCGCAGCGGGAACAATGATGGTGGTGACCGTGCAAGGGAAATAGGGATTAAGGTTTTAGACCTCGCCATTAGTGCTGCACCGCTTGCCTTGTGGATTGTTGCGCCCCAAGCTGGAGCTATAATAGCGACTGCTGCGATGATCTCATGGGCTAAAGACTATTATGAGGCTCAGACGGGTCGAGGGTTTCTAACAGGAGAGCCGGTTCAAGGCTTTTATCGAGGCATGGCAATTCTAGGTGCAGCGATGATTCCGTTTGGAGGCGCTGCAAAGGGAAGTGTAACCATTGCCAAAGACATCGAATTGCTAGGTGATATTTGGAAGTTTGAAAAGACTGCTGAAGAAACTGCTGTGATAGCAAAGAATGTTGAGATGGCGGAAGAAATTCTAGACTCTGCGAAGAACTTTCTAGCCGCTGCACGTAGAGCCGGTAGCAATTCATTGGATGAAAGAAGTTTTCTAAAACGTACAGTAGAGCTAGCTGATGACACCGTAGAATCTGGGAGCATTCGCCTCAAACAAGGAGTCGGAGGTGCGCGGTATGAAGTCAAGAACGGGGTCAAACTCCGAACAGCCAAAACAGGCGAAGAGGGTATTGATTTTGTAAACGTAAGTAGTGGGGAGAAAATAAGTCTTAAAGGCCCGTATAGGCAAAATAATATGGACCCGATTCCGCCCCAAGCATACAACCCTGAAACTTTTGCAAAGAGCGCATTAAAGCCAAATACAGCTGTCGATAAGGTCGTTATAGATTTATATGGATTCAACGAGGCTGAGAAGGAATTGATCAAAAATACAATCAAGAACGGGAACCCAACTAAGCCCGTAGAATATTTGGAGTGATAATAATGGGTCACGTAAACTTTGAGGTGCTTAAAACTGACTTGCTATGGTATGACCTGACTTCGATGATTGTCTTTCTTTTGTTAAAGAAAAACTTCATTGCCAAAGACACTTCAGCCGAATCAGCGAAGATTTGGGAGCAGTGGAGATGGGACCTCGAAGGTGCTGGTATCGTATCGCTATCGGAGCCATTGAAGGACAATCTTTTTAGGGAAAGATTTTTGGTGGCTATAGATCAGTCAATTGCTACGGTCAGACGTTTTGGTAATGAAATCTCCAATGACTATCTTAATAATCTTGATGATATCTGGGGCACGAAATACAGCAAGAATTATGAGGTTGCCAAGGTAAACAAATGCTTAGCCGATTTGAAGGCAGCAATATCGTCTAACTACTGTGCATAAAGATAGGAAATTTTTCATGGAATTCACCCGATCTACTTGCTGTGAAATGGTTGGCCGGCAGGAAACAAGGTAGTCAGAATTGGTGGGAGCTAACCGTCTGAACATCAGCCGCCTTCAAATTGCCACAAAGATCAACGGTCATGGAAATCTGCTTATGCGTCAGCACGGTTTGAAGCGAGTACATACTGCCGCTTTTAAGCAGGAGGTTGTATGCAAGTGAGTGGCGAAAGTGATGGCAGCGATAGGGTTTTGGTTGATCCGGAGAGTCACGCGACTAATGATGATGCGTGGGAATGAAGTGTGGCTCACCTTGGTGGACGACTTTAGATTCGCTGTTGCGACTTGGGCTGCCTCGGCCTGAAGTGTTAGCGGCCGTCGTTCCTAGCTTCGGCCAGAAACGCCTCGATCACGTCGTCCAGCGCCTTCTATTCAGCGTGTCAATCCTGACGTTATAAAGTTCTCACAATCTACGGTAAATGGAGTTGCGGAGATAACCGAAAGCATGCGTGTAAATGGTTAAGTTGGAAATCCTTTTGACGTTGTTAAAATATCAGATGGGACTGTGGTTGCTGTCGATAATACAAGGTTACTGGCAGCATCCCGAACAAGGAAATGATGTCCAGGCTGTCGTAAGGTCAGGAAGTGAAAGTTTACCAACCGAAATGATTGAACGGTTCACAACCTCCGCAGGTGTCCCAAAAAACCTGGGAGGATGCTGTAAAATTTAGAATCGGCAATCAAAACAAAACCTGGAGCAAGTTGTATCCCAATGGCTCATATGTTACTAGATCATCAGAATAAGGAGCGTTTCATGCTGAGTGATGCTGTGCAACCTGCTTGGTTCCATTATCCAAAAGAATATCTAAGGGTGTTCGACTTAAAAATGACTAATCTTGAGCCTTGGTTTTTTCTATAGACTTCCAGATAAATAAATTGGATTTCAAACCCACCCTGTTAAGCGATTTCGTATTTCCCAAACAAGGGAATCACTTCCTCCGGTTTTGAGGCAAACCATTCCATGGTAGCGGCGACTCGATTCATCAATTCCTCGAAAGAGTTGAAATATACCAGGTGCGTCCCCTTGGCTTTGACCTTTTTCCAGAGTCCCTCAATGGGATTGAAATCAGGAGAATATGCGGGGAGCTTAAAGGGTGTGACTCTCTTCTTTTTTTCATCAAGGAATCGCAGTACCTCTTCTGCATGATGATACTTTGCTCCGTCTTGTATCAGCAGCAGATGAGAACGAGTCGAGGTCAACACCGTCTTGAGGAAATTGATGTATGAAGCAGAGTTGAGTTTCTCATCGATGACGTCGTAGAAAGTACGGCCTGTTTCGTATTCAATAAGACCAAAAACCTTGACCGACTTTCTAATCCCTTTAGTCTTAACGATGGGCTGTTTGCCTCTTGGTGCCCAGGAATATGACAAACTCCCCACATCGCAAAAGATGCCTCATCGCCAAACAAAGTATTTCCTCTCACCCGTTTAGCTTTTCTCAGAATCTTCGGCGAAGTCACCGTGAGCCATTGGTTTCTAGCCAAGGACGATTTTTGAGTCGCCTCGAATTTAGCTTTTTGAAAGCTAAGGCCAATCGACTTCAATAATTGAGGAATGTACTTAATCGCAAATTGGACAGTAAACTTCCAATCAATTGAACAGGCACGGGCGTATCGAAACTATGTCTCGCGAGCTATCGAAGCTGGACCCGAAGATACCAAAGAACCTCGTCGGAAGTTGCTCTCTGTTGCCGACCAATCCCTTGCTTACTCCGAGGCTGCTTACCGGCTCGGCAACAATGATGGGGGTGATCGTGCAAAGGAAATAGGGATTAGGGTCCTGGATATCGCAATTAGTGCTGCACCGATTGCCTTGTGGATTGTTGCGCCTCAAGCTGGAGCTATCATAGCGACGGCTGCGTTGATCTCATGGTCTAAAGACTATTATGAGGCTCAGACGGGTAGAGGGTTTCTAACAGGAGAGCCGGTTCAAGGATTTTATCGGGGCATGGCAATTCTAGGTGCAGCCATGATTCCCTTTGGAGGCGCTGCAAAGGGAAGTGTAACCATTGCCAAAGACATCGAATTGCTAGGTGATATTTGGAAGTTTGAAAAGACTGCTGAAGAAACTGCTGTGATAGCAAAGAATGTTGAGATGGCGGAAGGAATATTAGACTCTGCTAAGAAATTTGGGACTTCAACTGCTGATGAGGTAAAAAGTTATACCAACCTCATCAAGGAGATTGGCGAGCACAACCCAAAAGACATTGTGCAATTTGAAAGACTGAAAGCCGAACTAGTTGTTGAAGAAATCAAGGGTGCAAAGGTCGTAGGCAGTGCCATGAAAGAAGACGTCATGCACAGGTCAGCATCTTACATGCTAGACATAGCCGCTAAGGAAGGGAAACTTACCAGTATACGCGGTGATTTCGACGGTATTGTTAAAAATCTCCTTCAGGTGGAGGCGGAACTTAATGGTAATAAGGGGGTTTTTGAATGGATAGTTAGCGCCAAAGGACTTGAACACCAGAGGTTCATAAAAGGTGGTAAGATAACTGGTTTTCCTAATCAAAATCCTAATACATTACCTTAACCTAAGAAATGCGAGGATTATCCAATGAAAATGATCATCGAAAGGCAGTTTGGCAAAAGAATCATGGAGCTATCCTGGGCTGAAGCAAAGTTTGCAATTGCTAAGGGATGGATGCAGCCTGGAGTTGCTGTTGATCTTGCCATTAAAGCACTTGAATCCGATGATTTTTCTCAAGAAGAAGCCGAACTTGCAGCACTTGGCTACTCTGACCAGACTGCAATCGCTGATAACCTTGAGGCTTTATGTCCAGGTTCATTCGAAATGGACAATGATAAATGGGCAAAAATATTTGTCGCATGGCTTTACGAACACAGGGCAGAGATTGAAAATCCAATTCAATCATTGGAAATGTTATGGGCTGATTTTGAATATTTGGAGACAATAGAACCTTTAGCAAACCAATACTCCCACAAAGAATCACCCCATAGGAACTTGGAAAGTGAATGGAAGAAGTTTTTGGATGACAAGGTCTATTCGATTCTAGTTAGTGCCCATCCATGAAAATCTGCTTACTGGTTTATATCATGCTGACGACTACTTTTTTGGCACATACCGGAGGACCTGGCGGTCGGAATCACAGAAATGCGCAGCTTCATGGTTGCCTCCTGTTAACGGCCTTCACGAAGCGACATCTGCGGGCTCAACCGCGAAATTCCCATGAATCGTCCTTTTGCTCGGAGCTTCGGTGGAGCAAGGTAAGCGAGGGGTGACTGATAGATTTTCGTTGCATTGTTCTTTAACTTTCTCGTGAGCTGCTTGAACGAGGTTTTGTTCTTAAAGTCTGCTTTCAAGGCATTTGAAGCCTCGTGGCTGATGTCACTGATGACGGCAATGTCCTTTCTCTTGGCCTCCTCCTTCCAGAGACGAACGCCTTTGGCGAGGAAGTATCTGCGTATAGCTATTTTTACAATCCTTACAGTCGCTTCAAACGCTAAGGCAGAATCTTGCAATGATATAACTTGCCAACCTATGACGGCAAAAAATGTCTGCGATTGGACCAGAAGTCATCCTGTTGATCGGGCAAGTCTTAAAGATGACGACCTGCAAGCCGTGATGATAGACAGTTGCCTCTACCTTAGTCGCATTGAATGCTCTTATGTTGGCGAATCAATTTTAGAAATTTATAAGACCGTATTTGACGGCTTTACGGGCGACTCACGAAAGCAATTCCCGACAGTTGTAGACCTTTGTGACTCGTGTCGCACCTCCGGCGGGTGCTAATCGCGGCGGCGGTATTGAAGTGGTGGTAAAAGAGGGTTCTGTGGTTATTCAGAGTCATACAACACTATAAGGGGCGTCACATGGCGTTTGATTATCTAGCAGAGACAATTGCTTTGGTTTCATTTTTGAAGGTCGAAGGGCTTGATGAGTATGCAGCTAAGTTGCAAGAAGCTATGGACGGGGGCGCAACGGGTACCGAGATTCTATTTCGCGTTCGTCACACCCTCAAAACTTTCGCGACAGATGACTTAAGTGATACCGCAAAAGCTCGAATCAAGAAATTACTTGAAGGCACTGCTGAATTAATAAAGTAGACGGCTTCCGGGCGGGTTACTGACTCGACCATATAATCATCTATTGACGGGTGGCTGATATGCCGGCTTTCTCGAAGGCTTCGCGAAGAACGCCGGCATGTTTCTACTTTCTGCGGCAAGGACTGTCCAAGTGAGTGCTGCAGAATCACTTTTCCCTCAGATTCCTCTTACGTCAACTTCTACTCGTTAGTTTAATTTTCCTAAAATCATTTCCCGTCAGAAATAGGCCCATCGCAGGTCTGTCAAGCTATGCAGGTTTTCGACGGCCCATCACTTCCCACATATTCTGTGGAAGAGCCAAAATTTTTAATCGTGAAACAGATTTTGTGTCTCATCGAAAGCCTACAAAAAAACCCTCCGACCAAAAGATCGAAGGGTTTTTTGTTTTAAAGAAATGGTGCTCCCAGCCAGACTTGAACTGGCACGACCTTACGGTCGCAAGATTTTCTTACCATCTACAGTTTTCACTGCCTCTGCGCCGGGGCAGAGTTTGGGGTCTGGACTTTCCCTTCATCATAGACTTCCGAAGAAGCCGTTAGATGCGCGCCGTCAAGTCTCTACACTTTCTTCCCTCCTGCGAGAAAAGCTTAGCTCGGGATTGTCATCGCTTTGCAGCGTTAAGAGTTCCCCGAATTTGACGCGTTCTACTTCCGACGTTTCCCCCGGAGCACTCAACTTTCAAACGTCTTACCGTTCAACGACAAAGTCTTGTGTGTCTACCGATTCCACCATGAGAGCATTTAAACCAATTCTTATGCCCAAGACCGTTTTTCAGATTTTATTAAGTCATAAAGTTGACTCAAGTTTAAATCAGTCGGCCTCGAAGATCAGTAAAGTATATGGCCCCAGCAGTCCTGACAAGCGAAAATTAATCAGGATTATGTCTAAAAGAGACCTTTGCGTTTCGTTTCGACCTCAATTTATTTGACAAATTGACCGATAACAAAAACAGAGCGGTCGATAGGTTCATCGGCCAGGAGGGCCTTGGAATGATTAAGCAACACAGCTACAGCCCCATAGACTTTAAAGCCCTCAGGATTTGTGAAATCCCAAATGAAATAACCCATTTTGATCTCTTTATCGAGCAAAGTGGGGAAATGATACCCTACACCAAAGGCAAGCATCACTGGACGACAGCAGAAAAGGTCGACCTTCTCCAAAATAGCCAATTTGTCCTTTTTTTTGAATCATCCCGCCAGCATGAAGTCCAAGACCAGCTTGATTCAAACAATGTGCGCCCTACTCTGAGTACCTCGGAATTTTCCCTCGTCATCGCCGACGGCCTCTCTGAATTTATCAAAGCCCGCTATGCCTATCCCATGGTCGATGATGAGGCTCAAGTCTTCAAAGCCCTTGCCACCGCCATGTCGCGCTTTCTCTACCAACACCCAAGGGTACGCAGCCTACTCGAACAAATCGCTGAACATGACCCCTACACTTTTTACCATTGCATGCGAACCGCTGCCTATGCAGTCAGCCTCTCCAAGGGCGTGGTCCGATGGGACGTGGCCATGGGTTCGATTCTTCACGATATCGGCTACCTCAATCTTTCGCCGGCTATTCTCAACAGAAGTGGGCCCCTCAAGGACGAAGAATGGAAACTCGTCAGAAAACACCCGGAAGACGGAGTCCAGCTTCTCCAAAATATCGGACTTTCACCCATAGCCCTCGACATGGTGCTGCATCATCATGAGCGACCGGATGGCCTCGGCTATCCCCACCGGCTAAAACTTAAAGACCTTTCCAAGGAAGTCCGTATCTTGAGTTTTGCCGAAGTTTTTGCCGCGCTGACCAATCCTCGTCCTTACCAGCCCACCCATTCACCGGCTAAAGCCTTTGTTCTCATGCAGACTGGTCTTTCCCCCTTTTTAGATGCTAGCTTATTCGACCCTTTGGCACGTCTGATCGGGTTGGAACCACCCCAAGACGGTAAGAAAGCCGGCTAAATACTGCGAGAAGTCCTTTGCGCCTCCATCGCTTTCGTCTAAAATGCGGCTGACGGTATGTTCAAGGGAGGTTACCTGTGCTGCTTGCATTAATCATGAGTGGGCTCTTAGCAGAAACACCATCTGGAATACCTTCCGCCTCAGGCGGCCCGCCCGAAGCCCCGAACTCCGCCGTGACCCATAAAGCGGCTCCTAACCACCGTGCGAATCAAGACGATCAACCCGTTGATGATCTGGCTCTAGAAAATGGAGAAGTAGGTGGCGATCCCCTGGAATATTCGCAAAAAGAACGCCAGCAGCAATTTGAAGGAGGCCTTGCTCTAAGTCTCGGCCCGGTCATGCCTTGGTCGGAATACGGCGCCAGCGTTTTCTGGAGGAAGGCTGACATTATCCAAAACCTAAGTCTCGGCGGCGGCAATTTCGAGTTCTCCGATAACTACCGCGATCGGAACTATATCGTCAAAGTCGATTCGCAAAGTGCCTATTACGCAGCCCGTTGGTTTGTCCTTGGCTTTGGTCCTCTTTATCTCGAACCTTTTGTGGGCTTGGTTAGATGGAGCGGAAGTATTCGACCGCGCGGATTCGATAAGCTTAGCGACAGCCTTGCTTCATCGCTTAATTCCCGATTTGATATCACTGGCGTAAGTACCGGCGGCAATCTCGGACTAATGTGGATATTTTCGAAGGGTGTTTACCTTGATTACAATTTTCTCAGCCTGAGCGGCGCGGCATTCGTGCAGCGATCCTTCACGACCAATACGTCCGAAGCAAGAAATAATGTGCGCCGGGAACTTGGCGGACCTTTGACCGTGAGTAACCTCCAGCTTCGGGTGGGCTGGAGTATGAAACTCTGAACTTTAATTGGCGATCTTGATCATCTTGTGACTGGCTTTATGGAGAATTCCGCTCGTCAGGTTGTCCTCGGCCTCCAGGAGGATGTCGCGGACCCCACGATTGCTCTTGTTATCGCCTAGAAATGTTGCAATCCCAAAATTGAATTCAAGCTTCATCTGTTCGCTGTCGAGCCCATAGAACTGCTCTTGAATATGGGCGCTTACCCGGGCCTTAAGATTTTCAGCGCCTTCTGTCTTCGTTTCAGGAAGTATAATGTAAAAATCGCCACCCCAACTTCTCCCGACGATGTCATCGGCACGCGTTAAATGGATCAAATCATTACCAAGTTGCTGCAGCACTTTAATGGCAAAGGCCGGACCCTTGCTATGGGTGAGATTATGAAAACTTTCGATAGAGACGATCATAAAAGATAACGCCACCTGGAATCGTTCCGAATGACGAAACTCCTTTTCCAGACGCGCATTGATATACGATAGATTATAGAGTCGGGTGACGCTGTCCTGGTCTTCCAAGTCACGGACGGTTTCTTTGGTGTGACTCAACTTAATTGCCAGGGCTGTGGACCGGTCATTCGATTTCTTTAACTTCATGAGAAGATCGACACGACTGGCCAAATCCAAACGCGTGTGCTCATAGAGACAGGCATGATCGGCGCCCGATTGCTTCATAAGTTCGTTTAAATCCCGGCTTTTTCCGTGAGCGACAATCAGGATGCTATAATAGTGCGGAGCCGCCTGATCGGTACGTATCCATTGAGTGAGATCAATGCCGGAAAGTCCCGGCAGTCTTTCGTCGATAATGATGATGTCGGGCTCGAGGTCATCCAACAGATCGGTCGCCGCTTCGGCATTTAATGCCGTTTCCGTGGTATAGGCAGCCAGTTGCGTTTGATAATTCATCATGGCATCCGAAGAGCCGGCCACGATGAGAATTTTGCCAAGTTTTTCTTTGGTTGCCATATTTTTGCCCGTTCACTAGGTATGTGAATATTATCGGCACAATATGGAGAATTTTTACTAAAATTTTAAGATGGAAAGGCGGTTCCTGAGCTAGGCCGCTAATTCCACAAAGAAAACCCCAGCCTTTTTAAAGCCGGGGTTTAAAAGTTGATCAGTGAATCGGTCTCAAAGCGGGTTCGTAAGCATCCTCCCAAAAGTCCATGTTCGTATCAGTCTCCTCGGGCACCAGCCTCAGCCTCGTTTCAGGATAACGGGTTTTGTGTTTCTGACTATGACTTCGAGTTTTAACTCTAAGCAATTGCGATTCCAGTTTATGGGCAACTGCATCTAGATTTGCATACATGTTATCACTTGATGCGGAAGCACGGTAGATTTGTCCGTTATGCCCCTGCAGATAACAAAACACCCGCTGAGCTTTCTTTTCCATCTGAAAGGTAACGCGAACCAATCCATTCGCACCGATGAATCTTTCAAGCAGATCGGATAACTTTTTTTCAGAAAGTTCTTTAAGGGTCTCGGAACTGCCCATTTTCTTGAAGTAAAACTGAAACATCATCTGTGACGTCTCCCATTTTTGAGACTTTTTAGTGACTCCCCACGATTCTGTGGAAAGGCATGTATTCATCATTCGAGCATAAATGGTGACGTCACACTTCCGCTCATAGACTCAATTTAACTCGTTTCCTTGTGAAGAATCGATGAGAATTTTTCTTAGAAACGCTCATGATGAAAATTTTTATGTCTTGATTAGACGGGCCTGGTCATTTCCTAGTGTACGGTTTTTATTGTCATGTGCAGACTCTCTTGCCACTTCCTCTAGTCCAAAAAGGAGCCGCTTTTTTCCTTCATGCCAGTAGTTTACTGAAATAGTGGAAAGGGTAGGGCAGACCCCTGCTACAATAGGCAGGGGACTTAGGAATGGCTAAAGGCACTTACAGGAGAATCTGACCATCGATGCAATTAAATTTTAGAGTGCAAAGATTCGTTTCTGCTACTGCCTTTGCTCTCGCCTACTGCTTCCTCTCGATCTGGAGCTCTGCCGCTCGGGCAGAAACTTTACGCAGTAATGATTTCAGCCTGAATATTGGATCAGCCCTTTATTCTGAACTTACCATAGGTTCAGCCATACCGACGAAGGTCGGACCGCTCTATATCCTGCGCTTTTTAAGGCGATGGGCATTTAAAAATGATCAGTACTGGATTGCGGAAACGACCTGGCTTTATTCGGGGCTTCAATACGAAGCCGGCGCGGAAACCAAAGCAGGCAGCCTCTATCAGCTGGGCTTTGGCGGTGGATATGAAATGAACCTGGCTAAGGGCATTTATCTAAAAACGATATTGACCTTAAGCCCTTTAGCTGGCCTAAACTCGGGTGCCACGGGATCCATCAATATCAATAATAAAGTCGTAAAATATGCTACCCTATCCACTTTTAGTGGCGGCGTAGGCTTTCAACCCCGTGCTACAATCTCAAAAAGTTTTATGCTTTTCAATTGGAAATTTCCGCTGGCGGCTTCGCTGTCGATCCTTTACCTACAGCACAATTTTGCCAATCGCAAAGACCAGTCGCTGGTTTCAGACAGCGCACTCACAGTAGTGCCAGAGCCAACCCAGGATAAGGCAAAAATTAAGATGAGCGTGTTGGAGCTTGGGCTTACAATAAGTCTTTGACAAATTCTAAGGCGTGACAGCTCGAGTGACGTCTGTCCCATCGATAAGATGATAAGTGGCTTCGATGGGAGTGACTCCGAGAGTACATGGCAATCCATCGCCATAGGGCACATTAATGTATGTTTCGGCGCAACCCGTGATTGTGATGTCCTCCGTGCCTATCATACGGCTCAATGCCAGCTCCCTCCTGCTGCCGGTACCACCCAGTTTCAGGTAAGGCTTGAGAAAGATTGAGGCGCTTTCCGCCTCTAGCAGCTTCCCATTGTCGCGTATTTGAACAGTCACGAACCGATTGCCATCCACAGGTGTGAGTTCGACCGTGGGATCGGCGAGGTAGGGAACCCATTGAAAGGTCAGTGGTCCAGGCGCGACGCCGCCATTGATAAACATTTCAACTCTGTGGTCTGCGAAAGTTTCTACACTCAAATGGGCGCTAACCACCGGATCATCCGTCCACAGTTGGTTCAAGACGACTTTCTGGGCCCGATAGCTGGGATCCACCCGCACCGTTAGAGGGATCTCCGGGCAGAAGTTTTCGGCCTCATCACGAATATAGACCAAAAGATTTTTGTCGCCTGGGCCCGGCGAGAGAGTAATTTCCCCTTCTGTTTTACCTTCAAACGTTTTGAATTTGGGGATTTTTTCGACATCTCCAAGGACACGATAGGCAAGCGGACCGTCATTGGTCGCGCTGACCTGGATACTGAGAGTATTGCCGCTGATCGTTTGGGAAATCGGAACCGCCTTACAGTTTTCCGGCGGCAGGCTCTTTCTTGGAATAATGAGGTCCTGAATTGATGACTCACTGCCTGCGATATTTCTAAGTTTGATCGCAAGCTTTTTTTTGCCATCGCCATCACTGAGGATGATGGGAACCTTGCCTGATTTTGGGATGTTTAGCCACTGCGCTTCGGCCACGTCCCCGCCCACCCATAATTGAGTGACAGAGGGCCCCTTGCTGGCCGAGACGAGAAGCATCGCATTTTCGTCGCGGCTTGCGGGTGTTTGGGGCGACACGATGGGATCAGGTGGAAGTTCATGATCGTATTCCCATTCCAGCTTATCTTTGATGAACTCGGTCTGGTCTCCGAGTGCGAAGATGATATCCAAAGAATAAGTGCCGACTGCCTCGGAACTGATGCCGATTCTTTTGGGTGCTTTTTTCAACACACCCAGAGGTATCGACGCTTTGATTTTGTCGCCGCTGATGCGCACATAATAATTGGCATCATCGGGATAATCGATGATTATGGCATTTTCCCCATCGTTTGTTGCTGGACGTTCCAGATGGTAGGAGATGGAGGCTCGAGTTGTGGAGTTTTGAGTTTTCCCGCAAGCCAAAAACACAATGATGCTTGTCATCATTGTGCACGCGACTTGAATGCGGAGAAATTTATTCATTTGCCTCAACTTCGTTGCCAGCATGGTTAAAGGTTGTTAGGTAGACGTTGGCACTGGTCTGAAGATCTAAGTTGAACCATTGATAGGAATTGCCGTTGGAAATTATCAGCAGCATATTAGGAGTGACGTTGAGCTTCCCTGGAGTCGTCAATGCTACGGTAGGCTCGGTCCTGGTTGTGAATCCACCGTTAACAAGACCGTCAACACCGGCGTCTACGTAATCCTGGCTTCGAACCTCCAAAGGATTCGTACTTGTGAAATAGACTTCACATTTTTTTGGGTCGGTTGGGCAGGGCGATCCATTCACAGTATCGTTGACTAAAACATAAGTTATACTTCTAAGGCGTACGCCACCGCAATCCGCGTTGGGATTGCCTGGCTTATTGATGGGGACCTGACAATCGAGCTTAAAGATCATACGCCCGATTCCTGTCGCTGTATCGATACTGAGGAGTTGGGCTTTCTTAACTTTGAAATTCAAAGCAGTGTCGCCACTCTTTGTATACTTTCCAATGGCTCCAAACTTTGTGGTCAGGATATTCACGGATTGGTCGGCTACCTTGGTTTCCAAAAAGTTGAAATTGATAGAATCGCCGCTCTGAATAGGACTGCTCAGTTGATTTACGATTCTAACGAGGAGAGAATCAGCTCCGCCTGGAGATTGAAAAGTTGCCGTCTCACCGGTCATTAAACTGACAAAATCTTTACCGGGAACCGGAGTGTATTTCTTGCCGCTGCGAGTGAAGTCCAGCAGGCGGGCTTTGCAGTTGCGATCATTTTTATAGACATTAAATTTGGTCTTGGCAGCAGTGAGGGTCGCTGAGTAGCCGCTGGTGCAGCCACTTAAGGAGATTGTGAATGCGGCCGCATCTATAATATAAAGACCGCTCTCATCCGATGCGCCCTTGGCGATATCGATACGATCCATAGCGTCGACGGCTTTTTCATTTTCAATGAAGTTGGTTTCCGTGGGATCGCCGCAGGCCGACAGACTGCAGATGGCTAGACCCAGGGTGAAAGTGCAGAGTTGTTGGCGGAAGTAAGTGAACATTGATTTTGTCCCTAGATTTAAACTAAAAATGTGGCTAAGGATAATCTTCCATGAGAAAAAGGGGCCGTCGCCGGCCCCCTGGTCTAAGTATTAGGGAGCAAGAGTATCATTTTGCGAGATGGTCGAAACATCGACGTTGAAGTAGAGGTACGATGTGCCGGCACCTTCGATGACGAGGAGCATGTTTGGATTGGTGTGCATGGCATCAGGACCGTTCAGGGTAGCGGTAAGGAAACCGCCGTTTGCCATCGAGTTAGCACCAGGAGCACTGGCAGCTGTGATGGAATTGACGGCGGCTGTACTGCCCGTAGCAAAGATTGCAGAAGCCTGAGCAGCAGTCAGGACGCCACCGAAAGTATCCTTGACGAGAGCATATTTAAGTTGCGAAAGTTTCAGGTCATTACAAGTGGAGTTCAGGCCTGTGGTACCGGTAACAAAGGGTGTGGTACATTCCATTGAGAAGCCGAAGGCGCCTGCACCTTGTGCATTGATGCCTGTGAAGGAGAGCGATTTGACCAAGAAGGCAGGAGCCGCTTGACCACCGACGATCATTGTCTTAGGAGCACCGACTGTATTTTGGCTGAACACCTGATCGGTACCAGCTGTGATTTCTGTGAAGGAGTAACCGATTGTATCACTGGTTCCAACTGGGTTACCAAGTTGAGCGGTCACGGTCACACGAATCTGGCTGGTGTTGCCGGAATTGGTGTAGATCGCTGCATCCGATGGTTGCCAGGTCGTGAAGGGGCTACCGGATGAAGGCGCGTAAGTGATACCCGAGTATTCCAATGAAGTAAGTTTTGCCAGGCAGCCGCGGTCAAACTTATAGACGTTCAGTACTGACTTTATTTCGGTCGCGGTTGATGTAAAACCAGAAGCACAGCCTTGAAGGCTGATAGTATACTTCGAAGCGGCAGCAAGTGCGAAACCAGCTTCTCCTCCGTCGGAAACGTTAACATCAATATCGACCAGCTCTTGTTCTACAGTTGCCGCAGCGGGATCACTGTCTTTGCTGGTGATGCCGACATTATCCAGGACCTGTCCACATGCGGTGAGGGTCGTTAGGATAACTGTGTTGACGAGTATTTGGTTAAGTGAAAGTTTCATGATATATCCTTTGGTTGAAGAGAGGTTACCGTTTGTTTGCGTAATTCCCTAGTCGGCGTTAAAACGACAAAGTTAAAAAAATCGGATTTTGTCTGAACTTGTCGTGACTTGGCGGGGGTGGATTTTAAGCGGTTATTTTTGGAGATTCAAAAAACGGAATCCCTACGGCAAGTAATGCGAAAAAAGTAAACAATATCATTGAGGAAAACGCGTAGTCATCGGCCATTTCGGGCTGCAGAAGACAAAATTGCGTCAAAGACCAGCGCTTAATCAAACCTGAGGTTGGGATCATAGATTGAGCGGGCAAAAGAAGCTGCTGAAATGAGTGGCCCTTATATAGATAAGGACCTTTTAAGTTCTATGGCCTCAGCTCCATGGTTTTACGATTACCATAATAACAATCACGATCATGAGGATAGTCGGAACCTCATTAAGAAAGCGCAAGGCTTTACCGCTTGGTATGGATCCGCTCTTTTGCACGGTCTTCACTAAATAGCCAGCATAAAACGTGCTGGCGCTTAGGAGCAGCACGGACAAGATCTTGGTTTGAAACCAGGGCCTATGCAAAAGGCCAGGATTCAAATAGACCATCGTCAGTCCAGCCGTCCAAGCCGCAATCATAGCCGGCAGAGTGATCGCTTTCCAGAGGCGCCGTGTCATGGTCTTAAGAAGATCTTCCACCAATAGATGCTGAGACCGCCGTTCGCTCGTATAGATGAGCACGCGGTAGAGGTAGAGCACCCCTGCCATCCAGCTGATAATTGCGATGACGTGGAAAGCTAAAATTGATCGATACCATTCAAGCATGCGGCTCGTTCCCTGATTGATGTTTGATGCCACTGAGACCTTGAAGCCGGGACAGGCAGTCGCGACTGAGAAGATCCAGTGGATGTTTATCTTTTAGTTTTTGCAGACGGCGTGCGATCGTCCCTCGCACCGATCCATCCGAATCGTCTTCAGAAGGCATCGCCTGTTCGTGGACAAATTCTATCCATAGAAAGGTTTGACTATTGTAGGCCTGCTGAACGATATACTCAAGGGCCTCGACTATCGCCGGATCCCAAAGCTTATCAACCTGGTCGATAAAGATGGCCACAGGCTTATCGCTCGTGGCGGTTAGCTGGCTCAGTTCGAGCGGATTGAATTCCGTGAGCCGCGTGATGCGCACATCCATTCCAAAACGCCAAACCGCGGCAAATGCCTTCGACCAAAGCAGCGAAGCCTGCGTGCGTTGACTCGTATAACTCACCGAAGCCGGTGGGCGAACGTTGCCAAAGACACTCGCAAGTTCCTGCAGGATCTGATGCGACCAGGCTGGTGTCACCTGATGGGGGAAGCGAGTGGTATTGGGAAAAAAGCGCTGATAGCGGTTCAAAAGATCCTGGACACGAAACAGTCTGGCTTTGAGGTTACATGCATGATAACCACGATCCAGCTCGCTCCATGCAAAGCCATTGCCGCGACAGCAGGGGAACATTTGGGGGCTCAGACTGAGGATGTGTTCCTTCGTGAAGGCGAGGCCCAGGGAAAGGCCGCTGAGCATTGGATTGTTCAGATTGTGTAGAACGCAACTGCTCTGGCTCACGACTATCTCCTGCCACCACGAGTCGGTTGGATTTTTTCCTGCAGATTGCGTTTGCGGAAATCCTCGCCGGTAAGTTCGATCAAATCCGAACTCTCCACCAGGCGTGAGTAGATCCGCGAGCCTATGCGTTGCTCCAGGCTTTCAAAGCGATCCAGTTCAAAGGCGCTCGGCCGTTTGTCATCGAGCGATCCGTTGGTCATCTGATGTCTGTCGTTTGGCTTAAAATCATAGTTGGTCGATGAAATGATGACTTTGTTTTGGTTGTAACGGCCCATTACCAGCTGATCGAGAATAGACAGTTCCCAATCACTGTTGCGGCCCTTGCCCAACTCATCGATGAAAAGGACATCAACGGCAATCGCCTCATTGAGAACCCTTGAATCATTTTTGTCCTGCGCATATCCAGCCTTCAACTCCAGGAGGAGCTGAAAGAAATCGACAAAACGAACGCTGATGCCTTTGTTTGCAAAGTTCTTCGCAATCGCGATCAGCAAAAAGGTTTTGCCCACACCGACCGAACCGCCGAGGATCAGACCCTTGGGACTGGCAATATCAAACTCTCGCATCCACTGCGACAAGCGCGGCACCACATCCCGACCGTTCCCGGAAAAATTGGAAAAAGAATCGAGTTTCGCACTGCAGTAACGAGCCGGCAGACACGCTGCGTTGATGAGCGACGCGACGCGGGAAGGGGCTGGAGAATGGCAGGGTTTGGAAACGCTATTTTCCATGATCCTGTTTAGTCCAAAACAACTCTGACACTCCATGACACAGTTGCAGATTATCGCCTGAGTCAAAGAGCCGTTAGCCTTTAGGCGGTAGCCAATACCATCGCAGCAGGATTGCCGTTGCTTTAAAGCGCAGCCAAGCTGTTGGGGGATGTCGGTCCGAGTCGGACTATGTAACTCCATTTTCAGAGAGCGAACAGGACGTTCCATGAAATCCTCGAACGAAACAAAGGTTGGCACGGCTAGCAGTATAGACCAATATACGGTCCTCAGCCTATGAAAGAGTGTTCAGGAGCAAGACCCATGTCAAAAGATCGATTTAAGCTAGTCGCTAGCTCAAGCAAGTACGCAGATAACGGCTATGACGCTATCGTAGTGGCCTATTCTCTGGCTAAAGATGCCGTGGATTGGAAAGGTTATTTACCCCTGCCAACGGCTGAGCAGACCGAACTTCTTAAAATGATCAAGCGTCGGGAACTCAAGGCTGAAGCCGCTGCGATCCTGACCTTTGATCGATCGCCCACCCAGCGCTATTGCATCGTGCTTTTAGACCCCACGTTAACTACCTTTAAACTTTTGACTTTGTCCAAAGACATCGTAAACAATTTAAGAGATCTTAAAGTCGAGGGTATCCGGCTTGATCTGGGTGCGATGGGCGAGGCCCTGGCCCGGCCGTTTGTTGATGCTTTCGTTTCGGCTCTGAAGGCAGCGGAATTCCGGGCGCCTAGCTACAAAGGGAAGTCAAAGAAAAAAGTGGTCTGGGCACCCAAACTCGATATTCAAATCGATGATAAAAACCTGGTGAAGCCGCTGACTGATCAACTCCAGCGCAGCCTGGCCGAAACCGATGGCACCAATCTGGTGCGGGAATTGGCCATGCTTGCCGGCAATGATCTCACGCCCAAATCCTATGTGGCCCGTATCAAGGCGGCAGCGACCGAAGAGGGTTTGGGGTTTGAATTTTATGGTGTAAAAAAGCTGCAACAGATGAAGGCCGGTGCTTTTCTCGCGATCGTTCAGGCCAGCAGTGAACAGGATGCGGGCATCGTGAAATTGACCTATCAACCCAAGGCTAAAAAAAATGCCAAGAGTCTTTGTCTCGTCGGGAAGGGCATCACCTTTGATACGGGTGGCACCAACCTGAAGAGCGCGGCGCACATGTACGGCATGCACCGCGACATGGCTGGCTCAGCCGTCGCCTTTGCTCTAGTCCGGCTGGCCGCTCGCGAAAAATGGCCCTTTGCCGTAAGCGCCTTTCTTGCGATCGCGGATAACCTCACTGGATCCCAGGCCTACCGGCAAAACGATGTCGTGACCGCGATGAACGGCAAAACAATAGAGATCGTCCACACCGATGCCGAAGGCCGGATGATACTAGCCGATACCCTTTATCTAGCGTCTAAAGATGAGCCGAGCTTGATTATGGACTTTGCAACCTTGACGGGCGCCTGCGTCGGGGCGATTGGCAATTCCTATTCGGGAGCGTTCACCAACCGGGATGAATATCACAGCGCTATCATTGAAAGTGGGAAAAGATCGGGGGAAAGAGTCTGGCCCTTTCCTATGGATGAGGATTTTTCGGAATGCCTTAAGTCGGACACGGCTGATATTAAACAGTGCCGGCTTAGCGGAGGCGTCGATCATATCGAGGCCGCGCTTTTCCTAAAATCTTTTCTTGCCAGCGATATTCCCTGGATTCATATCGATATCGCTGCCGCCGACCGGAGTGGAGGGCTTGCCCATGTTGAAAGCGAAGCAACCGGCTTTGGTGTTCGTTTTGCGGCAGACCTTGTGCGCGCGTTATTCGGCGGTTGAATCGAATTGTGGGCGATTTTAAACAAAGGTCTTGGGCGAGGAAGCGCAGCCCATACTATCGGCTATTGCCTATGCCCATGACCTTAGGTATCAATCGATGACCTCTTGGCCTTTGATATTTCCGGAGATAGGAATGACTCTAGTCGAAGAACTCCAGCGCGAAATCGACCAATGGATGAGCTTAAGGCGCAACGGGAACTTGAGTGTGCTGAGCCGCCTTACTGGGGTATCTTACCCAACGTTACGTCGTATTATGCAGGCCGAGTTTACACCGAACCTTGAGACGGTGATGCAAGTCGTTTCCGTGATTCTTGACGACAAGCAGGGCCGGTCTTTTCTCTGCCGTCACTTTCCTGATTTTGCTCCGATCTTCAAAAAGCAGGAAGAAGTCGGCTACCGTATGTTAAATATGGCCGGTCTTCTGCAGACCTTGACCAAAGAAGAGTTTATCGTTTTTAATCTGGCAAGTGGCCAGGGAGTGAGTCTGGCTCGATTGCATGAAAAGCTTGGCCAGCAAGCGGACTTTGCGATCCAGCGATTGGCGGCTGCGGATCTGATTGAAGTTCAAAATGATATCGTAAAGACTAAGATAAAGAATGTCAGTTTTGCAAATCTTGAAGAGGTCTTGCATCACATGAGCCTGGCGATCCAATGTTACGACCGCGATAAGGTCAATGATTACGGAAGCCACTATGGAATCTTCTCCGATCGCTTGAATCAAGAGGGAATCGAAGCCGCTAATGCAGCCTTACTCGAAGCAAAAAAAAGGTTAGTTGAAGTCTTTACAGACCCTAAATATTTTGGGGACCGTCTTTATCTAAGCGTGCTATCGTCCAGCTACATGGACTGAAGTGGGTCTTAACTATTTGGGAAAGGTAGAAAGATGATGCGTCACATCGCTATTGCGGTCTTGCTGCTCATAGGCTCAAAGGCGTCAGCGGGAATAATTGGTGTGGGTGGATCCAATGCCGAAGATAACCCTCTGCTAATGGATAAGCTCTCTCATGCTCGAGTTGTTGAAGTCGAGCCATCCCAATGGGATCGCATACGGCTCGGCATTGAAGAGCAAGGAATGGTAGTCGATGAACTTATCATTGTTGGCATGCACACTGTGAAAGCTAACTTTCGTGAGCTCATCACCAATGATAACAAAGCTATCGTAGTTGATACGCAATACCGGATGATATTGACTGAAAAATGACGGTCCATGCAGTTTAAATAGAGTTAATGAGTGTCCGTCCGAAAATGGGGATGGCAAGGCGCGAGGCAGAAAAAAGCGGAGTTTATTCCCATAAATGAGCATTTTTTTTCTGCCGATGAAACGCAGCCATCGCCTTTTCCGGACTGACACTAACTAATCATAGTTAAGAAGCCGCAGTAAGCTGCAGGACAAGTCCCGCACTGCAGTTTTTTTGGTTTCAATGCCGCAACTCGTCAGGCAAAGTTTTCATATCGACGTTGACCTTAAAGCTCTTGCCGCTGATAGAGAAATCATCATGCTCGACTGAGAGTTCCAGTTCGCATTCACGGCAGCTTTGAAAATCAACAGCTATCCTTCCGTTTAAAGGTTTGCCGGGTATTCCGTAGAGTTCTCCGTCGGAGAGTTTGCCTTCTTTGGGCAATTTTTTATAACGGGGGCTGCCTATGAAAATGGTTGCGCTGACACCTTGGGTTTTGCAAGCGCCGCTACTGGCGGGACTGCTGATAATTACGACATGGCTAAAGTGAATCTCAATTTCGTTTTTGCCAATTTTAATTTCAGAAATTTCCGAACCCTGAAACTCCATTTCCAGCTTCATTGCCGACTCCTTAGCCTTGCGAATATCCATTATAGCCGGGAAGAGTCTAAAAAAAGTAGAGGCCCCACACCTTTTCGGAATGGAGCCTTCTTGACACGCGAAACGCGTTTATTCATTCGTGCGCTTCATTGTACCAACCATCATCGGCGCGACGCTTGTGAATCAGGCTCCACGCTTCCCCTGCATACACCCGGCCATGAGCAGTCAGCTCAGGATCATCCATTGACCCTTCAGTTTTGATTACTATATTCAGTTGATCAAACTGAGCGCTAACGGCCGCGATCTCAGCTACAGCCTCTTTCGCCAGAATGTGAGTTTCATAAAACAAAACACCATATCGTTTAAGAACAGTAGGGCTTTTCCTGACGAACTCGGGCTCCGTTTTATTAGGAAGCGCCGGGTTATTCGGACGCCGGCGGCGACGGGATCTTCCTTTGGATTCAGGAGGATGGTTCGGTCGTTTATTCACAGTTCAACTCCTAGAGGGGATGCCGGCTACTTAGTATGACCAGTTCGATTGCTTCAGCAATCGGCATGCGGCGCTGTTCCGAGCTGTCACGATAGCGAACGGTAACGGTGTCGTCCTTCATTGTATCCGGATCAACTGTGATACAGAAGGGAGTTCCCACTTCATCATGTTTGGCATAGCGTTTCCCAATACTCTGCTGCTCGTCATAACTGACATTGATACCAGCTTCGCGAAGAGACTTGGCAATAGCAGCGGCTTTTTCTGGCTGTCCATCTTTTTTCACCAGAGGCAGTATTGCTGCTTTGATGGGTGCTATGCTGGGATGAAGCTTAAGGAAAATCCGTGATTTCTCTTTGCCTTCGGCATCGACGCCTTTTTCTTCGACATAGGCATCGAGGATAAGGGCAAGGAGGGTACGGGTCAGGCCCGCCGCCGGCTCAATGACAAATGGCACATAGCGCCAGCCCATTTTCCCCGTTTCAGGGTCGGCCTTATTTTGATCAAAATAACTAAGCTTCACGCCCGTTGCCGCACCGTGGCGTTTCAAATCGTAATCGGTTCGGGAGGCCACGCCTTCGAGTTCACCCCAACCCCAAGGATAAAGATATTCCACATCGTAACAATCGTCTGAATAGTGGGCCAGCTCATCGCGATCATGCTGACGCAAACGGAAGTTCTCGGGGGAATTGGCATATTTTCCATACCAGGCCATCCGATTGTCTGTCCAATATTTCAGCCATTCGCCCTGCGTTCCCGGCTCGATAAAGAATTCCATTTCCATCTGCTCGAATTCGCAGGATCGAAAGATGAAATGTTCAACTGTTATTTCATTGCGGAAGGATTTACCCTGCTGAGCGATTCCGAAAGGTATTTTCATCGATGCGGTCTGCTGCACATTGAGGAACTGCACAAACATGGCCTGCGCTGTTTCCGGACGCAGATAGACCTGAGAATTCCTGGTGATCGTCTCGTAGATCGTTTTCATTTCCTTTTCGGAAAGATCTTTGCCTTTGATTTCACGGAAAAATTCATCCATGGGATCGACCGGGCCCAATATGGTCCGAAACATTCCATTAAATTGACGTTCTTCACTCAATTCAGACGAACCGCAGACGGGACAGACGTAGCCTCGGGCGTTAACCACACCTTTGATCTTTTCGCCCTTATCTTTGCCGCCTTTTATATAGACGACTTCCGACCCTGTGGCGAGCTGAGGAGCCTTATCGCCACGGAAACGTTCTTTACAGTTCAGGCAGTCGACCAGGGGATCGGAAAAGCCGGACACATGGCCCGATGTCTCCCAAACTTTGGGATGCATGACGATCGAGGCATCGAGGCCGACAATGTCGTCTCGCTCATAGACCATCGCCCGCCACCAGGCAGCTGCAATGTTTCTTTTGAGTTCTACTCCGAGTGGGCCGTAATCATAGGCCGACTTTAAGCCGCCGTATATTTCTGAGCTTTGAAAAACAAAGCCTCGTCTTTTACAAAGGGAAACTATTTTGGTCATGAGATCGAGTTCGTTCAAGTTGCGACTCCTGATCATTTTCTGGGTGCATGCGAAGAAAAAAAGATAGTCCGGAACGGACATTTCCTCAAGGTGGAATCAAGCGGTGGCGAAGTTTGGCTGGAATGACATAAGGAAATTACCTGGGATCGAGCAGACTCAAGAGCAGGGGACGGGGAATGAGGCTTTTTTCTTTAGGCTGAATGGAATAGGCCACCTTGTTATGGGTGAGAGTTGCTGCGTCATGAGCGGGGTTCGCTGGGGGTGCAGCGGGCAGGGGCTGCGCTTTCCCATCGGAACTGATTAAGAGTGTTAACGGTATGGAACGTGGGGTCTTTTCAACAAAAAAACGAAGGTTTGCGACATAAGCATCAAGATTCACCAGGGCGCAGTCAAGTTTGGCAATAGGGTCTGCAAATTTAGCAGAGTTTTTACTGCCGTCAATAACGAGGTAGCGAAAAGGTGAAGACGAGTCGAAAAACATAGTTCGTGGCACATTGAGGTCAGTCAGGCTTTTTGAAGCGTCGTTTCGATTGGCCTGCTGATGGTGACTGATACGGGCGAGTTCCTCTTGAAGGACCCGGTATTCTGATAGGCTTTCGATTGGATTGGATTCGCTCGCCAACACTGTGCGGAGGCGTTCGATAAGGATTTCGCGTTTATCAAATTCGCTTTCTGTCGCTACGCCGTCACCTAAGGACTCCGTATTGCGATAGCGCAGCTTGCTCTGCCGACTCGAAGGGAGTGGCAGCAATCCCTCGGCTTTGCGGCGCTGCTCACGCAGACTGCCTATAGGCGTGCGAAATCTTAACCCCATCACGGACCTCCTGTCACGATAGATGGTCATCACCCGTACTATCGGAATTATGATAAACAAGTTAACAGCTCAGGCAAGTACCTGTCGCCAGCCCTATCGTTAAGAAGGCGATACCAGGATTTGCTTTCGACAAAATAAATTTTTTACCAAAATGGGACGCGGGCGGCTTCAAAAGCTGAATTCTAAATGAACCGCAATTCATTTCTGCGGCGCCAGCAGCTGCCTATAGATGGCGAGGTTGCCCTCGACCATCTGCCGCAAGGAAAACTCACCTTGGACGAACTGCTCAACCGCCGCAGCCAGGGTCTGTCTTAGCTGGCGATCGATAAGCACCCTTTCGAGCTGCTGGGCAAAGTCGTTAGGATCACGGGCTTTTGCCAGGAGACCGGTTCGTTCGTGATGAATGATTTCGGGTATGCCGCCCACCTCGGTGCCGACCAGACAGCAGCCTGAATGAGCCGCATCCAAAAGGCTGGTGCCCAGTCCTTCGTCATTTGAGGAGAGCGCAAAGATATCGCTGGCCGCCAGAAGTCTTGGAACATCCTTCCGCACCCCTAGGAATTGAAGACAATCCTGGCCCAAGCCAAGCTCGAGGGCCAATTTTTCCAGGGCGGGTTGAAGATCACCTTCGCCCGCTATAAAACCAAAGAAAGGTATCTCCCTCTGCTTAAGTATGCCCAGGGCACGAATCAGCGTCTCATGGCCTTTTTGCTCAGTGAGATAGGCGACATTAGCGATAATGGGCAGCCCGCGCTTGATCGCCAGCTCCTGAGAGAGCCCGTCGTGGGAGGCCTGTCTGTCGATATTACGAAAAGCGGCGGGATCGACGGCACTGCGCACAACACTGACCTGAGCGGCCGGCAGTCCATAGGTCTTGAGGACCTTAGCGATCGCACCGGAGATGGCGATAAAGCGATCCACCCGTGGGTTCTTATATTTAAATTGATTGAACCAGCTGCTGCCGGGCGGATAGTCGACGCGGCGGTGCACGACCAGTTTTAATTCCGGCATGAAATATTTCACCATGAGACCGATCTGATGGGCACGCGAACTCTGGCAATCGATGAGTTGAATTTTATTTTCGCGGCAGTACACTGCAAGGCGCCTCGCGGCAGTGATTTGCCCAAGGCCCTTCATGGGCACAGAAGCAGTATGGGCCAAGGCTTTAAGTCTGGTGATGACCTGACTTCCGGGAGGGGCTCCCAGATGCCATTCCCAATCCGGGGTCTGGGCATTTTCGATGAGAAGTTTGAGCTGATTCTCACCGCCTCGCCAGCTGAGCTCGGTATCGATATGAAGAATTCTCACGCGATTGGGATCCTCTTATGCAATATGCCCTTGGAAAAGCGCCTTTGTTGCCGCATCCTATTCGTGGTAGAACGATCGGACAACATTTTTTTAGGCGCGGAGGTTTTTTATGAATCGTGGACTCTTTGCTACTATGCTGGCTACGTCTTTTGTTGTTGCCAGTCCAGCCTGGGCTCTTTTCAATGTTCAGGCGCTAGGCGGCAGCAGAAGCGCCAAGTTTAGCCAGAGCGGTAGCGCCAGCGATACGATAAAGGGTGATGAACTGCGTCTGGCAGCTCACCTTGATCCTATTCCTTTGGTCCCGGTGGCCTTTGGTCTGGCTCTTTCTCAAACGACTTTCGATTCCAGCCAGAAGATGGGTTCAAGTAAATTCGATGGTCTCGATGTCGATCTTGAAGTCGAAGCCTGGTTACCCCTTCAGCTTGCCGGTCTCGTTCCCTATGCGAAACTTTCTTACACCGTTGCCGGTGCCTATAAATTAGAACTTAACCCGACTGGTGGTTACAACCCCAAGGTCCTCTACAAACCGTCAGGACTGGCCCTTCACGTTGGTGTAAAATATGAATTTTTGCTTCGATTGGGAGTCATGGCTGAGTTTGAGATGGGTACCCGCACTCTGGCCTTCGATAAAGTCGAAGACAACGGAGGCTTAGCAGTGAGCGGCGGCAAGGATATCGATCAAAATAGTACCAGTATTCTCATTGGCCTTCAGGCCGGCATTTAATCAGCCCTCGAAGCTTAAGTTTAAGTTATTGAAATCTAAGATTTTATTTGAGCGGCGTACTCTAGTCCTCAAGTCGGTGGTAAGATTTCCGATAGTCCCTCTATCAAGTATGCATAAGAGGGATAGGAGATATATGAAAAAGGTGACCGGGCTACGAAGCCAAAATCTACGACAGGATCGTAATAGTGAGTTGCTACGCAGAATGCGGACTGGAGAGCAGTTGACAAGTTTCAACAGCTACTCCAGTTGGTTTCCGCCACGTCCTATTATAGAAAAAGACGAAAGCGCGATTCACAAGCTCTACGGCCAGTCAGCGACCGCGCTTCAGGACAGAACTCTTGCAAAGAATCTACAAAAAGACGCAGAAGCTCTGAGCCCGCTCCAGCTGGCGAATTAATTCTGTTGGAAACTAACGAGTCTGAACCCGGGGCGGGCAGACTCGTTTTTTCAATTCCCGGGCCCGAATCACTAGAAGACGAATAGCGATAAGAATAGTAATAGTTTAAGATAAAGCCATGCACGGCTCACTCGCAGGTACCTTACGAGCGGCTACCTTTGGCTAACCTCAAGCCACTCGGACCTTCAACAAGGCAATCCAGAGATACTGAGGCTGAGATAAGGCTATATCTTTTAGCTTGCGGGTCGCATTTTACTGAGGGGGACTAATATGCCAAAAGGAAAACAAAGTGATCCCAAAGATCACATGATGGAAGTAAATCTACAATCCTTTGCCAATGGCATCGGTATAATCTGCGCGCTGGAAGCGGGTGGCAAGATTACTCCGCAGGAAGCCTACAAGCAGGTCAAGGTCCTTTGGAAGCAGCTGAAGAAGACGAAAAAAACTCTCTATCCGAAAGAAAAGCTGCTTGACGAAGAGGGTGACGAAGATTGAAAAAAGCTACCTTAGGTAGCTTTTTTTATGGTTTAGGAGGCACCTAGCAATTTTCCCCACTATCCCCCCTTTCACGCCCATTTAGCGCAAACGTCTGTTTCAATTCTTTCATATTTCGAAGAAACTACCAATCGGTATGAAAAAACTATCATAAATGTTTAAAATATTAAATTAGTACTGGGGCTTCAGAGTAGGTTCGAGCTATAAAATCTCTAATTTAATGGACATTGGCTTATATTCTACAAATTGACACACAAGAATCCAGGCACGGTATGGGGAGCTATTATGAATCCTCGAAGTCAAACGGCACCGATCATGTTTGAAAGTACTGAAACAGGCCCTCGTAAAGACCGACAGGTAGAAGTCCTAAAATTAGCTGCCGGCAATTTGGAAAAAAGTGCTGGTTTTGTTGAAGGTTTGAAGGAAATTTTGGGCGCGCTCGATCGCACCTGCGACCTAGTCATGGGTCGTATCGATTTTCTCGATGGCGTGGTTGATGTGGGACGCGAAATTCGTGCCCCCGGCAGCGATCGCTATCAGGATCCCCAGGTTGACGAAGCTGTGCAATTCTCAATACAAGATGTCTTGAGAACGTGGAAAGCCAAAATGTTGCCTATCCCCAGCTTTGACAGCACACGCTTTCATGGAACCTTCCAGCTCGATCGCCAGCCGCAGCTTTACACCCTTTCGCATCCCATCAAATTCGGCGATAGAAAGATGGGGACTTTAACCGCAGTCAAGGTTTGTCACGGCAATTTTGATCCCAAGGCCGAACAATCATTTCTCGGTATCCTCTGTGCGATGATCGCTCAGTCGGCGATGATCAACCGCTTTTATCCTGACCACGAAATGAGCGTGGTGAATCTTACCGTACTCAACGGCAAATTGGCATTTGACCGATCGCATATTGTCGGCAATTCCAAAGCGATGGAGAGCGTTTTTGAACTGATGCAGCAGGTCTCCGATGCCGACACCACGGTCCTGATTTTAGGCGAGAGCGGCGTTGGTAAGGAACTTATCGCCGACGGATTGCACCGCAATAGCAGTCGACGCGGCAAGCCCTTTATCAAGGTCAACTGTGCAGCTCTGCCCGAGACCCTTCTGGAAAGTGAACTGTTCGGCCATGAAAAAGGCGCCTTTACGGGTGCGCATGTGCAGAAAAAAGGGCGCTTTGAACTTGCTCACGGCGGTACGATATTCCTTGATGAAATCGGCGATCTTTCGTCGGCGACTCAGATCAAACTTCTCCGTGTGCTGCAGCAACGCGAATTCGAACGTCTTGGCGGCGTGACAACGATCAAGACCGATGTCCGTATCATCACGGCCACCAATCGTGATCTCGACAGGATGATAGAGACCAATCAATTCCGTCAGGATCTTTATTATCGTCTGAATGTTTTTCCTTTGCATGTACCGCCCTTGAGCGAACGCAAAACCGACATCATGCCCATCACTGATTTCTTCATAGAAAAGTATCGCCGTATTCACAACAAGAATATCAGGCGAATATCGACCCCTGCCATCGACATGCTAACAAGCTATCACTGGCCCGGTAATGTCCGTGAGCTTGAAAACTGCGTGGAACGTGCGGTTCTCCTGACCAATGAGGGTGTGATACGGGGGCACCACCTCCCGCCGAGTCTCCAGATCGCCGAGAGCACGGGTGTCGAGGCCGGCAGCAACCTAAAGACCATGCTCGAATCGATGGAGCGGGAACTGATCCTCGATTCCCTCAAGTCGAGCAAAGGGAACATGGCAAAAGCCGCCCGTGATCTGGGTCTCACCGAAAGGGTGATGGGCCTGAGAGCACGAAAGTATCATCTTGACCCTAAGAATTTTCGGAAGCCGCAGCAGGAATAATGCTTCTATCGCGACTCTATCGCATAAGAGAATTTAGGCCTTGGAAAACTTCCAAGGCCTTTTGCCTGACCCATGCTCTCCAGGCATTACTGCGCCTCGGTTTGATTTGGTTTCCTGCCAGCCGCAGCTTGATCGGTCGGCTCGATTTCCGCCAACACTATTTCTTAAGCTCAAAGGTATTGTCAGCCGTGTCTGGGGTTTTAGTGCCCGATACCTGCTTCCACTGCGCCGCACGATTCATAAGTTCAAGCATGCGATCGTCAGGAGTTGCCGCTGACGGCGCCACTTCCGAACAAGGCGTTCTGCATCCCGGCGGGGGAGGGTTGGCGAAGGAAAGAAAATAGAGGTAGATAGCCGCACCGTGGCGAAAGATAGGGTTGTTCACCGAATAATAGTCGGGTGATAACTCCGTAGCGCCTATCATAGGCAGCATTTCTGCATTGGCGTCGGCGCCCTTGGCTTCGGGAAGCATCGAGGTCTTATACCATTCCAATATCATTCCCTCGGATTTTAAAGACGCAACGAGCGCCCGAATGAGCGTGGCGCGGGACACAGCCTTACCCACGGGAGCTGCCCAGAACGGGTCGAGTAGCGCGACGCGTTTTGGTAGCAAATGACTATCTATTTTGCCGCTTTTTGCCGCTTCCGAGGCCCGTGCCGCCATTCTCACGACTAACTGATTTCCGAGCGAATGCCCAACGAGTCTAATGTTGGGACCGGTATAATCTTTAAGGGCCGCTATATAAGTATTGTAGAAGAGGTCACTGGCGTTGCCTGGCGGCACAGCGGCCGACATTTCCTGGCCTTTGCAGTTTTTCCATGTGATCGGTGCATCGTTCCACACTCTATCTTCCATCTTGTTTACCGATAGATCGTCGGCAAATTGATTCCAATAGAACATTCCCACGTTCCAGCCCGCAGCAATCCAAGCATCCGCTTCATCGACCTTCGGTCCGAACAAGGGATCGGCTTTGGAATAATTGAAAGTAGTACGAGTTTTTTTGAGGTGACTTCCGGACTGCCAGCCATGGACAAAGATCATGGTCGGTTTGCTTGGATCGTAAAAACTATTGTGCGTTTCGGGACTGAACTTCTGAGCCATATCGCCTAAGCCAAACCAATAAAGTCCATAATCAAGGGCATTGCAATCGAAATGGGAGCTATCAACGATGGCCGCCTGCGGCCGCATATCCGGAAGCATGGCTGCCGGGACAAGGGGCGTAGAAAGCACAGCTGCCGGGACAATGGGTGTAGGAAGCACGAGTGGGCTTTCGGGCTTGGCGGGATCCGGGACTGAGGCTACTGCCGCTGGCGCCACTGATCCGGGCGGAGCCTCCTGGCTCTCATGCGTTTTATTGCATGAACTTAGGACCACAGAAGTCACGAGTAAGAGTTGACAAAATTTCATAACTGCGGCCTCACAGGGTAATCGAGCTTCCTGCTTATCGGCGGAAATTTAAATTGGGACAGAAATTATGAGCAATAATCAGCAAAAATCCAGGTGAAATTATAGGGCTAAAGTAATTCCTCAAAATGCCGAAAGGTGACATCAGAATCTCTCTAGGGAAATCTTATGAAAATCGTAATCCTTTTCATGATGCTGGTCCTGGCCTCCTGCAGCGTGTGGAAGAAAAATCATCCGGGCCTTGGATCAACAGATCCTCTTGCCAAGGACATAGAAGCGCCGCCCGCCGAGGTGGTGCCGGTACCGGAAGAAATCATAGAGCCGATCGATACCTTCCTTTCGATTGGGGCCTACCTCCAAAAGGAACTCGATAAGGTCGACAATAATGGAAAAATATTCAGGGTTTTCGTGCAGATGAGACAGGATAATTCCCTTGCAAGAAACCTCGATCTGCTTCGGGACAGGCTCTTGCCGGCAAATCCAACCTTGGGTGAGGCAATCGAATCCGCACGTAAACAAAACTTTTCAACTCTCGAATTTGACGTTGAAATCACGTCGTTAAAGGAGAGTCTGACGACTATCAATAAAGCGGTGAGTGGAATTGAAATTTCCATGGGTTCGCTGCCTTCCAAAGAATAGGACAGCTGCATAAATGAACGTAAAAATCTTGTTAGAGGCTGGCATGCGTTTTGGTTCCTACTATGGATTTCTTTGGCTCCTGACACTGGCAGGATGCAAAGCGCAAAATTCCGGACTCAAAGTCACCCAGGAGCAGCGGGCCGATTTTAGAGGCTGTATCATCTCTACCGTAATGGAAAGCTTTGCCTCGTCAAATCCTGATCGCGATGCAGTTGCGGCTTTTGCCCAGGACATGGTGACGAGGGCGCCCAGTGCTAATGGGAGTGCCGACGATGCAGCCTTTGAAGAATATGCGGAAGGGCTGGGCTGTGATCCCAAAAAGATGGACGAGCGAAACAATGCGGGGCTTTTGATCGTCGCGGAATGGAGCATCAGTCCTATGAATCCGGATGTCCCTGAGGATTGAAGACGAATTCCAAACATTAAATTCTAACGATAGGGATCAGTCATGGCCAACATACTGCCGCAAGACGACAAAAACCTCAAAAGAGCCGGAGAACTTGAGGGCGTTCGTAAGGAATATGAATATAACTACAAATGGGAAGTACCGGTCGCCCTGAAATACCGAAGCCGTGACACCGATGGACCTCAATGGGCCGTCAAGGTCTTCAAAGGCCTGATGGAAGCTCGTTCGAATGCGGAGGCCATCCTTAAAAAAACCGGCTGGAAGCCGACCAATAAGATTCCAACCCTTTCGCCCGTTGATCTCGCGAATTATCTCGTCAAAAAAGATTTCCCAAATCTCTTCGATTTCTATCTGACGGAACTTGGGCCCATGCAGGGCGGAGGGCGCCCTGCCTCACTCGCTGATTATCAGCAGGTCTTTCAAAAGGTGGAGAAAACCTATGCCGCCGACAAATTCATGGATGACGAATACTTCGCCCACTCCTTTATCGCGGGACCTCACTCCAACGCTTTTTCACGGATGAAAGCAATTCCAGGGAATTTTCCTCTCACCAACGAGATCTTTCAAAAAACCAAGCAATTTGCCAGCGATGACCTGACCCGGGCCATCGCCGGTGGCCGCGTTTATTTCGCCGATTATTTTGAACTCAATGACCTTGCCTCAGGCGTTCATCCTTTGCAAAAGAAGTATATCTATCAGCCTATCGCAGCGTTCGCGGTGCCTGAAGGGGGCACCACCATGGTGCCATTCGCAATTCAATGCGGTCAGATCCCGGCGGCTTGTCCTATCTTTACCCCGGCTGACGAATGGGCCTGGCAAATGGCAAAGGGCGTTGCCTGGGCCGCTCACTATACCTATCACGAAATCATGACCCATCTGGGGTTGACCCATCTTTTGATCGAACCGATTGCCGTCGCCACAAGACGTCAGCTTCACGAGGCTCACCCTATCTATGCCCTGCTTTCGCCGCATTTTGAAGGGACGATGCTGATCAATAATCTCGCAATGTCGAGTCTGGTTCAGGACGGTCAAGCGGTGGACCGACTGGTCGGCAGCACCAACGCCTCTAACTTTGCCTTCCTGATCAAGGGCCGCCTTTCCTATAGTTTTACCGACAATTACCTGCCATCGCGCCTCAAATCGCGCGGGGTCAGCAATCCCAAATTCCTGCCAAACTATCATTACCGTGACGATGCCATCCCAATCTGGAACGCGACGCGCGCCTGGGTTGGCCGTTTTGTTGATCGCTTTTATCGGAGTGATGCTGATGTTAAAGCCGATTTTGAACTGCAGGCATGGGCCGCTGAGATCAATTCGGAAAAAGGGGGGCGGGTCAAGGATTTTGCGGCGAATGGCGGCGTCGATAGCAAGGATCAACTTATCGACACCTGCACGATGGTCCTGTTTACGGCCGGTCCCCAGCATGCCGCCGTGAATTTTCCCCAGCTCACCGACATGAGTTTTCTACCAGGCGGCCCCCTCGCGGGCTATCGCTCTGCCCCTGAAAACAATAAGATGACTCAAAATGATTATCTCGATTTCCTCCCACCGATGGATATTGCGATCAAACAATGGCAGACCATGAACTTTCTGGGCTCGGTTCGCCATACGACTTACGGTCAATACGACTCGGATCGTTTCAAAGACGCCGCAGTCGATGCCGCCGCCAAAAAATTCCTACAGGATCTGGCCCGCATTGAAGCCGATATCAAGACTCGCAATATGTCCCGAATCAAATACGAGCATCTCCTGCCGTCTTTGATTCCCCAAAGCACCAATATTTGAGCGAAAGGCGAATAAGATGATGAATCGAAACGTCAGTCGAAGAAGTGTTCTCGGAGCCTTGATGCTCTCAAGCTCAACCCTGGCTCTGGCAGGTGCTGGTGCGAGCCTTAAATCGCTCCTGCAAAGCTCGGAGGGCGAAAGTAAGGTTCGATCTATTCTCAGGAAGCATTTTCCCCTGGAGGGGGCCGGTGAGCAAACGATAACTGAATTCTATCAGAGTCTGCTGCTCGCCAAATCGCACCGTGAGGATCAAAAATTCTTCCTTGATCACTTGGACAATAAGGAGCTGGAGGAACGGCTTGAGATTTACGTAATTGAGGAATTTATTGTCAGCACCAACTATATGATGATCCTTGCAGGGGAAACCACCGAACTGAGAATGCTCAAATAAACGACCAAAGGCCATCCCAAGCAGGGTGGCCTTTGTTGTCCGCGCTTTCCGGGACGATCAGTTTGCCCCGGGTTCCTTTCTCACTTCCTTATTGAGATCATGGCGCAAACGGCTGATCGCTTCGTAGACTGACTTCCGCACCCGATTCATAGACCCCAGGGGTTTATGCTCGGGCAACGAATGCCAGGGGTTAAAGCTTAGACTATCACAAGCCTGGTTAGCTGGAATCATCGCATCAGGCAGGGCGGGCAGGTCTTGATTGCCTTTTTTCATCGTCAGCGTCGCGACCTTACTCCATGGCGTTTTCCATTCGATTCGAGAGTCCTCGACGCTTGCCGAAGGATCACGAACCTGAACGTAAATGTCCATGCAGGCGTCTGCGACCTTAAAGTGCTCGAATAAACTGGTTCGAAGGTAATTGGCATCCTTCGTGTTGGTGGGGATTGAATCATTGCCATTGATCGCACAGGGGCGGGCATTGTATTTGACGGCCCTGCGAGTGGGCCCGATGCCGAGCTGGTAGGGAACGTTCGAATAATATTGCGTTTGAATGGGTGATGCAATCTGCAGGCTTTTGATATCAGTCGCGATCTTGACGCCCTGAACACCAAGAGTTTTGAGAGTGGCAAGCTGGCTCAGGATATCCGAGTTCTCAAACTTCTTTATAAACGTTACGTATTCGACTGGATCCTTGATGAAAAACACGGGATGACTAATCATCACGAAATCCTGCGAAAGTGCTTGCGCTTCGACTTCCAATAGCTTTTTGCCCGGCACCTCTAAGAGCTTAAAGGCCATGCCGCGGCCGTCTTTGGTGATATCGGGCTGATTGGGGTTTTCACTGCTGTTTGAAAAGCGAATGATCGCTTTGAATTTATTGCCCTTGGCAAAAACGCCCTGAGCATATTCATCTTTGATTGCGGGATCGACCGTGAATTCTGCCTTCAAACAACCATGAGTCTTAGGGTGTGCATCGCGAAGGGCACGTTTTCCCGATCCCGCAGGGTATTTGGATTTGATCTGTCCTTCGATGGTGCTGGCTATTTCTGCAGCGGCAGCCACCTCGCCCTCAGCCAGGGCCTCGCCAAGTTCAGGATCCGGCACGGGATAGCTGAGGGCCTCGGGCACCGCTGGGCTTTCCGCTGCGGGCGAGGGGGTTTCGGCAGGCGTGGCAGTGGGGCTTGACTCCCCTGAAGACGGTGTAACAGCGGGGCTTGATTCCCCTGAAGACGGTGTAACAGCGGGAGTCGAGGGCTTGGGCTTAGGACTGTCTTTAGGCTTTGTGCATCCAATCGTTGAGCATAAGGCGCTAAGGATTAAGATGTGGCGGCTAATCATAGGATGGGCCTTCCTTCGGCAATTTCTTGGGATATGCCGAGATTATACCTCCTTTTCCTGAATTTATTCAGAACTCTGCATAATTAACTTTAATCTTTTCTATCTCGTTGATAATTTGGACAAAAATTTATACTAAAAGTTTAGGGGAAAACCTGATTTAGCTGGTTTTTTTCGTGATTCTGCCGATAAGGCCCGCAGACTTAGCGACCTTCAGCAAGCGGATGCCCAAATGGAAAAAAATTTTACCCGAATCGTCGTTCTTTTCCTCATGATGCTGGCGCTCCCCGCCGCCTGCAAGAGGCAAGAGGAAGGCAGAAGTATCAGGGCTAATCCGGCCAAAGGCAAAATCTCGGTCACGAATCAAAACCAAAGCGAGCCCTTGGGCGTTCCCCCGTATGCGGATCCCCCTACCCAGACCGCGCCTACAGCGCCCGTAGCCGAAGTCGATACAGCCGCAGAAGAGATGCATGAGAGTATAGTTTCCGAGCTAAGACTCAAGCACAGTAAATTTGAAAATCAAACCTGGTTTGAAAGTCGCGCTCTTATCGAGGGAGACTGGGTTGCTCATTCGCCAAAAAACTATTGGAAAAAGGATCTGTTAACTCTTCCTGCAGGCTACGCCTGCAAGAAGGACAATCCAGGTTGCGACCCGCAATTTGAACGAAAACTTTGTAGCAGTGATATGCAATGCCTTAGCACGCATACCCAGTGTGTACCGCTGCAGGCTTCCATAAAGAAAGTGGGTGCTACCGCTAAATCGATGTGTCTTGGTTCGGGCGATCCTTTGATGGACAATTACTATTTCGCGCTTACGCGTGCCGAGAAGCATCTTGAAATCAGCTCTCTGACTCTGCCAAGCGGCCGCTTTAAACAGGTGCTTATCAATGCTCTGTCAATCCTGAGCCAGAGGGAATCTCCGCCGACCATCCGTATCCTCCTCAGCAGCTTGGATGGCATCAGTCCTAATTTCATCAACCCCCCGCAAAAAGTTCTTGATGGCCTTTTGAAGGATATTGCCAGTGTGGGGGGGCAGCCCGAAAGGCTCATGATCAATCTTGGCTTCCTCTCCGATAAAAAGCTGAGCTGGAATCATGCGAAGATAGTCCTTGCCGATGCCAATCACGTCCTGCAGGGCGGGCATAACTTTTTGGACCCGGACTACCTTCGGGAACAACCGATCTTCGATCTTTCCATGCATGCTTCAGGTTCATTGGGAATCGGCGTGCAGAACTTTGTCAATACGCTTTGGAGCAAAGCCAACCCGGTCGCCTCGAATCTAAAAGACAACGCTCGCATCGCGCCGCCCGTACAGGCCGAAACCATGAGAGGTTCGGCTCGTGTCATTGGTCTGGGGCGAATGGGAATGGTGGGAAACAATGCCTCTGACGATGGTATGAGCGCGCTTCTCAAAGCCAGCAGGAAGAGTATTTATTTTGCCCAGCAGGACATGTTCAATGACATCGTCAAGCTTGGCCCCAAACCTTCGCGTTCGTTACCGGAACTCATCGATGCAATCTTGCGTGGCGTCACCGTTCGCGTCGCCCAATCGAGTTCAACGGTCTTCCTCGGCTACGGAATGATTGCTCCCGAGAAAGCGCTGGGTTTGCTTTTGGAGGCGGTCACTCGAGAAGCAAATGCCAGAAAGTTCGTGCCGGAAGGGGGAATGAGCCTGCGCGAGTATCTTTGTCATCAGATCGAATATGCTCCCCTGCTCTTTAATGCAGCCCTCAGCAAATGGCCGAACGGCGATGCGATTGGTGTGCACCCCAAACTCATTATCGCTGATGAAGTGGGTTTTTATATGGGATCTCAAAACTTCTATCCCTCAGACCTTCAGGAATTCGGATTGCTGGTCAGTGATACCAAAATCACTCGCCAGCTGCTCGCGAACTACTGGAATCCGATCTGGGAGCAAAGCCGGCAGAAGAAGGTGGAATGCAAATAGTCACTTCGTGCCTCGAACGGCAAAAGGCCCTCTGAATGAAGGCCTTGACGGTATAGCCGATGGCTTTTCAGCCTGCCTTCGACGGAGGCCAAAGACCCGGAAAAGTGGTTATTTATTGGGTCGGGAGAAATACTGAACAGGGATGTATTCACGCTTGTTGGCACCGGGGCGTTTCCAGAACAACTCGAGCGCGATGCGATAACGCGGTCCCTGATACCAGGTTACGCGAAAATTATGGATGCCCTTGGGAATTCTGGCGACGCTTTCCTTTTCAACGTGGGGATGGAGCCCATCGTTATTGATGACGAGGATACCGTCTATATAGAGATAACTCCCATCGTCGGAATTGAGATAGAACGTATAGTCACCGGCGGCAGGAACCTCGACGCGCCAGTTGATATCAAGGGCAAACCACTCCACCAGGTTGGAGATGCCGGGAAAGCCTTCGGTGAATTCACGATCGGTCACGTCGAGCTGCTTTAAGCATACATCCTTTTTCTTGGTGATCGTCGCGAAATTGGGAACCTTGTCGCTCTTTTCAGGGATGCGGTAGAGGCCAGCCATCAGCATGTGATCAGGAAATTCCGGACATTCAACAAAGGTTGGAGGTGGTGTTTGACCGGGGGATGTCCCCATTGGGGTTTTGACGACTGTCGTCTTGGTACCATCGGCGTTTGTGGTCGTGATGGTAACGGTTCCGTCAGTTTTGGTGCTTGTGACCGTTGTTATTTTTTTTCCATCGGGCCCGATCGTAACGACCGTAACTGTGCCGTTTTTATCTGTCGATGTCGTGCTGCTCGTCTTGGTGCCATCGGGAAGTGCCGTTATTGTGGTGACACTGCCGTCTGGATTTTTTACCACTGTCGTCTTCGGACCCTCGGGCGTTTTAGGAGGCTGGGAAGCGGGGGTGGCTGACGGGGGATTGCCGGCAGGTGCTGTTGCGCCAGCCGGTATTGCGGCCGGCGTTGGGCCAGCCGGTGTTGCGGCGGGTGTTGCGCCAGCCGGTGCCACTTCCGGTTTCGTCGCGACGTTGTCAGAGGTCGGAAGGCTTCCTGGAGGCGCTAGCACAGGAGCTGGGGTTGGATTTTGGTTGTTGCTTTCGACAGTGCCTATTTCAGTCGGCGAATTGGCCTTTTTTCCGGCACCAGTATCACCCTTGAAATTGGCTGTCTTACAGGCCGTCAGTCCTATGATACTTACGAGCAAAAGGCTCTGGAGGCGCATTTTTTGACTCCTTGGAAGAATATATCCCTTAAGGTTACTACGGGCCAACGATCTCGCCTAGGCCCCTGCCTTTACCAACTTTTTAAAATAGCCGCAAAAAAGTCTGCAGGATCATGAGGAAAACTTATGTCCCGACTTTTTACCAGCATGGTGGCGATGGCCTTGAGTCAACCCGCCTCTGTCACACATAGGGACAAGATTTTTTGTCATGGATACGGTAAGATTGAGTTCTTACGATAGATGTCCATGAATGCAGGGAATAGCCAGGCGCAAAGCCTTAGGCCCAGTGGGGAGGAAGCTCTATGAAATTATTTATGCTTGGAAGTAGCGGACTCGTTGGGAGCAGCTGCTATTCGAACCTGCTGCTTGAAAAGAGCCCGCCGGAAATTACGACTTTCACCCGGCGGCGACTCAACCTTCAGGGTGGACTGGAGCGAGTCGGCGATCTTAAAGATATGAACGGGATGATGGCCGGACTTGACGCCGATACCGCGTTTTGTGCGGTTGGGACCACCATCAAAAAAGCTAAATCCCGTCACGCCTTTGAAGAGGTGGACCTCAATCTACCCCTACGTTTTGCCTGTGCCGCTCGTGATCATGGCGTTAAAAACTTCCACCTCCTCACGGCGCTTGGCGCCGACCCGGCGTCCAAACAATACTATCTGAGAATTAAAGCTGTACTGGAGATGGAAATTAAAAGCCTCGGCTTTAGCTCCCTTCATATCTATCGCCCGTCTTTGCTGCTTGGCCAACGCGAAGATTTTCGTATGGCCGAAGAAGTCCTGGCTGGCCTTTATCGACGTTTTAAAGGCCTTTATCCCAAAGCTTTTAATAAATTTCGTCCTATCGAGGTCGATCGGCTATCGAGATTCATCGTGAGGAAGATATTGGAGAATGCCCCAGGCATTCATATCTGGGAAAATCAAGACATGCTCTAGTAAGGAAGACATCATGTTCTTTGAGACTCAAATTTCATCATTAACATAATGATATTAATCATTAATATTTAAATTTATGAATTATACTCAAGCGATTCAAGGGTGGGGCCGAAAAGATCTTTGCTATAGGAGTATGGGAATGAAATTAGTTAACCTTAGTTTTTTGACAGCTATCGCCCTTGCTTGCCAAGAGACTCAGACGTCAGCCGATAATTCGGCCAAAATGAATGGACGGTCATCGGCAGCGGTCAGCGCATCAACTCCTGCCAATGAAAGTGATAGTTCCGAAGGGGTTGTTGGCCCGGACGAGGCTTATTTCGCCGGTGTGTTCTTAGAGTCTGTGTTTAAAGCTTCCAAAACTAACCCTCATCCCCTCGCCGCTGATGCGGGAATTAGCCTGAAGAATGAAGGACTGGTCGAAGCTTTCGATTTCGCTGCGAACCTACAACCGAGACGTCTTGAGTTTATGGCTAAGATTCTTTTGACTTTGGGTGACAAAGATAAAGACGGCAAACTGAATTTTGAAGAATTCAGCGCCATCCAGTTGAGTCCCGAACTTGAGGGCACATCGGGCGCCCTTATGGGTCATGAGTTCGATAGAGAACTATTTGATACAGTGTCGGCCGACCATACGCTTCTGTCCGAGCAGGAGATCCAGGACCTTCTTATTCGAATCGCCGGCATCAGCGACTTGAGCAAAATGAGCAAGCAGGACATTCGCAACAGCCTTGTCAAGGGTTGGGAAAAAATCATCGCATCCTACGATACCGACAAAGACGGAAGGCCCGGGCTTGAGGAACAGCGCCGGCTCCGTAAGGATAGAGCGCTGATCATGGGCCGTTTTGTCAATGATTAAATGAACAAAGGATCAGGCTTGCTCGTCCCAGGCAAGACCGGCTCATATCAGGTAAAAGGCTTGCTTTCGGCAGGCCCTTTTGCGTAGATCGAAGGCTTGGAGCGGAAACCAGTCTGGCCGTGAGGCCTTTGTCCTCCAATTGATTCGCACATTCGTCGTCCCAAATACTGTCATGTTGACTTTTTTTTTAGGCTCCCGGGTCCAAATCAACCCGGCGAGGGCCGGCTTATAAAAAAACGCGCTCCTCCGTTGCTCTTCCCACATGAATTCGCTGGGAAAAAAGGCTAAACTGTAAGGGTAGGGTCGGATTGAGCGGTGTGTAACACAGGGAGCCTAGAAAATGGATCGTAACCTTGCTTTGGAATTCGTTCGGGTGACAGAGGCTGCGGCCCTCTCCGCTGGTCGCTGGATTGGTCGTGGCGATGAAAATTCAGCGGATGCTGCAGCCGTGGAGTCGATGCGCAAGGCTTTCGATGTCATGCAGATCGATGCAACCATACGCATTGGCGAAGGTGAGCGCGATGAAGCGCCCATGCTTTATATCGGGGAAAAGGTCGGAAGTGGTCATGGTCCAAAAATCGATATAGCCTGCGATCCACTTGAAGGGACTTCAATTACGGCTAGCGGTGGGCCAGAAGCCATGGCGGTTATCGCTGCCGCTGAAGACGGAAATTTTTTACATGCACCCGATACCTATATGCAAAAACTCGCGGTAGGACCTGAAGCGAAAGATGTGATCGATATCCGCGAGTCGGTGACCTGGAACCTCCAACGCATCGCCAAAGCTAAAAATAAGACGATACAGGATTTGGTTTTAATTATATTGGACCGACCTCGTCACGCGGAAATCATCGGTGAAGCGAGGCAGGCTGGCGCATGTATTCGCTTGATCGGTGATGGCGATGTTCAAGCGGGAATTTCGACAGCTGAGGTGTTGACGGGAATAGATGTTTTAATGGGAACCGGTGGCGCTCCCGAAGGCGTGATTACCGCAGCGGCCTTACGTTGTCTCGGCGGCGGGTTTCAGGGCATTTTAAAATGGCGTTCTGAACTTGAAAAGGAACGGGCAAAAGCGATGGGAATTACGGATTATGACCGGATCTATACAATCGACGAACTGGCCAAGGGCAACGTGATGTTTGTTGCAACCGGGGTGACCAACGGTTCTTATTTACGCGGTGTGCGCTATTCGGGTCAGGGAGCGACCACGCATAGTATCATCATGCGCTCGCAAACAGGCACCATACGTGAAGTGTCAACCCGCCATAACTTCTCACGCAAACCCAACTACGGCTGGTGAACCGGTAGCCACTTATTGGATCGCGCTAAGTGGCTGTCATCGATTACAGAGCTTTAGATTCCCAGAAATACTTCTGCATTCCGGCCTAAAATATTTTCGACCTGTGTCTCGCTTAAGGCCTGGCGCAGGACATCAAGAGCGTTTGCCTGCAAATTTTTATGCAAAAGCGGCCAATCGGACCCCAGTAGTATACGATCATGACCGACCGCTGCCTGAGCCTGTCTTATGCTAGCAGACGTTTGCCAACTGGTATCGGCGTAGAGCTGATTGAAACGCTTCATATAAATCCAGGCTTCTTCGGGATTGTCCCGATTCATATGGGCAAGGCAGACTTTGACGTCCGGATAATCTTCAAAATAGCTTTCAAATTCGAGTAACGATGGTGGTGCCGGGTTTTTGTAGAGAGGGACGTGAAAGCAGCCGGTATGCAAAATAATAAACTTGGAATGGATTCGAGCGCTTTCAAAATAGGCGTGATAGGCGGGATGATCAGCCGGAATGTTATCAAAATTGGTATGAATTTTGAAACCCCGGGCACCCCGCATGACCAGACGTTCCATCTCAATCAGACAGTTTTCAAGCGTGCTCGTTGCAAACTGAGGAGGCAAACTTACGACGGGAATGAGCTTAGAATTGACCGCTGCCTGATCCAATATCCATTCGTTGGGGCTTTGACTGCCCGAGGCGATCACGACTGTTTTGTCGATGCCGTTGCTGGCCATCGATTCCAAAAGATTGGGTAGGGTGCCTTGCAGTATTTGCTTCGGCCCAAGGACCACAGATATCAGTCCCTCGATGACCTTAAACATCTGCGGGTGAAAACGTGTTTGAAATCCAGCCACCGTCTCGATATCGATCGACTTGCCTTTGTCCTCAAGGGTTTGCAGCCATTTAACCCAATAATTTTTAAGGGTCGAGAAAGCTGGGGGTATGGAGGCCTTTTGTACCCAATCGTCGAAAGTATGAAGCAGACCGGGAGGCAACTGATCCTGCAGCCGTTCCCGAACCGAAGGAAACACATGGGCGTGTGTATCGTAGACAACCATATAAATTGGCCTCCGAGAGATGAGGAGAGAGAAACTCTAGAGGGAAGTTTAGCTTGGCCTTCTCTAGGGATCTACGTCTAAGACGGTGCCCCGAATGGATCCCACCATGGAAGCCAGCCAGAGCATGAGGCCTAAGCTTTTTTACGCCCGTCTTTAGCGAAAACTTCCTTCAAAAACTGACCGGTAAATGAGGCGGAGTTTTTAGCGACCTGTTCAGGCGTTCCCGAAGCGACCAGGTGACCACCCGCTTTTCCACCCTCAGGCCCTATGTCGATGACCCAGTCTGCGCACTTTACAACGTCAAGATTATGCTCGATGACCAGGACACTGTTGCCAGCGTCGACAAGCTTTTGAAGGACGCTGAGAAGCTGGGCGATATCATGAAAATGCAGCCCCGTGGTTGGCTCATCCAGTATGTAGAGGGTCTTGCCGCTATCGCGTTTTGCCAACTCCCGTGCCAGCTTAATTCTTTGCGCCTCGCCGCCGGACAATGTAGTCGCAGCCTGACCTAATTTAATATAGGACAGTCCAACTTCGATCAGGGTATCGAGTATGACCACAATTTTCGCGTGATTGGCGAAGACTTCGCGTGCCTCTTTTATCGACAGATTGAGCACATCGGCAATCGAGCGCCCCTTATAGAGGATCTCGCAGGTCGTGGCATTGAAGCGTTCGCCATGGCAAGCCTCACAGGGCACAAAGACATCAGCTAGAAAGTGCATCTCGACTTTGATAAATCCATCGCCCTGGCAAGGCTCGCAGCGGCCTCCCTTGACGTTAAAGGAGAAGCGCCCCTTGGTATAAGCCCTCGATTGTGATTCCGGCAGCAGTGCATAGAAATCCCGAATAAGATCGAATACTTTCGTATAGGTCGCGGGATTGCTGCGTGGGGTCCGGCCAATCGGCTTTTGATCGATATTAATGATCTTATCGATGGCATCGAGCCCGTTTATACGTTTATGAGCGCCAATTTCAAGTTCGCTATTATGAAGTTTCTTGGCGATGGCCGGATAGAGAATCTGATTGATGAGCGTCGATTTCCCGGCCCCTGATACGCCCGTCACCGCAGTAAAGACTTTCAATGGGATACTGACGTCAATGTTTTTGAGGTTGTTGGCCGTTGCCCCCTCGATTGTAATCGAGTTTTTGGGATCAAACTTTCGGCGCGACGACGGTGTTAGGATTTGTTTGCGCCCGCTCAAATATTGGCCCGTCAAAGAGTTTTTATTACCGAGTATGCTTTGATAGGTTCCGCTCGCGACAATTTCACCGCCCTGAACCCCTGCTCCCGGCCCAAAGTCGACTATCCAGTCAGCGGCTTCTATCGTCTCCTGATCATGCTCGACCACGATAAGGGAGTTCCCGAGATCGCGGAGATGCTGCAGCGTTGACAGGAGTTTTTGATTATCCCTCTGGTGCAGACCGATCGATGGCTCATCCAGTATATAAAGAACACCGGTCAGTTCAGAACCAATCTGCGAGGCGAGTCTGATCCTTTGCGCCTCGCCACCGGAAAGGGTAGGTCCAAGGCGATCGAGAGTGAGGTAGCTAAGTCCAACATTGACGAGAAAGTTCAGACGATTGGAAATTTCTTTTAGCAGGTCTTTGGCAATCATTTTCTGGGCATCGGTCAGTGTCAAAACCTTGAGAAAACGATGCGCGTCCTCGATCGACAGATGGCAAAGATCGTAGATCGAAAGTTTTTCGATCCGCACCGCCAGGACTTCAGGCTTTAGCTTTTGCCCGAGACAGCTTTCACACGCCTGGGTCGACATGAACTTTTGATACCATTCCTTCATTGTGTCCGACTGCGTGGAAAGATAACGCCGCATCATGGAGTTCAACAGACCTTCAAAATCGAACTCCCAGGTTCCAGAGCTTTTGGCCCCAGTAAATTTTAGCTTTATTTTCTTATCGTCCTTGGGACCGTAGAGAAGGATATCCTGGTGCTTTTTGGGTAATTTGGACCAGGGCTTGTCATAATCAAGCCCCCACTTTTTCTCCATGGCGGCAAAGCGCTCGCTGGACCACGAGCCTTCTTTATCAACCGCGCCCCCTTTGAAATAGTTTGCCCAGGGAACTATCGCCCCCTCCCTGATGGACTTTGAAGTGTCGGGAATGACTTTGCCGGGGTCCATTGACAATATAGTGCCGAGACCGTTGCACGCGGGACACATACCCTGGGGAGAGTTGAAGGAAAAAAGTGGGGGATCAAGTTCAGGATAAGCGATCCCGCAGCAGGACCGTTCCTCGCTCATTTTAATTTCCCGACTTCCTTCGATGTGGACGATAAGGGAGCCCATGCCTCGTTTCAAACCCTGTTCGACAGAATCGGTAAGCCGCACGCGAAACTCTTTGCCCGATTTGAGCACGAGTCGGTCGATGACGGCGTCAATCGTATGTTTTTTATGCTTGGCGAGATCCTGAATCTCTTCGAGACGCACGATGGTCCCGTTCACGCGGGCGCGCTCATAGCCTTGCGACTGCAGCATATCTATCAGTTCTTTATGACTCCCTTTGCGATGTCCAATGATCGGCGCAAGGATGACGAGCTTAGAGCCTTCGGGTAAGGAAAGTATCTGTTGCACCATGCTGGCCGCATCGCCACGACCGACGGTTTTGCCACACTTATAGCAGTATTGTACAGCTATGCGGGCATAGAGTACGCGCAGGTAATCATAGATTTCAGTTATCGTCCCCACGGTCGAACGTGGATTTTTGCTTGCCGACTTTTGTTCGATGGAAATCGTCGGTGCCAAGCCCCGTATCGATTCATACTTGGGCTTATCCATCTGGCCAAGGAATTGCCGCGCATAAGACGATAAAGATTCGACATAGCGTCTTTGCCCTTCCGCAAAGATAGTGTCGAATGCCAGGCTTGACTTTCCCGAACCCGATACCCCTGTGAAGACCACAAGCTTTTTTTTGGGAATGCTTAGCGACACCGACTTTAAATTGTGTTCCTCGGCGCCATTGACCTGAAGGACTTCAGATTCACTGACAGGCGGAGCGCTTGATTTCAAAAGGGGTTTCTTCATTTGAGTCTACCTTCAACCAAAGTGGGTCTTGAATACTACCATACTTTTGTACAAAGACAAGCGTTCTGAGCTTGTTATGAATAGGACGCACGAACGTGCGTCATCATAAAGGGAGAGACGACGAATATCACCATGGACTCACTTTTTAATCGCGAAGTCGAAACATTCGTCAGTCAGAGACCTGAGCATTATTTTTGGTTTCATAATCGATGCAGATATCGGGAGTCGACTGAATCTAGCGGCACGGACAAGGTCACGCCTGGCGGCAAAGGCTAATGACCTTTTTTTATTTTTTAGAAGCTACGGTCCAGCAAAGCTGTTCCAAGATCGCGCAAGGCATCAGCCCGACTGCCCCAGGGCTCCAGAATCGTTAAAGTTTCTCTGGTCAAAAGGTTGGCGTAAGTTCTGGCATCGCTGGCACTCATAAGGCTTAAATAGGTCAATTTTCCTGCATCAGCATCTTTGCCAAGTGATTTTCCGGTCCCCTCTTCGTTATCCAAAAGATCGTCGATGATTTGAAAGACCAGTCCAAGTCCGCGGCCAAAGGCTTCAAGGGCTTTAAGTTCAGCAGCTGATGCCCCGGCGGCAAGGCCTCCCAAGAGGCAGCTTGCGGCAATCAAGGCACCCGTCTTGCTGAGATGAACCGAATCGAGATCGGCTTTGGTGAAATCGTTGAGTCCGGTCCAATGCATATCGAGAGCCTGGCCTTTAACCATTCCCTGCCCGCCAGCCGCCCGGGCCAGCTGCAGAACAGCCTTGGCTCTTATTTCAGGCGATAGTTCAGGGTCCTCGGCGATAACGTAAAAGGCATCGGTAAGCAGTGCATCGCCAGCGAGCAGGGCGGTCGCTTCATCATAAATAATATGGGTCGTGGCGCGGCCGCGACGCATTTCATCATCGTCCATGCTCGGCAAATCGTCATGGACGAGACTATAGGTGTGTATCAACTCAACAGCGACGGCGAGACTGAGAGACTGTTCGGGATGCCCTCCGCAGGCTTCGGTCGCAGCCATGACAAAGAGGGGGCGTATCCGTTTGCCCTGACCTGCGAGGGCGTAGCGACAAGCCTGATGCAAACTAAGCTCTTCAGGATAGAGGGACTGCTGACAGGCCTCTAAACGAGATTCAAAAGTTTTAAGCCACAGATTTAATTTTGCCGAATAATTTAACATGCCCGACCGGCCTCCTGCTTGACTCATTAAATCAGAACTGACCCTAAGAAACAAGGAAGGCCTCACAGGCTCAATGGCCTGCGTTCAGGGCCGGCGCCAGCGGATAGGGCTCCCGGCCAATATTTTGCCGGACCTTTGAATTATTCCTTAAATCTCAAGTTTCAACGCCAAGCTTTTCTTGACTCATTGAGACGGTTTCTAGAAGATTGTCAGCAGGGCGGCGCGGCGATCGCCAGATTTGCAAGGCTCGGAGGCCAGGATAAAGCGCCAGTTCAGGCAAAGTGCCAATTTTCGATGCCTCAATTATTTTTGAATATTTCTTGTGTTTTGCACGGCGTTAAGCTACCGAGTCATGCTAGAAGTCGCCAACAGTCGAGGAGTTTAGAATGTCAGACCTCAACAAATCTCTTAACCTAGTTGATATGAGCGTCCTGCAAAGTCTGAAAGCATACGCCCGTAGTCCAGCTTTTATGCCTCAACTGGTGGGAATTTTTGAAGAGCATGGTCGCTCCTCTCTCATCGAATTGAAGATGGCTCTGAGCGATCAGGATGCTGAATCGGTCCGTCGCGTTGCCCACCGTTTCAAAGGCAGTTGTCTCAATATGGGAGCGCAGGCCCTGGCGAGCGAGCTTAAGTTGTTAGAAGCTTTCACACCCGAGACGAAATGGGCTTCCGATAAAGTGGAAACTACCTATGGCGATCTGAGTCAGTTGTTCGAAACTACATGTAACTACTTAAAATCACTCAATTGATCAATGGATCGATAAAGTCCCCTTCGTATAGTCCGATGCCTCTTCAGCTGAAAATACTTTTCACTGGGATAGCGATGCTTCCGAAACAATTCAGTCTTTGGCAAAAATTGCGCCTTCAGGTTCAGGAGAAACTCCTGCAACCTCGGTTGGGTGATATTTTTGACCAAGTATCAGCTGCCTACCGGCGTCGCTATTTTCGGCACATGTTTGCCGATCATAATGTTGCTTACGCTGATTTTGACAGCTGCAGGCTGCGTGTACTTAATTTGAGTTATGGCGGGATGCGTGTTGAACGGCCTGCCGGGGACGAGCTTCAGTCTTGGCTTAAGGTGCATCAGTCCACGCCGGTGGAGCTGTTTATCCTTGGCGAGGCGCAAAAGACCAATATGATCATCACCAGCGTGGATGAAGAAAGCGTTGGCTTTAGTTGCGACCCGCATGGGCCGTTTAGCCTGCTTTTTCTTCATCGCTATTTATTTTATATGGACATGGGGCTGGGTCTTAAAGCCCTCGCCAAGCATCGGGTCGGCATAGCCTATCAGTCGCCGCAGTGGCTCTCCTATGGCAATGAACGGGGCCTCGTCGAAATTCATATGAATATGGACGATAGTTCGACGCCACCCGAAGTGCATATCTATTGCGTGAACGGCTCGCGATTCCATTGCGTTTGGTTCCGCCAGCCCCGAAAAATTTCAATCTCCTGTAAGCCTCGGGCTGAGCTGACCAACAAGGAAAAAAAGGAGATTCTTTCCCAGACCCTGTGCCTTCTGCTCGGTATGAGACAGATCGGTAAAAGCAATCGGCTCGATCCCTATATAAAAATCGCGATGGATCATCTGATGCCGCCGCCCAAATCCTAGATCCTTGACTCTGATTTTTCCTGCCTGGCTTGCAATCTTTCCTGTTAATTTTCCCTTTCCTCGTCCCGACCAAACGAGCCCAGTGGGGCTTGGTTTGAAAACCATCGTTGGCTGTAAAAATACAGCAGCATCGAGCCGCCGGCCAGTATCATCATGACCAGGGCAAAGGGATAACCGTACCTCCAATGAAGCTCGGGCATATTGTGGGGTGAGCTTGTATCGAAGTTCATCCCGTACAATCCCGATATAAAAGTCATTGGGATAAATGTCGCGGTGATAATCGTGAGGACCTTCATGATCTCGTTGGAGCGATGGCCCTGCAGTGACAGGTGCAGGTCGATAAGGGTTTTGGCATTTTCCTTGAGGTTTTCAAGAAATTCAAGAATCTGCATGGTGTGATCGAAGCAGTCGCGCAGGTAAACCCAGCTGTCCTCATGAAAAGGGGTCTCCGGATCGTGAATCAATTGTGAGATCATCTGATTGTGCGACCAGAGTATACGATGAAAGAAGTTGAGTTTGGAACGCATACTGAAGACATCGATGATGGCGACGGGTTTGGATGCCTGAAGCACATTGGATTCGGCCGTTTCAATGCGTTGAGCATAATTCTCGGTCAGGGGAAAGTAGAGATCGATCGCCGTATCGATGATAGCGTAACATAGATAAGAGCGATCCCGACTGCGAATCTGGCCGATTTTTTTAAGGATGCGGTTCCGTATTGCCTCCAGATAGTCGACGGCGCTGTCTTGCAGCGTGATAATAAAATTTTCGCCCATAAGTATGCTGATGACATCGCTATCCGTATCGGGCTTTGGCACATGTACGGTAAGATAGGTGTATTCATCGAAGTATTCGACCTTCGGCCGTTGATATTGATTGAGTACGTCCTCGACTGTTAGGCGATGAATGCCAAACTCCTGGCAGAGTTCCTGGATCAGGGCCAGGTCTTGCATTCCGAGCAGGCTGATCCAGGTAACGGAATGCGGATCCAGGCTTTTTTTGAGACCCTTGACATCGGTCAGTGTTTTACAGGCTACGTTCTCGGCATCGTAGACCATGGATAGGATCCGGGTTGGATTCGGATCAAAGGGAGCAATGACAGTACCCGGGCTACTTCCCGGGGGCGGACGATGAAAAAATTTGTCGTAATTCTTGCCCAGCTTTTTTTTTATCTTTGGCACAACAGTCCCTTTCAACGAGCGCATGGTCTCTATGGTAACCAAGAGGGAAGCCTGCGAGCAAGCTGAGATCAATCGCCGTGAAACGGTAAGGGAGGCGCGGATTTTACCAGGGACTCATCAAATTTTCACGGCGCATGGGTTAGCGTCGCAAAGCGCTTCGATGCTGGCCGAGGTCGCGCCACCCAGATGGCCAGCATTCTTATAGGGCTGGGCTTGTTTTATGCAATGGGCTGGTGAGTGGCTGGTCCTCAGACAGTTATATCTTGTTTCCCCCCCTGCCTTGCAGATTGGAGTTATTATGGAAGCTCATGAAATGAATGGTCAAATTAATCAAGTAAAAGTCTATTCCCAGAGTCCTTTGCATCTTTTCATCACAGGGCCTGAGAGCCTGGCGAAGCCTTCCAAGAGCAAAATGAATCCTTACCGCCGCCGCCAGGGCCTCTTTTCTTTCCTTGGACTTGGTGAAGTTATTGAAGAATTAAAGAATGACGATCTGCGGGTGGCCAATCTGTCCGCTCCCTTGGCCGGATCCTAATCGACTGTCAAAAACTTTTTCACAATGTCCGGACAAGATTCCCAGACTTGGGGGGTTGACAGATGATTATTCGTCGCCATCCTGTTAGGGTAGTTTTCCCGTGGGATATTCGTGAGGATAGATATGACAAAAGAAACCAGATCGTTCCAGACCGAGGTCAAGCAAATTCTTGATCTGATGGTTAACTCTCTTTACTCGCACCGTGAAATCTTTTTGCGTGAGCTTATTTCGAACTCTTCCGATGCTATCGATAAGCTTCGGTTCGAAGAGCTTCAGAATCATGAATGGGATTCGACCCAGCTTCACATTGAAAAGCACATCCGTCTCATCCCAAATCCAGAAGCCCGTACTTTGACTATCGTTGATAACGGTATCGGTATGACTTACGACGAAGTCATTGCCAACATCGGCACGATTGCCCGCTCCGGCACGAAGGAGTTCCTTAAGCACACCAAAGAAATTAAAGATCGACCGGAGCTTATCGGCCAGTTCGGTGTAGGTTTCTACGCCTCCTTCATGGTTGCTGACAAGGTTACGGTTTTGACTCAGAAAGCCGGCACTCATGAAGGCACGCTTTGGGAATCGACCGGCGACGGCTCCTTTGAAATCGATCGTCAGCCACGTCCAGAGGGGGCCGGTACAACGATCACTTTGCACCTCAAAGATTTTACCGGTGATGAGTCGGCCGAAGATTTCACCGATGAGTATGTTCTTCGCCGCATCGTAAAGAAATATTCTGACTTTATTTCTTGGCCGATTCGCATGCTGACCAAGCGCGAGGAGCCTGAACTTGATGCCGAAGGCAAAGAGATCGAAGGCAAGACCAAGAGCGTCGAGGATGATGAGACGCTCAATAGTCAAAAAGCGATATGGCTGCGTCCGCCGCATGATATTTCCGAAGAAGATTATGAAGAATTTTATAGGCACGTGGCACATGATTGGAACAAACCCTTCGATCGTATCCATTATCGTGCCGAAGGAAGTCAGGAATTTACGGCCCTGATGTTTATTCCTCCTTCTGTCCCTCAGGATTATTATTATCGTGATACCAAATGGGGCCTTTCGCTCTATATCAATCGCGTCTTCATTATGGAACATGCTGAAGATCTTCTGCCAACCTATCTTCGGTTCCTCCGCGGCGTGATCGACAGTTCAGATCTTTCGCTCAACGTGTCGCGGGAGATCCTTCAAAAGGACCGCCAGGTCCAGGCTATCAAGAAAGCCCTCACGGCCAAGGTCCTGAAGCATCTGGAAGCGATGCAGAAGAACGATCGTCCCAAATATGAAACCTTCTGGAAAAACTTCGGGGCCACTCTCAAAGAGGGTATGTCGAACGACTTTTCGAACAAAGATAAAATTCAGGATCTTGCCCTTTTCCACAGCTCCGAGTCGGACAAGTTCACCTCGCTCAGCGAATATGTCAGCCGCATGAAGAAAGATCAGAAAGAGATCTATTACATCACCGGCGATTCGCTCGATCAGTTAAAGGCCAGTCCTTATATCGAGAAGGTCAAGGAAAAGGGTTACGAGATCCTTTATTGCACCGATCCTGTTGATGAATGGGTTATGCAATCGATCAATAAATTTGATGACAAGATGCTCCGATCGATCACCAAAGAAGGACTTGATCTCGATAGCGAAGAAGAGAAGGTTCAAAAAGAGCAAGAGATCAAAGCCAAGGAAGTCGAGTTCAAAGAACTGCTGGCGACGATTCAGGGTGCGGTTTCCGAGAAGGTCAAAGAAGTTAAGATCTCAAAGCGCCTCGTCGATTCACCCGTGTGTTTAGTCTCAGGTGCCTATGATTCGTCGGCTCGCCTGGAGCGCATGATGGAATCCATGGGGCAAGCTATGCCCAAATCCAAACGCATTATGGAGATCAATCCCAAGCATGCGGTTTTTGGCCGCATGAAGGATCTGCCTGCGGATCGGCAGAAGGAATGGGCCGAGATTTTGTATAACCAAGCTCTGCTTGCTGAGGGATCACCTCTTGATGATCCGATGCGCTTTAGTCAGCAGATTGCCAAGCTTATGACTGATCACCTCTAGATCGTAGCTTTTAGGCCGGGGCTTTATCGTTTGGGTGAGTGGTTGACTCTAAGTCAGTGTTGATGGGGCTTACGATCAACCACTCGAGCCTCAAATCGGCAGGCGGATGAGTCTCCCTTGCTTCATGCGAAAACCATCGTGAGCTAGGATGCCATCAAGATAATTGTGAACGCTGGCAAAATTCCTGGGGCTTTGAACGTAGGAATTTTCAAAGATGGGTATGAAGGGCAAAATGGATTGCCGATCGTGCCAATCGATCTCCTGATAACACAAGTCAAAGGCGCTTTTCGCCGCCTCGGAGTCGGTGAATCTGATACTGCTGTCAATCAGTCCCGTCGTTCGCAAAGCATTTTCAAGGTCGAAACCATAATGGTCTGTCGCCAGGACTATGCATTCCCGAAGAGCCAGGCGCGTTGATTGCCGCAGTATTTCCCCTCCCATAGTGACATCCTTTCTTGATTTTCCGTTAGCCATACAAATATATGGTTATAGGAAAGACAAAAAGGGGTCAACCCATTTAGAATACTTGGCCGTAATCCCCCTCTTTTTAAAGAGGGGATGTAAGGCTTCCTTTCTATCATGAGAGGAAGTTTACTTACTCATTTCTTCGGTTTTCTGATTTTGGATATATCGCAGCACCACGTCTTTGCTCATATCTCCAACAGTACCCACTCAAGCCGCCTTGCCCTTCGATGGAGCGTCCCGCGAATGAGTAGAGCTGCGTCTAGGTCCTCGCCTCGCCAGGGGGAAGGAAGACTTGTTTGTCGGGCTATCGTGGGGGATTTAGATTTGTGGCTAGGCAAATAGGATTGAGACGCTTCATGATAGCATCATCTAAGGTCATAATTGCTAGGGTAGGAAAGGAAATGGAGCGGATGAAGGGACTCGAACCCTCGACCTGCGCGATGGCAACGCGCCGC
>CAXSGP010000022.1:0-52171 GCA_964236955.1 uncultured Oligoflexus sp. | reverse complement strand
TACAGTTAGCTTCAATATCTTTGGGATCAAAATTTACATCGGGCCTACAAGTATAGGGCTTACCTACGCAGCCGAGTTTCTTTTGTAGGTCTTTTTTTGGAAACGGCTCGCCGTTTGAGAGGTCTTTGCATGTATCGCCTTTGCACGAAAAATCAGGTTTACTTCCCGTCAGTTCAGGGCGTTTCAAAGCCAGTTCGGTTTTAATATTTCTGATAGCGGCAATATAGGCATGATCTATATTATCAATAGATGTCGTCGTTTTTGTTATTTCAGTTTTTGACCCTGTTGCAACTGGCTCAACAATTTTACCCGAGCCCATTGTTTCAGATTTTGTTTTTTCGGTAGCAGTCGGCCCTGCCCCTTCTTCTTTCATGGCCTTAGCTACCTTCGCACCCTCTTCAAAACCATAGACTATAGCGGACGATTCTCTATTTTCGGCAGACCAGTGCGGGACCTCATCAAGACCGGCCGCTCCATCACTAATTTCCGGGTTGTTTTTAGCCGCCTTAAAAATCGTATAGGGTGGAATGGCGGCAAGTCCCTTGCTCCGACAAAGTTCTTCCGCTTCCTGATGGAAGGTCGATACGACTTCTTTTACTTTAGGAATATCGATGCAAATCTGCTTTTTCTTCCACTCATTGAAACGTTTTTTGGCCTCAAAGTTTAGCTGTGGTTTCTCAATAGAGGGAATATTGACTGCGGGTTTGTGGGATGTTGCCCATCTTGCCGCAATTTCACCTCCGTCATTGCAATCTGTCCGCGGCTGCCCTGATTTAACTTTTTCAGATATACATTCATTATAAATATCATCGGCATAGGCTGCTCCCAATTCCGGGAACATCCGAAGAACATCATCTTCTGTCAAATCACAGGGACTTGCCGCGAATTCTTCTTGAAAAAGGCGATCATAACCCAAAGCGGAGGGGGAAGCCGCTTGACTCGTAGGTGTCGAGATTAATAGGATGCAAGCCATTTTGGCTGCTAAAAGTTTTATCTTATGTCGCACAACTGAGCTCCTTACTACCATAATGCTCCTTGTAGTGCCTATGATCATTGGGGTCAATCATAATTGTCAGAGGCAATCTCAGGCTACTTTTTGGTCTATGAAAGCCTTGCTTCTTCGGGCCCAATTCCCGGTTCGGGTCCTGCGATGCGGCTTTCAAAAAAAATCAACGGGGAAAACATTCATGAACCCAGCTGATCGTACGAACACCTTCCAAATCTGGGGCGAACTTAAGGCAAAGGGCCAAAAGCCGACCCTTGAACGGTTCGCCAGGCCCTCAGTGGCGGTTCGTTCACCACTATCCAGCCGATCCTTCGGGAATGGAAAGATAGACGCTCCAAAGAACCAGTTTCGGCAGCGTCAGCGGTGCCAGAGGATTTCAGCGGGGTGCTCGATGGACTTACAGCCCAAATCCGGGCGAACGCCTCGGCAAGGGCAGGGGAGGATCTAAAGAGCTTAAGGGATGGGATGCAGGCGCGACTCGAAAAGGCTGAAGCCGAGCGAACGGACGGAGGCTCAGAAGTAGCGTTTTGAAACGGAAACGCACACGCAAAAAGAAAAAACCGCAGCTCAAGATGATGAGATCAAAAGCCTTCGGACGGCGTTCAAGCTGCAAACGTTAATATTCAGATTCAGTCCAAACAAACCACTGAGGCCGAAGGACTCGCAAAGCATCACGAAAAATTATTGCTAGAAGTAGGAAAGCTATGCGGGCATTCTCCCCTCACGGGGAAGTTATTGGTGTTTTGCCAAATAACCTATGATCATGCGATTTATTTTGACAAGTTCCCACAATATTCTAAAGTGTATAGGACGTTCGGACCGGTTCCTTAGTCCGGAATTTTCAGCATCTTTGTCGTCCTCTTTCTTTTCGATGTAAATTTCTCCAAAGTTTAAGGAGATGAGCGATGACGTTTCAAATGATTGTGTCCATAGCGTTTCGAGCGCCTGGGTTTCTGTTTATAATTCTGGCTTTAAATGGCTGTGGCGACAATCCGATTAAGATCTCCAAATTAAAATTTGAGATTAAGAGCGGCGACCTTACGAAAGTTGAAAAAAATCTCTTGTCTTTACGCGGTGGCCTGGATGGCAAGCCAAGCAAGCTGAGCTGTTCGGGAGGTGACGAAGTCATCGTCGGGCTCTATGGTGAATTTAATAGCTCGCTCGCTCAACTCGGGCTCTACTGCCGAAAGTTGACTCCTGCCGCCACCTTTGAAGGCAATGTGCAAATAACTCCCAGCTTAGGCATCGGTCATGGCGATCGATTTTCGATAGACTGCCCTAATGGCCAAGCCGCCACAGGACTTAGCGGTACGTCTGAAAACAGTATCAATGCCCTCGGCCTTATCTGCTCCAACCTTAATGATCCGACCAGTGAAACAAAAGCCTCATCTGTGGTTCGCGGCAACGCCAAGGGTGAAAGATGGGTGGATAGCTGCCCGGAGACCTCCGGAGCCTTTCTCGCGACCCTGAGCGTGTATTCGCGCGCGAATATCGACAGTCTCGAGGCCGAATGCAGGCAAGTCGCCTATGATTTGACTGCGTATGTGAACACAACGCGAGGCAGCAACAATGGCTTTACTCCTGATGCGCCTTACGGGGACTACTCGCGAGGTAAAACCTTTCCCGCCGTCGCCGTGCCCTTTGGATTTAATTTTTGGACTCCGGTCACTCGTGGCAATAGCAGCGATTTTCTCTACGAATGGGATAACACCAAGATCGAGGCATTTTCGATTAGTCATGAGCCGAGTCCACAAATTCAGGACTACAGCATGCTGCAGTTTATGCCGATGATAGGGGAGGCCAAGACTGATCCGGCCCTACGGGCGACAGGATTTAGCCACAGCGATGAGGTGGCAAGGGCCCATTACTACAGCGTCCGGCTCGACAATGGAATTCAGGTTGAGATGAGCCCGAGCGACCATGCCGCTTCTCTGAGGATTCAATATCCGGCCTCGGTTAAACCCTATCTCCTCATCGATACAGTTGCCGATAAATCAGGTGTTTTTGAGGTCGATCAAGGTGGATCTGTGATCCAAGGAAAAAGTCAGGACGGTAAGGGGGTGATGTATTTTTACGGCACCCTCTCCCAAGCGGCTCTTGAATGGAAAACACCGAGTGCAAGCGATCCTGCGACCTGGTTGAGATTTGCTCCAGGTTTGACACTTGAGCTTAATATCGCGACGTCTTTCATCAGCATCGAGCAAGCCCGGTTCAATCTCGACTCCGAAATAGGTGGGAAATCCTTTGACCAAGTGCGGGAGGATGCGGCAAAGATCTGGAATGCGGCCTTGGGTCGGATCGAGATTGAAGGGGCCACGGAATCGCAAAAAACGATTTTTTATTCCAACCTTTATCGCACTCATCTCTACCCAAACAGTCGCTGGGAAAACGTGGCTGGTAAAAAAATCTATGCCTCGCCCTTTCTCAACGATCAGCCTCTTCGCGAAGGATATGCTTACGTAAACAACGGGACCTGGGATACGGCACGTTCAGAATGGCCTCTCCTGATGCTTCTTGAACCCACGCAAACGGGAAACATGCTCGAAGGCTATGTGAATTCCTACCGTGACGGAGGTTGGACGCCCCGCTGGAGCGGTCCTGGATATCTTGATGTTATGCTTGGCACCCAGACGGATTTGATCTTTGCTGATGCGTATGCGAAAGGAATTCGCAATTTTAACGTGGACGGCGCTTTTGAATCCATGATCAAAAATTCCAGCGTGTGGAGCGCCGAAGGCAGTAAGGGTCGCAAGCAAAATCAGGTGGCACCCTTTTATGGCTATATTCCTGATGATTTTATGCGTGATTCCATAGGTTGGCATCTGGAGGACACCATTGCTGATTTTGGTATCTCTCAACTTGCTGAGACTCTCGGTAAACCCATTGAGGCCGCGTATTATCGAAACAAGGCCCTAAGCTATGCCAACGTTTTTTCAAATTCCATTCAATATTTCCGCGGCAAGACGAGCCAGGGCCAATGGCGAACCACCGATGAAGCTTTTCAAGCCAACGAATGGGGCTATGAATACAGTCAGGGTAATGCCTATCATTATGCGGCTTCAGCCAATCATGATCCGCAGGGTATGATCAACCTCTACGGCGGCGATCAGGCGTTTATCAATAGGCTTGACAGTGTTTGGGATGCTCCGGCAATCAATAATCCGGGTTCCTATGGTGGCAAGGCTCATGCCATGTATGAGATGGAAAGCGTGGCTCTTGGGCAATATGCACAGGCCAACCAACCGGTTCATCACATGCTTTACATGTACAACTATGCGGGCCAGCCTTCCGGAGCGGCAATGCGAGTCAGGCATGTCCTGGATGAAGCGACAGGTCAATACACCTTGGGACAGATGAATGGGGGCGGCTATGTTGGGGATGAGGACAATGGTTCGATGTCGGCCTGGTTTATTTTTGGAGCTTTGGGATTTTATCCTGCGGCCCCCGGCCATTCGGAATATGCACTGGGCTCCCCGCTCTTTACCAAAGCCACGATTCACCTGGAAAATGGCAGGGATTTCGTCATTTCCGCGCCTCAGAACAATGCTCAGAATATATTCATCCAAAGTGCAAGCCTCAACGGCAAGGTCTATTCCAAGAACTACCTCAGTCATTCGGATATCCTGGCTGGGGGCCGACTGGATTTAAAGATGGGAGAGTCCGCAGCTTCGTCCTGGGGGCGCGCGGAAGCCGACAGGCCCCATTCCCTCACTACAAACAGACTCGTACCTAAACCCTGGCACGATCTTGCCGAGATGGGAAGGGTCCTCGCGAGTGGTGAAAATGGGCCAAATGAAAGCGCTGCCATGGCCTTCGATAATAATGCGCTTACTAAATGGCTGGTCTTCTCCAATGTGGGAACTTTGGAATACGAATTGCCTCCTGAGGAGAAGGGAATCGTAAATTATTACACGATCACCTCCGCCGATGACCATCCTGAACGAGATCCGCGAGCTTGGATTCTTCAAGGCACAAGGGACGGCAAGTTGTGGGTTGACGTGGCGAAGGAAAGTGATCAGCACTGGACTTGGCGCAGACAGACGAGGGTCTTCAAGGTGGAACGACCTTCTGAATTCCATTCCCTTCGCTTGAATATTGTGGCTAATGATGGCGGAAGCGCGACTCAAATTGCAGAACTTGAATTGCTGAACAGTCTATAAAATCTACAGATCTTATTAAAGCGCCAAATCGATCGTGTAGAATATTCTTACATTCCACTTCATTCATTCATATTTGAAGTATTCAGGAGATGGGCTTGGTAGCAATCAGGTAAGTCTGCACAAGATTCAAAACCATGCGGAAACAAATGGAAAATTGGTACTTTAACGAATAGCCGGGAACCCTTTTTGAAAAAGGATTCGCATGCTATGTTTCAGCAAAATTCTCCTTAGGCGACGAACAACCTGATCGGTACTGCCTAAACTTTAGGCGCAACCAAAGATCGTTTGTACACCGTATGCTCGTGACATTGTTAATTGTTAAGATTTGGCATAGTCCATGCTTCGATAAGGTATCCATAAATTACAGAGGAGCTCCGCCATGATACGCCTAACACTCGCTCTTATCGCAGGTTTAGTCTTTACATCTTGTATGACGCAGGCTGATCAGGCGCTATGGGTGGAAGCTAAAGACCTTTTTGCCGGTAAACCAGCAGCTCTAACGGCCGAAGCACCGGCCGCCGCTGCCGAGCCTGCCCGGGAAATAAAAACCTCGCAGGCCGACAAAGACAAAACGGAGTCTAAGTCTCCCCAGACTTTCGAAGCAACGCCGAAAGCCGTTCAGGCTAATTAATTGACCTTCCTCGGACTGGATGGAATCCAGGCCTCCAAAGAAGTCTCGCGCAACGAAGTCGATGGAATCTTGAGCCCGCTTAAGCTTCCATTTTTTGTTTCGGTATCCCAGTCTGCTAACCACCTTTAGACGCTGGATAATAATCTTTTCCCTCGACCGTTAATTCAGGTATATAAAAGGTGCTTTATCGATTCAGTTGGAGGGATTTCCGATGAAAACTTTTTTGAGTCTCATGATAGCGCTAGCTCTGCCTTCTAGTTTAGGTCTCGCTCAGACTGATCCCGTAGTGACAGCGGGTCGTGTCACGCCCACGACACCCACGGCGGCGGCCGCCTCAACCGTTGAGAAGACTGCTCCCCAGGGCGACCCTGCAGCCGCAAAAACGGGTGCGCCCGCGGTAGAGCTAAAGCACGGCCGGCAGTTTGCCAAGGCCAAGCTCGAGTCTAAGAGTGGCTCGAAAGCGACAGGAACCGTGACCTTTACCAAACACAGGGATGGCATAAAAATCATTGCGAATCTAAGTGGTGTGGCTCCTGGCAGCCATGGTTTTCATATTCATGAAAAAGGCGATTGCTCGGCCACCGATGCAGCTTCAGCAGGCGGTCATTTTAATCCAGGAGCTGCCGTGCATGCAGGCCCCACTGCCGATGATCGTCATGCGGGCGACCTGGGTAACATTGAAATCAAAAAAGACGGGTCGGGCGTCCTTAATATCATCGTGAAAGATCCCAAAGGCTTTAATGCGTGGGCCGATCTTGCTGGTAAAGCTGTTATCCTCCATGAAAAAGCGGATGATCTGAAAACCCAACCGACTGGTGACGCCGGCAAGCGCATTGCATGCGGTGTGATCGAGCTAGCGTCGAAATAAAGCTTTTTCTCTGCTATTCAAGAGGGTCTTCGCCGGCGCGTGTGTGCTGCCGCTGCCTTAATTTCCTTAAGTTGCTGTCTGTCGATCGGGGCCGGGGAGAGATTCCTCGTCCTGATAGATTTTTTCTTCTCCGTTTCTATTTTCCACCAAGAGGGCCCATTGCATCGTAAACCCCATTTCGCCCTTACCTGGATATTCCGGTCCTATCCTTAAAAACTTAATTTTACTTTAACCCCGGGAAAACTTCCAGAGCTTGGGAAAATCAAAAATATAGCGTTGCTCCCGGTTTTTCGCTCCATCGATAAATGCACCAATAGGCTCAAGAAAACCTTTATCCTTGCGAAAGCGACAAGGGCGAAGGTTTTTTTTTACTCAGGGAAATAACCTAACGCGCCGAAGTTAAAAGCTGGGGGGTAGCGTATGAAAAATTCACTGATCTGGGCACTCGGCCTTTACTATTTCATGGTTCATGGCGTTCCGAGCGCCCAGGCGATGGTCGAGATAACGCCCATATCCATTGTGAATCCGTCGTCCGCGTTCATGACTATGCTCCAGTTTTGGGGTTTTGATTCGCCCTTTTTCAAATGGGTATGTTATGGGCTGGATTTGGGCATGGTCCTGCTCGTGGGCTCGTTCCTCCTCTGGAACAAGCTTATTCTAAAGCGAACGTTGCGCTGGAATCATTTTCTTTTCGTTCTATTGGCGGGAGTGAATCTTAGCATCGCTATCCATGCCGACCTTATAAGGGCTCGCACTGAAAACGTCGCGCATTATTTTCTTATCCTCTTACGGATTCAATTGGTGCTAAGCGCTGTCGGAATTTTTAGTCGATTGAAGAGCACCGAGTCCAAACAAAAGATTGGCAGCATTTTCTCGGGCCTGCTTGGTGGGGTTTTATCGGCTTCACTATTGAACTTCTTTTTTCCGGTCGAAGCTTTTTTGCTTATCTACGAAATCATCGTGGTGCTCGCAGCGCTCATCCTCGGTATCAAACAGTTTATCGCTGAAAGCAATAAGACCCTGTTTTACCAGCTTGTGATCGTAATTTGCATGGGCTTTACCTTAGTTTGGCTGCCCGAGCTAAAGCTGCTCTCGACTGAGGCCTACCCGATTTTTGCCCTGCTCGAATTTATCATGATGGGAACGATTGCGGCCTCATCGGTATCATCGATGACCCGACTCAACACTCACAAATTCGCTCAATTAAAGAAAGAGATCTACACCTCGGAAATGCGGGTTTTAAAGCAAAATCAAGCCATTCGCATGCTGCAGACCGACTGCAATACCCTGCAGGCCCAGCTTCAGCAGGAAGCGAACATTCATCGTCAGGATGAGATTAGGGATGGGCTCAAAATCAAGGCACTGGAGGAAATGTCCAAGGATATCGCCAACAGCATCACCTCCTACTTAAAGGAGATCGAGAATGGCTGTATGCAGATCATGAATGAAACAAGATCGCCCAAGTTTCGACTCCAGCGCATCAGGGTATTCGCAGAGCACGCCTCTCAGCTTGCAGTCAAGGTTCAGGAGGTCATGAGTTTTTCCCGGCACCATGGCGATAGCGAAGAGGGAAAACTTGTCAATGCGGGAGAGCTTCTAAGAGAATGTCTGCACATATGTCGCGGAAAAATTACGCGAAATGGTGTGGATCTCGAGATTGAAACTTTTGAGGAGGATCTCTGCTTTCAAGGGCAGGTCAGCTTTCTTGCCCAAGGGTTTTTAGGCCTACTCTACAATGCTTTGGAAGCAACGGAAACTGCCGACGTGCGGCGCATTACCGTGCGGCTTAAGCGGGTCGAGTCTGAGGGCGCATCCTGGGTAGAGTTTGCAGTCAGTAATAGCGGAGCCGGGATTCCTACGGGCATCAAGGCCAAAGTCTTTCACTCGCGCATTCGTGAGGCCCTGGGCTCGCATAGCTTGGGTCTAAGTATGGCATTCGGAATCTTTGAAACCTTCGGAGGAAGCCTCAGTCTGGATACCGAAGCAGTTGCAACGACCTTTGTAGCAAGATTGCCGCTGTTTCAGAACGATGAGGAATTTAGCCTGCAGTTAGCTGTTTGATGGCGACCGGGTTCAAGGGTAATCCCTCCACTATTGAAGATACCCGGCCCTTACTGGCAACGCCCCATCAGGTCTTTGCCGTTTCCTATACCCACCTCATTCAGAGAACGAATTTTTTCCGGCCCAAAATCCTCTATCCCAGGCTTATCATGGGCTCTTTCCATCGAGAGCTCAGTTTTCCCAAATATGTCTCTGGCTTTTCGTGAGGCCTAGAACGTAAAAGTGAGGGGAAGGGAGGAAACAACAAAATGAACACATTGAGGCCGTATTTAATAGTTTGGTTTTCCGGCTTGGTCCTGGGCCTTGGCTTCTCTACTGGGCCTCTTGCCCTGGCTGCAGTGAGGTCACCCCTAGCTCAGAGAGTAAAAATGACGAAGCTTGCGGCTAATAGAGTAACAATGGATCTTGGGGAAGCTCCACCTTCAGAGATTGCGAAACCTTTGCGGATTGCGTTAAACCAGGTCCTTGTTATAAGCGATGAAATTGAAAGTCCCTTAAATAATGCGCGGGAAGTCGCTCTGGCGAGCATGGATGGTCCAGCGGAACACGGGAACGTCAGCGATCCGGATCAGCAATGGGACTTGGCGCGTACCGTTTTGAGAGATCATTTCAATCGTGAAACAACTCAACTGGTCCTTTTGGAGGAGGGTAGAGAGGGAAGGGGATTTGCACCGGAAAGAGGAGAGGACGTCAAAAAGAATTGGGTATTCTCCTTAGTCATCCCCTCGTTATCTGACCATATCTATTGGATCGTGGTAACGAAAGATAGAGTGCCTAGGGCTTATGTTTATGGATTTAACTGAGTGCAAGCTCTCCCTGCTTATTCCATCTTTACTTGGTTAACGACAGCCATATACTGATTGGACCCGGCCGGTTCAATAGGGACGACTTCTTTTAATAGGTCAAGATTTTGCAGTCGATAGCCCACTCCGGGCTCAGTCAGGATAAGGCGGGGCTTGTTGATATCGGCTTCCAGCTTCTGGCGCAGATGTCCGACATAGACCCGGAGGTATTGTATATGTTCGACCGACTTTGGACCCCATACTTCAGTAAGGATCTGGTTGTGGGTCAGGACTTTGCCTCGGTGCCGTATCAAGACTTTTAGAAGTTCAAATTCGGTTACAGTCAGCTTGATTTCCCGGTCACCTAGAGCGACCCGACGGGAAGAAAGATCGACGCTTAAATCCCCAGACGTATAGATGGGGCTTGTCTGGTTCGCTTGATTGTTGCGTAAAGCCAATCTTAAACGCGCCAGAAGCTCGCCCACATGAAAGGGCTTACGGATATAATCATGGGCCCCTGAATCAAGCGCGCAGACGATAGAGTCTTCGTCATCTCGAACCGACAAGACTATAATAGGGCCTTGATACCAGGCTTTAAGGCTGCTGAGAACCTCCAGTCCATCCATATCAGGAAGGCCGAGGTCCAAAATAATGGCGTCTGGGTTGAGCCTGCTGCTCATCTCAATGCCCTGTCGTCCGGTTTCAGCCGAATGAACATCGTAGCCTTGGGTGCTCAATGTGCCCTGGGTAAAGCGATGAACCTGCAACTCATCATCAATGACTAGAAGTGTATAGTTCTTCGTCCTACTCATTCAATCCTCCTCGATTCAGTCAGAATACGGACTTTTCTTATGATTCGTCGGCACTTCAATCATGAAAAAAAAGTAAGGATCGTCCCCTTCCTTTTTTTTCTCACGTAGCCCATATTTCCAAGTCCTAAAGACCTGGTTGTTTACTTTGCAAACGAGAAAAATCGAAAGAAAATTCGCTCAAAAGGTCATTAAAGCATTAGTCTGTTCCACTAAGACGTCAAATTGCTGTATTATTTAGACCTACCATTATATCGCAACCCATTCATACTTTGTGATAAATTCGTCATAAATAAGCCTATGTTAGAATGCATACCTTGACTGCCATGAAATCTTATAAAAGGCTACAGAACGTACGGGTCCTGCCTACCAGCAGAGCTTGGATTTTACTGAACCGTCATCCTTTCTCTCTTGTGATCCCCTAACTCTTTCGCCAATCAAATAGCTTTCGAAGCCTCAAAATTAACGGCGCATTTTTAGTGAATTGGCTTGGATGTGGGGTGAAATTTTCTGCATCTGTGTTCAACCGGTTGGCATGAGATCAAATCCTCTCGCTTTCAATACTTTGCGTCCAGCAGTTTAGGAAAACATGGCGATGGAATGCTTTGGTTAAGTTTTCTTTTCCTTTTTGGATCTTTCGACTTTAGGGGGAGAGAAGATGAGGTTGGCCACAATGAAAGCGGATGGCCGCCTTGTAGTTTGAGAAGTTCTAAATCCTCTTGCGGCTGCCTTGATAGCCTGCATTTTTGGGTGGAAGTCTTCGGCGCTAGCACGGGTGAAGCGATGTCCAGGATAGTTAAGGATATTCTCCAGATGCCTTTTAAGCAATTTTGCTACTTTTATTATAGGATCGAGACGAGAGGGGCGCGCCCCCCAGCACCATTTATCAAAGAATTTCTCCGCCGATTTCTGATAAGTGTAGCTCCATAGATTTTGAAAGGTCTCTTTAATTGCCCAGGCCCGACCCACTTTCAGCTCCTTAGATTGAAGCTCATTCCTCCTTTTTTGACCCCATTCTGAAGAGTTTGAACTTTAGAGGAAGGCGAGAGCAAATAGAACTTCTTTTTCGTGAAAAATGTTCCCTGTTTCCCTAGGAAGAAAAGCCAGAGAAATTTGACGAATATGCTCGCGCGCACTTGAAAATCTGGTCTATAATTTATAAAAACCAGAGGGCACAAAGAGTGAGTTGTCGAATCTACCAATCTCCCGGAAGAATTCGTGTACGTCTCAACACCTTGAAATCAGCTATTCCTCATGAACTTCTTTCAGAACTTAATCATCTGCATGGTGTTCGGCATGTGCTCAGTAGTGAGCTCACGGGCAGCATTGTGATTTACTACGATAGGAATATCCGCTGTTCCAGTTCCCTGCTGAGAATTTTCCGGCGGTACGGAATGCTTCAAAATGTTATTGGATTCCCGAATCGAATCGCGTTGGCTGACCTTCCTAAGGAAAAGACAGCCTCTCTTTTTGAAGTCGTGAATGACTTTATTCGCAAAGCAATTAAAACAGGACCGATTCGTTAAAGCTCGACTCGCGCTTTACGGTCAGTGTCGACATCCTACTCTTGGCGCCAGAGGCTGGCTCAGGATTTGGACTTAGGCCAGGAGAGTTTTGCTTTCGTTCCTTAGTCTTTATCCTTCCTCGTCCTTCTCCCCTGCTTTGCCCGGCCCTTCCAAGGGGACGGGGCCTTTGATTGACATCTTTATCCTGCATCCTTATTATGGACCACTTTGTGATGGTCCATAACTAAAGGATAACTCTCTATGACCAGGCTTTCCAAGGCCCTCGGGCTCGTCACTGCTGTCATTTTGATCTATTTCTTAAGCCGCTTGGCTCTCATGCTCATGGGACTTGAAGGATGGACCACGCGTCCTCCGTTGTGGGATCCAGCTGCCCATGCGCTCGATGGCATCCATTTTGCGCGCGCTTTTCGCCATTTCAGTTTGAAAGAGTTTATGGTTCAGTTGCACAACAGCGGGATGTGGCCTCCAGCAATTCCCCTTTTGCAAGCCCCCTTTCAGCTCCTATTCGGTGAAGGTTTTATCACGGCCAGAAACTGGACGGCATGGATGGCGATACCGTCGGCACTTATGGTTTTTCTGGTTGGTTGGGTATCTCATGAGCGGTTCGGATTGTTAGTCGGTGCATTGGCTGCCTCCCTCCTCGCTACCAGCCCGCATTTTCAGGAGTATTGCCTTCAGGAAATGCTTGAGGTTCCAGGCATCTTTTTTTGCATGGTAACATTATTTTTCTACCTGCGATTTTTGCAGAAGCAAAAAGTTTCAGACTGGCGATTGACCTGTGTCAGTGGAATCGTTTTATTTTTTTGCAAATTCAATTATGCAGTGATCGTTATGCTGCCCATCGTATTCTGTGAATTTATGTATCAACGTGATTTTCGTAAGCTGCTGTTAAGCGGTTTTAAAGGCTTTGTACACGATGTCAACTGGTGTGGAGGGTTTACGTTCTTTGTCCTCTTCTATACCGCCTTTCTTATCTACGTCCACAAAGTAGGGGTAAACCTGGAGCTTGCGGGTCACAGGATTCTGATCATGAGAGCCTTGGGCAACCCCACTTATTTGCTTCTCGGGATCATCATTGCTCGTAATAGGCTCGTAAACAAGGTTCAGTTCTTATCCTACGGCAAAAGCATCTGGTCGGCTCCTGAACCCCTGCGATCGCTCCTTCGATTTGATATTCTGCCAGCTCTCGTTTGGTTGAGTTATCCTGTATTCTTTTCTATCTTCTTTATCTTTATGTTTAGCGAAAGTACCCGGCAGCATTCGTTTTTCTCCACCGAGACGCTTACCTTTTACCCCGGTGCCCTCATCAATCAGTACGCGGCTCATCCTGCTCTCGGTATCTTAGCCGTCGGGACTCTCCTTATCATGTTGCTGCTGTGGAGGCACCTGCCCCGGGTCACTCGCTTCCTTGTCGGTCTTACCACTTTCAACCTATCGCTCACCATTCTGCATCCGAACTATCAACTGCGCTATCTGATGACATCAGTACCCATGCTCTATATCGTGACTGGGCTAGGTATTGTTCACCTCTGGGAAAGGTTCAGCCGAAAAGTGGGTTCGCGTTTCGATAGCATCTGCCTCTGGTTGTCCCCCGTTTTAACCGCCACCCTGCTTGTGCTCTTTCCACCGGCTCGGGATCATCTTCAGAAGGCGCTGATTTTCTACACACAGTCGGAGCAGGCAACGGCCGCCTTTTCAGCTATCTGCCGCGAAAGCTCTGAAACGGAAGTCAATACCTTAGTTGGATTTAGTAATTACGCAGCCCCCTCCAGCATCGCATTGCAATGTTATCGAGACTACCCCGATATGCGCCGGGAGCAGATGCCAACGACTATGGCGAGAGAGGGCTTTGCCGGGGAGCCTTCGGGGAGCGTGATTGTTAAGAGTGGTAGGATCGATCGATTCTTTGTTATCGACTACTCGCAATTGGGGTTCGATGTGGGCCGTTTGCAGGAGGCGCCATTGCTCGAAAAGGTTAAGCAAGCCCTGCCTGGGTCGGGATATGAAAAGGCCGAACTTCTCAATCAGGGACCCGGTGGGTTTCGCATCATTGTCTATAAAAAGAAAGTTATAGAGGCTGCCTCGGCTAATATTTAATACGAAAAATTTCTGTTAATTTTTAGAGAGCAATCCGCCCGATTGCTTTCTTTTTTTCGTTTCCACGAAATCTTCCAGAGGCCAGGCAAGGAATGTATAAGTTATTGAAATTCAATAAAATTTCTTGCCATGACTGAATAGCGTCCTCACCCTGCCTAGGAAAAATGGCCAGTTGTCCAATTTAAAACTTTACTAACTATTCATTTAGCTATATTACAGTGTCATTTGGGCTAATCTCAAATGAGATTTGGGTCAAACCTAAGAAAGCTCAGTCAATCCAGGCATACTAGGCTTAGGGTTATCCTCGGAAAGGTGAAGTTACAAGATGATTCTTCGATGTTTCGACTCTTTCAGCGCTCGTACGCACAAGGCAAGTTCTACTTTAGGAGCGATCGCTTTGTTTGCTATAGGCTCACCTTTGTATGCTGAAGAGCCCGCCGCAGTAAAAGAGCTTGCGCCTTTTCGAGGAGTTGCCGGCCTCAGTCTTCGATCTTCAACAACGAACAGTTCCGATGCCACGTATCAGATTCTTCTAAGCCCTGGAATCAATCTCGAATATGAGATGAAGAACCTTGTTACTTTCGGTCTTTCTGTAAAGGCCAATAAAGATCTGAACAACGAAGAAAGGTCAACTCTGACCGATCTTACTATGTCGGCTTCCCATTCGATCAAATTTACTGAAGCCTTTGGCCTCGGCTTGGATCTTTCCTACGGTGCTCCGGTCAGCAAAGACCTTTATAAATATTCGAATTCCAAAGGGACCCTTGGTGCTTCTGGAACTTTGAGGTATGCCTTTGAGGGTATTCTAACTGGTTTGGCCTTGTCCGGCGGTGTCACCTACGAACGCTATCTCTACGAATATCAATTCGCTAACGGTGGAGCCATTCTCACGAAGTATTCGTTTAGCCAGAGTTATGGTATTTCCTATACTTGGAAAAGGATAACAGGGGCAGCGAATTTCACGGACGTAAGCTCTTGGGATTTCGATGGCAGTCAGGAAAACGACAGCTTTCTTGCGGTTGAAACCATCAAATACGATATCGACGGTATCTGGTCAGTCAACGTTGGCCACACGAACGACGGAGCGACCTTTGATTACCTCGGGGCACGCAACAACGTGCAGCTCTACGACAAGCGCCGCAGCCAGGTCTTTATCGGCGCAAGTTATTCCTTCTAAACCTATTATCCGGTGCCCACGGCACTCGGTTATGATTGGATATATTCATAATGTTTGGCTTACCAATGTTTAAGGGAGATGATATGCAACGCAGGCTGGGTAAACGTATGTTGACCATTCTGCTCGTACTTATGGCTTTTGCCACAGGTTGCGAGAAGAAAAGAAAGTCACGATTCGCTCAAGGGGACGGAGAGTATGTGTACGCGATTGGCGATTTTAAGGGGGCAACTTATACCCTTAAAACCGGCAAGAAACGCACGCCGGGAGTCACAACCCGCGCCGATGAACTGGTCGTCGCACCAGGCAGTGGTATCATTCGCAGTTTTAATTCCGTTGAATTCACGATGGAAACAGACCTCGGTGATTTTAGTTCAGCGAGCATGAACAACTTTGATTTCTACGGCAAGGAAGATTCGGAATATAAAGTTCAGGTCGACTTTACCGAAGAGAAACTCGTGTTTTTCGAGTTGGCCAAGAAAGAAGAAATTCCTTCCAACGTTATTACCTATGCAGAAGAAATCGGTAACGGCCTCTATCGGGTTCCACTCTTTGGTCTTCCTCTGACCAAGGTCACCGTCGAACGATCGAAAGACGATCGCGGTAAATCTACCAATATTATCAAAACTATCGAGAAGAAATTCCTGTCTGAAGCGACTCACTTTCTTGTCAAAGTCAATACTCCCGCCTATTTCGAATCTAAAATGAAACTCGACATGCTGCCTTCGAAGTTCTTCGATGAAAACAATCAGTGGTTCTACGAATTGACGGTGGTTGACAAGCCTATCGCTCTCGACAAAAAAAGCGGACTTGAACTCGGCAACCAGCTTGGTTCAGGGAAAATTCGTTTTGCCAAGACTAATAATTCGGTCCTTGCCGTTGATTTGAACATAGCTGAAGAAGCCGAGGGGCAGGACGCTGAAAAATTGAACGTAGTCTTTGAGATCCCCGTTCAATGGATGGACTATCGACTGGTTAAGACCGGCGAGAAAGCTTACCTCGAAGAGCAGGCTTTCGATAAGATTGAGAATGGCGCGAAATTCTGGAAAGATCGCGACTATGCTTTGCTGCAACTTGATCGCGTGTTGAACATCGATGCGGCCAGTACCAACAACATCAAGATCAAGCGTCTTGAAGTGGGGGATGATTATTTCTCCTTCATCATCTATGACTCTCTGACCAAAATTTCATTGCACTATTCTTTCGCCAAAAAGAATGAATTTGTTGAAGGCAAAGTTTATCCCCGCGAAGATATGCGCAAGTTTGGATTCTTTGCGTCGCGGAAGGAACTCTATTCAGGCCAGCTGAACGCCAGTGAATCGACGATTTCAAAATCCTTGATTCAAAACCGTATGCTTCCTCCTGACCGGACGGTGACTTTTCATGTAACCGAAAACACTCCGACTGATCCTATCTTCCTTGAAGCGATTCAAGAAGCGATCAACGGTTGGAACTGGGGCTTCGCCGAGGCGGCTAAGGGAACAAAATTTGAGAAAGACCCCATTAAAGTTGTTCTTGATCTTTCAAAGCCAGTTAAGAACGGCGATGCCCGGTACCATAAAGTTTCCTTCTATGGCTACGAAGTTGAATCCGGTCTTCTTGGTTATGGCCCAAGCGTATCGGACAACAGGAATGGTGAAGTTTATTCCTCGACTAACCATATCTATCTACGAAACTACCGAGAGAGCATCGTTGGCAATCTTGTAAACTACATCCGTTACCGATTAGGCTCTTATTCCGCACTTGATGTCGATGGGATCACGGTTCCAAACCAGATCCTGGCCGTTCAATCGAATGCGGGCTATGACTTCTCAGGTTCAAACTCAGGGCCGGCCGCCGCAGAGAATGATTCTGGCGAAATGTTCTCAGCTCTACCAGGCTTAGCTTCGGAAGATGTGCCGGTTATCGATTTCAGTAAGCTTGGTAAGACAAGTCTTGCCGAACGCACCCAACAGATGACTGCGGCGACTAAAAAGCAAAAGCCGTTCGATGATCTAAGCGTTATCTCGCATAATAACTCCATGATTAAGAATTACATTACGGCCCGCAAGCGCCTGGACTCAGGCGCGTCTACCGAAGACGAATTCATGAAGTCCATGAAAAGTGCTCGTGATGCTGATGCAAAAACGGGACAGACCTGTGAAATGCTCGCAGCCACTTCTTTGACTTTCAAGGAAATCGAAGATGTCTGCGGTAGGACGGGTACAGAATTTGCAGACTACGTGAAAGATCTCCAAGACCGCGTGGCTTCGGGCGAAAAAATCTATCGTTTGGATTCAGAGAGAGAAGTTCTTTTGAACTGTGCTCAGAAGCTTATGAAGCCCACGCTGATCGCGACGCTCGCCCATGAATTTGGTCACAACTTTGGTCTTCGTCATAACTTTCAAGGTTCAGCCGACAAGGATAACTTTGCTCGTGACGCAAATGGCGTTCCTGAATCGCGAATGGCCTCAGTCATGGACTACTCGCACGGTGATGCCGACCGCGGCAATCGCCCGGCACCTTACGATATCGCTGCGATTCGTTATGGCTACTATGATGCGGTAGAAGTTGTAGACAACTCAACCGGTGAGCACTCAATGGTTGACATCTCTGCTAAAAAGAAAGGCGACCTCCGTCCTCTTGAGCAAAGAGTTGCAGAGTCTGAATTGGGCAACAAAGTATCACCTCGGAAATACGCCTACTGTACTGATGGTGATATCGCAGGTGGAACGGCACAAATTGGCAAAGCGACTCCATTTTGTGAACGCTGGGACCAGGGCGCTGATCCAGTTACAAAAGTTCGTTCCTCTATCGACAACCTTGTTACGAGCATTATCACCAGCGGCAATCGTTTCGATATGGAAAATGTTGCGTCCACCGGTGGCCTGGCGAGTCGGGCCATCCAACGCTCCTTAGGTGCCATCCGCAATATATATGATATGTACCGCTTCCAACTTTACCTCGCTTCCAAGTCGAAAAAAGGCGATGAGGCGGTCGTTCAACTTCTCGATGATCCTTATTTCGATACGATTTCCGAGCAGCAAATGGAAATCAATGTTTTGCATCAGGATGCTTTTGATCAAGCCAACGCGATCGTCGCTGAACTAAGAACCAATCCGACGATGCCGGCCGATGAACTCGAAAAGAAATTGGCTCAACTCCCGGAATCAGTAAGGGATTTGGCTCAATATAAGGTGGCATCCGAGATAATTAAAGATTTCATGCTGGAATTGGTCTTTAGCGATTCAAATTATTGTGTGGCCCTCCACAATACAGGCAACGGGTATGAATATCTCGATGCCGAGCCTTTGGCGACTGTCCGTTCCAAAAACTTTTACCTCAATCGTATCGATACGGCCCAATGTGAAGAAATGGGTCAATATTTTAATAAGAAGGTTGCACAGGCCTCGGTCGGAAGCACGTCCGTAGATAAAGTTGTTACTGTTGGTAATCCCTTTAACAGTATTCCTTTCTCAGCGAACCCGGAAGTTTTGGCAATCCGTAACAACGTTCGAACCGGCATGTCTGGCATTCGTACGATAGCCTTAGGTTATCTGGCCGCTCGGACTGACTTCGGTGAGTTTGTTTTGGGTAACTATACAAATGATGCCTTTACTATTAGTGCTGGTATGGAAGTTGCCGCAAATGAGAATTTTTTTCCAAGTCTTTTCGATGGCGAGTCTTTCCGCACCCGTTACATCAAAAAATTAAAAGATCGCCTCGTTAATGGTGTCAGTGTTGCGACGCTCGCATCCTATGCCGATAAAAAGTTGAGGAAGCTTGAGAATAAATCGGTAACGGTTTCTCAGACTTCTCTCAACCGCTCATTGCCTTTCTTCCAGGAAGAAAAAGCAATGCTGCAAAACGCCTGGACCGCTTACCGTGTTGGTATCAATTCTCCGCGGGGAGTTAACGACACTAAAACGAAGTCGACTTTAATTTCTTCGCTGCCCATTGATAACTTTATTGGATTCGGTGGACCGTCTCGCTATGCTGAATATCTGGTAAGTTCAAACGGCACCGCTTACTTTACAAATGGAGCGGAGGCGGTTGAATTGATCAGGGCGTTCAACGCGACTGATAATACATTGAAAGCGATCGTTCAGAAAAAAACTATGACAGCAACGCAGGAACGTCTACCGATCGAACTGAAAGCTTTCGATAAGAAAGTTTATAATCTTCTTTCTGGATATCTTTTGGCCCCCGTTAAGATGTCGGATCACTACCACAGCTTAAACGATGTGATGTATCAGGTTCGGATTTGTGTGTTGAACACTCTTGTTAAAGAGTATCAGCTGAATAAATCGTACTACTCTTCACTGAACAACCAGTCTTTGCCCGATGCCCCTTTCTCGGTTCCGACTTACTGCGAAGCGCCTCGCGTCGGTGCCGCAGAGGAGCTAACGAAGTTTGAGGCTCAGTTCCTTGGTCAAGCCCGTTCCTATATCGATTACATTAAAACCGATAAAAAGTTCACGAACTCGCAGACGCTGGAGGAAATCTTAAATGAAGTGGGATTGCCTAAGGCTCCTAGTCCTAAAGAAGATCCCGAAGCAACTTTAACTGCGATTTTCAAGGCCAACGAAACAATCGGAAGCAGCTTCGTTGGTTTGGATTATTCGTACGATCATTTGTCGTCCCTTGAAAATAATGTCGCTAAGAATGCAGCTGCAAAATATGCGAGTGAGCCAAACGGCAACTCTGATCTCGCAAGTTTGGTTGCTGCGGCGCGCGTCGAAGAATTCGAAAAGTTAAAGCAGGATGAGCCTTATGTGACGCTGCTCAACGACAAACTCGAACTTCTTCGCAATCTGATCTTTACTCGCTAGAATGATTTAGAGTCTGGAGGGCAAAGATGCCCTCCGTTTCGTTAATCCAAAGCATGAAAATGAGAGATACTATGAAATCACATAGGCTTTACGTCCCAGTCCTGCTGCTCACCTTGAGCACCGCCTGCGGAACAACTCGTCAAACCAAGACAGATCGCGATAAGGCTGTTGAAAAGATTCAAGCAAACCATACGGTCGCGACCAATATTCAAGCAAATATTGCCAATGCCAGACCCGAAGTGGTAGCGGATGAAGTTACCCCACCGGTGCCTCCGGTTGTAGCACCTCCCGGATCACCCGCCCCCTCTTCAGCGCCTGCGACCCCTGCACCCGCCCCAATAGCTGCCGAGCCGCCACTCGCGAATGTGCCGGCTGTTGAGACTCCTGCGTCTCCTCCCGCTACAAGTGGAGAAGGTGATGGCCATGGTGCGATCACAACAGGGGTACCGGCGATCGATTCGATCTGTAAGAAGAGTTTTGTAGGTCTTGAGGCATTGGTTAAAGGTGATCAGGCGGCATTTGATGCGATTAACTTGACGCCAGCTGCCAATCAGGCTTGTTTTCAGGTGCTTTCGTCGACCACTGGAAATATTTTTAGTCAGCTGGAAATGCTTGGTCTGCCCTTCACGTTTACTCTTGCCGGTCAACGTGTGACTTTTGGTACAAAGAATTGGCCAAAATATGCTGCTAATCCGGGACTCGTACCAGTGATAATAAATGTTGCGGGAGGTTATGCCGTTTCTGAGAAAAATGACAACCTTGCCGATGCCAGCGAACGATTGGAATACATAACTCTGTCGATTGCTGAAATAGAAGCTAAAGACCCAAGTGCGTTGACTAGCGTCGATAAAAATAATCTTCGTATTTTGAAATCAAGTTTGACCGTTCAGCAGGAGATGATCGGCACCATAAACCAACGGGTGGACTACCTTAATATTGCCATCAATTTTATGGACCTTGGATTGAATGTTGCCACTATTTCTCAAATACTGGCTCAACCACCAAGACCGCCTGCAGGGGAGCCAGCACCTGCTGCCCAACCCACGGCGCCTCCAGCGGCTGGGGCGGGTTCTACAGGACCTGTAACGAATGAGACTCCGACCGTTCCAGTGCCGGCTTCTCCTATGCCGGAGCCGGTTCCTGCCCCTGTGCCACTTCCTGATCCAACTCCTGTTCCGGCGCCAACTCCGACTCCCTGAGTCCGTTAGGTCGCCAGGTATATTATTGGTAAGCGAGGCCCCAGTTCCATCGGAACGGGGGTCTTTTTTGTGTGCGTCCGGCAGGGCGCGGCAGCTTTTAGGTGAAAGTTCTCTACGCCTTCAAAACCTCATTCTCTGACTCAAGTCACGGATTCCGAATGAAACGCCGTGCGCACCAAGCAATCTACAGTTGACAGGATTTTGTAAAGAAAGGGCACCGTTGGGCTGTGGCTTTCGACTTAGAGCAGTTCTAAGGGCACAAATATTTCGAAAAAAAGGTTATATAATCTTTCTTCAACTTTATTCTTCGCTACTTCAAAGCTGAGGTGACGGCTGACAGATAAGCTCAAACCACGGATATGGGAACCCCGCAGGGGGGGCTGTACGGCCCCAATCGACGAGCCTAGACCTAAAAAAGCCAAGCTGCGCATTCCAAACCAATCCACCGCCTCTCGGTCTTCACTTGGCGTTAGGGAACGACTGGGGGAATTTCTTTCGATAATCATTTGTCGATAGCTCAATCACTTTAAGTGCATCTTTGGCACCGTAGACCGCCTCGATCGTGATTTTGCGTTCATCGCCTGAGCCAGGGATATCTTTGTAGGTTAAAAAGTAGTGCTTAAGCCTGTTCAGTACCTTTGGCGGACATTGACTGATGTCGTCCAGGTCTCCAAAGATCGAATCGTCTTTCAAAACAGCTATGATTTTATCATCCACTTCCCCTTGATCAATCATGCGTAGTCCGCCAATAGGCTTGGCCTGAAGGAGGATATCACCGTGCGAAATGGTTCTTTCCGTCAGAACGCAGATATCAAGCGGGTCACCATCACCCTCAAGCTGAGCCAGACCTGACTCCTTAGATGCAAATTGGGCTGTGGTCGTCCCACAGTAGGTCTGCGGCACGAAACCATAAAGGGCGGGCACTATGTTCGAAAACTTTTGCGGGCGATCAATACTTAAATAGCCGCTCTCCTTGTCGAGTTCATATTTTACCGTGTCAGTTGGCACGATCTCGATGAAGACATTTAAATAGGGGGCTTTGGCCCATACCGCTATTCCATGCCAAGGATGAGGTTTGAAAAAATGCTTAAACTGTTCGATCAATGAACTTAATTCGGTCACAGTTTATCCTCCCGCGTACGATTGTCAGAAAGTATAAGGAGCGAGAATACACAGACCTTCCTGATAAAGTCTAGAGATTTGGGGGCGCTAGCCTGGTGGGGTGCTTGAATTACCGGGTGCTCGGTCCTGGAACTTCTGCAAAAAAGGGGGCGAAGGCTTCATTCGTCAAGAGCTTTCACTGAGGGTTGGTATTCCTTGATATGCCGATTGATTTCCCTTTTGCACTCCTTACTGATGTCACCATCATTCATCATCAGGCACACCTGCGTTGGTTTCATAAGCTGCGGGCATTCGATCCCTTGGCAGAGTTTCTCTATTTCACTTTTGCAGCGCGTTCTCACTAGAGCAAAACTTTTTTGCTTTTTGGGATTACTCTCGATGTCCGAGTTCGGCAGGCAATCCTGAGTATTGCTCATAGATGATTCATTGTTGTCATTGTAATGATCCTGCCCATGACTTACGCCCTGGGTATTGCTTAATTGTTGGGCATCCCCTTGTGAATGATTTTGGATCGCAGGATTTGCATGCGAGCAGGCCCCCAGGAGAAAGAGAACAATCGCGTAGGTTTTCATAATCTTTTATTCCTTCCCTAACAGCATCTCCTCTTATCGGCAGGTCAGAGTCTTTATTGAAGACTCCATTCGTGGTAAAATTCCAAGAAAAGAATCCTATTATAGATTACATATCGAGCCCATAATGAACCTTCGTCGATTAACGATCCTATGGTTAGTAATTGTCGCCTTTATGTCCTATGAATATACCGTTCTGAACAAAAAAATATCGACCCCAAGCGTATTGAGTTCGATGCTTTGCGGGCATTTGGAGGCTTGCAAAAAATTATCGCCCCAAGCAGGAAAACCATTGAGTTACGCGCTGGGTTGGTTAGGATTCTGTGTCATGGCAGCGACCAATCTTTACATAATTCGGAAACGCTCACTTTCCCTCCAGAAACTTGGCAAGTTGCAAGTCTGGATGGACTGGCATATTTTCTTTGGTTTGTTAGGGCCCACTCTGATTGTCTTCCACTGTAACTTTAAAGTCGGAGGGCTGGTGGCAATTTCATTCTGGAGTATGATGGTCTCCTTCCTCTCAGGTATTGTCGGTCGCTACCTCTATATGCAACTCCTTCAAGGCAAAGTCGTTCTTAAGAAAAATATTGACGACCTTGAAGTCAGATTTGCTGATTTTGAAAAAATTAACAAAGGTCGGATCCACCCTCAGGCGATGCTAGCCGCGAAGGCTGGTGCTTTTCAGATGGCCGGTGGGTTGCACGGTGATGACCTGAAAGGCGGCTCCCTGTTAAACTTTCTTGGCCGCTCGACCTGGGGTGAGATTCAGATGTTTTTGTTTCTCCCTAAATTACCTTTTCAGGGCGGCTCGACCGGCTTGAGACGGGAACTAAAGAACTGGGCCCTTCTCCGGCGGCGCCTTATATCCATGCACTATTACCAGCTCCTCTTTGGATATTGGCGAGCTTTTCATTCGCCTTTTGCAATTTGGATGTATATCGTGGCCGCAATCCATATCGTTTCATCCCTGATATTCAAGGTCTAAATCTTACAGGTAAAAATACAATAAATTAATAATGCATTAAGTAAGATCCGGTGCTCTTTTCCGGGGGGAGGTCAGGGCCATCGGGCGAACCTCCTCAATTTATTCCCTACTTTGTCGATAAGGAAGCGTAGGGCAACACTTTTCGGAATATGGAACATGTGGCACAAGCTGTATTACCTCGTCACTCAATATACCTGGCTTCTTGGAATACTCTTTCTCGTCGGCCTGGGAATGTGGGGGTCACGCAAGCGCACGACTCATACGGTCGAAGCGAAAAAGCAATGGGACGATGCCGTTGCCAAAAAAATGAACGAACCTATTAGCCTTCATCCGGAGATTGATCCCAGTCTCTGTGGAGGATGCGGCGCCTGCGTCGCCGCCTGCCCTGAAGGTGAAATCATCAAGCTCCTGAACCACCGCGCCCATCTTATCGAACCCGCAGCCTGCGTGGGCCACGGCCAGTGTCAGTCCGCGTGCCCCTTCGATGCTATCCAACTCGTCTTCGGTACGAAAACGCGCGGCATGGAATTGCCTAAAATTGACGGTAATTTTCAAACCAACGTCCCTGGGCTTTATATCACGGGTGAATTGGGTGGCATGGGTCTGATTCGAAATGCTGTCAAACAAGGCAAGCTTGGTGCGGAGCATGCCGTTAAGAATGTGAGACCGGGAATGAGTACCGACTTCGACGTGATCGTCGTGGGTGCGGGTCCCGCTGGATTGTCCGCCGGACTCGCTTGTGCAGCTGATAAAAAGAAATATATCGTTATCGAGCAGAATAAATTCGGCGGGACCATTTACAATTTCCCCAAGCAAAAAGTAGTGATGTCGCAGCCTCTTGACCTGCCGATGGTCGGTCAATTCAAATTCAATAAGCATAAAGTCTCCAAGGAAGAACTCCTCTCGCTCTGGAATCATGTGCGCAAGCAGGCGAGCCTCAACATTAGAGAAGAATGCCGGTTCATTAATCTTAAGAAGAAAGGCGAGATCTTCGAGGTTGAAACCTCTAAGGGCATCATGACCACCCAAAAGGTTATACTCGGTATGGGAGTGCGGGGCTCCCCTCGTAAACTCGGCCTGGCGAATGAGGAATGGACCAAGGTAACCTATAACCTTCTTGATCCCGAGGAATACCAAAGCAAGTTTATTGCGGTGGTCGGCGGTGGCAACGCAGGGGTTGAAGCCGCTCAATACCTTTGCAAGGCAAGCCTTAAAAACAAAGTATTTCTCTTGGTCCGGGGTGACGGTTTTGACCGTTGCAATCAGGAAAACCAGGACATCATCCGAGATTATGAGAAAAAAGGCCAGGTTCAGATCTGGTACAATACCACGATCGAACAAATCGAAAAAGACTATATCATGATCAAAAAAGCCGGCAAATCGGAACGTCTGCAAAATGATTTTATCTTTGTCTTTGCCGGTGCGATCCTGCCCTTTGCCTTCTTAAAGAGCATCGGTATACAAATCGAAATGAAATATGGCGAACCGGTTAAGGTTGGGTAAACAATCGTTTCCACTCAAAGTTGCCAGCTGGCAAAGCTAAAGAATCGAATGGCACCGAGCGATTCCATCCCTATCGCCGCTGCTTCGTAAGTTTCGCTCGCTGGTGAATCCATTGATAAAAACCACTCAGTTGGCGGCGCGGAATCAGGGTTTTGGAAAGAATATAGCAGGAGAACCTCATGATAAATTTCAGAAGATACGCGTTTTTGTCGGTGTTAGTTCATCTTATGTTCTTGTTTGGGCTACTCAACGGCTGCGGAACGAAAAAGCCCACAGTTGTCGAAGAAAGTCTGAAAAACCCAACGTCGAATATCGGTCATGAGAATTTCCTAGGCAATTGCGCCGATTGCCATGATGCGGAACGTCGCCCGGTCGCTGCTGATCTCGTTATTGAAAAGCATGGACTCGGCGCCGATTGTGTGTCCTGCCATACCTTTCCAGATTTTAAGGTTCCCAAACCTGAACTCATTGCACATACTCCTCCTCCTCCAAAATGTTTGGGCTGTCATGATCGGGTCACTGAAAAAACCGTCCATCCCGCCCGTGGCGAGTGCGCGAATTGCCATCAATTCCCGAGCGGTTGGACGCCCGTCTACCCTTAACATTTCTTCAAAAATCTATTCGACTTAATCGCCCAATCTGACCAAAATCTGCTACCATATAGAGATCATCGAATTTCTAGTGGCAGGTTGCTCTTTTGGTCTACCTAATCGGAAATAAGAGTTTAGATCTCAGCACCATGATTTCGGTTGGCCTCAAGCTCAACTGCGCTATGATTTGCGTTCTTTTTTCAAGCCGTGCCCTGGCAGTCGATGTCCTGGGGCAGTTCCGTCTTGGGGCGTATACGCGGAGCCTTCAGTTCAAAGAAGAAGTGAATGGTGAAATCAACAATGATGAAAGCGTCTACTCCACTCAGTTAAAGATGGAAGTTTATGATATCAGTTCTCATGATGATGCCTTTGCCATCGATGTCAGGGATAAGGTTGATTCCTATGGTAATCTCGATAGGACCAATCTTTCTCTCGCTACTTACAACCGATTGCAGGTGAGAGAGCTGGCCTATAAACGCCCCTGGGAAACAAATCGCTTCTATTTTACCGTCGGGCGCTTCGCCCTTTCCGAAGCCAACGTAATCGATAACGATGGGGCTGAAGCTGGTTTCCGTTTTAGCCGGACCCTTCGCTTCGGCCTCTTTGGTGGCGCGGCACCCAAAGACGTAATCACGCCTTACTATATCAATCCTGACAAGACGCCCGACGTTAACAACACCCAAGGCGGCGTGTATGTTTCCTACGAGAAAAAAAGCGGCTTCGAACGCTCAGTCTATACAAACAACGCCCTTGCGATAGGCCCAACCTATAACCTTACCGACAAAACCAGCCACAGCTACTTTTTTCATATGGGTCTTTGGAATCTAAACCCCAATAATCGCATCAGCAGTTTTTTGCTGCAGGACCTGGCGCCCGCACCCAGTCTGAGACGCGGTAGTATCAGTCATTCCTATTTCGACCCTAAAATTCGTACGAATCTCAGTCTTTCCGAGACCAATACTGAAGACTATTTGATTCAGCGCGATCTTCTCGATACCCTGGCACCCAGCGCCGAGCAAAATGTGAACGCGGACTTAAGATATCGTTTGTTTCCTGCCCTTTCCGTCGATCTAAGTGCCGGATTTTCCAAACGGGCTCGAGACGGCAAGGCCGCAAACGAAACAGCTTTGGGCATAATTCTGCCAAAGTTCATACTCGCGACCGGTTCGCTTCGCGCCCAATTTGGGACCCAAAAAAAGTATCTGAGCAAAGGCAACTTTGTCCGTGCCGGATATGACTATTGGAACGCCTTTTTTAGTGCCTCCATCATTCATACTATAAGTCAGGAGACCTATGATGAAGATGGTTTTAAGAATTCAAGGCAGATTACCATCATCGATGGCGGTATTTTTTTGAGTGATCGTTTGCGGGGATCGCTGGGCTATCAACGCGAAGCGGATGATCGCCTTACAGCGACTGCGTTCTTTATGATGGCAGCTTATCGTTTTGGAGTGGGATCGGTAGCACCGATTCGAAACAAACCAGCGCTTTTTGAGGAGATTTGAATGCGAAAGGTGATTGCCATCGTCATTCTGCTCCTGCTTGGCTTTACCGCGACGGACAGCGGCCTCGGCGACCGTGCGTTCGCGCAAGGTGAGAAGGACAAATTTGAAGGACTTCTGAATAAGCTCCTGGCTCCAGGACCGATGGCTATTGGCCATGAGAATATGGAGCACAAGGACTGTTTAAAGTGCCATGAGGCGGCCGGCGGGATTCCTAACAAGAATTGTATCGAGTGTCACAAGAAAATTGGGGAGAATATCGCCGCCAAAGTCCACTTCCATGGATTGATGGACGGTAAAAATTGTATTGATTGTCATAAAGAGCACAAAGGCCGAACGGCCAACATCAGCTTTTTCGAATTTTCAAAGTTTGATCACGAACGCACAGGTTTCAAATTAGATGGGCAGCACGCCAAGCAGGAATGCACGAAGTGTCACACGGAAGTCCGCAAAGATAAGATGAGCCGCAAAACAGAGCCCCAGTTCTGGGGCAAAGTCGGCTCCTGTTTGGCCTGCCACAAGAAAGACGACATTCACTTTTTCGAGCGAAAATTTAAGGGCAAGGAATGTAGCACCTGCCATGTGACCGAATCCTGGAAGAAAGTTGAAAAGTTCGACCACAAAGTGGAAAGCGGTTACGCGCTGGTCGGCGATCACGCTCAACTTAAGTGCAATAAATGTCATGTATCCGAAGGCAAAAATAATATCCGCTATCAGTGGCCAGGCCTTAAAACCCAAAAGTGTTTGAGCTGTCACAAGGATCAGCATGGAGCGAATTTCAGTCCCAGGTTTCGGGGTGGGGAGTGCACCCAGTGCCACACGCAAACGGAATGGAAGCTAACGCCCTTCAAGCATGAAGTTACAGGCTTTGTGCTGCAGGGCAAGCACGCGCAGATTCAATGCGTGGACTGCCATAAGTCCGGAAATCAAGGCAAAGCCCTCGAAAATTTCAGCTTCAAGGGACTTCAAAAAACCTGCAGTGGCTGCCACGGCGATTTCCATGGCTATGGTAGTGAAGTTGCTGATAAAATCAGTGGTTCCTTGCAAAACTGTTTGACCTGCCACAGCGATCTTTCATGGAAAGGCGATTTGAAATTTGATCATGGTTCACAAACACGTTTCCCCATTACCGGTAAACACGTCAAGAACACTTGCTTTGATTGTCATAAACCCAAGGGCGGCGATGCGCTGAAGACCAAGCCCAACACGGTCAGAAATTATTTCTTTAAGACGATTCCGGCCAAGACCTGTGAGACCTGTCACAAATCGCATCACCCGGCGTCCTTTCACAAGCGCTTTAAAAACGTCCCTTGCCAGCAGTGTCATACGACGGAAGGTTGGGATGTGCAAAACATGCAGGGGCAGATCGCTTCCAATCCGGCCTTCCACTCAAAAACGCGTTTTCCCTTGACCGGAGCGCATCAAAAACTACCCTGTAAGTTATGTCATGTTGTAAATGGGCAGGAGAAATACAAATTTCCCAGTCAGGCCAAAAATTTCTGTGTCGACTGTCATGCGACTCCCCACAAAAATCAATTCTCGGATGCATCGCTGGAAAAACCATGTTCGGCTTGTCATACAACAATCAAGTTTGATCCACGGCCGACCTTTGACCACGATACCACTTCATTCCGTTTGCTCGGCAAACATAAGACAGTGGAGAACTGTTGGAAGTGTCACGTGCCAACGAAACAGAATATACCCAATTTGAAGGTCCAGAAGCCAGCGCATCAATTTAAATTCAATCGCACTGTCGATGCCAACCTCTGTGCGAACTGTCACGTCAGCGTCCATAAGAAACAGTTTAAAGAGGAGTATCTGAAAAGGTCCTGCGCCGCCTGTCACAATCCGGCCGGGTTTGACAAGCTAGCTGACTTTGATCACGATAAAACCGACTTTAAAATTACGGGTGCCCACGAGAAGTTTGCCAGTAAATGCGTCGAATGCCATAAGCCGACGAAGGACATTATTCTTGCGACAAAGCCTCCCCGACCGGGCAAGAAATTTATCTTTCCGTTCCAAGAAAAAGGCTATTGTGAGAATTGCCATGCAAACGAGCATAAGAGCATGTTCGAACCGAAATTTGCCAACAAGCCTTGTATCTCCTGTCACACGACGCAGTCTTTTTCAGGCAAGAAGACCTTTGATCACGATCTCACTGATTTTGAGCTTAAAGGAAAGCATCTGCAGGTGAAGTGCGCAGAATGCCATGTGCCGACCAAAGAGAAATATACTCAGGGCAATAAAGACTTTAAAGGCAAATATGACTTTCCCGATCTCGTGGCAAAAAACTGCGCGACTTGTCACAAAGATCCGCATAACGGCGGCAACGGCCCTACCTGCTCGAAGTGTCACAACGAAACGGGCTGGAAATCCGCAGGCGATTTTCATAAGGAAATGGAGCTCGTCGGTGTGCATCTTCTGACCGATTGCAAATCCTGTCACGCTGTTGGTCGTACCTTGAAGGGTAGCAGTCAGGAGTGTAGCGTCTGCCATATCAAGGAGGATAATCACAATGGGCAGCTGCCGGCCTGCGGCGATTGTCATCTCCAGAATTTCTGGAATCAGACTAAGTTTGATCACAACCTCACGCGATACCCACTGCAGGGTGCCCATCGGGTGACGGAATGCAAAGCTTGTCACAACCAAGGCGTATACCAAGGCTTGCCGACCGACTGTCGCTCCTGTCACTACAAGGATGCTGCGGCCGTGACGGCACCTGTCCATGGCCCTCGGTTCTTTCAGTGTGATCGTTGTCACAGCACCTACAGTTTCCCGGGAGCGGTTATTAAATAGTGTCTGTCCGAAAATGGGGCTCAGTATTGCGATGCCGGGCCATATTTTTAGGAACAGGCAATACCCATGCAAGAGAACTTTAAAGAATAATCCGTCCCATTCTCCTTCTGTATTCGTCGCTCAGGGGGTGGTGGATGCCGATCAGCTCAAAGATGCCAAGCAAGGTTTTGCGCACCTTGCCCTCGCCGAAATTTTTGTCTTTTTGCAGGACCACCAGGAACCGCTCAAGCGAGTCCTGAAAACGCCCATCCAGGGCCAAGACCATCGCCAACCGATAACCCGCTTCAAGATCTGTCGCCACTGCAGCGGCACGCTCACACTCCTCGAGAGTGCCGTAGCTTCGGGCGGCTTCGAACATATTGAGTTGTTTACGCAGGGAATCGGCTTCAGGAAAGCTTGCGGTAGCAACAAAGGCACTTGCTTCGTCCCAACGTTTCAATTGGATGAGGAGCTGGGCTTTAAGAGGAAGCGCCCCGAGATCGGTCGGATCCTCTCGAAGGTGCTGGTCGAGAACGGCCAGAGCATCACCCAACTGGCCTTCCTCAATCAATTGTTTGGCCTCCGCGAATAGGTCCTGAGCTGCGGCGGGGCAGTAGTGTTCGATAAAGCGGCGGATGTCGGCTTCGGGCTGAACGCCATTAAATTCAGCGACGAGTTTGCCACCGACGATGAGCTTCACGGCAGGAATACTCCGGATTTGAAACTGGGCGGCAATCTCCGGATTGTCCTCGCTATTGCATTTACCCAGGACGAAGCGTCCCTTGTAGGATTGCACCAGTCTTTCCAGGATGGGAGTAAGCGTTTTACAGGGCCCACACCATTCGGCCCAGAAATCAACAAGTACCGGCACTTCGTTGGACCTTTCAACGACATCGCTTCCGAAGTTTTGCATTGTCACGTCAAAGACAAGTGGTTCAGTCATAAAAGCCTCTTCAATGGATATCGATCGTCTGCGCAGCATAGCAAAAAACTACTGAGGCATCCAAGCGTCCAAGCAAAGCAACTTTCCTTTATGGGCGGAATCTGTGACCATGGTTCCAATAATGGAGGGTGGTCCCATGGCCGAAAGTTTAGAAAAATTGCTAAGTCTCCTCGATCTCAAAGAAATAGAAAAAAACGTCTATCTCGGTCGCAGTGAGGATTTGGGTTTTCGCAATCTTTTTGGGGGCCAGGTACTGGGACAGGCCTTGATCGCCGCTGGGCGAACTGTGGAAAAGGATCGCAGCGCGCATTCTCTCCATGGTTATTTTATTAGACCCGGGAATAGTACGGATACGCTCTATTACGAAGTCGATTTGATTCGATCGGGACGCAGCTTTTCGACCCGACGGGTGGTTGCCAAACAAAACGGTTTAGCTATTTTCAGTATGTCCGCTTCCTTTCAAACGCCCGAGAAGGGATTGGAACATCAGATCGTCATGCCCAAAGTGTCCGGTCCCGATGGCATTGCCAGCGAACAGGACAGAGCCCGCGCCGCGAAGGATCTCCTTCCCGAAAAATCCCGGGAAGCCTTCACCCGGGATCGGCCGATTGAAATGCGGGAAATTAATCCTATGGACCCGTTTCAACCGACGCCGGCTGCAGGTATCAAACACACCTGGATTCGGACCTCAGGAGCCTTGCCCGACGATCCCCTCCTGCATCGGGCGCTATTGGCTTATGCCTCCGATTTTGGGCTCGCGGGCACAGCTCTCCTGCCTCATGGACTGTCCCTGTTAAATGGTCACGTACAGATGGCAAGTCTCGATCACGCGATGTGGTTTCACAGGGATTTCCGCTTTGATGATTGGCTGCTCTACACGACCGAAAGTACGGTAAGTTATGGTTCCCGTGGCTACAATCAGGGCAAGATGTTCGCGAGTGACGGTACTTTGGTCGTGTCGGTAGCCCAGGAAGGCTTGATGCGCGGATCGCCGAAGGTGGCCCCGAAAAGTCCAGAGCCCAAGGCTTAGCTGATCTCCAGAAAACGATCGGGACCGCTTGCATCTTCGATGAAGAGGGCCGGCTGCCCTTTGTCGTTGAGCCCGATAAATGCGCCTTCAGGGCCTTCCAGGCGTTGCGGTCCCAGGTCGTTAACAAATTCAAAGAGCCGTTTTTTGGGCTTGGGTATCAAAGGCGACGAGGCTAGCGGAATCTCCTCGACCTTCCGCAGCTCCCCGTCGGGACGAAACGTAGCGCCCATCAACCGCTGCATGATGTCCAGCTGGCGATTCATAATCTTTATCTGATCGCGCATCAGGCCGTGAATGTTTCCAGCTTGCATGGCGCCTTCCGGGTCAAAGGAAGAATCAAACGAAAGATCTTCCTCTCGATAGGCTCCGGTATCATTAAAATATTGGTTTTCCAGCTCGTCAGACCCGGCCTTTTCGAAGGTCGCGAGGAGGGTCTTGAGATTGGGGACGTCCGTTTGCAGACGCCTTAGATTAATGTCATAGGCAAACTCCCGCTGTAGCTTCAGAGCCCATTGCGTAAGGAGCAGCGAATCCATGCCTAGTTCAGTCCATGCCGCGTTTTTGTCAAGCTCGTCAGGATTTTGATCGATGAGGAGTCCCAATAACTTTTGAACACGAGAATGATTCATATTTGTCTCTTCGATTTTAGGCGCCGGCCGTTTTGAGGCTGGCCTTGCCGCTTGTTTTGCAGGCTTTTTCAGGGATTTCGGTTCGAGCCAATAGCGCTCTCCGTAGAAGGGATAGGGTGCCGCCGATACGATATGACCATTTTTGGCAATAAAGGGCCCATGATCCTGATAGCTGAGTTCGGAGAAAAACCGACCTATATCCTGGGTTTCGGTCAGGCCCCGATTCGCTAAGGCACTCAGGGCCAGACTCCTGCTGCTCTGCTGAATAAATTTAAACAGGGTATCCCCCGGCCCTATTTCGACGAAGCAGGGATTGTCGATCTCTGTTGCGGCCATAACTGCTTTGTGAAAAAGGACTCCGACTCGAATCTGCTGCACCCAGTAGGCTCGGGAGCAGGCTTCGGCTGAAGTAAGGCATTTGCCTGTAACTGTCGAATAAAGTGAAATTTTAGGTGCATGCAAAGTGATTTTTTCTAAATAGGCGGCGAACTCTCCGAGTACGCCTTCCATCCCACTCGAATGAAAAGCATGGGCTGTGTTGAGTCGCTTATGGGCGATATCATGTTTGCTCAGTATCGATTCCAGGGCGATAATGGTGGCCGCCGATCCTGAAGCAACGAGAGACTCGACGCTGTTTTCCGCGGCTAAATCACAATGCGCAGGAAGCAGCGGCAAAAGCTTATCAAGACTTGTCCGAACCGCCAGCATAAGCCCTGGCGCGCTTTGTTGCATAAGGCGGGCGCGGTGGAAAACGAGATAGGCGGCATCCTCGAAGCGAAAGACACCGGCTATCGTCGCTGCCGTGATCTCACCGAGGCTATGGCCAAGCACGGCATGGGCTTCGAAGCCACACTCCTGAAGCGCCTGGGCAAGAGACCATTCGAGTACGAAGAGATTGGCCTGCGTGTATTGAGTTTGATTGAGAAGGCTTTCGTTAGTGAGAGAATCCATGAGATCAAGCGCGAATTCATTTTTGAAATGTTGCAGGGCATTTTTATAATGTTGGGCAAAGCGCGGCCAGCTTGCACTCAAATCAAGGCCCATCCTTGGATATTGGCTACCCTGTCCGGGAAAGCAAAAGACGAGTTTGGTTTTTGCGGCCAGCATCCGGGGGGGCGCCGCCAGCTTGAAATCAAGACTGCCGAATCCTGTAACAGCTTGAACCCATGGGTAAATTGGTCGCTTCATAGCGAGAGTATAGGAAAGATCCACGAGGTTTTTGGGCAAGCGCAGTTGAGTTGCAAGCAGGAGACTGCTCGCTTGGGTCATCGTGCTCCACCTAAGAGTGACAAAGGGATCAAGTGTGGGCGCAGGCCGGGTGATTTCACGTTCTGGCGCTTCTTCCAGGACGACGTGAGCATTGGTGCCACCGACTCCAAAAGAGCTGACTCCGGCCCGTCGAAGGCCTTTCCACTCCAGATTTTGTTTGGGAAAGCTGAACGGCAATTGATCGAGACGGATGTTCGGATGCGCCTTGGTAAAATGGGTGAGGGCTGGTTTGATTGCGTGCTGTATGGCCAGGGCTGCCTTGATAAGGCTGATGGTGCCGGCGGCAGCCGTCAGATGGCCAATGTTAGCCTTGCTTGAACCGATGGCACAGAAGCCAGCCCTGAGCATGCCGTAGGCGCGTTTGAGTCCTTCCAATTCAATGGGATCACCGATCGGTGTGCCGGTGCCATGACACTCGATATAACCGACTGTAGAAGGATCTATGGCGCCGACTGCCAATGCCTGACCAATCGCCTCGGCCTGACCCATGACACTAGGGCCCGCGAAGCTGCTCTTATCCGACCCATCATTATTGAGACCCCAGCCTTTGATGACGGCATAGATCTGATCCTGGTCGGCGATAGCTTTGAGCAGGGGCTTGAGAACGACTACCGCAGAACCATCGGAAAAGACCGTACCACTTGCTTCGGCGTCAAAGGGCCGGCAATGGCCATCGCGGCTGAAGATGCCACCCTCCTGATAGAGATGGCCGCTGGCCATCGGCGCATTGACCGCCGCTGCTCCGGCAATGGCGATATCCGCTTGCCCGGACTGTAAGGCTTTAATGGCTTCGATCACGGCGACGAGTGAGGTTGAGCAGGCGGTGTGAACGGAAATGGCTGGCCCTTTTAAATTCATGGCAAAGGCAATACGCGTCGCCACATAATCTTTGTCATTGAGTATCAGGGCCAGATATTCCTCCTCGGAATGAGGTTCAAAATGCCCCTGCGCAAGGTTTCGAGTGAGATAGGTATTGCTGCCTACCCCCGCATAGACTGCAATTTTATGGGTGCTGCGTTGGTCAAGATACCCAGAATCCTCAAGCGCCTGCCAACAGGTTTCAAGGAGTATCCTTTGCTGCGGATCGAGCAGTCCCGCCTCCCTCTTCGACATCTTAAAGAAGGGCGCATCAAAGCGGTCGCCTTCAATCACGCCGCGACTGGCGACATAGTTAGGGGACCGGGTAAGCGAGGCGGGTAGCGAGCCATCCAGTTCCTCTGGAGTCCAGTGCGTTAGGCCTTCGCCACCATTGAGTATCATATCCCAAAACTCGCTGACATTTTGGGCGCCGGGTACCTTGCAGGCCATACCAATGATAGCGATCGCGTCATCGACCCGGGTCGCGGACCCGATGACGTCACGCTCGGAAGGACCTGATGTGAAGGTGCCCTCGTCTATGGCCTTTGCGATGCGGCGCGGCTGCAGATAGGTGTAGAAGGCGACGACCGGAACATCGACCTTAAGGACTTGACTCAATTCGGCTGCGGCTTTTACCGCTAGAATCGATGTTCCGCCAAATTCAAAAAAATTATCATCAGCGTCAAGGACGGTGGGAGCCAGGATTTTGTTTAAGACGCTCAGCACCTGGCGAAGGTTTTCCGTCTCGACTTCGGGTGTAGGGTCCTTGGCTTTCCCTTCCGTGGGAAGGGCAATAGGTGCCGGAAGAGGTAAAATTTCAGGATCATTGGCAATCCCCTCGGCAGCTGCCAAAGTCAGCAGGGGATGGCCATATACAGGAGCAGTCAGGAGGGGTCGGACGGGGTAATTCGTCTCGAGCCAAGTCGAGAGTTTGGCGATAAATCTCTGGCGATCCTCCCGAAGCATGAAGAGATGATCGACATCGGGCCAATATTCGACCTGCACGCGACCTTTGGAATTCAGACCCGGAAGCATAGCAAAAAACTGGGTTCTATAGGAATAAAACGGGGTGAAACCACCGGTGTAAATCAAATGAAGGGGAATGCCGCGGTCGATCAAAATCCCAAATCCTTTGGCGGCCTCTATTGCTGTGGGATAATTTGACTCAAATTGGTCTTCAGGCAGTAGCTCGCGGGGCACATTGATAAATTTGCCTAGAATTTTTTTAAACAGCCGGCTCCAGCGATAAGGGCTGGCAAGGCGCATGGCGAAAAACGTCAACCGGTGTCTTAGGGTGGGAAAAACCAGGCTGTCGATCATAAAGGCGCCACGCACGCGCGTGTCGTTCAAAGCAAAATAGTAGGAATCCAAGGCGCCCGAACAGAGGCCGACTAAAACATATTCAGTGATGCCGGTCAGAGCGTTGACTGCATCAAGCGCATCTCGAAGATCAAGGGAATTTCTATCCTGCCAGGAAAGATTTTCTCCGGCATCGACGCTATCGCCTAGTTTTGAGAGATCAAAGCGAAACACCGTATAGCCTAACTTCACCAACGCTTCGGCAGTTTCGACATTGCTCCGAAAGGATCCGGTGCGGCTTGATATTCCAGTATTCCACATAACGATGCCAACGCTATTCGCAGGCGCCCTGTGCAGAATACCCATCAGATGTTTTTTACGGCCAAAAGTCAGGACTTCCATATCAACCTTCCCCAGCAAAAAGCGATAGGATACGGAGGCTGCTTGGAGCAAAGAGCCTGTGGGTCATGTAGAGATCATGGCCCCACTTCAAATCCTCCCCGGGCTGCTTACTGACAACGACCCTGTCTTCACTCCGCCATCGATCAATGAGAGAATTAAGGGGGTTGTTACTTTCGCTCGCCACGATCTGTATTCTTTTACAGTAGGTATGGAGCTGTGAAGGGTTGATGCGGCCGATCTCCTGCTGCATCGATTTGGGCCAGGGATACCCGCAACTTTGATCGGAGTATTTTTGATTTTGAGGATAGGGAGCCTCGTCAGGAACCCGGTGGAGGAGGCGATGGTGGGCGGCCCGATAACTCTTTAGGAGATCGGATCCATCGGCGATGGGATCCCACAGGAGTAGCCTCTTAAACCCTTGCTCCTGACTCGCCAGTATTGCAATGCTGCCGCCCAGTCTGGTGCCAAGCAAACTGATTTTTTCAACGCCGGTGCGCCTTTTGAAATCCTGTACAACGGCGAGAGTTTCATCCTTCCAGCGGGAGATGGTCTGGATACTGCCACTGGAATCTCCAGTTCCCGAATAATCAAATCGTAGGACAGGAAAGCCAAGGCTCTGCAGTTTCTTCGCAAGGCTTACCTGCGAGGGGTGTGCTCTCAGCATGTCCTGGGGCGCGGGGTAACAAAAGACGAACCCTTCCTCAAGACTTGCTGCGGGGTGAAGGACTGTGAAAATCTTCTGATCCTGAAAGGCAAGGAAGGAAGGCTCCATCATGAGGCACCTCGATGGTCGATCTTATAGGCGATCTGGGTCACGCTCAGGAGGAGGAGATCCCGAATCTTAAGGGTGAGACCAAGTTCAGATTCCAGTTTATGGATAAGGCTAAGGGCCAAGAGCGAATGGCCGCCGGCCTCAAAGAAGTTATCTTCTTTGTTGATCTCGGAATGGCCCAGTATTGACTTGAAGATTTCGATAACTTTTGCCTCACACGCCGTCACGTTCTGAATTTTCCCCCTTGCAGCCTGAGTCTTTGACTCCGAGGGTTTCGGCAAAGCCTTCTTGTCGATCTTGCCGCTCGGCGTGAGGGGAAAGGTATCAAGAAGGATGAGATGGCCCGGCAGCATATAGTTGGGCAAATAGGCCCGGAGATGGCTATGGAGTTGCGGGATATCCATAGTTTTGCCGACGCGGATCGTTGCATAGGCCAGTAATCGATTATCGCCCGGGCTTGCCTCATAGACCAGGCAAACCGCCTGTTTGAGATCAGGATGAAGCATCATGCTGGCTTCAATCTCGCCGAGTTCAATGCGAAAGCCACGGAGTTTGACCTGGTTATCCCTTCGGCTTATATATTCAATCTTCCCATCAGCGCGGATACGAGCGAGGTCACCGGTGTCGTAGATGCGTTGGCCCGGGACCCTCGGGTGCGGAAGAAACCGTTCTTCGGTGAGATCAGGGCGAAATCGATAGCCCCGGGCGAGTGCAGGTCCACCGAGATAGAGATCGCCGATGGCGCCCTGAGGCAGAGGCTTTCGATTTTTATCGAGAACATAGGTCTCGTAGTAGGGTAATGCTTTGCCGATCGTGATGGTCTCTCCATCGGTGACTCGATCTGCGGTCGCCCAGACTGTGGCCTCGGTGGGACCATAGACGTTCCAAAGCTCGGCAAGCATCGGCTCTAGACTGCGCGCCAAATCTTTTGGCAATGCCTCGCCACCACAGAGCCCGGTAAGATCGGATCGACCTTGCCAGCCCGAGTCGAGCAGAAGGCGCCACGTCGCAGGCGTGGCCTGCAGAAGATTGACGCCAAATTTATCGATAGCCTTGGCCAATATATTGCCGTCGATCACGCTTTCCTGATCGACCAGTATGAGCTCGCCGCCATTTACCAGCGTTGCAAAGATTTCGAGAACCGAAATGTCAAAGGAGATGGTTGTGATGCCCAGAGTTTTGATGGAGCTCTTAAGGCTTAATTGCCTGCTGATGGCGTTTAAAAAGTAGCAAGCCGCACCGTGGCTGATTTCTACGCCCTTAGGCCGGCCTGTTGAACCAGAGGTATAGATAATATAGGCAAGATCTTCCGGCCTAGCGATTTGAGGAACCGCAATCGCCGGTGCATCCTGTATCTCCTTACGATCCCGGTCGATACTTATGGTCAGAATGGGAATGCTGCGGAAAGCCCCTGCAAATTCCATTTCGGTAATGATGACTCTGGCTTGGGCATCGACAGCCATAAACTGCAGTCGATCGCTTGGATACTGCGGATCAAGCGGAAGATAGCTGGCTCCCAGCGAAAGTATAGCCCAAAGAGAGGGAATGAGGTCTTGGGTTCGACCCAGCGATATCCCGACGACCTCACCGGCCCTTACGCCTTTGCTATAGAGATAGGCGGCAATTCTTTCGCTGCGGTCAAAGACCTGGCCATAGGTCAGGCCTTTGCCATCTAAGGTCCGCACGGCGATGCGCTGCGGCGAAGTTTGGCTGGTTTCCTTCAGCCAATTCCATAGGTTAAGGTGCACTGGTGCCGGAATAGTTGCTTGGATCACCAGCGGCAGTACGGCGAGCGCCGGTTCATCTATTTTGAGAGAAGGATTGGCGATAAAACCTTTGAGGAGCGAGGTATAGGCCTGGGCCATAGCCTCCATTGTGGGAATTTGCCACAGGTCTTTTCTAAAATTGAATCCGGCCTGACACTTGCTGCTGTGACGCTCGACCCAAAAGACGAGATCACTATCGACGGTCTGACTCTCGACCGAGAAAGGCTCTAAAGGCCTTGTGGCAAACATGGCCTTATCACTCGAATGGTCCTGGAAGAAAAACATACAATTATAAAGGGGCGTCCGGCTCGAATCGCGGGGCAGGTTGAGATCGGCAATGAGGGTCTCGATCGGGTACTCCGATCGACTGAGCGATTCCTGAGCGAGGGTGCGGATCTGCAGGAGGCAATCATCGAAGCTGACCGCTTCTCCAAAGTGATGACGCAGGGCAACGGCATTTATAAAGTTTCCAAGCAATCCAAAAACCTCTTCGGAATGTCGGCCCAAAACCGGCGTGCCGATCACAATATCGTCCTGACGACTCAGCCTGTGCAGGAGTATGAAATAGACGCTGAGCAGAACGTGATAGGGAGTGACGCGTTTGGATCGGGAAAAATCAACGAGCGAGGAATCCAGGCTAGAATCCCAAGCCATAGCCACCGAATGAGCCGCATGGGTCAACTCCTGAGGCCTTGGAAAATCATAGGCAAGTTCCAGGGGCTCGGGCAACGGCGTGAATTGATCTTTCCAGTAGCGCAGCAGATCAGGCGGATAAGCTGTATGCCGGCTTTTGGCCTGGGTATAGTGGGAATAGCGATAGGCCATGGGTCTAACTCTAGGGAGACCCCATGACAGCGCCTTCTGATAGTGATCCTGCATCGACTTCCAGAACACGCCAAAGGAAAAGCCATCCCAAAAAATATGATGGGTGATGAGATAGACGATACGTTCCGCGGCCGGGAGGTCGATGATACCAATCCGAAAATTCTGGCCCTGGGCCAAGCTCAAAGGGCTTTTGCTTTGAGCTTCGATAAATGATTTGGCGGCTTCCTTCGAGAAAAGGCTGCAGCGCTCGACTAGGGGTAAAAATGCATCATTCAGCAGAATTTCCGGATGCCCACCCTGAACTCTGATGCTCATGCGAAGCGCCTCTTGCTCTTTAACGACGATAAAAAGTGCCTGTTTGAAGGCGATTTCATGGAAAGCTTCGATAAAATGCCACGCACCGATGAGGTTGTGGACATGGGAGTTTGGATCGAGGGCTTCGACAAAAAGCATGCGCGACTGCGAAGTGGTCAGGGCTAGCCGTGTGGAATTTTGCATTTCGAGCTCTAGACTGCTCGGTTGAGGATGCGGCAAAGCTTTTCTATCGATCTTACCGTTGGGTAAAAGTGGTAAATAATCGAGGATCACGAAGTGCTGAGGAACCATATAAATAGGCAATGACGAGCGTAAATTCTGTCTGAATTCCCTTTCGTTCCACTTTGCGCCGCTTTTGATCTGGAGATAGGCAATAAGTCTTTTGTCATCAGGAGCAAACTCTTTGACCATGGCAATAGCCACGGCAATGTTAGCCGCCTGGCCCATGACGGCTTCAATTTCGCCCAATTCCATGCGATAGCCGCGAAGTTTTATTTGTCCATCGCTTCGACCCGATATTTCAAGAGTACCGTCAGCTCTGCAGGAACCGATATCGCCGGTTTTGTAGACCATCTGGTTGAGAGCAGGAGCGAAAAAGAAACGGTCCTGAGTAAGATCAGGTCGCCCGAGATAACCCAAGGCCAACCCGGACCCACCGATATAAATTTCGCCCTTATTGCCTGGCAGCAAAGGCTGAAGACTTTCATCGAGAATAGCCACGATTGTGTTGGCAATGGGCCGGCCGACTGGGATCATCGCCTCGCTGCCGTCCAAGCGGTGGATCGTGCTCCACACGGTGGTTTCGGTTGGACCATACATGTTCCAGATTTCGCTGGCTATTGGCTTTAGACGTCTTGCGATATCAAGGGGAAAGGCCTCGCCTCCGCAGAGCGCTTTTTTCAAGCGTCCATTGAAACCACCGTCGAGCACGAGGCGATAGGTAGAGGCTGTAGCCTGAAAATGAGTGATGGCGTGGTCTTTCAATAACGCGCTTAGCTTGGGGCCATCCTTCGCTTCGTCGGCGCTCGCGAGGACCAGTGTCGCTCCGGTGTACAGAGGCAGAAACAGCTCCAATACGGCAATATCAAAGGATAGGGTTGTGACTCCAAGAATTTTGTCGCCAGCCTTCATGCCGGGCGCTTCGGCCATGCTCAGGATGAAATTTACGACCGAGCGATGGCTGAGCATCACCCCTTTGGGCATTCCAGTTGAACCCGAGGTATAGATTACATAGGCTATACTTTCCGCAGCTATGCGCTTAGGAGCGTAGCGTGTGTTATAGAGGCGGCTGCTGAGTTTTTTTATTTCATCGAGAGCGATGCACTGGGTGATATCCTGAGTCAGATTAAAGACCAGTTCGTCACACAGACAAGCTTTGATTTTGGCATCTTTCGCCATATAGCGAATGCGATCAGCTGGGAACGAGGGATCGAGCGGAACATAGCCGGCCCCGCATTTAAGGACGGCAAACAAGGCTATGAGCATAGTTTCGTCGCGCGGTAAGCCAAGCCCTATCAGATCGCCAGGGCCATAGCCCAGACCTTCCAGGTGCCGGGCCAGAGCATCGGAAGCCCTATCGATTTCTCCATAGGTGAAGCTTGCAAGCGAGCAGACGAGCGCAATTCGGTTCTCATTGACCCGGAATGATTCCTCCACGAGTTCCAATAGGGATCGATCGAGATTATAGGCGCGGGCGGTTTGATTGTGAGTGTTAAAGAAAGCCAGGGCTTCGCCTAAGAAGTCGGGTTTTTTGCCGAAGGGAATCGCTTGGATAATCAGTTGCAATACTCGGCAGAGACGGTTGCCTTCATCTCCGCTCCGATGATAGAACTGCTCAGGATATCCGCTTGGACCTATAGTCCATCGCACAAGAAAATCGTCTGTCGCCAACTGCGATTCGACTTCGCGACCGGCAGCAAAGGAGATGACAGCCCATTGCTTATGGCTCGGAAAATCGATCGCGTTGAGTTCAAGAGTGGCAAGAATATCCTCTACGCTGGCATTTTCTCCTGCCTTTGAGCCTAAAAATGCATATCTTGGTCCGAGTTCATTGGGAGCAAAGGTTTCAAATAGTATGCCCTCGGTCAAGGCAGGGCTCAGGGCTCTTAGACTTTGAATGAGAAGCGCGCCGGCTAACAGCAGGGGATGCGTGCCTGGGAGATGATGGATGAGATCCTGCCAAGTGTGTTCATCACAGACTCTTAATACAGTGGGCTCGAAAGGAGCGAGAAACGGTTGCTGAGCGCTTTGCGCCTGGACGGGCTCGTCACCGATGGGTAGCGATGGCCAGACGATAGCACTGTTATTTTTTATTCTTTGAAAGAGGGCCGCAGCCAGCTGCGAATCCGCACCCAGGGGGCCGCGAAAAAGGAGCCAAACTTTCTCAATGCTGGCGCCGGTTTTTTTATAGCCCAGGTGCCAGAGAAATGGACTGGCAGAATCTGTTGGCCATACGGGTGCATCGACACAGAACGCGAGTGAGGGTACGGGGTTGTCGTGGATGCATATCGCCTTTCCCTCCGGAGTAAGACTCATGGCGAGCCGAAGGTCAGTCGTCATCCACCACGTAAGGGCGGCCTTAAGCTCGGCCTCAGTGCAATCATGCTCTAGCGCATATTGCCAAACCTGGGGTGTCAGCGTCTGCAGATGCACAGCAGCCGTCATCGTCTTCCTGATGAAAGCGGACCAGCGTCTTGGATTGTAAGAGACTGCTTTTACGATAGCCATGGGCCCTTCTACGATAAGATCGTTCCAGACCTGGGTATCGTCAGTTATGCGCCGCAACTTAATTGCTTGCGAAAAGTACCAAAGCTTTTATCTCATTGATTAATTTGAATTATAGGCCACCTATTTAGCGGTTTGGAAAACCCGATTCGCACCCTGCTTTAGCTGAAGCTATCTTTTTGTTTCCGGATTTCCCCAAATACGCTCACTGGGTCCTGACCAAATTTCTTAAGGGCCGGATGATCGGCAAGCAGAAAGGGATTAAAAGATTTTTCGTCTTTAAGTCTTGATGGAACCGTGCGCCCCTCGATTTTTTTTCGGGCTTGCAACGAGTCGATATAATGATCCAAGCCGGGTAACTCAAGATTAAGGTGCTTCGCATAACGAGAATTGGCAAGGGTATATTCGTGCCCACAAAAAACCAGGGCCTCATCAGGGAGGGCCCTTAGCTTCAAAAAGCTTTCCCACATGATGCTTGGATTGCCTTCAAACAACCGGCCGCAGCCGAGCCCAAATAAAGTGTCGCCCGAAAACAGCCAGTTCCCGCCTTCGAGCAGCAAACACAAGTGTCCCAAAGTGTGTCCAGGTGTCGTCAAGACCTTAAAGAAATACCCAGAGAATTCAAGCCTGTCGCCATCGTGAAGTGTTTTTCCAAGCGTGCCGGGAATGCGATTTCTATCGTGATCATAGGCCGAGGCGACAATCGTCGCTCCAAATTGTTCCTGGAGTTCGATATTCCCGTGGGTATGATCCTCATGATGGTGGGTATCGATAATCAAATCGAGGCCAAAATTATGAGCCTTAAGAAATTTTACGAGGGCTTCGGTCTCGCTGGGATCAACGACTAAGGTCATCGCAGTGTTTCTGTCATGAATCACATAACTATAGTTATCAGAGCGTAAAGGCACGATGTAGAGTTCAAGACTTTTGTAAGAATAATCCATGATTATAGACCTTTAAAAATAGGGAAAAGCTCGCTAAGCAGACGCGCCTGACGGGCGACTGTCGCTTCGATGGACTCTTGCCGGGAGGCAGCGATAAACGCTAAGATATCGACAATGATAAGAGGTTTCATAGCCCGTCCTTCGGCATTTCTGAAGGGCGTATCCGTCTCAAAGACCAAATACTCGGGATCGATTCCCTTAAGGAGCTTATGAGGATCCTCTTTCATAATGCGGGGAGGCACTGACAGAAGAAAACCCATGGCGATATACGCACGGGCAACATCAAGATGAGCCCAATAACTATGCACAAGGCCTCGATAGGACTTTTGATGGCGGCGCAGTTGGGGAACGCTTTCGTGATGGGCCCTGACGATATGAAGGATAAGCGGGTGATCCCGGCCCTTGGCAAGCTCAAGCTGTCGATCAAACCAGCGCTTTTGTTTCAGTCGTTCTTCACTCGATTTAGCCCGAAAATAATCGAGGCCCATTTCACCGAGGCCTTGGCAGGCATCGAGGCTTTTTTCTAAGAGTTCAGCGGCAGCTTCGAGTGCGGGCTCTCCCATGCCATCGACATGCCAAGGATGAAGGCCGAAAACTTTGGCGATGCGCAAGGGCAAGGGGGGATTGAGTTCGGCTTGTTTTTGCCAGTCGATGGGATCGGTCCCAGCCAGGACCAGTCCAAGAATATGATGCTCGAGAAGTTCGCCATAGAGAGCCTCCCGGCCGTGATCAAATGCGCTGTCACTCAGGTGACAGTGTGCGTCCATCCATATCTTGCCCATGATGCCCTTCCCGCAGCAAAAGATCGAGTGCAGCGGAAGCGGCGGCAAAACCGAGGCTCCCGGCTACGAAGCTGGCCGTACCGAAACCGGTACTGCAGTCCATACGGGAATTTACGCCTTTTTCCCGCGTCGCGCAAACCTCGCCTGAGGCATTGGGAAAGACCGGAACCTCCATACTGAACACGGCTGCTATGCCTGAGCTTCCCGAGCTGGAAAAATCGTAGTTTTTACGCAGCTTCTTGCGGACGTTCCGGAGCAGGCCATCGTTGGTCGTATCATTGAGATCCGATTTTCGAATCATCGTTGGATCGCTGCGTCCACCGACGCTGCCACAGCTCACGATAGGTCGCCCCAGGCGTTTGCACTCGGCCAGCAGCAGACACTTGTTATCGATGCTATCGATGGCGTCAACTATGACGTCATAGGGGACTTTTAGTATGCTTTCTGCAGACGAGGGGGTAAAAAAGTCGACGATGCAGGTGATCTTCGCCTGAGGATTGATGAGAAGCATGCGCTCCTTCATCGCTACAGCCTTAGATTTTCCGTAATTGCCATCCAGGGCGTGAAGCTGCCGATTGGTGTTGGAGATACAGACATCATCAAGGTCGATGAGAGTGATATCCTCGATCCCTGTTCGAATAAAAGCTTCCACCGTCCAGGAGCCAACGCCCCCTATCCCTATCACGGCAACCTTAGCTTTTTTAATTTTAGCCCATGCCATTTGTCCATATAGTCGGCCTATGCCACCGAACCGTTGCTCGTGGTCTTGCATCTTTTCCCCCTGTCTTCATGCGACAGAACTTACTAGCTTAGGAGTCCTCCGCTTGTCCAGTCTGGATCGACTTTCCCCTCTCAGGCAGAGTCCAGGAAAGACGTCATGGGAGTGGCCGTTGTGATTAAAACCTGATCAATTCTGTATAAGGCTTGATGGGAAAGGCTTTTAGCCAAGAATTAGCTGACTTTTCCACTGGCTCTGTGGATAAGATATAGATATTTTGACGTGAAAGCATGTGCCATCGGCACCCTCTCGATGCGATAGAATTGAGGGACCTGCCAAGGATCGAGGGTTTTTTTTTATGACTGCCATGTTATCAAAAGGCAGTGCCGTGCAGGAGGAGCCTTTGTTGCGAAGTGTTGACCCGTTTCCATTCGCTCGCTCCTGAGCCAATTGCCTGAGCTTTTGACCTTTGACGATTGGCCTTTGCCTGAGGATTGGCAGACGATAGCCAACCATCATGGCATTTGGGAATTAATAGGTATCAATCTCGCATTTACCCTGGAGGAAAAATTAGGGCAGCGGGCCCGGCGCAAACAACCCAAGGGTCCCGGTCGAAGTTACGAGGCTTCGATTCTGCGCAGGCAGGAGATTCCGACCCGCGCCAGCAATCTTCATGATTTTTTCAATGCTCTGATTTGGCTGAATTTTCCCAACGGCAAGTATACGCTGCATCGCAAGGCTTATGAGGTCCAAGGCCAGTGGTCGGAAATTCACGATAGGCAGCAGCGCTGTCCGCTCGCGGATCGCCTAACCTGCTTCGATGAGGGAGGCATAGTCTTTGAGATTCCATCGGGTCTCGGCAGGCGCGAAATTGAAAGCCTGATCCTGAGTCGAAACGATAATGAAAAACAAGCCTTTGTCGAAGAGTATGCCCGAGGCTTTACGCTTTTTGGTCACGGCATGATGGAGGTGATGATGAAGGGTAATATTTCGATATTCGCGAGCTGTATTTTGCTCGATACCGGCTCCCGGACGCGCGATCAAAAGCTGACCCATTATTTGGATAGCTTTGGGCCCGAAAGTCCGGATCATGGGTCGATCAACATGAGTTGGTTACTCCCGGATGAGCGGGGTGAAAGGGTAAAGACGCAAAAAAGCTCTCGCATATAAGCGAAAGCTTTTATCGAAAAAATTATTTTATAGCATTAAGAGCGGCTTCAAGGTCGGCGCGGCCGTCGACAAAAGCTGCGGTTAAGGAGGAGTGGAAGCCTTTTGCTGGACCGGTAGTGGCGGTATCAAGGCGGCCGACTGCGGCAGCGTTGAGAGTAACGGCAGTTCCTGGGCCACCTGGCTTATGACATGCTTTGCAAGTCACGAGTAAAGTTGCTCCCGCGACCGGGTCACCCTCTTCTGCTCCGCTACCGGTGGTCTCAGCACTGGGATCTTCTGCCGAATTCGGGTCATCGGACGGCACAGTGGTTTCATTGGTATCGGGGCTAACAGTGGCAGGCGTTTCATTGCCGGTTTGGGAACCGGGTGCGGCAATGCCACTAGCTTCTCCACTTGCCAGTTTCTCTTTATATAACGAAGCCGTCGATGGAGCATCTGTACAACTCACTAGCAGGGCTGACAGACCTATGGCACTGACTAAGAGTATCCCCTTCATATCTTCCCTCACAAAACTTTTTAGTAACCGTAGCTAGCGACTTGCCGGCCATGCAAGAGCTTATCGGAGCGCGTTTCCACAAAATGAAGGAAGGCTCGACAATAAAATAAATGTCCTTGGCCGAGATAAAGATATTGAAGAGTTACGGTAGAAATGGCTAGAATTCTAACTGCGGAATATGGGTAATTAAAAGGTGGAGTGATTGGAATGGCGATAAAGTCCCGTTATAGCTCGCGTTCCTCCTTTTTACAACTTTTCCTCGCGCTGCTTTGGGGGAGCTGGCTGGGATTTTCTCCAGCCTGGCTTACCCTTCAGGTCGTGGTCCTACTCCTTGCCCTCATTTTTCTTCGTTTGCCCTGGCTCTGGTTGATGGCTTCCTTTGCCTTTTCATGGACGATGGGTGCCTTTCTCTTGGACCCTGTGATGAATCAGGTCGGCAATCTTTTGCTCAGGGCACCGCAGCTCGCACATTTCTGGACTGAGATGGCAAAGGCTCCGGTTCTCCCCTGGACCCATTTCAACAATAGCATGGTGCTCGGAGCCTTTCTCCTGGGAATTCTTACGATACCCTTTTGGGCCTATGTAGCCTGGAATTTAAGAAGCAGAACGCCGGTTCATTGACAAAAAGCTGTCTAAAAAATTCCTGGAGGCAAAGCCCACGTGAAAAACAGACCTGGAATCATCCGCTGGAATTTTTTCGGCTACCTTACCGGTGCCGTGCTGCTGACCCTACTTTATATCTTTGTCGGTCTCGACAGGCAGGTTAAAAGCCTTGTCGTCCAACGATTGACGACTTTGAATGGAGCGCCGGTCGCCATAGCCAAGGCCAGCTTAAAGTTGAGTGGACCGGCGATAGAACTTGAGAAGATTGAATTTATGGATCCAAGAAGTCCCGAGCGAGTCGAGTTCGAGGTGGCGAAGGTTCAGCTGCAATTGGAATGGCCGGCAATTCTTAGAAACCGCCTCGTTGTGCGAGAGGGATTTGCCAGCGGTGTGCGTTTAAATCCGGGACCGCCTCTGCCAAAGATCCCGGCGCCGGTCAATAGTTTAGTTGCTCCACAAAGCCCGCAGTCTTTGAGTTATGCCAGCGATTTTCTCGCTAACCCGGACCGTATGCAGATGCCGACCGATGAAGCCTGGCGGGCGGTGCCTTCCTTTCAGGCCCAGAACGGTTTGACGTCGGAGATGGAGACTCAGATCTCAGGCTGGACCAAACAACTTGATAGTTTGCTCGAGACTCACGGACAGCAGATAGTGGCTATTCAGAATGCCCATCAGCAAAGCTCTGATAAAAATAATGATGCTCTCGCTAAGATCATGATCGGGCAGCTGGAACGGGGCCGGCTTGACCTTGATCATCTCGAAGTCCAGGTGAAAGCGGAAGCCAATCAGCTCCTCACCAAGACCCAATCGCTGGCTGAATTGATTCCTCACGATGTCACCGTCGTTAAACAGGGCGTGAAGTTTCCCGGTTTGGAATTTAACAGCCTTTCGTCCGAACTCGGTGCGGAACAGATTAGGCCCTTGATGAGTGTCGTGGATAATTTTTATTTTCGCCTCTTAGCGTGGTTGGAGCGCCCTGAACAGGAGATGCGCGATGCTTCGGGCCGTCAGCAAGGCACCGAACATTATTTCGTTGGCAAAAATCTGCCTCCGCGGCTTTGGATTAAAAAGCTGGAACTTGTTTCCAAGGAAAGCCCTGATGGCTATTCTGGCGAGGCCGTGGGCCATATCCAGGATCTCAGCAGTGAGCCTTTTCATCATCCGGCCCATCTTAGCCTTCAAGCCAGCTTTAAGAGGGCCGAGGTATCCAACTTGCAGCTAGAGGCCCAGATTGATCATAGCGGGCAAAAAGTTGATGACCGCTTGCAGCTGACGATTGATTCCTTTCTTGTGCAGGATCTTGATTTTGTCAAAACTCCAAGCTTTCGTATGGGAATCATGCAGGCGACCGCTAAGCTCAATATGGAATTTCTGGCACAGAAAGATTCCAGCACCATCAACGTGCGGACAGTGATGGATAAGGTAAGCTATCGGGTCGAAACAGAAAGCGGGCCGCTTAAAAAGATTTTTGATGAGGCATTGTCACCGCTGAATTCTCTGCAGATGGATGGCAGCGCGCAAGGAAAATTGCCGGCTCTTCGTTGGACCTATAGCTCCAATATCAGCGATCGTCTCCGCACTGTCCTGCAGCAGAAGTTGAGTCAGGAATATGCGGAGTACAATGCGCGATTACGCGATAGGGCCTACCAAAGGCTGGTCGATGCGCGAAAAAAGCTTGAGGCGAGGTTGATCGCAGCCAGCGAAGCGATTGAGGGAAGGATCTCCTCGGAAAAGGAAAAGCTTGAAAATCAATTGGCCGAATACTCCAAAGTGAAAAAAAATGGAGCGAAGGGCAAGGGGATTTGAAGTGGAAAGGGGACGGAGGCCGGGTGAGACGAGCCTATTGCTAGGCCCTTTTTTCGCTCCAAATTAAGTTACTGTACGTAGTCTAAGGTAAAATCGAGGGTAAACGCGGTGTGCCAGCAATCTTTGTCATCGTTGTCACCCGTTGCATAGAGAGCAAAGTTTAAATTGGTTTTGTTGGTGCTGTTGTTGGCCAGTTTACCAAGACTGGCGGGATCAATACTAAATTGAAAAGCACCGCGGACGTCAGTCACAGGAATATTACAGAGAGAGGAATCGCCCAAGCAATAGGGTGCAGCATTAAAGTTGATGGCTTTTCCACGTACCTTGCTAAAATCCCAGGTAAATGCCTGAATTTGATCCTCTTTCAGACCTACCAACAGGTCTTTGTTACTGGTCAGCAGGACCTGATTATTAAGGGTCAATAGCATAAAGTCATCATACTGGATAGTGGTCGCAACGGAACCAATTCCCAGTTCACAGAGTTGGGCATTGGCAGGAAGTTCAATCGTAGCCCTTTGGCCTTCAATCGCCTGTACATGCCCATCAAGCTTACCGAGATTACCGTTAGCACTCCAGGTACAGTGTTGAACCTCGGCGAAGAACACACTTTGTTTGATGGTTTTTTTCGCCCCCGTGGCACAGGCTTCTTTCAATCTGGCGACATTGTCAGCAATGGTGTTTGCCGGCGATGAACCAGCGGGTGTTCCACCTGAAGTGCCGCCCGTGTTAGCTCCTGCTCCCGCTCCCGCTCCCGCTTCTGCTCCTGCTCCTGCTCCCGCTGTTCCGCCCGCACCGGTTCCTGCACCGCTGCCTGGCCCATCGGTACCTTCTGCCGAAGGTGCGCTGCCGTTACCGGCACCCGACCCATCCGGATTTACTGGGTCCCCGCCGTTCACCGCTGCTCCACCTTCAACAGGAAGTCCGGTGCTTGGATCGATCTGCCCTTCGGTACCAACCGAACCAATTGCATCACCGCTAGGGTCTACCGAGGATTCGGTATTGATAATTCGTTCCGCCTGTATAACTTTTGCGCCAGCTGCATTGTTGAACTCGACATCATCTGAACAGCCCACTATGGACAAGAGCAGTACGATGGAAATTAACGGTCGGTAAGTCGTCATAATTTTCTCCTCTAAGGCCTCTTCTTGAGAGGTATAGAATTACTCGGTAGATCCGAGAAGAAAGCTTGAGACTTAATATTATGGTGTTGAAGTCACGTTTTAAGGTCTTGAAAATCATAAAAAATTCGAAGCAAATGAGGAAATTATAAAGGAACTTTTATTGGAGATTTCTTCCTACGGTATCTGATTTTTATCTTTTTAGCTGGCCTTCTTGTTTTTCTTCAAGCCATTCGATTGGCGGGACGCACCATCTTCGATGATAATGATACGGCCGGAATTTTTATCAAAGGGCCGTGATTCCAGCTCCTTGTAATGGGCTGCCGACTTATCAACAGACTTTTCGAACCGATTCCAAATGTTCGGATCATAATCCTTCGGCGCAACCGCGCGCATGATATCGATCGTTTGCTTTTGATCAAAGGCGGCTTTATAGACACGTTTCATCAAAAGGGCGGAATAGACGTCTGCAATCATTACCACTCGGGCATAAACACTGATTCCATCGGGACGCTCTTCCTTACGCCCAAGTTTGCCGTAGGGATACCCTCCGCCGCAATATCTTTCATGATGCTCGAGCGTCACGAGAGCCACCTCAGGTTCGATCGGAGCGCCGGATTCAATCGCTTTATTGAGTTCCTCATAACCGAGTATGGTGTGGGATTTCATAATTTCGAATTCTGCGTCGGTGAATTTTCCTGGTTTATTTAGAACGCTGTTTGGCACACAGGTCTTGCCAACATCATGATAGAGACCGCTACGGGCGCAGCGTTCGGCATCGTTTTTCGACATGCCCATAAGGCTGCCGCTGATGATGCCCGAAAGCATAGCCACGGCCGCACTATGATCATAGAGCGTTGCGTCTGCCAAAACCATACGTGATAAGGTGCCGATCGCTACATGACTGTCCATCAGGTTATCAATAAGCTTGCTGGCCGATTTCTTCGCCTGCTGGGCGACGTTGATGCTGATGCCGCCACGCACTATCATCTGGCTGGCCCCGCTGAGGTCAGCGAAGCTTTGCATCGTCTTACGGTCGAGGAGAGGATCCTTTTCCATGAGGGTTTCAATCTTTTGAGTCCGTATCGCATCGACAATCGCCTGATACTTGGGATAATCGATGGAGCGCACGCAGATGTCCAAGTTTTCATATTCCCTGTTGCGTGCGGCGAGGATGCTATCGATAAGGTCGGGTGAAAAAGTTTCGGGTGTGATAAATTCCATAAGTTCAAGATCGACCCGGAAGTATATGGAAAAAGTGATCGACTTGACCTGTTTGAAGTAATGGAAGTGTTCGAGGCCGATGTTGCTAAGGCGGGTGAGGTCATCTGCCTTTATCGGAAAGACCTTAAACTTCTCGCGGGCTTTTTGTGAAATGCGATAACCGTTTTGAGTCATTACTTCACGCCTCGACAGGATAACTTATGAGTATGAGGTCGGCTATTTATACAAAATGTCTTAGTTGTAGGTCGTCAGTCGGGGCTAAGATCCCATAAACGCTAGCCATACTTTTTGGTAAAGATCCTGTTGCA
>CAXSGP010000021.1:0-54026 GCA_964236955.1 uncultured Oligoflexus sp. | reverse complement strand
ACGAGTTTGCCTGTACTTTTCAATCACTTATCTCAAACGTCAACAGCCCCTAGTATCGGAAGCCTCGGGCTTTAGGCCGAGGTAGTTCATATGAACGAATCTTGATAAATAGGAAAAGTCCTAAGGCCTTTCGACCTTAATGGATTCCTTTGCAGACTGGTCCTCCCCACCGGAACGGCTCCACAGCTCAGCGGCCCTGCCCCGAAACATTCCATTGCTTACCTGTACCACTTCCTTCCGACTGGGCTGAGGCTCGTTCGATTTTTTTGGTGGAATCAGTTTTATGCCTGATTTTTCAGCCTCATCCTTAAAGAGTGGCGCTGAAGGTCTTGACGAAAGCGATGGCGAGGCGCAGCTTCTTGCAGGATGATCTATAGAAACGGAGTGCAGGCATGCGAAAAGAATTTCTGGTCGTTTCCAATTTAATTCTGGCACTTGGGGTTTTATGGGTCTTAGCGTTTCCCCATGCTCTTTGGGTTTTAGGCGTTTATCTCCTGTTCTATGCGATGGGCTACTACGATTTTTTCCAATTGACCCATTCAATAAGACGAAATTTTCCGCTGTTTGGCCGGATGCGTTATGTGATGGAAAGCATAAGGCCTGAGATCAATCAATACTTCGTCGAATCCGATACCAACGGTGTGCCCTTTAATCGCGAGGAGCGATCGATCGTCTATGCCCGCTCAAAGAAGGAGCTTGATACCTCGCCCTTTGGAACTATAGTCGACGTCTATGCGCCTGGCTATGAGTGGGTCAGTCATTCGATATTGCCCATTGCCGTCAGGCCGGAGGTTCTCCGGAGTCAGATCGGGGGGAGGCAGTGCACGAGACCCTATAGTGCCAGCCTCATCAATATCAGTGCCATGAGTTACGGATCGCTCGGAAAAAATGCGATTCGGGCTTTGAACTCAGGCGCCCGCCTTGGCAACTTCGCTCACAATACCGGCGAGGGAGGTCTCAGTCCCTATCATCTTGAACATGGCGGTGACCTTATTTGGCAACTCGGCACCGCCTATTTTGGAGCCCGGGACCGGACCGGACGATTCAATCCGGAAGCCTTTATGAAAAAGGCCCGTCTGCCCGAGGTGAAGATGATTGAAATTAAAATATCACAGGGTGCAAAGCCCGGGCATGGCGGGATTTTACCAGGAGAAAAGGTCAACCAGGAGATCTCCGATATCCGTGCCGTGGAGATGGGAAAGGATGTGATTTCACCCCCTGGTCATTCTGCTTTTTCCACCCCTTATGAACTTCTGCTTTTCGTTCAGCAGCTGCGTGAGCTCTCCGATGGTAAACCCGTTGGCATAAAGCTGTGTATCGGCAAGCGGCATGAATTTTTAGCGATCTGCAAGGCGATGCATAAATATGGGATACTCCCCGACTACTTTGCCATTGATGGGGGCGAAGGGGGAACCGGGGCTGCCCCGCTGGAGTTTACCAATCACGTGGGTGCACCCGGAATCGAATCGCTTATCTTTGCTCATAATGCCCTGGTGGGCTTTGGCCTGCGTGAGGAGATGAGTTTGTTTTCCGCCGGCCATGTGGTGACAGCCTTTGATGCCATCAAGCGGCTGGCTTTGGGCGCCGATCATATTTATATGGCCCGGTCCATGATGTTTGCCCTTGGTTGTATTCAGGCCCGGCGTTGCAATTCCAATCGCTGCCCAACTGGTATCGCCACCAATGACCCTTTTCTCGAAGCGGGGCTGGTGCCTCAGGACAAAGATAAGCGCGTACAAAACTTTCATCGTGCGACGCTTGAGGCTATTGCCGGAATTTTAGGATCGATGGCGTTGGGGCACACCGAACAATTAAGGCCATGGCACATCGCAAGGCGCGTAAACATGTCGGAAACCAAAAATTATTCAGAAATCTACGAATACATCACCGAAGGCTGTCTCAAGAATGAGAGCCATATTCCCCAATCCTTTGCTAAAGCCCTGGCCCGATCAAGCGCCGAGAGTTTTTTATAAGCCGGACCTTGGGCCTAAGTCTCAACGTGCGGTTAGGTGTGTCCCGTTTCGGTGATCTTACAGACAAAGTTCCGAAGCGGTTGCAGACCTCCCTGAACTGACATAAGTTCACCTTCTACTCCAGTCGCTTAGCGCTCAATTTTGAGGAATCCGACTATGCAAAATTTTCTCGATATTCACCCGGAGGTTTCCGCCGCAATCGCTGCTGGGACAGCCGTCGTTGCCCTTGAATCGACTATTATTTCCCATGGCATGCCGTATCCGCAGAACCTGGCGATGGCGCGGGAGGTGGAGGCCATTATCCGGGCTGAGGGCGCCGTTCCAGCAACGATAGGCATCATCAAAGGGCGCATTAAGCTTGGATTGAGTTCTGCTGATTTAGAAAACTTCGCTCAAAACAGGCATGTGGAGAAGGTTTCCCGCCGTGATTTCCCTCTTATTATCGCTCAGCAAAAAGACGGCGCAACGACGGTCGCGGGCACTATGATAGTCGCGGCCTGGGCCGGGATAAAAGTCTTCGTCACCGGGGGTTTGGGCGGCGTGCATCGCGGGGTGGACAAAAGCTGGGATATTTCCGCCGATCTCACTGAACTTATGCAAACCGATGTAACCGTCGTCTGCGCCGGGGTTAAATCGATTTTGGATATTCCAAAAACCCTTGAGGTTCTTGAGACGGGGGGAGTTCCAGTGCTGGGCTATGGTACCGATCAATTCCCTGCATTTTTCACCCGATCCAGTGGCTGCCCTGTCCTTCTGCGCTGTGATGATCTGGGGGCCATCGCGAAGATCATGCTTATCAAAGAGAAAATGAACATCAAGGGTGGAATCGTTCTGGCGAATCCCATTCCTGCCGCTGATGCCCTCGATGAAAATTTTATTGATAAAGTCATCAAGGAAGCCCTTGCTGAAGCGGAAGCGAAAGGGCTGAGAGGTAAAGACATCACGCCCTTTCTTCTGAAGAATATCGTCGAGCGAACAGATGGCCAAAGTCTGATCGCCAATATCGCTCTGGTAAAGAACAATGCGAAAGTTGGTGCCCAGCTGGCAAAAGCCTGGTCCTTGGCCAAAGCGATTTAGCCCGGGCTCTTCAAGGGTATGCTTGGAGAAAAGGTTTCGTATTTTAAGGGGTGGCTTTGAATCGTGTAAGAAAGGAGTTCCCCATGATGTCAATCCGATAAGCAGGGCGAAAAAGATCATGGCCGTAGAGAATGCCAGAGGCTAAGCTCTACGGCCTTGTCATCAAGGAGCTGCTTTATCAACTTCTTTTTGAGTTTCGACTTGTTCTTTTTGAACGTCCTGTTGAGCTTTCTCAACGTCTTTTTGTTCTTCGATTACGTCTTTTTTCTGTTCAATCACTTCTTTTTGAGCTTCATGAACTTGTTCATTGCCTTCTTTGCGGGCTTCTGTTTTTGTTTTTGTGCAGGCTACCGCAGAAATAACGATCAAGCTGCCGACAAGTACAGGCGTCATAAATGAACGAAGCATAGTCTAGGTCCCCTTTAAAAATTTCGGTCCATACTCCAATGGCGGTACAGACCCGATGGTCCAATCCGGAGATTGGCATGTTATGGGTAGGCAGTTCAAGTTGTATCCTTCTCCTCATAGTCGGTCCATAAGTAAGGTCTTACCGTTCAGTATTATGAATTTTATAGTAAAATAGGCTTAGAGAATGATTCAGCGAAAAAAAATATCAGTTTTTCAGTTCCGCTATGGGTCATATGGACTCGCTCTATAGTCCTCTTCAAGAGATCTTGGTTTAAGCACTCGCAATGAATATGTGGAGGATGTTCCATGAGTTTCGTTCTTGCAAAATCGCCTGCCGCCCAGTCAGCCTTTGCCCTTGTTGAGGATTTACAAATCCGCCTCGTGGAAAAATTGGACGGTCTGCGAATCGAGCGGTCGACGCTTGGATTTCATTCTATCGATTGGCTGAGAGCCAAGGGCAGCTTCGGAGGCGGCAAAAGATTTGTCGCCCTTGACCAACAGTATTTTAATCGATCCTCGGTAAATATTTCGCAGGTCCAGTACGAGAGCGACCAGACCAAAAAACTCGCATCAGCCACTGCGCTTTCGACCATTATCCATCCCCGCAATCCCTTTGCACCATCGATGCATATGCACATCAGTTGGACGGAAATGAAGTCGGGCGAAGGCTACTGGCGAATCATGGCCGATCTCAACCCGAGCATTCCCTCTGATCGTGACAAGAAGGATTTTGAAGACGGATTGATGCGCGCAGCCGGATCTCTTTATCAACCGGGAAAAGAGCAGGGAGAACGTTACTTTTTTATTCCGGCCCTCAATCGCTTTCGCGGAGTCGCGCATTTTTATTTGGAAGAATATAAAAGCGCCGATCCTCAGGCGGACGAAAAACTGGCCAGGAGCTTTGGGGAGATTATCTGTGATAGCTACGTGGCGATAGTAAAGCGGGCCTTGATCAGCCATAAGTTGATTACGGCCAAAGACTTAAGGCTTCAGGAGGAATATCATAGCCTTTACTTTCTGCAGGTCCTGACTTTGGATCGGGGCACGACTTCGGGCCTACTCGTTCACGATGAGAATGATACGGGTATACTGGGATCGTTGCCATCGCATGTTGATCCTGTGCTGCTGGCGTTTTGGGCGGCTAAGCTGCCGCCGCTGCAGGGCCAGCTCTTGACACGAATATTGGCCACACTGGAAGCTGCCGATAGAATCACTGAAATTGATGACGCCGTTAAAGTGAAGATTGCAAAGGTGACCAGAGAGTTTTATCAGGAACATCCTGAGGCCTTGGGCCTGCTGGCGAGAGGAGACCGCATTCCGGCGACTCAGGCTAATCATAAATAGCAAGTTGCCCTGCCGCCCAAGGAAGGGACAGGCCCGGCTCTAAGGGCAAGCTAAAAATCGTCGGACTCCGCACCGCTTTCGCCATCCTGGCTTTCAAGCCAGGCAAAAGCTTCGTTAAGTTTGGTAAAATTGGGTTCTAAATACCGGACGCCGAGCCCCAAATCATAGAGTTCCAGAAGCCGGCCAATTTCCAGAACTTCGATTGACACGGATTCCACATGGATTTTTTTGACCAGGTCTTTGACCTCAGCATATTCCTCTGCTGTGATCGGACTGCCGCCACGCTTTTTGAATAAGAGCGTTTTGTTGAGCAAATCGAGTTCTCTCATTACGCCTTCGAATGGGCTCATGTCCTGGCTCACCTCACTGCAAATTTATAGTCGGTTTTTTGGCGGAAGCTTCATAGAGTTCCATGGCTTTCGTCATGTGCGCGTTCAATGCTTTAGCACGAGTTGCAGGATCGGGGTGGGTCGAAAGTATTTGGGGTGGGCGCGAGCTTTGTAAAGCTCCCATTCTTTCCCAGAGTTTCACGGCTTCACGCGGGTCATAGCCGGCCTTTGCCATATACTCCAGGCCGACTTTATCGGCCTCGGATTCATCGAGACGACTAAAAGGGAGTTCGATACCATAAGTCGTGCCAATGCCCATGGCAGCCGCGATGATGCCCTTGTAAGGGGAATCTTCAAAATTCACCGCGATCAGTGACAGGCCTGTCTGGAGCAGCAGCTGTTGACTCATGCGCTCGGCAGAATGACGTAGTACGGCATGGCCCACTTCATGTCCCAGTACAGCCGCGAGTCCGGCGTTGTTAGCTGCGATCGGAAGGATTCCGGTATAAACGGCAACTTTACCGCCAGGGAGGCAGAAGGCATTGACGTTTTCATCGTTGATGATGGCAAATTTCCAGTCATAATCAACAGCGCTGGCATTCGCTATATTCCGGCCAATATCCAAAATTTCAGAATTGAGCGAGCTGTCCTGAGACAACTGAGACTTCTTTAAGATGTCGGTATAGGCTTCCTCGCCCATAGTGTTCATCTCGTCGTCGGAAACGAGATTGAGCTGCTGGCGGCCTGCGGAGTTCTTCGCACAGGACACGATAGCGACTGTCACAGCAAAGATAGAGGCATAAATGTATTTCATAAGCCAAAGCCCTAAGGTTTAAAGTCTGATCCAAACGCCACCTGAGTTGTATCAGAGTTTTTTTGCGCTTCAAACAGCTACTCCATTACGGACCGATGAGAGCTTTGTAACAGTATGTAAAAATAGCTAATTATAGGCTCCTACAAAAGGAATGGAGCAGGCGTGCGGGGACGATTCTGACCAGGGGGGGGGCTTGCCGGCGCCTCAGCCAGGCATGGCTGCCCAGGCACGGGCGTTAGGGCATAAAAAATTGGACAAAAGCAAAAACAGCAGAAGGAGAATCCTCCTGCTGCTTAATTTTGATCGGCAGGGCTTCGCTATAAGCCCTCGATCAGCAAAATATGGGGCTTGAAGCCTAATTTCTGTCTGGACTATCAAACGTCACTATTGGATTCAGGCGTGTCGCGCGGGGTTTTGACATCACGTGTTTGGCTATAGCGCTTGGCCAGCAGCACTCCAAGGCCAACCACTCCCGCCGCACCCATGGCGATTTTATGGGGTTGTTTTTTAATTTCGTCCTGAACCTTCCTGGAAGCGATCTTCACATCATCGTAGGCATTAGGATAGCGGCTGGCGATTGTTTCGCTGCCGCGGGTAACCAAGTCCTTGGCCTTCTGTTTAAAGAAATCAGAGGACTTGGCAATTTTCCCAGCAAACGACTGCGCATCTGAAGTGCCGGATGCCTCCGGGTCTTCACTGTTTGACGATTGAGCTTTGCCGCTTCGCATGCGACGCTTGGGATTGGCCTCCTTCTCCTGTCCTTCATCGTCTTCATCCGCACTTAGGTCCGGAGGGAGGGTGTTATCGCCACGCAAGGGAGAAGACTCTCGATGCGACGGAGAGTCGAAGGACACATTATTGTCTTCATCGGCCTCCTGAGCATAGTTTTTATAAGACTCGGCATCAGTGGACTTTATATTGCGATCGCTTTTTCCTGCAGAATTCTTACTGGGCATGATTATTCTCCTAAAAAGCTCGTTGAAAGCCAAAGGCTGGGTTTGGAATTGTCCTTTGGATGACGGGGGCACATTAACAATAACAAGAAGACTGCCTGCAAAAGCAAGACCAATTTTTATGGGTATGACTCAAAGGGTAGGAATACAGGTCAAACAATTCTTGTAATCCGCATCATGGTTGCCTTTATAATTTGAGCTAGCAAGGAAGCTACAGGATAAAATTTCGTTTATTCTGCGCGAAGATTTTTTCAAAGGCCCAGGCCATGCTTGCAAAATACCAGTGGAGGACCAGGTGGCCTCCACAAATCATCTAGTTACAAAATGGACCGGCTGCCCAAAACCATGTGCTGATTTTTGGATTATAGCCAGGATTATCTTCGTTTTGTGCGGTGAAAACCTGATTTTCATAAACAACTTTTTGGCCAACTTTGTAAAAGTGGTCTTGGACGAAAGCGGGAGAATGGCAAGCTGTCTCAGGACTTGGACTTGGACTTGGACTTGGACTTGGACTTGGAGTTGGAGCTGGAGCTGGAGTTGGAGCTGGAGCTGGAGCTGGAGCTGGAGTTGGAGTTGGATATCCGGTTCCAATTATTTCAGCTGATGATTTGCCAAATCGGGCTTTAACTACCTGTTCAACCGACCAAAGTTGGAATCCATTGTTACGGATATAGTCGATAATTCCTGGAAGGGCTGCCACTGTTTGGGAATGTACCGAATGCATTAGGATGACGCCGTAATCACCCTGGCCCGGTTTCAGCATCTTATTAACAACGCCGTCGTATACGCATTGACCGTCACCCTGCGGACATTCGTAATCAAGCGAATCGATAGCCCAACCAATGTGAACGGCGTGCTTCGCAATGACCGGCGCAACCTGCAAATATTCTGGGGAAGGCTCAGATGGGTCATTGTCCTGGTAAGGTTCGCCGAAAGGAGCCCGCAACAGAGTCAAACGAGGAGCATGAGCGCCTAGAATTTTGGCTGTCAGCTGCTCGACAGAACTAATCTCATCATTCAATTGATTTTCGTTCAATGTACCAAGGTGTAAATGATGGGAAGTATGGTTGGCCAGCTCATGCCCCTCGTTCACCATCCGGCGAACAAGATCCTGCATAGGTACATCAGCGCTAAGGCTGGACCAATTTTCGGCATTGATGAAAAATGTTGCTTTAACGTGTTTTTCTTTAAGAATATCCAACACATGCGCAGTGTTAGACCAATCTGGGCCATCGTCGAAGGTCAAGGAAATGGCTGTGTTGGGAAGATAACTGGGACGAGGCGAAAAATCGATTTCAGGGTATTGCTGAGAATAGGCGGCGCTGGCAATCCCCATAACCAGGCACGATGCAACACCGAGTGCGCATGCGAGATGCTTTATAGATTTCATTGATTTTACCTTACGACATGAGTTTCTTGATGCTTCTGAAATTCATATCACTTGCCTTGCAAAATGAACAATCTATATTTGCCCGTCTCGGTAAATTGCAAAAAGCTTGAGCAATATTACCTGGCTCTATTCCATTCATTCCAGGTCGTCTCGCCAATGAGAACCAGATTTTCGCCGCTGAAGCGGGCTCTGAAATAAGCCTTAAAATGATGCCCCAGCAAAGTCTTCGTCGCATCATCAAGGGGTTTGTTGAATATGGATCAGGGGGGTCTTGACTATGAATCGTAACCATCTCAATTTTACGTCGAGATCCTTTGACCGTCTCAAATTTTACAAGTCAATCATTCAAGCTAGAATCCTGCGAATCCAAAAGCTCTCAGCTCCTGCCTGTTGGTACAAACAAAAAACCAGCCAAATATTCATTAATGAAGCAGAACCCGATGAACCCGGCAATCTTTTACAAGCTAGACAGAGGAAGCAGGAAAATTATGAATCCGGCCATCAGGGATAGCTCCTCCTTATTGTCGTTGGTGGCAGGACAGAGGAGGATAGCGATCGGTTCCTGGCAAATGCGCCCGGCTCGATCCCGGGCGCCCTCGGCGCCTCCTTGGAATTGCCTGCAAGGGTCGGCACTCCAAGAGGCCTCGGATGGCTGCTGGCAAGGTCTTAAATAGAAAGCCCTCTAATGGTTAAGGAAGCTATCCCCATGGATGCAGAGCGGCTCAAAAGTATCAGCACTGCGACTGTAGTACTGGGAAAGTTCTTCCACACGTTTCAAAACTTCGGCCATGAGGGTAAGGGAGGGATAGTAGGAATAGCCCTTTTGATGACCACTACCATAGTAGATATGGCGAATGCCATCCTCATAGCCGTAACCATAGGCAAAGACCTTAAGATCGATGTCGTCATTCTCTTCTCTCGTGTCGCGGGTGGTTGATCCACTTATATTTTCTAAAGCTAGAAATTTCAGGCCACCCCCCTCACTTTCTTTCGGCTGATTGCTGGCTTCATAGAAGAGGTAGAGTTCATTGGTGTGACCGTGGCGATAAATTTCCAGATTCCAACCCATCCCTTTGAGATCGCCAAGTCGATAGTCGCCATCTTCAAATTCTATATAATCCGTTTCATAGCGGTCTTTTGGTATGCCGAGTTTGCTGGCTTTTACATAGGGAGCGCGGAAGGAAGAGTAAGCTTGTGTCATATTAGAATCCTCATTTGGCTAGGTTTACGAAAATAGGGGCTATTTAAAAGTTCGAGATAAAAGCGAGTTTCAAGTGCGTTTGCCTTTTCTACTCCTTCATTTTATCTCAAGTAAGTTTGCCGCGGCTAGACTGTTCCTAATTCCATCCAGCGTATACTGGCTGATTCACCCCGTCTCAGCTGAGAATGGATCAGTCGCCATAGCCGATGACGCTTGGTGGTGGTGTCGAACCCTCGACAATTTTTCCACCGCCCAACTGTCCGTAGCTATTTGAGCCCCAACATTTGAGAGTCGAGTCGTCCAGGACCGCGCAGTTGTGGAGTCGCCCCGCAGACAGGGAGGTGACCGATCGTCCGGCACCGAAGGAAACCGCCTGCTGCGGCGGTGCCAATCGATTGAGAACATCCCCGTAGCCGAGCTGCCCGTCTTCATTAGCTCCCCAACATTGTACCGTGGCGTCATCCATCAGGACACAGGTGTGGCCCAACCCACCGCTTACATGGACGACATAACGGGAACCAACCGCCACCTCGGTGGCTGCCGGTGAAACGCGTTCCACGAGATCGCCATAGCCGAGCTGCCCCTGACGGTTTCGACCCCAGCATTTGAGTTCACCATCCTCGAGCACGGCACAGGTGTGGTAGGCGCCGCTATTGATCTCCTGGGCTTTTAAACCGCCGCCTAAATCTATGGCTTCCGCTGTTGGTTGACTGCGAATAATCCTGTCGCCTAAACCGAGTTGACCGTTGGCATTGTTGCCCCAGCATTTCACCGTGCTGTCATCTAACAGGGCACAGCTATGATAGGCCCCCAAACTTAAGGCTTGGGCGCTACGGCCCACCCCTAAATTGATAGATTGGGCCGGTGGCGCCAAACGATTTTGAAAGTCGCCATAACCCAACTGACCCCCGGAGTTTGCACCCCAGCATTTTACAGATTTGTCATCGAGGATGACGCAGGTGTGAGAAAAACCTGCAGCTATAGCCAGGGCCGTGCGGTTTAAACCAAGATCGATCACGGTCGCTGCCGGGCTTCCCCTTCGAACAGAATCGCCATAACCAAGCTGGCCCGAAGCGTTTTGTCCCCAACATTTTACGCTGTGGTCCTGGAGTATCGCGCAGCTGTGAGAATAATTCACCGCAAGGGACAGGGCCCCTTTTCCGGCACCAAGATTGATGGGAAAGGACGGGGGCATGTAACGATCCGTGCCTTCACCAAATCGGTTGCTGTCGCCATAGCCCAGCTCCTGAGCGTAGTTATAGCCCCAGCAGGCCACCGAGGAATCGTCGAGAACAGCACAGGTATGGGATCCTCCACTGGCAACCTGCTGGGCAAACACGCGCACATCATATTCAAAGGCTATGCGCACACTATCCGTGGTCTGGTTACCCGCTTGATCGGTAACGGTAAGGGCAATTTCATAGTCGCCGGCCTGATCGACAACCAGAGCGGTATCCTCGCTTGCGCTTGCTGAAAACAAGACCTTGCCAGGTCCAGCAAGTTTTTTCCATTCGTAAGCCACTCCCTCTTGGGTTTCGGCATCAATGGAAGCGCGGTATTTAATGCTAAAATCCTGACCCAATGCGATCGAGGGCGGGGTGGTGTCCCAGGTGAAATTCATCTCATCGAACGCACTCACGCCACTATCCGTCGTGATCGTGAGGCGGAGGACATAATTTCCGTCCTGCGTGGCGCGGACCCGAGTGTCTTCATGATCGGCACTGGAAAATATGATGGCGCCAGGGCCTGACACCTGACTCCAGGTGAAGGATTTACCGTCGATTGTCGAAGCATCTATGGCGACTTCCTTATTGGTGTAAATGTCCTGACCGATCGCAACCGTAGGTACCGTTGTTTCCCAAATAAAGGTCATGTCTGCTGAACAGGTATTGCCAACCTGGTCGGCAGCGGTGAGACGCACGACATAGGTCCCATCCCCATCCGCGGCGATACTGGAGATTGCCGATTTAGGTGCGCCGAAGGTCAGGATTCCAGGGCCCGAAATTTGACTCCAGATCACATCCTTGGCATCGGTCGCGACCCGACCGTCGATATCAAGAGGCTTAAAGGTTTTGATTTCATTTGCGAGGTTTGGGCAGGGGGCGACAGTATCCCACTGAAGCTGAACGTCGTCGAAAGCGGTGGCGCCATCGACACCGGTTACCGTCAAACGAATCCAATAAAACCCGTCCCGATCGGCGGCAACCGCCGTGTCTTCGGTTTCAGGGCTTTGGAACGACAGGGTGCCGGGTCCGGCCAGCTGTTCCCATTGCCACGAGACCGCATGCTCTGATTGGGCATCCAAGAAGATTTCGCTGTTGGCTGAGCGCAGGGGGCCGGCTGCCACGGTAGGAGCAGGAGGTGCCTTGCTAGCGACAGCGTCAGGGGCCTTGGCATCTCCTGATTCTGCAAAGGATTCAGCAGCGGCTGCCGGTGATTGCTTTTTCTTCTTAGATTGACAGGCAGTCTGCAGTGTTAACGTTGGAAGGAGGAGGATGATAAACGTGAGAGCCGTTCTATTGAAAAGTGGAAAGGACCGAAATTTCTTAGCAGAAATGACATTCATCGTCTGGCGGCGAGGGACGGAATCGTCCCGAAATAGGTGTTTCATCGTTGGTTCCTCTAAGCTCATAAGCGAGAGCAAGAACCCTATCGGCGACTGATTTGATCAAACTCAACCAATCGGAATCCGCTTTACATTACGGGGCATTGAGATCGACTATTAAATTTTCCAAATACCTGGGATTAAGGCAAAGCCAGCATAAGGTTTGATGTCGCTCCCTGCGCAGTGGCTTTAAGATAGGAATTTCATAACAGTGAAACGCTGTTTTCGCGAAGTCAAAGCAACTGCGATAGGGTTCTTGCTATTCTTACGTTAGGAAAGATATTCGCCACCTCTAAGTCCAATCGTGATCCCTGCGGCCCGAGCCTTCTTCCCCACTCCCCGACGAATCGGCTTCTGGGGCTTTAAATCATGATTTAAAGAAGCCTTCGAAAGCAGACGCTCTTTGGGTTTTGGAAGGGTCAGGGTCATGCTTTTGCACCATGGTCCAGGCGTTTTGCCGAGCCCCTTCCCGGCAGGCATCCCGTACGGCCGCATATTCGGCAGCTGTGAGTTCGGACAAGACCCGCCACTTTTCGCGCCATTCCTTTTCAGTAACCGCCTTGGGAAAGCTGCCCATATTTTCTAGATCCTTGATAAGAATCTGCACCACGAAATTCATAGTTTTTCTCCTGGCTAGCAGTCGTGCTGGCGTGAGCCGGGCCAAGCTCAGTTTTACCCTGATACCCCGAAGGAACTGCGGAACGGGATCTCGGCTCCCTCAGCTTCTTCAGACTGGATCAGAAAGTCAAGGGCGAAGCCTGCTTGCCGCGCGCGGCGTTCTTTGGCATCTTGCTGACTGATAGTATTGATTCGGAGCTAAAATGACACATGAAACGCTCAAGACCACGCCAGGCTATAGTTCAGTCCCGCTCGGGCTCTTCATCTTATGTTTAACGATAAACCTCTTCACCAGGCTCCAGGCGGCGGAAATAGAGGCTAGGGCCAAGCCCCAACTTTGGGAAGAGCTTCGCCAACAGCTGCGGAGCACCCGTAATTTTCGATTGGGGGCACCCTTTAATTTCAAGATCCTTAACGATGGGGCGCGGGTTCTCTATCAAAAGACCGTGCCACCCTCGACGGATGCCGCCGTTTATCAATTTGATTTGAAGACTGGAAAGGAAACCAAAATCCTTGATGCCGGTATGCTTTCCGCCGGCACCGGTCCCGTTTCCGTGGAAGAAAGGGCCCTGCGTGAACGACTGCGACTGATGACCAGCGGCATCAATTTCTTTGCGACCGACGACAGGGCGAGCTTTTTGCTGACACCCCTTCAGGGCAAGCTCTTCATCTGGGATATGGAAGCGAAGAAAGCTCGTGAAATCGCCAAAGGAAAAGGCTCCATCTTCAGCCCGAAGCTGGCCGCCGATTCGAAGAAAGTTGCTTTCGTAAGGGATAGCAATCTTTATGTCAGCGACATCAACACATCGAAGCTAACCGCTCTCACCCAAGGGGGCAACGAACAGAAAAGTTTCGGTGTCGCGGAATTTATCGCTCAGGAAGAGCTCGATAGGATGGACGGCTTTTGGTGGTCACCCGACAGTCAAACCCTGCTCTATGAAGAAGTGGATCAATCCAAGGTCGAGCGCCTCTCCATAGCGGACCCGTTTCGTCCCGATAGCGAGCCGCAAAGACCCTATTATCCAAGACCCGGCAAAGCCAATGCTAAGGTCCGTTTTGGCTTTATTTCGGCCGCCGGTGGCAGGACGGTTTGGGTGGATTTCGGCAAAGAGGAGTTTGAATATGTAAGCACGGTGCGTTGGACCAAGATGGGACCGCCCACTTTTTTTCTGCTCAATCGACTGCAAAACCAAGGCCGACTGGTGAGCGCCGATCCGAAGACGGGTAAAACCACAGTGCTCCTATCGCAAAGCGATAAGGCTTGGGTCGAAGTCAATAATCAGGTTCCGATCTGGCTGCCCCATGCCAAAGGCTTTATTTGGATGTCTGATGAAAGTGGCGCGCGGCAGCTCGAACACCGGGATGTCAGTGGTAAAATGATCAAGGCTTTGCCTATGCCGGGCCTCCAGGTCAAATCTATCAGCGGTGTCAGCGACGATGGGGCAGTGGCCTTTATCGAAGTCGCGATCGATGGCTCCCATTCGGCTCTTTATCAAATCAGCCTGACCGACGGCAGTTTTAAGGGACTCGCGGCAGCCGATAAGGGTAGCGTCAGCGCCAGTTCAAAATTTGAATATGGTCTATACGTCGCGAGGGAAACGACTGGCGATGGTAGGGATGAGATCAGCCTTCGAAGCTGGGACGGCACCAAAGCTGCCGTGATTCCCAGCGCCGCTGCCGAACCGGTGATGAAAGCCAATCTTACCCTACAGGTCATAGGTCCGGATGCTGTGCAGACAGCCATCGTAAGACCAAGCAATTTCATGAAGGGAAAAAAGTATCCCGTCCTCGAAAGGGCCTACGGAGGCCCGGGCTCGCTTATGGTGAAGGCTTCGGGTCGGGCCTATCTTGAAGATCAGGTTTTAGCCGATGCCATGTCAGCCATAGTCGTTCGCATGGATACCCGGGGAACACCCGATCGGGGACGCGACTGGGAAAAGGCCATCTCAGGAAAATTTGGTTCTTTGCCCGTTCAGGAGCATGCCGAGATCCTCAGCTTACTTTGCCGGGAATTCCCTGAGCTTGATAAGTCAAGAATTGGGGTGTTTGGCTGGTCCTATGGCGGTTATTTTGCAGCTTATGCGGTGTTAGCGCGACCCGATGTGTATAAGGCGGGGGTTGCCGGGGCCCCCCCCGTGGATTGGCTCGACTACGACACCGCCTATACAGAGCGTTATTTAGGTCTGCCGACCGCGGACCGTGCCGCCTATGAAGCAGCCTCCATTCTGCCGCTCGTTAAAGCGCAGAAGACCCCGGCAGGCGTGAGTCCGCTTCTGATCATTCATGGGACCGGGGATGACAACGTGTTCTTCTTCAATTCTCTCAAGCTCGTCGACGCGATGGAGCGTGAGGCGCGGCCTTATGAGTTTTTGCCGCTAATGGGGATGACTCATATGGTCCCGGATGAGGTTTTGGATTCGCGACGCTTTGAGCGGACCCTCATGTTTTTCCGCCAGCAGCTGGTGGCGAAACCTTAGGCGATGAGTTATTATTCAGCACCTCAATGATCGATCAAGGAGTTCCAATGATTCAAAAATTTCGGCTCTGGCTCATCCTTCTCCTGCTCACTGGCTGTCAGACTCAGCGCTCCTCTTACGAGCTGGTGCGTGAGGGCTTAAATAACCGATTTCGTGCGGCTTACGTCGATAGTCAGCCCTATGAGGTATTATATGCCACAAACCGATCCACGGTCGGGTCGGCGACAGCCTGTAGCAACGCCGTTTATGGTGTGACGCGGGGCAATGGATTGACTTTTGGGTCGTGCAAGGTTCAGGTTCCCATCAATCGACCTGTCGGTTCCCTTAGCAGCAGCTCCGACCCCAATTCGGACACTCAGATCAATTTTCAAATAGCGCAGCATGAGCCTTTTGATGCGGATGGTTTCGCAAACGCCATGGCTGCCAGTAAAGCCGATGAGATCCTGATCTTTGTTCATGGCTTCAATGTTCGTTTTGAAGAAGCGGTTTATCGCGCGGCTCAATTGGGATTCGATGGCAAATATCAAGGGCAGCTGGTCCTCTTCTCCTGGCCTGCAGGAGCTACAGACCGTTTCCTTCAGGGGCCCTTTCTCCTGCAAACCTATAAGGAGAATAAGGTCAACGCTGCGGCCAGTATAGAGTCCTTCAAAAAGGTTCTGATGGCAGCCGCGGCGACTAAGAAGAGGCTGCATGTGGTTGTGCATAGTATGGGTCATCAGGTCGTGCTGCCAGCGCTTTTTCAGCTTGCTCAAAGTCTGCCACCCAAAACGATTCAGGAGTTGGTCCTCAACGCTCCCGATTTTGCCGTCGATGATTTTAGAGCAATTTTACCCGCGATTCACAGTCTTGCCGCTCGTATCACCGTCTATTGCTCCCCGAGCGACAATGCCCTGGCGGTATCGAAGCGCGTAAACGGGAATGTTCGATTGGGTAGCTGTACCCTGCTCGATGGAGTGGATACGGTAGACGTCAGCGAAGTCGATCAACCGGTCTTGGGTCTGGGCGGTCTTGGTCATGGTTATTATGCAGGTCGCCCCATTATTGGCGACGTGACCCAGCTCCTCCTTGGAATGGATGCCCAGCGCCGGATGTTTATCAAAAGGACGGTTCCTTCGGTAAAGTCGAATTTTATTCTTCGACCTTGAAAACCAGGGTTTTCTCGCAAACGATGGAAAATATCCTCTATCGTTTCCAGATGTCGGCGGGCTGGGCCAATGCCAGCTAAGTAAGTTAAAAATCCTGGAAGTTCTGTTGAACTTTCTCAAATATACGCATAAACATCAATTGTGAACAATGAGCCTGACATAATAAGGAGAGGACTCATGTCTCAAGTCGCCGTGATTACCGGAGCCTTAAAAGGGATAGGTTATGAAACTGCCAAAGCTCTTCTTAGCAAGGGTTTTCGAGTCGTTGTCGCCGGCCGCGATGCCAGACGTGGGCAGGTGATAGAAAATGAGCTGAAGGGCCGTGGCGATGCCACCTTTGTGGAGTTGGATGTAGCCAGGCCCGAAAGCATAGAAAAGTTTGTCAAAACGGTTCTCGACAAATTTGGAACTGTCGATGTCCTGATCAACAATGCCGGTATTTATCCCGACAAAGAAGAAGTGAAAGATCTCGCGGGAAGAGCTGGTTTAATTCATGCCGGGTTCGCAACCAACGCCGTTGGCCCTTACCTTCTTGCCGAAAGGCTGATGCCGATGATGCTGAAAAAAGGCCATGGCCGCGTGGTAAACGTGTCCAGCGGGATGGGTCAACTCTCCGAAATGGGCAAGGGTTCGCCAGCCTACCGCCTGTCTAAGGTGGCCTTAAACGGCGTGACGAAGATGCTGGCTGCGACCACCACAGGCACGGATGTCCTTGTCAATTCCGTTTGTCCGGGTTGGGTCAAAACGGATATGGGCGGAGAGAACGCGCCCCTTACGCCCGAGCAGGGTGCCTCAGGAATAGTTTGGGCAGCCATGCTTCCCGTCGGTGGACCTAACGGCGGATTTTTCAGGAATGGAAAACCCTTGGAATTTTGAAGGTCGGGAGCATGAAAAGATTTGCTCCTTCCTTGGGAAGAGGAAGGGCCGAATCTTTGTGATGGGCTTTAAGCGGGAATCTGCCCCAGCTATCGACCGCTAGGGCTTGGAAAAATTAGAGCTGCCCATCGCGATCTAAGCTTCTTTTTGCATCAATCCGCCGATAACCTTTCTGCTGACGTTCACAGCAAGCATTTGTATGACGGGATTTTTGACGATTTCCTGCCAGAGGACTTCAAAATCAAAGCTGGGCTGGGCCTTATATTTCTCAAAGAGTGCTTCAAAGCCTTCAAATAATTCTTTGCGACTTCCTTCCGGAAGTTCAGCAAAGGCATCGTGAAGCATATTAAGAAGGGGATGAGCGGAGGAAGGCCCCCGGCCATCGAGCTTTTCCATGATTACGTTTTGCGCCAATTGCTTGGCTGAATCCATCAGTGAGCCAATAAAATCCATGGTCAATCTCCTCAATCTGCCCAGTCTGAATTATAGGGGCCTTATATCTTGATATAAACAGTTTTTATGAAATGGGACTGAGAATATCTCCTGGATAAAAGCCCGGAAAGGCCCCGCTTGAAAGGTAGCGATAGAATGGCGTCAATTCCAGAGTATCCTTTTAAAGTATTGAAATTAAAAGGAAATAATTGTGATCAATCCATACTTTGATGATCTTTGACTGGAATTTTTCCTGGCTCTAATGGATTATGAATATGACATTCCGTATGTGATAGTCATTAGGAGGACCACGCGATGCATGAGAAAATCCCAGCGACAGAGATAGCCAAAAGATCTTGGTCCGAAGGCGTCTGGATGTATCTTTATAATGATTCAGAGCTGCAACAGGGCAAAAAACATGTTCTCGTGGTGTTAGCCCCGGATCGAAACGACCCGCCCTTCGAGGCGATGGCCCATGAATTTGGAGCAGTTGAAGACGAACTCGATGAGATTCATAATCTGAAGGTTTTTTTCGAAGACCACCCGGGTGGTTTGCTCCATGAAAAATTCAATATTCCTGCCCAGGCCTTTCATTGGTATCTTATCGATATTCATGGAACAGAGATTGCCGATTCGGATAAGGCCGTTTCAGTCTCGGAGATTATGATGAAGCTTAAAGCTAAGGAAAAAGCCTTTGATCATCCGGAAAAATCCAGCCTGTCCTAGGGTAGTGGGGGGAGTGAACGCTTAGCCCCCCGGATTTCCGGGCTCCCCGACCTTTTCTACGACCTGATAGTCCCCCAATCATCCCAGCTAAGGCTTTAAAATCACTGTCCTTATATATATTGATTAAAGAAATTGTAAGCACGATCCGATCAGACAGGAGCAAATGATTCTTGTTTTTTGAATTGGGGACGAAGAGTGAAAAAATCCATGTCCAGGTTAATTTTTGGCCTCCTGGTTTCGGGACCTCTGGTGTCGTGTAAATCGGATGCGAAAATCAATGGAAAGGTAAAAGAGGGGAGCGTACCCGCTTACACCAATCACCTGCCAGAAGAAAAACCGACGTCCCCACCTTCAGGTTCAGGGCCCGCGAGCGCGAATTCTGAAAATGGTTCAACTTCGGTTTTGAATAGCGAATCGGTAAGTGTTCCCGGGGCAATCACCGGAGCCTTCCTGGTGTGTGCTGTCAACGAAAATAACGTAAAAGTCGAAGTCAAAGTAGGCTGTGGCTTTCAAGATGCAAACAGCAAAAGAGTTAACATTCGGACGGTTGCTGCCACCGATCGCTTTTATATTGATAGTTCTCAAGCTGCCGGCATTACGGTTACGACACTTCCAGGAGATACTGTTTATGATGCTTATTTTAGCTTCACGGGAGCCAATTTCGACAGCCTTAAAGCCGCAGCATTCAGCGCGGTCTACCAAGTCGAACTCACCGGCCTAAGCAATGGTGAGAAGGAAAAAACCATAGGCGGCACGGGGACGACGATCGCCATTCCTCCGGGCCCCCGCTGGGTACGTGAGAAACTCTCCGATAGCAATGGCAATGGACTTTGTGATGCCGGAGAGACCTGTATGTTTACCGGCAATGGGCTTGTCTGGTTTAAGGACCTTGGCGCTCCGAAAGATCAACCCAATGCAAGTGGGTTCTGCGATAGCTTCACTGACCATTTTGATGACTGGCGTTTGCCTACTGAAAATGAAATCAAGATGGCTTTTGAAAAGAAAATCGTGGAAATAGCTGCGCCCGAGTATTTGAACATGGTCGATGAATCCTATTGGTCGAGCACCACCTCTGCTGCTGGAATCGCCGCCGTCAATCCCAGAAGCGGCGTAAGCGCTTCGCTTCCCGCTGCTGAAGCCCACCGATCGGTCTGTGTGAGAACCATTCCTGAGCCATAATGCCATTTGCAAAGATTGATACTGCTTTATATCCGGCACCAAATCGTGATAGGGTCCATAAGTTAAAGTCCGCTCGTTGAGCGGATTTTTTTATAGGGCTTTGTTAGTCTGCAGCAGGAGCAAAAAACCCTGCCTCTTTGGTTGGTTGGCTATTAAGCTTTTAAATTATGCTTTTTCTACTGCTGCGCGGCTGATCAGCATGTCCATTATCATTAATAATAATAGTAAATTAGCATAAAAAGTTGAGAATAAACATGGGTGCGACGGGTCATTTCAGGCAGCTTTTACCAAGGTAGGGAACAGATATTCTGCACCAACACCTTCTAGCCTTTCTTCATTGCCAGCCAAAATTGAGTTTATAGATGGCCAATCATGCGATAACGACGAGCTTGGGGGGAGAGACTGCGGCTCTTTACCAAATATTGGACTGGAGTCAAACGCCACTTGGCGCCATGGAGAACTGGCCTGATCCCTTGATGTTTATGGTGAACTCAATGCTTTGCAATCCCTTCCCCATGTACCTTTGCTGGGGTCCCGATCGCATCCTTCTCTACAATGACGCCTATCGCCAGATTATTTCCAAGAAGCACCCCCGTGCGTTGGGGCAAAGATTTGAATGCGTCTGGCCGGAACTCTGGGATCAGCTGGAACCCTTATTTCAATCGATAGCCAATTGTCAGAACTATTTTATCAATGACAGGCCGTTGGTCATTGATCGCCATGGCTATAGCGAGGAGACTTTTTTTACCTTTTCTTTCAGCCCGATCGCCGACGGTGAGGGCCGCCCGGTCGGCCTTCAATGTATCTGTTTTGAAACGACGACGAAGGTCCTTGCGGACCGATCCATTCAAAAATTCAAGATGGAAAGTGAAAATGCCCGTCTGAAGGCTGAGCAGGCAACCGAGGAACTCGAACGTTTCGTAAAACAGGCGCCGATCGGCATCGCTCAATTGCAGGGGCCAGACCATATTTTCAAGTTTACAAATAAAGTCTATGAGAAGGTCGGCGGTAAGCGAGACTATATAGGATTGACTGCGCGCGAGGTTTTTCCTGATCTCGTGGGCCAGCCCTTCTTTGACCTCCTGGATAGAGTCTACCGGACGGGGGAGGATTTCCTGGCGAACGAGGCACCCATTTCCTTCCAACGAAAAGATGGGGTTTACGAAACCGCATATCTTGACTTTATCTATGCCGCAAGGTTTGACGCCCTCGGTCAAGTCGAAGGCATCAGCGTCACGGCTGTCGACGTGACCCCCAAGGTCTTGGCGATGAGGGCTGTTGAACAAAGTGAATACGAACTGAACCAGCTTGCCAACTCCATGCCACAGATTGTCTGGACCGCAGATGGTGTTGGCAAAGTCGACTATTTTAATAATCGGTGGACCGAGTACACGGGCTTAGGGCGGGGCCGGGAGGAATTCGATAACTGGCGTAATGTGATTCATCGCGAGGACATTCTTCGTGTCGACGAAAAGTGGCGAAACGCTTGCCGGACGCTTCAGCCCTTTCTTGCCGAGGCACGCCTGAGAAACGGTATCACAGGCGAATATAAGTGGTTTAGGATTCATGGTGTCGTCCTCAGACAATCCGAAGGCGGGGCAAAAAAATGGTATGGGAGTTTTACCGACATTCATGATCTCAGAGTGCTCGCCGATCAGCTCACCCTCGCCAAGTCCGACCTCGAAGAAGAGAAGAAGAAGTTTGAGATCATCTTTGAGAATGCTACCTCGGCGATGGCCTTGGTTAAAGAACCTCAGCATATCTTCGAGAAAGCCAATCCCGCCTTTCGCGCCCTATTCTGCGGGCGGATCGTCTTAGGCCAGAATGTTCAAACTATATTTCCCGAATTAAAGTCGAAGAACTTCCTCACCATGCTCGATAACGTCTTTGCCACCGGCACCCCTTATAAATCGATCGAGGAAAAAATCATACTCAAGTCCGTAGCCAACGCCGGTATCGATAGGCGCTATATGGATGTCAGTTTCATTCAGCTTAAGAATAAGCAAGGCGAAGTCCAAGGCGTTCTCATCGATCTTATCGATGTGACGGAACGGGTCATCGCGCGCAGACGTCTGGAAGAAAGTGAAGAGAAATTCCAGCTTGCCACCAAAGCGGCGAAAATCGGCATATGGGATCTTAATGCCAAAAATCATGAAATGGTGTTGAGCGAAAGGGCTGCCGATATTTTTGGTCTTCCGGCTGATCATGCCTTTCCTTTGGAGTGGGCCATTCAGAAGATTCATCCGGAGGACAGGGACGGTGTTCGCAAGGCTCTGGAGGTGGCCCGCGATCCGGCCGGAACCGGAGTCTACGAGACCACCCATCGATTGATGATGGAGGATGGCGCTGTACGTTCGGTATCGCTGTTCGGTCAGTTGCGAGGCGGCAGTAAGCATTCGAAATCGGGCGACCAACTCACGGGGGCAATTCTCGATATCACCGAAGACGTTACGAATCAGAATGAACTCGTGTTGGCAAGGCAAGCGGCGGAGGATGCGAATGCCGCTAAAAGCGCCTTTCTTGCCAACATGAGCCATGAAATCCGTTCTCCCCTGGGGGCGATCATGGGTTTCGTCGAGCTTTTGAAAGACGAGCAGATTCCCCGTGAAAATGCCGCTGATTATCTCGGGGTCATTGAAAGAAATTCAAATCAGCTGCTGCGCATTATTGATGACATACTGGATTTGTCAAAGGTCGAGGCCGGCAAAATGCTGGTCGAGCATATCGATTTTTCCCTGCTGGAGGCTCTGGCCGATTTCGCTTCCCTTATGGGCTTTAGAGCCAGGGAGAAGGGAATTGATTTCATCCTTAGGGCTGACACCTCGCTGCCTGATCCAATCAATAGCGACCCAACGCGGATTCGACAGGTTTTGACGAATGTTGTGGGCAATGCGATTAAGTTCACAAAAAAGGGCGTTGTGGAGTTGATAGTTTCCTACCATGCGCCTTTGCTTCGCTTTGTCGTGAAGGACTCAGGCGTCGGCATTTCAACGGCTGAGGTCTCCCGCCTGTTTCAAGCCTTTGGCCAGGCCGATGCCTCGACGACCCGAAAATTTGGTGGCACCGGTCTGGGTCTGGTGCTTACCAAACGCCTTGCTCAGGCACTCGGAGGAGACTTCTGGCTGGAAAAAAGCGAATTGGGTGTGGGCAGTAGCTTCATCGCCGAGATCGCGATTCAGACTCTTGAAGAGTCGAGGATGATACAGGGCTCACACTTCAAATTCACTACCAATCCCCTTCGATCGCAGCTGCAGGAGCCTTCTCTTCTGATTGGTAAAAATATCCTGGTCGTGGAGGATTCGCCCGACAATCAAATGCTTTTGCGGGTGCTACTCAAGCGGCATGGTGCAAAAGTGGAAATTGCTGAGGACGGGTTGATCGGTGTGGAAAAGGCACTCGCCGGCGACTACGATGTCATCCTCATGGATGTGCAGATGCCGAGAATGGATGGTTATGAAGCGGTAAGGTTGTTAAGGGAAAAGCATTATTCAAAACCTATCATCGCTCTCACAGCCCATGCCATGATTGAGGAGCGGGAGAAATGTCTCAACGCGGGATATACTGACTTCCTTAGCAAGCCTATCGATCGTGTCAAGCTGCTGGACGCACTCAAGCTTCAGCTCAATCTCTCCTGATTCCGATATCACCTTGAAGCTAGGCGGCGATTCTCTGGACAATGGGGCCCATCGAGGCGAAAGCAGGTATGAGCTCATTCCCTAACAAAAGAGGAGGCCTTGGGCCTTCATGCGCCACGGGCGAGAAGGCGGATGAGAGCATCGAAGTCTATTGGCTTTGCCAGGAATGAGACTCCCTTGCTTCTTAATGATGAAATTTCACTTACGTAAGAATCGTCACCGCTCAGGAAGATAAAAGGAGTCGTCAATCCTAAATCCATGCAGGCCTTCAGAAGTTGGGTGCCCGTGCATTCCGGCATTTGAATATCGGATATGATAAAATCAAATGTTTCGGTCTTCAGAATGTCCAATGCGACCAGCCCATCTTTGGCACCGATCGATTCGTAGCCTACCAGCGAAACAATATCCATCAATGTTTCACACAGATCTTTTTCATCGTCAACGATCAGGATTCTTTTCTTAGGCTCGGCATTCGTCATTGGCGTTTCCTTGTTGGATGCGGAAAGGTCCTGGTTAAAATCGGGAGAGCGGAGGCCTTGCTCTCTTGCACCCTGAAGCGTGTCGCTCGATATCCTTTCCGCGGCTCTTGCTATCATAGGCTGCCCATCGCAGGGATGTGTCTCAAAGTTAACGATAGTATCCTGATAAATATCGCTATGCTCATCATTCCCAAATAATGGAATCAATGCCGGGCCCTGACTCTATCCTGCGAACTTACTCCTTACGACTTGTGAGGTTTTGGCTTTTTCGAAACATTTCGTGAAAGTTTGATATCTTATCGGCACGTACCTTGCCCTGCATTAGGCTGGGGAACTGTGTTTGTTTGCGAAGGCTGGGGCTGTTGCCCCAAGAGAATGGCAGCCTGGGCAAGACGAGTGGCAACGTGAGGCCTATGGGAAATGGGCTTGGCACAATGGCGAGTTGATGATGCGAACTCTTGAAAGGATAGGGATTCAACATTTTTACCCATGGAAAATATATAGGGTTTGCCCGACCTTAGGCGATCCCTCAAAATTTGGTGAGCGACAACCGAGGTACATTTTTAAGTGCGTTAATCGTGAGCAGAAGGTCCAGCAGGCTAGGCAAAATTCGATATCGGGGTGGTTTCATGAATCTTTTTTTGGCTTTTTTTCCCAAATTCGCCTTCCCTTCGAGGGCGCGGGCTGTCTGAGAGTGATCGTTTCATGAACAAGGGAAAGGACAAGGGCAACTTTTGTTCGCTGAGTGCCCATCGACATTTGTCAACATGCCTGCCGAGTCGGAGCTATCGATTCCTTCAGTCGAAGTCAATGTCGGGAGCAAGATCAAGGCGTTACAATAATAATTTTCAGGCTATCCGGTCACCCGCAAGCGGCGAAGGCACGGTTTGAAAATTGATCTCACGGGCAATTTTAAGCAGGCTTTCTTTGTCTTCCAGAACGTCAGTGTGATCGGCATTCAACTTGATGGTCTTCAAGTTTCCCGTATAAGGCATCCAGCCGCAACAGGCGCTGCGAAGAGGCTTGCGCGCCAATCTCTTGGTGGCAACAAAAAGGGTGACGTCGCCAGGATACCTTTTGATTCGCTTCATATATTCTTCGGCATAAAGCCGATTGCGGTGACCGCGCTGCTTTTCAATCGCGCTGAGTTCAATTTCGAGTGGCGAGGCTTTACGCGGGGGTTCGATCCCCGGCGAAGCGAAACTGGGGAAGGCCCCCTTGAGCTTTGAAAGCTGTTTTTTTACTTTGATCCACAAGTATGGCCCAAGCAGGACAGGGCTGGTCCGCAAGAGGCGAAGAAATTGTTTGAGCTGGTAACGCCCTTTCAAAACCCACTCTGGAAGTGTCGAGTCCACTAATATGAGCCGTCCTACTTCATGGTCGGCCTCGGTCAGTTGCTTGGCGACTTCAAAAGCCAGGATGCCCGCAAACGAGTAACCAAGGATATGATAGGGGCCTTTCGCCTGATGACCCAATATGGATTGGACGTAGTCCTTCGCCAGCTCTTCGATCGAAATGGATTTCGAAAGCCCGCCTGGCTTTTGATCAGTGAGTTCCCGCTCCGAGATAATGCCATAGACCGACCAATCGTTTTCGAGAAAGCGGGCGAGGTTCCTGTAGATATGCACACCGGAGAGAAGGAAAATAGAATCTTTGTTGGCTTTTAACGATAAGGGGACGACACTGCAGCCTTCGATTTCCTTTGCCGAAGATGCGGAATCTGAATCTTGGCCTATAGATCCAACGCTCAGCCAATGCTGGGCGATTGCCCTCGGAGTGGGCGCCTGAAAGAAGGCCTGCTGAGACAAACGGATTCCCATTTTTCTTTCTAATTCCGCAATCAGGAGTATCCCGAGTAGCGAATGGCCTCCAAGGTCAAAGAAATTTTCATTGGGGCCCAGCTCAGCGATGCCAAGCAAACGGCAAAAAGATGCCGCGATGCTGGCTTCAAGCGATGTTTTTTCTTCGAGCTTGGCCTCGGCCTTTGCCTCGCGCAAGGGCCTTGTCATGAGCTGTTTGCGATCAAGCTTGCCATTGAAGGTCAGCGGCATGGATTGGAGTTCGACATAGAGGCCCGGCATCATCTCCTGAGGGATGGTGTCGGCAAGCTTTCTTCTTATTTCGGCAGTGCTACCCTTAGGTCCGAGGAGGAATGCAACGAGGAGGTGGGTGTCACGCTCATCGAGGCCGACCGGATTCAAATGACTCTCTCTGGGCCTTAGCAACACAGCGCATTGGCTCGCACAGCCTAGCGAAATGATTCTGTTTTCAATAGCGCCAAGCTCTATCCTTACGCCACGGACTTTGGCTTGAAAATCCCGGCGTCCGAGCATCTCAAGCGAGCCGTCGAAGGCCCTTCGTCCATAGTCGCCTGTGCTATAGAATCTTGAATCACCGACAAATATGAATTTTTCAGCGGTCAAGTCGGGCTGGTTTAAATAGCCGATCCCTAGGCCTCCGCCCGCGAAGAAAATTTCTCCGACCTTGTCTTCATGAACCTCATGACCCTTTTCATCGAAGAGCCGCATTTCCACCCCAGGAAAAGGAAATCCTACCAAAGCTGTGGAAGCCTGGAAGGGTTGATCCACCCGATAGTAGGTGCCCATGCAGCTGATCTCTGTACTGCCATAGATAACGTAAAGTTCTGCGTGAGGAAAAAGAGTTTGCATCGCTCCCATCACGACGGGCAAAACAATATCCCCTCCGCTTGAGACATGGCGCAGACTTTGAAAGTTTGGGGCCATATTGGAATGCAATGGCGGTTGATCCTGCAGGTATCGAGAGAGAGTCGACAGGAGGCTTGGCCCGGCATGGAAAACCGTGGAATTCGCAAGATAGGGGATGAGTCTCGAAAAATTCAGAACGTCCCCGCGGTCGACCAGTCGAACGGCAGCGCCTACGCAAAGGGGAAGGAGCAAATCAAAGAGACTGATGCTGAAGGTATAGCGGGCAACATTGCAGAAGATGTCGGTAGGCTCAAAGCGAAAAGCCGTTTGCGCAGAGTTCAGATAGAAGTGAAGATTCGCGTTGGAAACCAGGACGCCCTTCGGCACTCCCGTCGTACCCGAGGTATACATGAGATAGGCCGGTGCCGCTGCCTCACAAGTACCATCGAATTCGGCGGATAGAGGGATCAGGTGATCGTAAGGAAGGGTGTCGATATTTAAGCTTTGGCAAGCAAGAAGTTCACCCAGATCAGGAACCGAGGTATGGGTTAATAGCAGATGCGGCCTTGCATCATCACCAATCATCTTCAAATGACCATGGGGATGATCGGGGTCCAGGGCCAAATAGATTGCCCCGCATCTGAAAATACTCAAAAGGCCTACGAGAATTTCGAAGCCCGGCCGAATGCAAATTGCAACAACACTGCCCTTTCCCACCCCACGCCCCTGCAGCTCACGAGAAAGTTGCAGACTTTGACTATGGAGCGCTTCATAGCTTAATGTCTGTGATCGGTGATAGGCGGCCGCTGAGAGAGGGAATTGAGAGGCAAAATGCATGACTTGCTTCACAACGCCAGCACTGTCGTATCGCATGACGCTAACTCCAAAGCTTATCGATCATTTTGAATAGGAACAGGTTACCATGCGCGCATTCGATTTTAGAGATTATCTTCTAAGCCCTGTGAATTTCAGGACAGAGAATTTTAAGTGCGGGTCCCACCACTTGCACGGCCCAGGATGCCTTCACCTGGCTGGAGAAATGCGACTTCCATTGCTGGCTTTTGGCTGATTTTCCATATAATATGATTTGCCCTGAACAATGAATTCCTTAGCCCTGCCTTCAGGAAATGAAGGGAAAATAGGCATAGACTGCCACTCTTTATCGGTTTTTTATTTCAAATCGGGCTGTGTGTTTTCCATAAAACTGCTGATTCGCCTGCTTAGGCCAGGCGTCCAGTTCCCGTAAGAGACAAAAGTTGAATGACCATAATCGATTGATAGTATTAGCAAAAAATAGCGGGCAAAAATTATCCTGAAGTTTTCCGGCAAAAGCTACGAAGGATTGTAAGTCTCGATTGTCAACACCTAGAGGTCGTATCATATGAAAAGAAAGATTCTCAAAAGATCCACCGTCATCTCCGGAAGCATCCTCGCGCTCGGAATGTCATGCAGTTCGAAAAAAACAAAATCCACGACAACGGTCAGCGGCACTTCAACTTCAGTCCTTACACCAAGCGAGGACACAGCTGTCACGACAGTTACGGGCCAGCTTCAAATCGCTTCCAGTGTAACCATTCTTCCCGCTAAAAGCGGTGCGGCTAGTTTGGCTCTCGACGGCAAGCGGGGCTATCAACTGACGGTTGACGGCCGTAAGCTAAACCTAAGAGTCAGCAATGAAGCCTTCCGAGCTATAGAACAAGCTGGTTCCATCATGTGCTACTTCGGTCAATCGAAGTTCTGGGAACAAGCCAACCTTGGCGTCTATAAAGCGCTCGTTGACCAGGCTCAATGCGACCACGAGTCCAAAGGCGGCGGCGGCGGCGGCGGTGGTGGTGGTGGCAGCGGCGGCGGAGAATCTGAGAAGTCTCAAGAAATGATGGTTATGTATACGAAGTCGACCCGGGTTGATGGCAAGCCGTTGATCGGTGAATTCCGGATACCGGAGGGAGATAATACGATTCAGGCTAAAGTTGTGGTAGTGGCTCCACCTTCAGACGAAAATCCTGCTGGTATCTTCAGCATGGCCTATACTTTCTATGCAGCTGACGGCACTGCGGGTCAGTTTGGATTCATTCGGACCAAGCGTACGGATTCAGGCGCTTTCGTATTGGAAACGGCTGGAACGGAAAGCGGAGAAGGTCAGACCGGTACCTCTCAGGGTGTGGCGGAGCTTACCCGTGATGGCGCAACCGACAATTTTATCGGCTATGTTCGCAGCATCAGCACAAGCGCGCGCGAAGATGAAAGTAATTCCGAACAGTACAAAGTTCGTTTTAATTCAGACTATCTGAACGTTTCCGGCGGCGCGCTTCGCACCTATAAAGGCGAGACGAAAAATGAAGTAGCCGACGGCTGCTATGATAGAAATAAATATAAAACAGGTATCTATAGCTATGACCTGGCTGATTCTACCGGCAAAGTCGTGACCTTGAATTCGGGCTTTCCGGCTGAATTCGAAAAAGACGGCAAAACCTATTCGGCTAACGCCAGCTACTATGGTCTTTGGACCAGCGGTATCGATCTGCCCAACGGAGCGACCGTCAACAAAGTTGACTTCACGGGTGGGCAAAAGGTTAAGACAGCCTATACTCTAGTCAAAGCCGCTGGAAAATTGGTCAAACACGTGAAGTCGACGACAAGTCTTGGCGCTTTAAAGGGTGTGGATCTTCAATTTTATGATGGGGGCGAAAGCTTTATCGTCCGTTGGGACGGAAGCAAACTTTCTAAGGTCTCAAAAGTGAACTATACTGACAAAGGTATGGTTGAAGAGGCAGCGTCGGGTGATGTCATCGTTCCGGACTGGGGAACAAACCTCTATGTTTCAAGCCTCAACGCTGGCGTCAATATTTCCAAGTCTACGGTTCTTAGCAATGACACGGTGTTGTCCTATCATTCAGAACTAACGGTATCGGGTACCGCTTCCGTGCCTGCGGGAGACCTCGTTTGTTTCCAAAATTGTCCTGTCATGGCTCCATCGGCATCCGCTTTCAATCGCAGCCAAGGTGGAAGCAACGGCCCTTCGGTCAGTGGACTCTATGAAACCAAGTCGGTAACCTGGGGTGATCAGGAGTACCAAGTGAACCAAACTCAAAATATAGTCGAGCCGCTGGCAACCTTTACCTTTGATTCTTCGACACTACTTCTAAAAAACCACGCCGGCGTAGCCTTTGCTCTGCCTACTGGACTACCCACAAATGACGAAGAAACACAAAACATGGACAACGTGTTCTCTGGTCCTTTGATCCCTAAAGCTACCTGGGAAGCTTTGGCTGACAAAACGATCGATCCTTGGCGTGTCGAGCAGGAGCTTGATGTCTATTACACCTGGTCGGCAGGTCCTTCGAGCTGGAGTAAATTCCAGTCATTGAAAGACGCGGCGGGCGTCATGGTCAGCTTCGATCGTCCTTTGGAAATCAGTTATACTCTTGCAACGGCTGATGAATTCGATGGCCTGACCGATACTAATGTCGTCGGCAAGTCCTATCGTTTGAACTACGGCGGTCCAGGACAACTTTGGGGTATCCCTTGGAAGTATAATGGAACGGTCGGCCATGAAATGCCCCTCTTTAGTCTCAAGGCCGGTACAAAACTCGGTGATTATACTGTCAATCCCGTCGAAGGTGATCAACGCATGGCAACGACCGAAGCTGCGAACTGTGCCAGCCTCAGCCTCGATGATTTGCCTGAGCTACCCACTCTTGAAAACAGCTCCGTGGACGTAGGCGTATTTGGTGATGACAATTCACCAACTCGTTATATCAGCGGTGTTTCGGTCCAGTAGTGTGACATAGATTATTCTATGCGAGAGCTCACTCCTTCGGAGTGGGCTTTTTTTGTGTTCCGGGACGGAGCGGAGACGATGGGGATGGCATCGAGGGGGGTACCCAGGACCTTAGATGCGCTCCGGTCTTCCGTCGGGGCCACGCCTCATGCCTGAGCAATAAGCTGCCGATACTTTAGATAAGAACTGTGCTTTTTGTGTCACGACCATGCGCACTCCATTATTTTGAATTTTGCGTCCATCCATTTGAAAAATGAGGACAAAGTTAATTGGAGGTGGACTCATAAAGTTTGACCGTCGCGTTCCGATGCGGAACTGTGAGGACAGTTTAGATGGCCTTTTCTTCCATAAAGATATTCAAGCTCTTCGGCTGGGTGAACCAGTCCTATTCTCAATTGCGCAAAATTTTAATGCTGCTTGCTCTGTTTTTGTCGATGCAGGAGGCTGCCCTTGCCGGCCCCTGCAAAAACAAGATCCTGGTTGTGCCTCCCCCCATTCGAGACCCTGCATTTAACGGCTGGCTAATAGGACAGGCACAGAGTTCCTATATTCGCTTCAGAAAGTTTGCATGCGATCCTTTCTTGAGTATTGAATCAACCGCATCGCATTTTGATTATCTGGGCCAGCTGGTGCGAAAACCTTCGACCATTCGGCCAAGGCAGCTGGAATTTGTCAAAGAGCGAACGAATGCTGACCAGTTGATATTTCTTGAACTTGATTCCAGAAAGAAACCTATCCTTAAAATGAGGGTCTACGATCTTTTGGATATTGAAGGTCATCTTAGTCTTAGGCAAATTGATGATCTGGAAGTGCTGCTCGACCCTAAGGCTACCAAGCAGAAACGGTCTTCCATTATTGGTTCGGCCTTTCGTTTTCTCCTTCCCAATGCATTTTCATTGGGGGTCTCTGATGTTCGCGCCGACATGGATCTGGTTCCAGGTTATAAAGAGATCAGTAACGTCAATAAAAGTAGTATTCCCGCCTTCCTGTCTTCCATCCAGATAAGTCAAATCAATCATCCCGATTCCTTTGGGCTCTTCGATATTACTTTCACTCTTTATCCAGGAATGTTCTTATTCGCTTTGGACCAGTACACGACGATTAGGAACAAATTGGATACCGAGGCGGGTGAAGATCGGGTCCTTCACCTCCAGGCATTAGGAGCCAACTTCAACCTTAACGGTGAAATCACCGTTCATTCCGCCCTGGGCGCTTCCTACTTTAGCCTTGGCATTGGTCCAAGCTATTTCATAGCCAAGCAAGACGATGACGAGCAGCAGACGGTGTTCTCCGATTATGACTTTCGCGTAAAAGTCGGACAGAGGGCTTTTATCCTAAAAAACCTCTTTATGTCTCTCGAACTTGATCAAATGGTTTTACGCCGTTATCTCTACTATTCGGAAAATCTGGCAAAAACACAGTACATTACCCGGTTAAGTGCCTCGATCGGCTGGTATTTCCCAGTCAGTTCCTTTTTCTAGGCCAGTGTCGGTCTGATAAGCGTTATCAATTGTATTTGGCATCAAAAGGCCTTTGCCGCTTAGGCTATTGCCGCTTTGTTGTTGATTCTTCGTGTCGTGAATTTCTTTCGTCTATGAATTTTTAGAAGAAAACAAAATTCGAAATCTTAAATAGAATTAAAAAAATGCATATCAACAGCGCGACGCTCAACGATATCAGGGATTTGGCGCAAAAATTTTCATATTTTTTTATTGTCTCAAATCAGGATCGGCTTAGGCCGAAAAAGATTGCAGGGAATCACTTTGAGGAGATTGAGATGCAGTTACCGTTCAAATTTACCGGAGCCCATTTATTAGCCGTCACCTGGCTTGCTATTGTTATGAGTCAGGCTGCATGTTCTGAGCAGCAGGCACCGCTCAGGCCGTCAGGTACCAGGCCTTCCACTTACACCGCCGCCGCCGCGACGAGTAGCGTTAAGCCAAGTACCCAGGAAAAGAAGGATACTATTGCAAGTCCTAATTGCGCGCCGCTGGCACTATTGGATGATGATGATGATGAAGGAGACGACGACGAAGGTGGAGGCGGCGGCGATGATAATAACGGTAATAATACTCAGGTCATCGTTCAGCCGGCTATTCCTGTTGTGCCGTCGGTAGTCGTTTCATCGCCACCGGTCGTAGATGGTACTGTGGTGGTTGACAACAATGGCAATGGCGGCGGCGGCGGCGGTGGTGCTAACGGCAGCACGGTGGAAGTGCCTTCAAGTCCTGTGCTCGTACCGTGCAAGGTCGTCACAGGCAGTGCTCAAACCGGCGCCAAGAGCCCAACGCCAACGGTTGATTCCAGCACCCCAGCGGGTACGGTTGCAAGCGGCAGTCAGACGTCCGTTCCTGGGACACCTTCCCCTTCCACTCCAGGTTCTGCTGGTAGCTCTACGCCGGTGGTAGCGAATATCCCTACACCGACACCCGTTACGCCTCCTGTTGCCCTGTTGGATGGCGCTCAACTCTACAATTCGGACTGTGCTTCCTGTCACCGATCGCTGGCTTCCTCAGATGTGAGCAATTCAAGTCTTGGCTCTATCAAGTCGGCCATATCCAACGTTGGTGCGATGCGTTCCATTAAATTGAGCGACGCGGTCTTGCAAGCTATCGCCAATGTTCTGTAACGTTTAACCCTCAACTCACAATCCCAGGTCCATGCCGGACTCATGTCCGGCGCGTGCCTGGGATCCGCTCATAGAAGATTTTCGAAGCCGCTATCGTTCTTAAGCGTTGATTGGGTCAGCTTGGGTCCCTTCAACCGGCATGGGAAAGTCGTCCCGTCATTTTCGAAGATCGAGGCCAGACCTTGCGCCAGCCCGTTGCGCAATTTCTAAATATCGATATCTGCTCGACAAGATCCTTGTGATCAAGCCTTGCTACGACCTGGGGTGACATTCCTCTGGGAATGGCAATGCACATTTTTTTGTTGGTGACAACAAAGGGATAGAGATTATAGCCCGTGCCTATGCGCTGATGGAGCGAGGGCACATCGTGGAGTCTGTCGTCCTGTATGGGGAGCTTGTGCAGGAGAACCGCCAGATCCGCTTCATTAAAGGCATAGGTGAGGTCTTTGATCCTTTGGGCTAAATCACTGGTCTTGAAGGGTTTGACGATGAAGTCCTCGGCACCGAGACGAATCGCTTCTAAAACTATGCTTTCCTGATTGTTCGCCGTGAATACCACGATTGGACATCGCTCTTCCTTCGGGAAAGCTTTTAATGCCGAGAGAAATTCGATGCCTCCCATAGTGGGCATTTCCAGGTCCAGGAGGATAAGGGAGGGTTCCAGGCCTTCATTGAGAAGGTTGAGGCAATCACGTCCATTATCAGTGATACGAGCTGTCAGCCCGCAGTATTCGATCACTGCCGTGACGAGCCGTTGGCTTAAGTGTTCATCTTCCGCAACGAGTACAATTCCTGCCATGTGATGTTCCTATGCGACTTTGTCAGAATATCGATTTAAGGCCTTTTTAGCGATTTCAAATTCTTTTTCAAGTTCGGCCATCAGAAGCTCAAGCTCCTTTTCGGTCGTCGAGGTCGTGAGGTCTTCCAGTTTTTGACAGACGGCACACAAACGCAAGAGCCCAAGTGTACCAGAACCGCCTTTAAGCGCGTGCGCCTCAAAGGAAATTTTTCGATAGTCCTTCGTCAGGCGGGCCTCCAGCATGGCCTTCATGCGATCCGGAACGGCGCTGCAGAAGGCCTCGTAGAGCTCCCCGACCAAGGTGCCTTCTCCCTGGCCCGGCAATCCACGGAGGCCCATGATGGTATCCAAGTCCACTATAGCAGCCGACTGGATATTGTCAGCGTCACCTGAACAGGTTTCCGCTGGGTCAATCGACAGGGAAAGCCAACGATTGAGGACATCGACAAGTTCATTGACTTTCAAAGGTTTGGAAATGTAGTCATTCATACCCGCCGCGAGGCAGCGCTCCCTGTCTCCTCTTATGGCGCTCGCTGTCATCGCCACGATAGGAATCTCCCGATAGGGCGTGATCCCGGAGCGAATCGCATGAGTCGTCTCGTAGCCATCAAGTTCCGGCATTTGACAATCCATCAGAATCAAGTCGTATCGTGTGGTATGTAAGGCATCGAGGGCTAGGCGGCCATTGCCCACGAGGACAGGGGAGTAGCCCAATTTTTTCAAGTAACCCAGTATCACTTTTTGATTGACGACATTATCCTCGGCTACAAGAATTTTCTTGAGCGTCAAATCCTCCTGCGAACGCTCGAAGCCCGGAGCTTTGCTTACGGCAGGTTTCGAAAGGCCATGTTCCAGCCGAAGTTCAAGCCAAAAGGTGGAACCCCTGCCTTCCACGCTTTTAAAGCCTATCTCACCCCCAAGGAGATGAGCGAGTTGGCGGCTGATTGTCAAGCCCAGGCCGGTTCCCCCAAATCGCCTTGAACTGGAAGTATCAGCCTGGGTAAAGGCAAGGAAGAGCTTGCCTTCAGTTGCCTTGGGGATACCAACTCCTGAATCCTTTATCTCAAAACGCAAGTGAGTGGCATCGGCTTGCCGTTCAAGCTGCAGAATTTTGAGCTTAACCCCTCCCTCGTGGGTAAATTTAACAGCGTTGCCCAAGAGATTTAAGAGTATCTGACGCAAGCGGCCCGGATCGCCGAGAAAGTGATGAGGCCATTCCGGGGAGGGTTCCATTGTGAAATCTAGGCCCTTCTCCTGAGCTGTAGCCGTGGTCATCCGAACGAGGTCGAGGACCAGCTTGTCGAGGTCAAAATCCTGTATTTCAAGCTCCAATTTTCCGGTTTCAATCTTCGAAAAATCCAGTATATCGTTAATGACAGTTAACAGGGCGGTCGCGGAACGCTGCATGCTTTCCGTATAATCCCTTTGCGCGGTGGTGAGTTCGGTATCTTCGAGCAGGCGTCCCAGTCCGATAATGCCATTGATGGGTGTGCGGATTTCATGGCTCATATTGGCAAGGAACTCGGATTTAAGATTTGAGGCCTCTCTCGCTTCCTTTTCGGCCTTTTGAGTCGCCTCGAACTGCCGAGCATAGGCCATCGATGAAGCCAGGAGGCCGGCGATAATATGCATGGTTTCGAGATTTCGGTTGGAAAAGCAGTTCGCCTGGTCGGAAAGAGCCTTAAGGACCCCAAAAGTCTGCCCCTCAAAACGTAAGGGAATAACTATCATTGAGCGGATGCCGATCTTCCGACATCCGTCCCTATCCACTCTTGCATCGGTTTCAGTGTCGTGACAGCATAAAGGTTCGGCGCTGGTGAAGCAAAGACCGGACAAGCTGCCCGCGATGGAAACACTAAATCCCACAGCTGCTAAAGGTCTGCCGCTGACAGCTTTGTAAACCAGTCGATCCCCCTCCGCAATCTCCACGATAGCCCCGGTACCACCGGCAATATTGCTTGTGCACTCTGCCACCACATTCATGACTTTTTCGAGCGAAAGACCCGCCGTAGCGACTGTCAACTGGGTCGCAATAATATCGGTCAGGAGCTGCTGTTCCTTCTTCAAAATGCCTTCAATTTCCATTCTTTCGATAAGCTCGCGTTTAAGCAGCCAGACGGAAAGGAAGGTGATGAGAACAGCTAGAAAGATCCCGGCCGTGATGCGAAGGATCAGGCTTGATAAGGTCTCGTCCATGTGTTCGGCACGGGCTTTGAGCTGGACTTCTTCCTCTGATTTGAGGCCATCGATTAGGATGTGCCTTATCTCGTCCATATATTTGGCACCGAGGTTGCTCTCGATCAACTGAAGCGATTCTTGGCGCCGGCCAAGCATCTGCAGACTGATGGTTTGTGCCAATTCTTCAAGCTTCTTGGTGATTTGGACTTCCAGGGCATCAAGCCGCATAAGCGCTTTCGCATGGCCTGCAAAATCCTGCCTGAGTCCAGCGAGGCTGACTTTTATGGGCTGGATCGATTGAAGGTAGGGCTGCAGATAGTCTGAATTCCCGGTAATAATGTAGCCGCGCTGTCCCGTTTCCGTGGTGGTAATGGCTGTCATCAGATTGTCAATTTTAGCGATGATCTGGCGAGACTGTGTCCGATCTGCGGCAGCCTGGATGAGGGTGGCAATCCCATGGTAGGACGATAAGCCAATACCAATCAGTATCACTAGGATAATTCCATAGTAGAATCTGCTGCTGTTGACGAACCGAGTATGCATTCCAAACCTTTTCCGTGGTCGGTCTTCGGACCTAGCGGTCTGATCTCTTTGAGCTAGATACAGCAATCGGATGTTTGAACAAATAGTATAATGACGCTGTCTGCGGCCGCGCCTGATTTGCAATATAATGGAATGAAAATGCCGATTTGCTAGTATCGTCAGGTTTCATTTCGCGGCGGTTTCTGCTTATCCTATTGCTTCTGGTGAAGGGAATTCGCTTGCGGCAGCCCTGGCGTGAACGGGCAGTTAAGGAAAACTACCTTTACTCCCGATCAATCCTTACGCTCACGTCATGATGCGAACGCAGAGCAAGTCTTTTTCGGATGTCGATTGTCTCCTATTGTTTTTTATACGGCTGCCTATTCCTGCGGCTAAAGCCCAAAGTGTTAAAAAGGCAGGTATTCCGACGATTGAAAAAGCCATCAAGGCTTATTTTGATTCAGGAAACTTCGTGATTTCCAGTTTCAGTGCTTTTTTATTGTGATTCATGTCCTGGCTGAAGAAAAATCCTTGGCAGAGGCTGCTGACTTGGTAGAAAGTACGCGGGTTTCGCCAGGCCGATTCATAATGAAAGTCTCTATCATGCCGTAGTTCTCTTCTGAACGACATTCAATCCTATCCCAAAAAATGGGCTGGCCCTTCGAGGTCAAATCCTGACAGTCCTATTTTTAGAACATACAGTCCATAGCCCAATGTTCGGGCCTGCGGCAGGGGTAAAAATATCTTGAACTCCGGTACGATCTTGTAGTTTTCAAAAAATTATGTTGCTAATGATAGGTTAAGAATCCAAAAGGAGGATAGAGACTGCGACCGGCCTTTCGTAGACCCCATTTACCGGAGCTGCCGCTAAGGTCTAAGCCGATCAAAAAAAGGCTTCAGACAGCTGTCTGAATTTTGCATGCGCTTCTCTCTCCGGCGCATTTTTGCAGCGTTGTTTTGCGCGAAGTCGGCGTGTTTAAGCTTTGCTGGCCTTAATTGTTGTCAAAGGAAGAGGGTTTTTGCTTGGCGTATGGAGCACTGTAATGGAACGACTTTTAAGCCTAGCTTTAGGAATCGGCCCTGCCATGATAAAGAATGGGAACGCTAAAGTTCCGGGCATGACAAATCAAAGAAATTGAAGGTTCAAGAGGGCTTTAGTGACAATGACCAAGCTTGCCTGACTAGGATGACGGGCGCAGCACGAGCGCCAGCTCCGATGGATCTAGGATGGATCGGCAACTCTGCTCTCAAGCCCACAGGACGGCGGGAACACGAGTACAGAATAGTCAGGCCATGTTTGGTGGTGATAAGAGTTTGCAAGCGATATCAACTCATGCTAGTCAAAAAGAAGGAATTACTGATGACAAAAAGACTTTCTGTTTCGAAGCCGATGCTTGGTCTGCTTACCCTAGTTGCTCTAGGCGCTTGTACCAAGAAGAAGCCTGCGAGTGAAGTGGCGTCCACGACTCCAACGGCAAGCCCAGCTTCAACGCCGGCTGCCGGGAGTGACGTCACGATTGGTGTGGCTATCTACAAATACGAAGATACCTACATGTCTGGCGTCCGTACTGCGATTGCAAATGCAGCTAAAGGCAAAGCCACTGTAGACTTTGTAGACAGCGCCAACCAGCAGCCTGTGCAATCTGAAAAAGTTGATCTCTTTCTAACGAAAAAAGTAAACGCACTTGCTATTAACCCAGTCGATAGAACGGCTTCGGGCATCATGATCGACAAGGCAAAAGCTGCCAATACACCTATCGTGTTCTTCAACCGCGAGCCTATGCCTGAGGATATGAAGAAATGGGACAAGGTTTATTACATCGGTGCGAAGGCTGAAGAATCCGGTACCTTGGAAGGCCAACTTGTTGTTGATTATTGGAAGAAACATCCAGAAGCTGACCGCAACAAAGATGGCGTTGTTCAATACGTGATGCTGACTGGCGAACCCGGTCACCAGGATGCTGAGCTAAGGACGAAGTTCTCGATCAAAGCCATCGAAGATGCCGGGCTCAAAGTTGAAAAAGTAGCTCAAGATACTGGCATGTGGGACCGAATCAAAGGCCAAGAAAAAATGGCTGCTTTCCTAGGCTCAAAAGGCGATAAGATTGAAGTCGTTTTGGCTAATAACGATGACATGGCGTTGGGAGCCATCGAAGCCCTTCGGGCCGCAGGATACTTCAAAGACGGCAAATACATGCCAGTGGTAGGCGTGGATGCAACGGCTCCTGCACTTAAAGCCCTTACCGATGGAACTCTGCTGGGCACAGTCTTAAATGATGCTCAGAATCAGGGTAAAGCGACTTTGGAAGTTTCGTTGGCCCTGGCGCAAGGCAAGACCCCCGACAAAGCTTCCACCGGCTATGACATCAGCGATGGTAAATATGTTTGGATCCCTTATAAAATGATTACGAAAGACAATATGAACGAAGCTATGTAAGCCCTTTATTTTTGCCTGCCTTCCCATTGATCCCGGTCAAGGGGCGGCAGGCAGAATGGGAATCGTTATTAGCTTGGACTGACAGGGAAGAGGCTGTTGATGACTAATTTCTCGCTGGAAATGAAGGGAATTTCCAAAAGTTTTCCCGGCGTCAAAGCTCTCGATGCGGTAACACTCAACGTGCGTCCCGGCACGGTGCATGCCCTTATGGGTGAAAATGGCGCTGGAAAATCCACGCTTATGAAAGTCCTCTTTGGTATCTATAAGCCCGATGCTGGCGAGATCCTTCTCAACGGCGCGCCGGTGAGTATGGCCAGTCCGAAGGCCGCTTTGGAACTGGGTATCGCCATGATCCACCAGGAGCTGCATCCGGTGCGGGATCGCAGCGTTATGGAAAACGTGTGGCTGGGTCGCTTCCCAACGGTTGGCTATGGACCCTTTCATTGGGTATCTCACCAGAAAATGCTGGAACAGACGCAGAGTCTATTCAAAGAACTTGGTATTACGGTGAATCCAGAGGTATTGATCGGCAAACTGTCCGTTTCAGAAATTCAATCGATCGAAATTGCGAAGGCAGTTTCCTATCGATCCAAGATCATTATTATGGATGAGCCAACCTCATCATTGACTGGTGCTGAAAGCGAAAGACTTTTTGCTGTGATCAAAAGCCTGATAAAAGGCGGCGTCTCTGTCATTTATATTTCGCATAAAATGGAAGAGATTTTGCGCATTGCGGATGACGTCAGTATCATGCGTGATGGCTGCATGATGGGGACTTGGCCTGCCGCGGACCTGACAATAGATCTCATTATTTCACGCATGGTGGGTCGAGATCTGACGCAGCGATTTCCGCCCAAGGATCGACCTATTGGCGCTGTTTATATGCAGGTAAAGGGCGTGAATTCGCGTTCGAGCCGCAGTATTAAAGATATGAGTTTTGACTTGAAGCGAGGCGAAATTCTGGGTATCGGCGGCCTGATGGGCGCGCAGCGAACCGAGTTGATTGAGACCCTATTTGGCCTGCGGCCCATGGCCTCGGGCTCCATTACCATCGATGGAAAAGCCGTCGCTATTCGATCGCCTCAGGATGCCATCCGCAATAAAATGGCACTGTTGACCGAAGATCGTCGGGCCACTGGAATATTCCCCTCACTTTCCGTTCTCGAAAATATTGTCGTCGCCAAACAGAAAGCCTATGTCGGACCCTTTGGTCTCATAAAGGAGGCCCCCCGAATCGTCGACGCCGACAAGGGCGTTAAGGATCTGCGTGTGAAAACCCCAGGTCTCTCCACTCCCATACGCAATCTATCCGGTGGAAATCAGCAAAAGGTGCTTCTGGCACGATGGCTGCTGATTCAACCCAGTGTGCTCCTTCTCGACGAGCCGACCCGGGGAATCGATGTGGGCGCCAAAGCCGAAATTTACACATTGATCGATGCCCTGGCCCGCCAGGGTCGCAGCGTCATTGTAATATCGTCAGAAATGCCGGAATTAATGGGCCTTTCGGATCGGATCTTAGTGATGTGCGAAGGCCGTTTGGCAGGAATAGTGTCTGCTGAAGATGCGACCGAGGAAAAGATACTAAGATTGGCTACGCAGTTCGTCAGTTAACAGGCTGGGAGTGTTAAGAATGGTTCGTTCCACTTGGAAAAAGGTCGAAGGGTTCAGTGTGCAGTATGCCATATATCTAGTGTTACTCGTACTGATAGCGGCCATCGCCATCAAAGAGCCGGGGTTTCTCTCCCTGGGAAGTTTGCGCAATATTATGTTAAGCTCTTCCACCAAGGTGATACTGGCGCTTGGAAGTGCCTTTGTTCTCATAAGTGGGGGCGTGGATCTGTCGGCTGGGCGAGTCGTAGGCATGGCTGCTGTAGTTGCTGCCTCGATGCTTCAAATACCTGATTATGCGCGACGATTTTTTCCAGAATTAATGACCCTTCCCCTCTTTGTCCCTATCCTCCTGGCTATAGCCGCAGGAGCTTTGGTTGGATTTCTCAATGGCTGGACAGTTGCCAAATTAAGAATCGCGCCCTTCATCGCGACGCTGGGAACTATGGTCATTGTCTATGGATTGAATCTTATTTATTTCGATCAGGAACCCAATAACTCGCAGCCCATCGGGGGTCTAAGACCCGATTTTACCCAGCTGGGTTCGGGCGACATTCTCGGCTTTCCTATTATCATCATGATTGCCGCAGTTGTTGCAGGTATGGTTTGGCTCATTTTCAACAAAACCGTGCTCGGCAAGAACATGTACGCGATCGGTGGCAACAAAGAAGCGGCACGGGTCTCCGGTATCAACGTGGACGCGACACTCATGAAAATTTATTGCATGGCCGGAGCTTTGGCTGGTTTAGCGGGTATTCTGGAGGCTGCCCGTTCGGGTGGTGCCAAGAGCAACTATGGTGAGATGTACGAACTCGATGCGATTGCTGCCTGTGTTGTGGGTGGTGTATCGACGACGGGTGGTATCGGTACCGCTCAAGGTGTGTTGGCGGGGGTTTTGATTTTTTCAGTCATCAACTATGGTTTGACCTTTATTGGCATGAATCCAAATCTTCAGTACATCGTTAAAGGCCTGATTATAGTAAGCGCCGTCGCTATCGACGTCCGGAAATATCTCGACCGTAGCTAATTCGGGGGAGGCTCCGCCTCCGACTTTGATCCGTGCCCTGCTAAATGCTCAATTACTTTTAACGTCGGTTGACATTGTCTTAATTAAGCTTTTATTCTCCTGCTATAATACCTGCTTATTAGAACCGGGAGAATAAATTGAAGAGACCTTCAAGCAGGACAGTTCTACTGTCCATAGTCAGCAGTTCTATCCTTAATTCATCACCAGTCTTTGCCCAGGATGCGGCAGTTAAGCAACCCGAAGGCGAGTCGCAGGCGACTGAGGGCAAAACCAAACCCAAGACCGAGCGTATACAAATCACCGGATCACGGCTGAAACGCAGTGACGTCGAAGGCCTGTCGGCAGTCGTCGAAGTTGACGCGGAAGCGATACAGAAAAGTGGTGTGAATACGGTTGGCGAAGTGCTTCAGAACATGACCTTATCGATCGACGGTGCCTACGGCTCCGCCACGGTTGATGATCAACGCGGTAACGTGACGAATGCCAACATCCGGGGACTGGGTGCTGATAACACTTTGATTCTCCTCGATGGTCGACGTTTGCCCGATGAGGGAGGCACAGGGGTCGTCGATCTCTCGCAGTTTCCTATTGCCGCTATCGAACGTATCGAAGTGCTAAAGGAATCCGCTTCCGCCATTTACGGTTCGGACGCAGCGGGCGGCGTAATCAACATTATAACGAAGAAGGATTTTGAAGGTTCAGCCGTCATGGCTCGCGTTGCCGATCCCAGCGGCAAAGGTGGGACCGAGACGGGCTTAAGTGTCGTCAATGGTGTGAATAGCGATAATCTTAAACTCTTGACAGCGCTTAGCTATCGCCATATAGCTCCAGTTTTTTGGCGTGATCGGGATTGGTCTCGCGACGGTGTGAGTACCTATTCCCTGCCGGGAAATATTGGACTCACCACGGCCACGCAGCCTAATGGTGATCCGATCCTTGATGAGAACGGTGCCCAAACGACTAAAACCGCATATTACGCCGCTGGAAGCTGTCCGCCTGAGCTTAAGCGAAACGATGGTCAGTGTACCTACAATTACGCCAATCAAATGGCCTTTTCGCCCGAGGTGAAGCAACTTGGATTCCTCAGCAATCTCGATTATAAACTGAGCGATACCCTGAACCTGTTTGCCACGTTAAGAGCCCAGAGAAACCAAAACTTATGGAACATGGCACCTAACGCGGGCAATTTTACTATTGCGAGTGCTACCCTGGCGGCTCATCCGAACTTCAATACCAGCGGCGTTCCCCTCGTACCTGGCCGTGATGCAGATGTTAAATATCGGGCCGCGGCCTGGGGCAATAGAACCTGGGAAGAAACGAATAATATCTTCGGCGGGACGATCGGCATCAAAGGCCAGCTGTCGAATGACTGGGAATGGAATGCAAGCTTCGGTCGTTCGGAAAGTAAAAAGGACAGCAAAAGTCCGGAAGGTTTCCTCCTTACCAAACCCGTGTCCGATGCCATTGCCAGCGGTGCCTTCGATCCCTTTGAAACCAATTTTTCAAATCCTGCGGTTGCCTCGCTGGTAGCGAGTTCGCACTATGAGCCCACTGTTGTCAATAAAACCCGCATGAATACCTATGACCTCTCCCTCACGGGCGATGTCTTTGAACTTGAAGGCGGTAAAGCCGGTTTAGCGGTCGGACTTAGCCGTTTTGATCAGTACTACAGCTTAAATATCGACAGAGAATCGGAGACAAATTCAGTTTTCGGTGTCCTGCAAAACAAAAGTGCTTCGGGAGATCGAACCGTTACGGCTCTCTTTGCTGAGCTCCTGATGCCGTTTACAAAGACTTTTGAAGTTCAGGTGGCGGCCCGCCACGATCAGTACAGTGATTTTGGATCGACGACTAATCCCAAGTTGGGTTTTAAATATAAGCCTGTTGCGGGCCTGATGCTGCGAGCCAATGCGGGGACTGGATTTAAGGCGCCGACCTTGAAACAGATTTATGATGCCGGTTCGATCACCTATAAAAACCTTTACGATAAGCCCAATATCGCCACCAGTCCGGCCCGTCAGGACGAAATTGAAATTGAGACTTACGGCGACAAAAACCTAAAGGAAGAAACGTCATTCGGCTGGTCGGCTGGTTTCGTTGCTGACCCGAGCGAGAGACTTTCGCTCTCATTGGATTATTGGTACCTGAGAATCAATGATGTGATCACGCCTGTCGATGCCCAGCGTGCTCTCGACGCTGCAGCGGAAGGAACCCCCCTGCCAGGGATAGACATCGTTCATGTCAATGGGGATCCAACCGGACCTCTCAAAACGATTCGGGTTCCTACGGCCAACCTTGGTAAAGCAGAAAATGCTGGCGTCGACGTCCTTACTCAGTATCAAGTGCCTATCGATACCATTCGTGTCACTTTGACTAACGATTATTCCCGAAAGTTCTACTCTAAAATTGTGCCTTACCCCGGTGCGGATCAAAGGAATTATCTCAATGACCGCGGTCATCCTGCATGGCGTATGGTCAATACAGGGACAGCCGGTGCAGGCGGTCATGACTTTACCCTCCGCAATAACATCATCGCCAAACAAGACAAAACGCCAACGACTACAACCACGGGTTACATGGGGTCCTTTAGTACTTACGATGTTCAGTATCAGTGGACTCATCCTTGGAAGGGTGCGGTTGCTGTCGGTGCCGTCAATCTCTTGAATAAGAAGTTTCCAAGGGACGACACCGAACGTCTCGGCGATGATCAGAGGGTTGAGGAGATCTTCAGCGCTAATGGCCGCATGATTTATATGAATGTGAATCAGTCCTTTTAAGGTCAGATGCAAATATCAAAGAGCATAGGCAGCTGTCTCCATCGGGAGGCAGCCTTTTTTTTGATTATGGCCAGGGGATATCCAAACGGTGGTCTCATGATTGAGGCAAAGGGGAAGGAAAAATCCTTGAGTGATACAGCCGAACTTGATGTGTGGGTAGCATAAGCTTTTAGCTTTCTCGTTACGCTCGTCCCGGTACTGTTGTGTTTTGCGATGCAGGCTTGGAATGTCCGCTAGATAATTCCCTGAGGCTTTTTGAACGAGTTAGGGCTCCGATACATTCATGCTCAAGCTCCTATCAAGCCTGCGATTTCTCTCTTGAGATTTCCTGGTTGATCTGGCATAGATCGGATCCCAAGGACTATCTTGCCTAGGAATCGCACTCAAAGTGCTGAAATCGCCAAGATCATGAGTTCCACTAATGCTTCGGTTTTTCTCAACACCGGCATTGCTGCCTCTCCCTAATGGTATTGAGAACGATAGGGGAGTCCGCTCCGATAGGACGGTTTCCGTGGAACTAGCCCGATCGCTATTTGAATCAATTCCTCAGGACAGGTTTATGTCTGTTAGTTTTTGGAGTTAATGTTTTAATTTGCCAACGTTTCGGCAGCGAATGCCGGTTGTGAGGTTTCCATGAGATCAGGCTTATTTCTTTTGTGCGTGATGGCCCTAGTAATGGGTGCTTTCGGTGTCGGTTACGGATTAAACGCAGCCACTCGGTCTAAGGTCATGAGCACACGGCCTGCGTCGCTAAGCTTAGAGGGTACTCGTCAGGCATTCGATGGTTTGGAAAAGCTTATTGGATTTGGAGCTGATGAAGCCTTGCGCCAAGAGGCGATTGATTTCTTCGCACTTCCTTCCCCGGAAGGAATGAGTTTAGCGCTAAGGGCCGAACTCCTCGAGCAAAAGAATGTGGCGGCTTGGGCTGGTGCGGTCGAGGAATTTGTCGGTCTGGCAGCCCTGGTTTTTGAGGATGCGCCGAATCATGAGGCCAATCAAAAAGAGTTTGATCGTTATGTTAAAACTCTTGAAGCCTTGCGGGTGGCTATCAATACTTATGTCCTTGCCATCCATCCTGGCTTTCATTCTCTCGAAATTGATAAGATTTCCCAAAGCTTTGAGGGGCGTGGGATAACGATTGCGGTTTTTGATGTCTTTGATAGTGAGATCCTTATCAAGCAAAGATTGGCTTTTCCAAAGTCTCATATTGAAGCTCCCATGACTCTCGGCCGTCCTGTCAGCCTCACGCATGGCAATGTTGTGATTGATACGATTTTGCGGATCGCCCCTCAGGCGCATATCGTTCCTGTTTGGGCCGACGCTAAGGATTATACGCTCGCCTTGCAGTATATCGTCGATCGAAAGGACATTGAGATCGTCAATATGAGTCGAGCCTTTGCTGAAGGACACGATAAAAAACATCTCGACCCGGAGTTTAAGAAGTTACTCAAAATACTTGTGAAAGATCGGATCCTTTGTAAGGCCTTGGGCAACACCGGCACCGACCTCACCGGAGTGGTCACCGCGAAAAGACTGGCTTTGGGGCTTGGGCCTGTAAATAATCTTGCCAGCTATGATATCAATCTGATTGCTGACACCTATAGCGGAGATTCGGCAATGGAGGCCGATGATCTCTTGGTGTTTGCACTGAACCTTTCACTTTTTGCCGATGACATTGCCTGGTCGGCAACGATCCCAGGAGCTATGGCTAACGTTCAAAGTAGAACTCTCGCTGTTCCTGCTGAAGGGGTATGGTCGCCATCACTGGAGGCTTTCGACTCGGGAAGTTCCTTTGCTGCTCCACAAATTGCTGCCTTGAGCGCCTTGCTTTTGGAAGCTGAGAAATTGACCAGTAGCTCGGCTTTGGATCAAAAGAGGAAGGTTCTGGAGGTATTAAAGGCGAGTGCAGCGCGGGGAGTCCATGGAGCCGAAGACTGGGGTCTAGGACTGCCGTCGGGGGATGTTGCGGCTGGTTTGCTTATCCCAAAGCTATAGAAGATCGGGGCAGAGATCCCGAAGGCGCCGTGCATGGGCTCCCAACGTCGATTCTCAATTATGGTTTTCAGTCTCTCAAGACAGATTAGCCAAACGTCAACAGCCCCTAATCTTAGGTTCGGATGAGAACGGCAGCCCACAGCTCCCAAAGTTCATTTTTCTGATCTTCATTTAGATTCTTTAACAGGCATCCGTGCATATAATTACCAGGAACATCGGGAGAACCCCAGCGAACTTCGAGAAACATCGGAGGCGTATCCAGGTGTTCTACCTTGGCTACAACCTGGCTTACGTAGACGACTACTCCACGGGCGATATATTTGTCAAAGCGAAGCATGACGCCCGATCGCGATACATTGACCACCAGGGCATGACCGTGATTGGTGACCATGAAAAGCGAAGCCTCCTCGCAATGAATGCGGTCTTCCACCCGATCGCGCTGGGCAAAGGCGCGATAGGCCGTGATAAAGCGTTTGGTGGCTTCCGAATCATCAAGGAAAGGATCAAATTCGAAAGCATTGACGGGTTCCTGGTAGCTCTTGGCTATGATAGGCCTGGCTCTCATTCCCGGTGTGGTTTCGGAGAAGTTTTCGGCAAGTTCAAGAGTTTTCAAACCTATCATAACGCGGTTTATCTCACAGGCCGACTCTAAGCGCTGGCCCAGATTCACGGCGCTGCCTATTATGGTAAAGTCCCGTCGCTCCTCGTTGCCCAAATCCCCCATGTAGACGGTGCCGCTATTGATTCCCACCCTAATAGGAAGCACGGTGATCGGCGCGCTTTCGCCACGGACCAGGATGCCATTGATTTGCGTATGATGAATAGCCACCCCGCAGAGTATAGCGCGGTCCGCGTGCGTGCCCGGGATATCACTACTGTCATTGGCGGTGAAATAGGCAAGGAGGCCGTCTCCCAGGGTTCTATCGACAGTACCCCCATGCTGCTGAACGAGGCGGGTCATGCGATCAAACATCATTTTTAAATCACGAAAAGCTTCGGCGGGAGAGCGGGTCAATACCGCCGCTGAAAAGCCTATGATGTCGAGAAACAGCACAGTCAGCACTTCTTCGCGGGCTTCGGGCGGAAAGTACGAGCTTATGTCCTGAGCAGGTTGAGCTCGTGATTCCGCCTGGGCCCGAGGCAGTGTCGCCGCTAAAAAATTAAAGTATATGTGATTTAACATTTTCATACTTTGTCTTCGGTCGCTTGCGAAAAAAATTAAGTGAATGAAACGAATAGGCGCAATTTTTCCAATGTAAGACGTACGTTTCGTCCTTTCCAGTGCCGTATAACTATAAACACCCATTGAGCGGCACCGCCCTTGAATCTCGCTTAGAACCCAGCTATCGTTTAATCTTAGAGAGTTGCACGCGGACAACCCGGAAAGTATGGATAGGTCCTTAGCTGGAAAGCCACAGGGCGAGTTTCCAATTTTATCGCTTATCGTTCGTCGACCGACGATCGGCCTTTCAATGCCATTCTATAGGGGAAGCGATGGAGACATCATTTGCAACAAAATCCGCGAGAGTGCTGATCGCCGAAGGGAAAGGGGTCTCCGGCAAAAGTCTGAGCGAAACGCTCCGTACTATGGGTTTTCTGGAAGTGGCCGTCGTCGGAACGTCATTTGATGTCTTCTACGCCCTGGAGTATGGAGACTGCGACTGGATCATCATGCCTACCTGTCTCGATCAAGCGATCACGGCTTTCCATATCCTGAAAACCATTTGTGAAACGCCCAGCCTAAGACGCATAAGGGTCAGCCTCCTCGTCGACACCGCCGATGAAAAATATCTATTGCCAGCCTTTTATTTTGGTCTGTTGTCTTGGCATTCTAAAGTCGGCATCCAATCGGATCCGATCGGCGAGATCGACAAACATCTTGAACTGATGAAGATCCACAATTGGACGACGGCCCTGATCGCAGCGGAATATTTTAGAAGATATATGTATTCAATTCAGAGCTACGAACCACTTTTGAAAGTGGAAAGGGCTATTTTGGGCCTTTTTCCTGGTTCTTTACCCGTGCTTATGAAGCTTGGAGAAACGCAGCTGCGGGCGGGTCGTCTAACCGAAGGTCTCGGTACCCTTCATCAGGCCTGCGTGATTGACGAGAGAGCGAGAAAGATAACGGAAGTTATCATCGCCAACCATGCCGCGAGCAGGGTAAATGTAGGTTACGAAGCCGCCCACTCGATAGAGAACAATGTTTTGGGAATCAAAATATGTGTGATCATCGATCCCGATGTCGAGGTTTTGAGCGCTCTCAAGGAGCTGATGACGCTTTCCGGCGTGGAGCAGATTGAGACTTTTAGTGACGGAGTAAAAGCCTGGGCCTGGCTCAGCACCCATCCTGAGCCAGACCTTATTCTGCAGGAATGGCGAATTCCGAGCATTTCGGGCGCATTTCTCCTGCAAAGAATTCGCCATCATGGCTTTAGTAATGTGCCCATCAACGTATTAAGCTCAGTTATCAAGCCGGAAGAGTCCCATCTGCTCAGGGAATTCGGGGTAGCGAATGTGATCGCCAAGCCCTTTGATTCGCAAGGTCTATTTAAGTCTTTGGTATGGACCATGCAACAGCACGTGTTCCCGACCGAACAGAATTCCCTTCAACAAAAACTCAAGAGATTGCTTCATGCCGAGCAGATGCGTGAAGCCGAACAGCTGAAGAATAACTTTATCGCCGATCCGCGCATTAAAACGAGTTGCAAAAAAACTGTGGAGGCTAACTTCGCCTATGGGGCGGGAGAGTTTCGCCAAGCCAGGGATTTGGCAACAGAGGCCTTAAAGCTACAGGGCGATGCCCTCTGTCTGCTCAATCTGATAGGCAAATGCCTGATACTGCTAGGCGATCCCCAGGCGGCTGTCAAGACTTTTGAAAGAGCCCATTCGATGTCGCCGATGAATATCGAAAACCTTTGCCTGCTTGCTATCGCCCAAAGTGATAACGGTGAAAAAGGACAGGCTGAAGCAACGTTGCAAAAGGCCAGGGTGTTAGACGAAGATAGTCAGATGATTAACGAGACCGATTGTCAGATTGCAATTGTACACGGCGATACGGCAAAAGCGAAATTCCTGATGGCAACCATCAGCAATTGGCGGACTGTCGTCCTATCGATGATGGAGCGTGCGCAGGGCTTAACCCGGTCGGGACGCTTTGAAGCGGGTCTGCAGGTCTTTCGGAACCTGAATGATTCGATACCCCAGCCGCTCAACATGGCTAAAGACGAAATCAGTTATCATCTGGGCCGGGCCTTTGCAAACTGTGGTGAGCTTCAAGAAGCCAAGGACTTGATCACCGCTCTATTGAACAATAGAGACTCGATCCTTTATGAAAAAGCCCTGCGCCTGTTGAAAGGTATAGAAAAGGCAATACGGCTCAATTCACGGATTCCCTTCTATGCGAACCCGCTCGACAATGAGGAGATTGAAAAAGGGATGGAAAAAATCGAGGATGAAGACGATAACCCTCCCTCAGCGCCCCAGGGAGGCCATAGCGGTGAAATGTGCCTCAATGGAATTCTGATACTGCCCAGCGATGAACGTACGCAATGGTCCGCATTATTCGACAGGCTACCAGCGTTTCTTGATAGGAGTGGAAAAAGAGCACTTTTCGTGCGGAAAGGCCTCTAAATGGACACAGCGCGCCCGAAGGTCGTATTGATAGTCGAAGACGAAAAATTCATGCGCGATATTCTGCAGCTCTATCTAAAAGAACTTGGCTTCCTTTTCATCGAGGCCAAGAATGGATCGGAGGCCCTTCAGATTCTCATGGAGCAGTCCATAGACCTGGTAATCTCAGATATCCATATGCCGGTCAAATCGGGAGTGGAGTTGCTGAAGGACTTGCGGGCGAAGAACCCCGCTTATCCGCCTTTTGTTTTTATCACATCATTCTCGGATATATCGTCGGAAGAAGCACTCGATCTGGGGGCGGAGGCTTTCCTCCGTAAACCGCTCCGAAAAAAGGAGCTGCTTGAGGTTGTGGAGAAAGCCCTGGTTCCCAAAGGGGAGCGATGGTCGCAAGGGCTTATCGTCGGCGAAAGCGCCAGGAAGTTTGATTTTACCATCGGTACCGAAAATAGCTGGCAAGCTCCCAACGACCTTAGAGTTGCGCTCGAAATCGGTCAGGGCGGAATGTTTTTGCCCGTAGTTGACGATTTTCCCTCCAGCTTTGAAGTGATCAAGGTCAAGGTTGATGCGGGGCATCTGAAGCTGGGTGTGCTGGAAGGGCTTTGTCAGGTCCGCTGGGTAAGACAAGAGGCCGGCGACGGCTTTCATGTAGGCATCGGCGTCGAGTTTCTTGAACTCGAGACGAGTGCGCGTTCCACTCTTTTGAAATACCTGGAATTGAAAGAACCCAAATCCTATATCCCCATCGGCAAGTAAATCCTCCCCTCTGAGGTCGCTCGATCCTTAACCTACGTTTAGCTCTGGCATCATTTCTATGCCGGCATTGTCAAGCCCGAGGGTATTGTGGATCGGCCTTCGTTAGAACGCTTATTTTTAAGGCATTTAAAGTCTGCGGATGGCCGCCGGGATCATGTTCATCATGGTTAGCAAGGGCCATGGCAAAAACTTAGATAAAATTGCTATAAATTGTCCCTTCCCTCCCATATCCCCTTGCTCTTTAAAGAGTTCGATACAATAACGGCGTTAATACTCAACTTTAGGTTTCGGACTCTTGAGCTGGAGTTGAGGCCTAAGGGTGCCCGCGCTGCTCGAAATAGGGGGCAAATTGCCGAAGGGGGGGGAGAACGCGGCAGTGCTAGATTTTTCCCTTATAAACAGCTAGATAAGCTGCTTGGGCTTAAAATTGCCGGTACCTGCTTATTTTCCCGTCATTAGGCTATTCAAGCTATGTCTATTCTGTTATGGTGCCTGCAACTTGGAGATTGACGATGCAAAGGCCAGGCCCCGACAGCAATATATCTGATGAAACTCCCGCCCGCCTGTTCTTTCAGGGGCGCTGCGAAGAGGTCTTGGCTAATACTGTCGATGATCCCAATTCCGATTGGGTGAAAGAATCGGTTCCTTACGTCATTGGTTCTCTTTGTTTCCTTGGACGGGTTGAAGAGGGTGAGATACGCGTCGCAAGTTTGAGTTCCTCTTTATCGCGCGTCGACCAAGCGGCTTGTCATTTTTTTCTGGCAGTTGGTTGGATTCGTTGCTCCAATTATAATAAAGCCAGAAAACATATTATTCAAAACATTATACTGATGCGCATTGATGGGGAAAAAAACTCGCCGCCTCTCGTTCGTTTCTATACCCGTCAGGGTCTGGCATTTTTCCGGCATTTTTCTTCCCGCTTTTCGCTTGCGCTTCACTCTGCCGAACGTGCCCTCGAAGCTTCCATACAAGCGGATCATTTCTTTGCCCGTATGCTGGCAACTGATCTTTTCGGTCACTCCCGCGTTGAGACGGGTGAGATCGCCCGGGGATTACAGGACCTGGAGCTCGCCTACAGGCTGGCCCAAAAGCTCGGACATGGTGATTATGCCAAAGCCATTTATAAAGCCCTTATCGCCGATCGATCGCAGTTTGGATTGCTGAACGAAGGCAACCTCAATGTCCTGATGGAAGTGATCCACGAGAGCAAAGTGCAGGACGTCTATACCGATAACTACACGATTATCGCGCTGGTACGGCAGTTGACGATCCGCGCTCGATTGGGTGAAGCGGAGGGCTGGCTTTTGACCGTGAGTCGTTCGATCTATGCGAAGCGGCATCGACGGCAGCGGGTGCTCATGAACCTATGCTGGGCTGAGATCGCTTTCCAAAGGCAGAATTTGGCCTTGGTTTTTGAGAAACTTGAATATGCTTTCAATGATATAGACATTCAGATCGACAAAGGTCTTTACCTGCATTGGCAGGGTTTGGCGTTAAAATCAGGCTTTAATAAATTCGGGGCTGTATCGGCGGAGGAGCATCGTCTGAGTACCGAACAGGTAGGCTCGGGACTTGCACGGAGGATTTATGCACGGGAAGTCGGCAGTGATCATCCTATGGCCCCTGGCGATGATCCTCTGGGTGATTTGATTGATGTCGTAAGTCGGGAAAAGGGCTTTAAGGTCGAGTTATTTCAAAAGATCGTTCAAAGCGGATACCTGGGTTTGCTTAGAAAGTTGCTGCCGCCTAGCGACTGCGCCCGCGTCATTCACCTCAATCTTTTGCCGCGAACTTTGATCATTGTCAGCGATGGGGATATTATCGCCTGTGACACGGGATCGTCGCCAAAGATCACCGAACTGCTAAAGGCCTTGAGTCATGGACCCAGAAGCAAGCAGGAGCTGGTGTTCTCAATCTGGGGCTACGAATATAACCCCTTACGGCACGATTCGCTGCTCTACACACTTATCTCAAGGCTAAGGACGCTGCTCGCGAGTGCTGCGGACTGGCTTGAAAACTTTGATGAAGGCTATCAGCTGCGATCGGATGTGCAGATCGTCGTGAAGGAGCATCATCGGGAAGGCGCGCAGACTCAAGCTGTACCGCGTGGTGAAGTGACCGCCGTGAGTCAGTTGAATATGCGGCAGCTTGCTATCATCGAACATCTGAAGGCGAATAAGAAGTGGTTGGTGCCTGAAGATTGTGTCGATCTATTTCAGACGTCGAAGGTCACGGCCACCCGTGATCTTTCTCACCTCGTCAAAGAGGGTTTATTACTAAGGGTCGGCAAAGGGCGGGCAACCCGTTACGGCCTTACCGAAAATGCTCAATAACAATAATCATTGAAAGGCATTCCAATGAAGACTTTTAAACTGTTTTTCCTCGCCGTCGCTTCCGTTGCCATCCATACTTCGGCTTTTGCCGAGGATTATTATGTGCCAATCAGGAAGGAGCTTGAACCTATGGCCCGGATTCAGCTCAAAAACTACCTTATGGATGGAAACCAGGTTACTTATACCTTACCTGTGGATCTGACGGGCGAAGATCATCCGATTACGATTGAGGCCGTGCGTGTGGGTGGAAATAATTTTGCTGTAAAGGATGTGGAGAGCCTGAGACTTCTACCTAGAATCTACGAAGCCCCTAAAAAAGCTGTGTTATCCTGCATAGGTAGCGATATTTTACCAGCCTGTTCGGTTACGCACACCAACTTAAATATCAATCTTGACGAAGTCAGAAAATTTGCAAGCAAAAAATATCTGGATCCAAAAAAGATCGCAGACGCAGTCGCGGTAGCGGAACAGTTTAGCAGTAGCGAGCCCATTGGCTTTATCAGCAAGAGAGCTTTGCCACCTAAACAGGATGTACCCAAAAAATGGAAAGTGGCCTTCCCAGCGCTAACTGCCGGTCAATCGCCTCTCTTGAACGGGATTGAAGCAAGCTTGGATTTCGAACATGCCTCCTTTGTGCAAACCCAAGGGAACGAGGAAAAAGGCATACGGTCCGCCCTATATCGACTCTTTGAACATGGACAGCATTGGAGTGGAGTTTTGGAATTCGGCGACGAGCGTCGTTGGATCGATGCAGAAGTCAGTACGGACCGAACCGTGTTGACGGGAACCTGGGGGGAAATCGATAAAGCGGGCAATGCCAAGACCGCATCCGGTACCTTCAAAGGCAAAGCATTTTAATAATGATGTTGCGAAATTCATTATAGAGCCCATGAGGGGGAAGTTTAAGCTTCTTCCTCTTTTTTTACTTGGTTTTTGCCTTCCCTTGTAAACCGTTGTTATTTATGAATAAATATTTTGACCTAGGTGTTTTGTCGAGCCGTACCGTCGATTTTGGCTTTGATACAAAGCAAATCCCATCATGAGATGTCATGGGATGTCAGTACCGAATCGGGTTCGGTCGGGTTAAAACTTTATCAGGTCGGGACAGTGCTCGATTCGACAAGGCTCCAAAGGGAGACCGGAAACAGCACTGACGACCGCATCAACAGCAATCCGATTACGCAAGGGAACTCACTATGAAAAAATTCATCATCATCCTGTCCT
>CAXSGP010000020.1:0-54348 GCA_964236955.1 uncultured Oligoflexus sp. | reverse complement strand
GGTATGTCAATAGCCGGGGCAATTTTTTCAAATCGTTTTCGAGGACGAGTAAAACTGGAAGCAAGGGAGGTCATTGAGCACTCCTATTGAAGGAATCCTGTTTTTGCAGCGTAGAAACCAACGCTTCCACGAGAACTTGCACAGCTATCATAAAATGAGTTAATTTGCGGTAAGCGCCCAAACTCAGTGAATGATACCCATGCCAATATTGAAGAAATTCACAAGTCCCTAAACTCTTGCGTTGTACCGATACAGGAATGGATACGGCAAAACAGCTTAGAATTCAGGATAGCTTGACTGTGGTGCACCAAAAATAAAAAGCCACCGCCTCTACTAGGTCTTTTTGACCTTCTAAAGAGGAGTGCAGGGTAATAAACCCCCCACCTTATTTGCGGCAACTTTAACCATTCTTGATCCGATTAAACCGGCAGAAGCCTTAAAGAACGCGTATTTGGCAATATGACTTGCCTTGGACGGCTCGATCGAACATCTGCATCACATATCCTCAAAGTCAACAGGATATATGGAATTTAAGCAACAAAAAAGCGGAAAGATATGCTAAGCCACTTTAAATGGTTAGCACATGCTTCCCGACTTCGAACTTACTTAACTTCGACTTTAGCGCCAGCTTTTTCGAGAACTTCTTTGATCTTCTGAGCGTCGTCTTTAGGAATGTTAGCTTTAACTTCCTTTGGAGCGCCTTCAACAAGGTCTTTCGCTTCTTTCAAGCCGAGGCCTGTGATCGCGCGAACTTCTTTGATGACGTTGATTTTTTGAGCGCCAGCGTCCAACAGCATAACTGTGAACTCTGTCTTCTCTTCAACTGGAGCAGCAGCTGCTGCGGCTGGAGCAAATGCCATCGGAGCGGCAGCGCTTACACCGAACTTTTCTTCAAGCTCTTTAACGAGCTCAGCAGCTTCGAGAAGAGTCAAATTTTCGAGAAACTCAACGACTTGATCTTTAGTAGCTTTGGACATAACGTCTTCCTCCCAAATCACACCGGATTAGCTTTTACCCTGAATAAGAAATTCTTGGATTAAGCAGTTTTCTTATCTTTAATGGCATTGATCACTCGGACCAAGTTTAGATTCACGCCGTTAAGCACATTGAGTATTCCTCTGTGAGGAGCGACCAATGTACCGATGATCTGCGCCAACAATACTTCTTTGGATGGCAAATCTGCGATAAGCTGAAGCTGAGTCTTTGTGTATGCCGCACCGTCTAGTTGACCTGCAGTGACTTTGAAGTTGGCATGATCCTTCTCAAAGTTAAGTGCAGTCTTAGTCGCCTGAGCTGAGTCACCATATGCGTAGATTACGCCGATGGGGCCCTTAAAGCTTTTTGACAAACCTTCGAACTGTTGCTGTTCGATGGAGATTGCCTTTTTAGCAATTCGGTTCTTTACGATTTTGAATTCTGCCGAAGCTTTGCGAAGTTCAACCCGTAATTTTGTAAGCTCTTCCACTGTCAAGCCGCGGTATTCGGCTAGAATAACAGCCTTAGACTTTGAGAAACGTTCCGCAGCGATTTCGCGGATTTGTTCTTTACCTTTACGATCCATGAGTCACATCCTCTCTTAGAGCTTGTAGGGAGTGCTGTCAACACGCACGCCGGGACCCATCGTCGCCGAAAGACCAAGCTTCTTCAGGTAGGTACCCTTAGCAGTCGAAGGCTTTACTTTAAGCAGAACATCGATAATGGTGCGAGCGTTGTCAGCGAGATTTTCAGGAGTGAAGTTAGTACGACCGATAGAAAGGTGTACTATCCCTGCTTTGTCTACGCGGTACTCGGCGCGGCCAGAACGAAGTTCGTTAATAGCTTTTTCTACTTCGAATGTCACGGTACCAAGTTTAGGGTTAGGCATCAGGCCGCGAGGACCTAGCACCTTACCAAGCTTGCCCACAACGCCCATCATATCTGGAGTCGCAATAACCTGATCAAAGTCTAACCAGCCTTCACTGATACGCTTCGCCAGATCATCACCACCGACTGCATCGGCACCGAGGTTTGTTGCTTCGATCGCTTTTTCGCCTCTAGCGAATACCACGATACGAACTTTTTTACCAAGCCCATGTGGGAGGAGGATTGCGCCGCGGAGGTTTTGGTCCGCATGACGCGGATCGACTCCTAAATTGACAGCAAGGTCAACGGACGCGTCCATTTTGGAGAAGGACGTTTCTTTCACGAGTTTGCAGGCCTCTAGGAGATCGTAATTTTTATCACGATCTACTTTCGCGAGGGCTGCACGATACTTCTTACCGCGTTTAGCCATTTTATTCTCCGTAGTCCAATCGAGCCGTTTTAGACTCTCCTACTATTTATTAAGCAGGACTTATTTAACTTCGAGTCCCATGCTGCGCGCAGACCCTAGAATAATCTTAACCGCTGCATCTTCTTCATAAGCGTTAAGATCTTCCATTTTCGTCTTGGCGATCTCTTTTACCTGAGCCATCGTTACCGAACCTGCAATCGCTGTACCGGGTGTCTTGGATCCGCTCTCGAGCTTTGCTGCCTTCTTGAGCAGATCAGAAGCGGGAGGACTTTTAGTGATAAAGCTAAAAGACTTGTCTGCAAAAACTGTAATCACGGTAGGCAGAATGGAGCCAACCTGCTTGGTAGTCTTTGCGTTGAACTCCTTACAAAAGGCCATTATATTTACACCCCGTTGACCGAGGGCTGGACCAATTGGAGGAGCCGGGTTTGCTTTGCCTGCCGGAATCTGCAATTTGATAAATCCGACAATTTTCTTTGCCACGTTTCTGCTCCTTATTCGCACTACCAAATAGCGATCTGAATCAAGACTTGGAACAGGGGGTTTACGCTATTTCCAAGAGAGGGTCAAGCTTTTAATTGGCATGCAAGATGCTAATGAATACCATTCAGACTAAGACTTAAATCTTGTCGACCTGACTGAAGTCTAGCTCTACAGGAGTCTCTCTTCCGAAGATACTGACTAGCACACGAACCTTCATTTTATCGGGACGAACTTCGTCGATGACACCGTCGAAGTTACTGAAAGGACCATCCATGACTTTCACCGAGTCACCTTTGGCAAAGTGGAACTCAGTTTCCACCACCCCGCCGGCGGTCTCTTCTTGAACAGCCTCAGGGTTGGTCAGTCGCAGGACCTCATGATCTGGCAGCGACTTGGGATGGCGCGCGTTGCCGACGAATCCTGTGATTTTGGGGGTGCTCTTGACGATGTGCATCGAGGCATCATCAAGATGCATCTGAACGATAATGTAGCCTGGAAACGAGGTGCGTGAGACCGAGCGTTTTTTGCCGGCCTTATTTACCGTCTCACTGACAGTGTGAGGAATGTAGATATCACCGAATTTTTCCTGCTGATCTTCACTCTTGGCTCTATCGATAAGACCAGCTTTCGCCTTCTCCTCGAAGCCCGAATAGGTATGGATAACGTACCATTTCAGATCGTAAGTCATCGAACAGCCTCTTTGCATACAAAGGTTCATGAATCCTGTCGCACCTCAGCCGGCTCATGCGAGAACCCTGCCACTACAGTCGACATAAATAGACGAGACATTATAACACTCGATATTTGGTATGCAAACGCCGAGCTTGCTACTGTTGGGATTCAGGGAAGAAAATGGGGAGCTTTCCTGAAGACCACAATCGCCTCTAAGGACCGACCTTGCTTTCTTCAGTAAAGCGCTCAGGAAGAGTGTCACTCAAGACAGAAGGAGACCAAAAATCTTTGCCCAAACAAGGTCAAAGATTGAAAGAATAACCGCAAATATCCCAACTACAATACAAACCACAGTTGTCATGCGCCGTGTGTCAAGGACCGTCGGCCAGCTCACTTTTCTTAATTCGCCCAGGGCGGATAAAAAATATTCATGCCGTTCTTTATCAGCGAACAAATAAAAGCTTGCTCCAAGAGCAACGAGCACCGCAACTGCACCTGAGGCAGTGGGATACCACTCATCGAACCGGTCAGCCCATCCTGTTTGAACGCCGATAGTTCCCGTGGCTTTCCACGCTGTGTAAGCTACTATCGCACCAAAAACTACGTAGCAAACGCGCAACCAATAGGCATCATCTTTATTCATTGGTCCCTCTTGGATCCATAAGATTACTGACCAAACGTTTATAGAGCATAGTCACTAAGCGACATGCTCAAGAAAAAGAGCAGGCGAGGACGGACTCGAACCGTCAACAGTCGGATTTGGAATCCGATGCTCTACCATTGGAGCTACTCGCCTATACTTTGATTCTCATACTTTTAAAAAAACCATGAAAGAACTTTTTTTGCAGAATCGAGTAGAGCCGCCCTTTTGAAGCAGCTCTAATATTGGTTCATGCTTAAAACTAGTCGGGCATAATCTCAGCAACTACGCCCGCGCCGACGGTACGACCACCCTCACGAATAGCAAAGCGAAGCTCTGTATCCATCGCGATGGGCTGAATCAATTCAACTTCCACGTCGATGTTGTCGCCTGGCATAACCATTTCAACATCATCGGGTAGCTTGATCGCACCTGTCACGTCTGTTGTACGGAAGTAGAACTGAGGTCGGTAACCTTTGAAGAAGGGAGTGTGACGTCCACCTTCTTCTTTAGTCAAGACGTACACAGAAGCTTTGAACTTCTTATGAGGCTTGATTGAGCCCGGCTTAGAAAGAACCTGACCGCGCATAATATCTTCACGTTTTGTACCGCGCAGAAGAACACCCACGTTATCGCCCGCACGACCTTCGTCGAGGAGCTTACGGAACATTTCAACACCTGTACAAATAGTTTTCGCCGTGTCTTTCAGACCGACGATTTCCATTTCTTCGCCTACTTTAATGATACCGCGTTCCACACGACCAGTAACAACTGTTCCACGACCAGAGATCGAGAAAACATCTTCAATAGGCATAAGGAAAGGACGGTCGATTGGGCGCTCTGGAAGAGCAACGTGCTCATCAACAGCTGCGATCAATTCGATCAGTTTCTTTGCCCACGGATCGTCTTTAGTTGTGGCATCGAGAGCTTTCAATGCAGAACCGCGGATGATGGGCGTGTCATCGCCAGGAAACTTGTATGCGCTTAGAAGTTCGCGAACTTCCATCTCTACAAGATCAAGCAATTCTTCGTCGTCAACCATATCGACTTTGTTCATGAAGACAACGATTGAAGGCACGCCGACTTGGCGAGCAAGCAAGATGTGCTCACGAGTCTGCGGCATAGGTCCATCAGCAGCACTTACCACCAAAATTGCGCCGTCCATCTGGGCAGCACCGGTGATCATGTTCTTCACATAGTCAGCGTGACCAGGGCAGTCAACGTGAGCATAGTGACGATTTGCCGAAGAGTATTCGACGTGCGATGTATTAATAGTAATACCGCGCGCTTTTTCTTCTGGGGCGTTGTCAATCTCTGCAAACGCCTTGAAAGCTCCGCCGTAAGCAAGTGACATGACTTTTGTGATAGCAGCTGTCAACGTCGTTTTACCGTGGTCAACGTGACCGATGGTACCGATGTTCACATGGGGCTTCGAACGTTCAAACTTCTCTTTTGCCATTTTTTCCTCCTGCTGACGGCAGAAACCGAAAATAAATTCTTCAAGTTATCGTTTATTTATTATTATTCAACGAAGAGAATTTATTCTCTCGCTTGAAGGCATGATGGAGCCCAGAATGGGAATCAACCCACGACCTCGTCCTTACCAAGGACGTGCTCTACCCCTGAGCCATCTGGGCTTTTGGTCTAACAGGTTTCCCCGTGCGACAGGTCCTCTAAATTACCATCCACTGCACTTGACCTACCAGCATAATCAACCGTCGATAGATTTTGCACGTGAGCTTCATAAAGAGAAAAGAAGAATGGAGCGGGAAACGGGATTCGAACCCGCGACCCTTAGCTTGGAAGGCTAATGCTCTAGCCAGCTGAGCTACTCCCGCTTTCCTTCGTGAATAATGATCTGGAAGATGGTGGAGGAAGGTGGATTCGAACCACCGTAAGCTAAGCTAACAGATTTACAGTCTGCCCCCTTTAGCCACTCGGGCATTCCTCCCCGAAAATACCAGATCAGAAAATGGAGCTGGCAATGGGACTTGAACCCGCAACCTGCTGATTACAAATCAGCTGCTCTACCAATTGAGCTACGCCAGCATCCTGCACCCGCTAAATAAGCATCCAAAGTGTTTACCGTCGCAAGCGTTAGAGTGAATTACACTCTCAGTTGAATTGCTGTCAAGAGAAAGCTCGATTTGCAGCTATTTTTTGAGGGTGACTGATTGGGCGTGAAGCGCCTGTATCAAGATGCCCGCCGCTACGGATACGTTGAGTGACTCAAGCTTTGGCTCAACGGGAGATATCGAAATGCTAAGATCGGCCTTTGCAAGGATTCCCTGGGAAATGCCCTTGTCTTCCGCGCCAAGTACCAAAACCTTCTTTTCATAGTCTTGAACGATGGTCTCCACCGCCTGGCCATTCATGTCGGCTGCCAGTATCCAATAGCCTCGCTCTTTAAGGTCATTAAGAGTACGGCCGAGATTGGTAACCAGCACCGCTTGCACATAAGCAAAAGCTCCCTGCGCGCTGCCAAGCGTCGCTCCGCTAATTGGCGCCTGACGGTCTTTTGGTAGAATGAGGTAACGCATTCCAAAATAAGCGGCCGTTCTTGCCAGGGCTCCAAGATTGCGAGTGTCGGTGACATGATCGCAAGCCAGGATGAATTCCCGAGAGCTTGCCGCCGCCGCATCGAGAAATGCAAACTCGTCCAAAACCGGCACTTCAACAAAGACAGCCAGGGTTTTTTCGGCTTCACTATATTCTATAGGACAGCTCAGCGCGCTTTGGTTTTTCAAAAAGAGCTGCTCAAGCTTTTTATTGTCAGCGTGTGGACAGCGGATGGAAAGTATAAGATCAGGTCGAGCACGAAGATACTCGTCCAGACCTGACCAGCTGGTGAGATAGAGTCCACCAGAGGAATGGATATTAGTGCGTCGTTGTGGCTTCTTCAAAGGAACTCTCGCTTACGTAACCATAGATTGGAATGATTTTTTGACCTCCCAACCTTTGCCGCCGGGAAGCAAATCCCCTACTAGCTGAAGCAAGAACCGGATGACGGCCTGAAGTTGGCCGGCCATATATTGGGTTTGCCTCTGACTGGCCTGAGCCCTTGAGTAGATACCCACCACCGACTCCATGCCAATATTTCCATCCGGCAGCACAAAAAGAGGAGACCGCAGCAAGCTATACTGCCTATCCAGGAAGAGTTCAATCTCGCGAACCGGGAACTTGATATTTTCTGCGTGAAAGGCTTTGCGGGCCCCATCAAGAATAAGATGATAGGCATCAATAAGCGCTTTGATTTCCTTAAGCCGCGAACCGACATCGATATTGCGGGTGCTTGAATCAAAATTTTCGATAGTGAAGATATGTCGATGCACAAGATCAAACACCGCACAGAGACTGTTGATCTCGGTCAGCTTGGAATGCTCCAGAAAATCGGTAAGTGAGCCGTGATGGGCCGCCAGCTCTATGGTATCGCCGACAAAGGTTCCCCGTGTAATGGACTTTTCCCCCGCACCCTTGACCTGCCTTAGCCGCGCCTGCCCATCCAGGCGTCGCCTAAACTGCCCTAACATCAAGGCATACCCAAAGCAGTCATCGACAAGTTCGTCCGTAGTGCGATCGAGAGTGACGAGCATAGGTGCAAACTGCTCGCCCGATTCCATCTGTAGATAAACGTAGTCCTGCAGGAAGGTCGACTGGAACACACTCGTCACCTGGAGCCGCAGGGCATCCCAAAGCTGAGTGCAACTGAAGACTTCACTGTCGATTAAAACCTTGCCGAATTTAGTCGTCCGATTCACCTGCACCGCCGCTTCCGTGAGCTGATCGACCGTGATGAGACCCTCGCGATAAAGAATTTCCCCAAGCCTGTCGTCCATGAGATTTGAGGCGGCAAATACCAGTTCACCCTTGCGGAAGAATAAGCGTTTCACCGAATTGCCAAGGTCAATGGATATGACGCCGTCGAATTTTTGCTGAACCAGTCCCTGCAGAAGCGCTACATAGGTATTTCTCTCAACGACTCCAAAGCCCGCTTTGTCGCCTGACATTCCTGGCCCTGGCGTAGCCTGGTCGAGCAGCAAACGGTTCTTGCCAAGCGATCGGGCTTTCCAGGATTTTCCATCCTGAAAATTTGATCCGCTGAGCAGCAACCCGTCGGCGGTTGTTTGGATATCGATGCTTTCGTTAGCAGACATGTTCTCACCCCTTTTGCTTTGGCTCGATACCCAATAGCTTTTTTTATTTGAAAATTGCTTTGCTCAAGTCCAACCGCTTCTGCAATTCTGATTTTGACCTACGGATTTCTAATAGCTTACCTAGAATGCAAGCCCTTTCAAAGTCTGAATTTGCTTCGCTTAAATGTTGATAGGCATCAGGTTTCTGGGTAACTCGCACCGCAACGCCTCGGATCGATCTCAACTTATCCCCGAGTGTGGCTTGCCCCGTGGGATCACTCCCGCTGTAAAACTGGGACGACTGTGTCAGGCGGCAGGAACAACGTCGGACCAAAAGAAAACTGGCAGAAACGGCCAGGCGATCCGAGGGTCGCCCTCGGACAGCGGAGAAACCCTTTGGAAATTATGCCAAAAAACTATTTAGCGAATCCAAAAACCTATTAAAGACCGAGACTCACGGATGCTCAGGCAAACCGGCAATGGCCGCCCGCCGGCTCTCCCTAACAGCGCGAAGGCGTTCGGCATGAATCAAAAGGGGGTAGATCTTGTCGATGCAAAGCGGCTTTTCAAGATAATCGAAGGCTCCAAGCCGAGTCGCGCGAATCGCAGTGTCGATCGTTCCATGGCCACTCATGATAACCACTGGTACGTCAGGTTTTAGGACTTTCATTCTTTGTAGCGTCTCGATGCCGTCGATTCCTGGCATCCAAATATCCAAGAGAACAAGGTCGGGCTCGCTTCGGGCAAAGATATGCAAAGCCGTTGTTCCCTCCTCCGCACTCAAAACGCTCCAACCTTCATCCTCGATGAGATCAGTCAAGGCTTGCCGTATCCTTCGCTCGTCATCCACAACCAAGGCAACGAAGCCCTTGGTTTTGTTTTTGAATTCAGACATCGGTATTCATCCTTTTTCGAACTCCGATCTCTAAAATAGGAAGTTCGATTATCACAACGGTGCCGACAGGCACATTATCCTGAATGCGCAAATATCCGCCATGGTCAGAAATTATTTGATTGACGATTGCCAGTCCCAGTCCTGTCCCTTCCTTCTTGGTGGAGAAATAAGGCTCCAGTACCCGCTGTTTGAGAGCCTCAGGAATACCAGATCCATTGTCTGCGATCTCGATTCGAATGACATTGACGTCTTCCAGCAATCGAGCACTAATGGAAATTATCGCCCGCTCCCTGTCTTCCGGCATCGAGGCGATGGCATTGGTGATGATATTCGTAAAAACTCTAATCATTTGCTCACGATCCAAAGGAACCAGTGGCATATCATCACGCACCTTCGAAGAATCAAACTCTATATGCTCATAGCCGACATTAAAGAGACTTAAAGCCTGATGCAACAGATCGGCCAGAGGCTCAGGCCTGGTTTTGATCGAAGGCAGACGCGAGAACTTCGAGAATTCATTGACCAAGTCGCGCAGGGCATCCACCTCGGATACGATGGTACTGATGCATGATTCAAAAATCTGGTGATCCTTGCCTTCAAACTGATCGCCAAATTTTCTAAGCAGGCGCTGCGCACTGATTTTAATAGGGGTCAGCGGATTCTTAATTTCATGAGCAATGCGCCTTGCCACCTCCCGCCAAGCCGCGACTCTTTGGACTTTCACCTGTTCGCTTGCATCATCGATGACTATGACGACACCATGGTCTTCATTGTTTTCATCGACAAAGCGGGTGGCGTCGGCCAGTAGAGTAAGGTTGATACCTATATCCGACAAGTCTATTTCACCGCTAAAATTACTAAATTGCACCCGTTCCTTAATGGGTTTCCAGAGCGCCTCCACCAGGCCGGGCAAAAGCGCCTGTTCGATCTTTTGCCCGAGATGGGCCGTTTGATTCAGACCAAGCAGTTTTTCTGCCGCAGGATTTATACTTGTGATCCTATCCTCGGAGTCAACGGCTAAAACGCCAGCGGCAATATTCTTTAGGATAATTTCCATATACTTGCGCCGCCGATCCAGTTCTTCATTGGTTCGTTCAAGCTCGGCTGTGAACTGTTTGACTTTTTGCTCGTGCTCGCGCAGGTCAAAGGTCATACCATTGAAAGCCCGAAAGAGCTGACCCGTTTCATCGTCAGTCTTGACTTCAAGCGTTATCCCATAATTTCCCAATGCTACCTCCCGCGTGGCATCGGCAAGCCGTTGAATGGGAGCAATGATGCCCCTGGCCACATAAAAGCCAAACCAGGTCGCCGAAAAAATGATAATAACTGCCATAAGGACCAAAAGGATCACGTAGCTGATCCGTATCAGCTCGGCCCCCGGTTTTAAACTCGCAAACTCTTGAATGATGGTCTCAACACTTTGCAGAATCTGCGTTTCAAAGCGCTCTTCAAGCACTACCACGCCTCGGACCGTCTTGGTTCGGGGATCAACGATGGGAGCCACGCCTCGGACGATGTCGACCCCATCATCAGCATCGACAATGGCGCGCGACAGCATCGTTAAATTGCTGGAAAAACTTTGAATTGCATTGACGACAAAACGCTTTTCCTTTTCCGAGCCCAGTTCGCGCCGCTTTGATTCATTGTGCCAAAGCAAATTGGAATCCTGATCATAAACCCTAATACTGGATACTTTGTATTCGCGGGCAAAGCCCCTAAGGCCCTGAGGGTTGATCTCATTCCATTCAAAATTCCCTGCATTTATCTTATAGACCTGAATTTTTTGGAGGGCGAGGCGGGACAGGCTGGCCAATCGCCGTTGGTCCCTATCGTAAACCATGGCTCCTGCCTCCCGCGTTCGGTGCATGGTAGCCTCGACTCGGGTGGAAAACCAGGTTTCGAAACTCTCCGTTAAAAATCGAGTGGAAATATAGAAGAGCAGAGCCGTAGGAGCCAAAGCAAAGAACACCAGAGCTAGGACGAGCTTGGTTCTGAGGCGGGAGCCAATGACACCATGCCGCCGTTCTAAAACCAACTTGATAATATTGCGAAAGAGCAAAAAGCACAGAATCAAAATCAGGACGACGTTGATATTGATCAGTCCGAAATATACGACGGAGTTAAAGAACTCGGGATGATTGGACAGGGCCTTGCTAAGATCAAACAACCGGCCTTCAAGCCGGGACAAGGCGACAAATGATAAAGCGATCAAAAGCATCGCAGCGATTTCAAAGAACCGTTTTCTTTCCTCACGATTACCAAACTGCAGCCACTTCTTCTTTATAATAGTCAAGTCGGCATACTCCTCATCTGCTCATGCATTGGAATCTCTTCTTTTCACTTTCGACTTCATTTCGGTTCGCGATTTGGTAAGGCTCCAGCTTGGCTCGATTTAAGATAGCAGAATTTGCAGAAGCTATCGAACGCGGCGGATATCATCTCACGGGGGGACCCAGGAAAATCTTCTCGATCGAAATGAAAGCGAGTACTATAAGGCTCCAGGCGCCAGGCTCCGCACCCAGCCTTCCCAACACGGAGAATGCCTCGATGACACCCACAACCGACGACATTCTAAAGCGATTTGCTGACAATCTCCGATCGAAAGACCGCCAGGCGGCAACGGTCGAATCCTATTGCCGTGATGCGATCGAGTTTCTGCGCTATCTCGATTCCTTTAAGCTGCCGCTGAAGGCCGTCGAACCCGAAACTCTCCTTGCCTTTCGTGATCACCTGTCATTCTCCGAAAAGGACCGTGAGAATTCCGTTCGTCGTAAGATCATTGGCATCAGACAATTTTTCCGCTTTTTGGCCGTCGAAAAAGTCATCAGTGATTCCCCCTTCGATGCGATGCCCCTGCCCGAACGGGATGAAGCCTTAAAACAGCCGATCATTCCCGGACAAATCGAAAGCGCACTCTTATCAATGCAATCAAGCCATTTGAAATCAGCTCGGGATATCGCTATCCTTCGTCTCCTTGCTTTCGAAGGAATCAAAGCTCACGAATTAACGGACTTGCAGATCAGCGATTTTGTCGCTTCGTCTACGGCGGGTTCGCTCTTCGTACCAGGGGTGAAAAGTCGCAGCATTCTGCTTTCTCCGGCAAGCACTGAAGCCGTTGTTGGTTATCTCAATTATTTTAAGGGTTGGCTCGCGACCCGAAGCATATCGCAGCAGGCCCAATTTCATTGGCTCTTCGTTTCGTTCAAGGGTAAAGATGGATCGCTGGTTCTGCCGCGAATGACGAGGCATGGACTGAAATTTCTGCTCTATGAGCTTGGCGAACGCTTTCAAATTCCGCACATCAACACCGAAAATCTCCGGCATTATGCGATCGAATATTTTCTGGAAAACGGCTGGGACGCCGAGCGCATCATGCAGCATCTCGGCCTAAGGCGGCTCGGCAATATAGCCAAACACATCGCCGGCAAAAGGCGGGTGGTTCAGTGATCCCGGACATCGATAAGTTTTGGATGCAGTATGCGCTCTCTCTGGCGGAGGCGGCAGCGTTGCTCCTCGAAGTTCCGGTGGGAGCCGTCGTCGTTCATGAGGGGCGCATCATAGGCACGGGCATCAATCTTCGCGAATCAATTTGCCAGGCCAGCGCCCACGCCGAACTCCTTGCAATCGAAGAAGCTTCGCGGGTTCGGAAGGCATGGCGTCTACAGGACTGCACGCTGTACGTGACGCTTGAACCTTGTCTCATGTGTGCCGGGGCAATCTATCAGGCGCGTATTCCACGCGTTGTTTTTGGAGCGATGGATCCCAAGGGGGGAGCGCTCGGCAGTCTTTACCAGCTCAACGAAGACACCCGATTGAATCATCGCTTTCAGGTGACCGACCGCATTCTGGAGCAGGAAAGCGCCAATCTGCTCAAAGATTTTTTTCGCAAAAAGCGTTCGTCAAAGCCCACGCAATCTCCCATTGCCTAGCGGCTCCCAAGCCTTGCAAGATCCCCGCACTGCCACCTCAGGAAAGAAGCCGCTCGCCACGCGAAAATGCCCGCGTGTGCGCATTTCCAAGTGGCTATCAGGACAATAGTTCGATACTTTCCCCATGCCCATCAACCGCATCTTGGAGCCGGCAATGACCTTTGACTTTTATAAACTTGTGCACTTTTTAGGTATTTTCATGGTCTTCTCCGCGCTTGGTGGCCAGATCACACAATCTTTGAATGGCAATGATTCGAAGCGCACACAGGCCCGGAAGTGGATCGCACTTTATCATGGCGTGGGTCTATTGTTGGTATTGGTGGCAGGCTTTGGAATGATAGCCAAATTGCAGATCGGATTTCCCGCCTGGGTCGTCGGCAAACTAATTATCTGGGTTGCACTTGGTGGAGTTGGCGCACTTGCAGCACGCAAGAAAAATCTTGCCGGCTTGATTTGGGTCGTGGTTTTACTACTGGGGCTTACAGCAGCTTATTTGGCACATTACAAACCCCTGTAGAAACCCGCGTCAACTCAATTAATTGTTGATTCTTTGACAGTAGCAGACTTGATCACCACTGGCTCGACCGGTCTATCCTGAGGGCCAGTTCGCACTTCACCAATTTTTTTCACAATGTCGAGACTGTCTTTGTCGAGGGTTTTACCAAAAACTGTGTACTGACCATCAAGGTAGGGCACACGCTCCAGGCAAAGGAAGAACTGGGAACCAGCCGAGTTGGGATCGCTGGTGCGAGCCATCGACAAAACGCCTGGCTCATGAGGAATGTTATTAAATTCCGCGGGGATATGATACCCAGGCCCACCCGTGCCAGTGCCTTGAGGGCATCCACCCTGAATCATAAAGCCTTTGATGATACGGTGAAACACAACGCCGTTATAGAATCCGGCTTTCGCCAATGAAACTATATTCTTAACATGGCCCGGCGCCTGTTCGGGGAAAAGCTCAAGCTTGATCATGCCATGCGATGTATCCAAGTGAACTTCATATTTAGTCTTAGCAAAATCGATGGTTTTCTCGATTTCTTTGACTTGCTGTTTCATATCTGCCATAAGCCAATCCTTTATGTTATGTCCTCAGATGTCGAGGCTACAGAGATACACGAATCCGCGCTTTGAGTAAATCATCCTAAAATGACCCTAGTTTTTGCCAGACTCTACGAAGTCTCACAACTAGAATCAAAGCGCTCTAGAAAGGACTTCACTGTGCACTTGAATTTCATTGCCATCTGTTCCGAAGACGCTGTCGAGGCAGTCGCAAAGGAACTTGAGATCTACGGCGCTGAAAACGTGAAACCAGGCTATAAAGCTGTCTCATTCGACGCCGAACAAGAGCTGGCCTATCGCCTTCATTTAAAACTGCAGACGCCCTCGCGTTTGCTCCTGGTCATTAAAAAAGCCTCAGGCTCCAGTCTCCCCGTCATCACTAACCAGGCTAGAAAAATCAAATGGAATGAATATTTCCGTGCTGACTCAACATACCTTGTCGAGGGTGTAGCCGGCGACCGCGGCCCAGACGCTCCATCTGCTACGGATATCAGTAAGGCCGTGCGCATGGGCCTTGAAGACTACTATAGGCATAAGGAATTGCCGGTTCCCAAAGTAAACCTGAAAGAGCCTAAGATCAAGGTCGTTGCCCACCTTCACGGCGGTGAACTCACTCTAAGCCTCGATTCTACTGGCAAATCTATGCATAAACGCGGTTACAGGATGGAAAACCATCCGGCGCCGCTCAAAGAGAATATGGCGGCGGCCCTCCTCTATCTAGCTGGTTATGACGGCAGCCAAAACTTTTATGATCCTATGTGTGGCAGTGGCACAATTGCAATTGAAGCCAGTTTTATATCGCTGAACAAAGCGGCTCTCATTCACCGCCGCAAGGGTGAGTTTGCTTTTGAGAACTTTGTCACCTTCGATTCCCAACTTTGGCGTAAAGTTCAAGACGATTGCCGCCTCGATAAACGGGAACAGCCGCTCGGCAAAATCTTTGCCAGCGATATCGAACAGCAGTACGTGGATGCTTCGCGTGAAAATGCACTGCGCGCCCGCGTCGAAAAATATATTAATTTCTATCGTGGATCCTTCTTTAACGTCGAGGCACCGGCGGAAACGGGCCTGCTTCTCAGCAACTTTCCTTACGGCGAGCGTATCGGTCAGTCTGACGAAGATCACATGAAAGAGTTCTATAAAAAAGTTGGCGACACTTTGAAGCAAAAGTACTCGGGTTGGAAAGCCGCTATCCTGGTCGGTGCCGACACACCTTACAAATTTATCGGCCTGAGACCCAAACGCAAAATCCCAGTCGATAACGGAGGCATCGCCTGCCGTCTCTTAATCTTTGACCTATACGCGGGCAAAAAATACAGTGATGCGAATCCTGCCGCTGCCGAATAGAGCCTGCTCCGAGTAAAAAATGGGTCCTCTCACAGCTGCTGAGAGGGCCCATTTTTTTGAACTTCCCGATATTTCTTAAGAACGCTGCCGCAAAATCTCGTACATTATGATCGCACCGGCGACCGATACGTTAAGCGAGTCGGCACGGCCATTCATGGGAATTTTTAAGAGTTCAGAATCGGTTGCCTGCCAGGAACTGGACAGCCCCCAGGCCTCTGAACCTAGGACCAATGCCACCGCACCTTTTAGGTCAGCCTGATAATGAAAGTTTTGGGCATGGGGACTGGCAGCAAGTATCTTGATACCCTGCTTTTGGCAATAGTCCATAAACTCGGCATGGGTTGCCGCAATCAGCGGCTGACTGAAAAGCGCGCCGACGCTGGCCCGGATCGCATGGGGATTAAAGAGATCCGCGTGGGGATCGAGCACAATAATGGCATCGACACCGGCACCGTCGGCGCTTCTGGCCAGCGCTCCGAAATTGCCTGGTTTTTCCAGGTTCTCCAGGACCAGGAGAAAGGGGACCGCTCGGGCTTTGATATCGGCAAACTGGGCGGTCTTGACTTCCATGACAGCCAGGACACCGTCGGAGCTCTCACGAACGGCAGCTTTTGCATAGGCTTGCTTTGAAACCCCATACTGTAACGTTTGAGGCAGCCGTCCGACCAAAACCTCTGCCTCAGGGCTCAAAAGATTTTCTTCGATATAAAGCGTGCGGCAAGTGTAACCAGAGTCCAAGGCCCGGCCTAGCTCCCGTGCGCCTTCGACCAAAAAAAGACCCAGCTCGCGCCGCGTCTTACTTTCCCGTAAAGCAACCAGCTCTTTGATCTTGGAATTTTGTGCACTCGTGATCATCATCATTCGGCATCTCGGATAAACCAGGTCGAGGCACCACTCGGCAGGGCCCGTCCGGTTCCACCGTCCTCATCCACCAGCATCTCTTCGGCGATAAATCGGCCTTTCACCTCACTCAAAAGTGAACTCAAAAGATTTTGCATGGCGATCGGCGTATAACCATTGGAATGCGAGCTCAACAGGAAAAAACTAAAATCCGGATGCAGAATATTCCTTATGGAATCAAGCAAGTCGATAAGATGCTCTTCGATCTTCCAGGTTTCGCCATTCGTCCCCCGGCCAAAACTCGGCGGATCGAGGATGATACCTTTATAAAGTCGATTGCGGCGAATCTCACGGGCCACAAACTTTTGCACATCGTCGGTCAACCATCGGATGGGAGCCTGCGTGAGTTGATTGACGTCGGCGTTGAGACGGGCCCAGGCCACGCTGGTCCGCGATGCATCCACATGGGCAACGGTTGCCCCACCTTGCGCGGCAGCAAGGCTTGAACCTCCGGTGTAGGCAAAGAGATTGAGAACATGAAATTCTTCGCTATTGCGTGAACCCTGATGACAAAGGTTTCGAATGCGCTGCCAGTTCATACGCTGTTCAGGAAAAAGACCGAGGTGACCGAAATCGGTGGTTTCAATTTGCAGCGAAAGCCCCCCATAGTCGATAAGCCAAGGCTTTTTGATAGAGGGGTTATTGATATCCCATTTGCCATCGCCCCCGGCAAATCTCTTGAAATGCGCATCCACCTTGGTCCAGAGCTTGACCTGTGAGGGCTTCCAGACGGCCTGTGGCGACGGTCTGATGATGCGAAAGGGCCCGACCTGCTCGAGCTTTTCAAAATTTCCACTGTCCAGGAGGCGATACGAATTGTTCATCAAGAAGCCTGTAAAATAAAAGGCCCCCTCGCGCGAAGGCAAGGGAAGCCGAAAAAAATCGATTAAAAACCAGGAGCGACAAAGGCTGCATTTAAGGCTTCGGCGACTGCGGCATGCGTAACCTTACCTTGGAAGGTATTGAGCCCGAGCCGCAGCGCTTCGGATTCCTTCATCGCTTTTTCAAAGCCTTTGTTTGCAATTTCCATCGCATAACGAAGCGTAACATTGGTGAGGGCGTAAGTGCTCGTCATCGGCACGTCACCGGGAATGTTCGTCACACCATAGTGAATGACGCCTTCATCCAGGAAGACGGGATCATCGTGAGTCGTCGCGCGAATCGTCTCGATACATCCGCCCTGATCGATCGCCACGTCGACAATCACCGATCCTGGGCTCATCGAGCGAACCATTTCACGACTTACAAGGCAGGGAGCTTTCGCGCCGGCAATGAGAACGGCACCAATCACGAGATCAGATTCAGCCACGGCATTGCCAATATTTTCAGGCGTTGACATGAGAGTATCAGCATCGTTGCCAAAGATATCATCGAGATAAGCCAATCGAGCCGCGTTAACATCGAGGATCGTGACGCGAGCGCCCAGACCAGCAGCCATTTTTGCAGCATTGATACCGACAACGCCACCCCCAACGACTGCCACACGACCGCGCCGCACCCCAGGCACGCCGCCCAAGAGTATACCCTTGCCGCCGCTGTGTTTTTGCAAACACTGAGCGCCGACCTGAACCGATACGCGTCCCGCCACTTCACTCATCGGGGTAAGCAAAGGCAGCGAGCCGTTGGGCAATTGAATCGTCTCGTAGGCAATGGCACTGACGCCGCGTTTGATCAACTCAAAACCAAGGTCTTGAGCGGCCGCTAAGTGCAAGTAAGTATAGAGGATTTGACCTTGGCGCAGGAGTGAAAACTCCGCCGCAACCGGCTCTTTTACTTTGATGATCATCTCAGCCTGGCCCCAGATATCAGCGGCCTTGTCGATCATGCGGGCACCGGCCGCGATGAATTTTTCATCGGGAATGCCAGCGCCAACTCCCGCCGTTTTTTCGACGAGAACCTTGTGGCCTGCGTCGACTAGCATCTTTACGCCGCCTGGAACGATAGCGACCCGGTTTTCACGGTTCTTGATTTCTTTAGGGACACCGATGATCATAGCTGCATCCTTACACGTTAGAGGAAGGAAATCGTCGGGAAAGCTTTGCAGTCGTTAGCAAATACCGCGATTTCTTACGATACGATAGCTTCGAGGTCAATCGTCATTCCATCAAACGCATACTCCACGAAATTTGGAAGCAACGCCTTATGCTCGACATAATCGACATCATGAGCCAGATGCGAGATTATACCTCTTTTTACACCTAAATCGTCGAACAGTTGTAAGGTCTCAGGAATAACGGAATGAGTGCTATGGGTCCCAAAATGAATACCGCTGGCGACCATAACGTCAATTTTACCGTGCCACTCCTCAATTTTCGGTTTGGGAAAATGTTTAAAATCGGTGACATAAGCAAAGCGCCCGAAGCGAAAGCCGCAGCTTGGCACGTTGCCATGCGTAAGCCGTATAGGCTCGATATCGAAACCGGCTAACGAAAAAATGCTATCAGGTATGGCATGAAGATTGACCTGGGGGGTGAGGCCATAGTAGCCCGTATCCTCAAACGCATAGCGGAACCTTGTTTTTATCTCAGTAAAATATTCGGCCAAGAGGTAACAATCAAGGGGCCGCCGCGATTTGAAAAAGAAGGCGCGCAAATCATCAAAGCCTGCCGTGTGATCGGCATGCATATGCGAATAGAGGAGACCATCAATCGCTTCGATCCCACTTCGGAGGACCTGCAGTCTCAATTCGGGGGACGTATCGATCAGGACCGTTCGACCGCCGTCGGCGATGGCGATGGAAGCGCGGGTCCTTTGATTTTTGGGATTGCTGCTCTTACAGACAGAGCAGTGACAACCTATCACCGGAACGCCAGAAGAAGTTCCGGATCCTAATATATGCACGCGCATAATGGGCCCCTCTGCAAGACGCGGTGTTAGGCAGCTCGTCGCAGTCTCATTGAAAATATCGCTCGATGGTTTGCCTTGGGGAGGTCGAGCCTTTGACAAGTTTATGCATGGCATTGAGCTTGTCGAATCTCCATGCTACCTGCTCGCGCAGACCTTGTAAAAGTTTATTAAAACCGCCAAAGTCCTCGCCCAGCACCAAAAACGACTCCTGCCGATGATCCTCCTCTTCCGACACCGTTTCAATGACTTGAAGGGCCTGCACTTTCAGCAGATAATCGACGACCGCAACGATGGCATCAATCGGCAGGAGCGACTGCTTGCTAAGCTGCTGGGCAAAGGGATCGAGCTTGTGGAAGCGTTTTTCGGCAAAGTTCTCTTGAATAAATTTCCAGACTATTGGTAAATCCTTTTCGCTCGGAAAAGACTTCTCTATCATAAATTTTTGCAGAAAATAATCGCGCGGTCCGTAGTGAAGATCACAGTTCGCGTGATAACCATCGCGACCGGCGCGGCCGATCTCTTGAGTATAGGATTCAATCGAGCAAGGCATATTTGCGTGCAGAATATAACGGATATTGGGCAGATTGATGCCCATTCCAAAGGCTTTGGTAGCGACCATGCAGCGGGTTTTGCCCAGCATGAAATCCTGCTGCGCCTGGTTCCTTTGATCCGCCATCATCCCCCCATGATAAAGGCTCACGGGAACTTTAAGCGCGCGTAGATTGCCAAAGATGGCTTCGACGTTTTTTCGCGTCGAGGCGTAGACTATACCTTGATCCTCACGGCTTGCGACGGCACTGAGAATGCTCTGTCGGTGCAGTTCAATATTTTGATAGATATGAATCTTCAGCTCCAGATTTTCACGAACCGAACTCAAGGCGATCAAATGCGGCTCGCGCATCCCTAAACTTTTGACCACTTCGGCTCGTTCGCGCGGGGTCAATGTCGCCGTCAGGGCCATGCGGGGGCAGCAGCCCAATTCTTCAAGATAGTAGCCAAGTTTTGCGTATTCCGGCCGAAAACCCTGGCCCCATTGCTGAACACAATGCGCCTCGTCGATCGCTATCAGGGAAATCTGAATATCTTTGAGCAACTCACGAAAGCCACTAAGTGCCAGACGCTCGGGAGAAATATAAAGGACCTTGATGGCGCCGCGGGCGATCTTTCGCAGGGCGGCTTTTTTTTCGTCGGCATTGAGGTGACTGTCAAAGGAGAGGCAAGGAATATTCAGTTTTTCCAGCTGCCGCTGCTGATCGCGCATCAAAGCAATCAATGGCGAGATGACCAGAACCGTCCCGGGAAGAAAAAGCGCTGGGGCGATATAGCAAAAACTTTTGCCACTGCCGGTAGGCACCACTAAAAACGTGTCAAGACCTTGACTTACGGCCGCTATGGCTTGCTTTTGAAACGCGTGAAAACCCTCGATGCCGACGCGCTGAGCCAGGTGCTCATAAAGCGAGGAACTGACTGGATTCTTGTAGGTTTCTAAAACTGGCTGCATACTGGATTCGGTCTTTCTGAATCAAGAAGTTTTGTCGGAAAGCCTATGGGACCCAACCATAGCTGATATTTTGGCTGAAAGCTCAGATTTCAATGAGGAAATACAACATTGAGTCTTTATATCCAGAAATACGGTGGCACCTCTGTTGGCACGCTGGACCGCATTAAAAGTGTCGCCGCCCACATCGCTTCCACTTACCGTCAAGGGCATCGCGTGGTTGTCGTGGTCAGTGCGATGGGGCAGCAAACCGACGAACTTTTAGAGATGGCTTTAAAAATTAGCCCTCATCCCCCTCAAAGGGAAGTTGACATGCTTTTGACTGTGGGTGAGCGCATCACAATGTCGCTCCTGTCCATAGCCCTTAATGACCTCAAGATAGCAACGGTTTCCTTAACAGGCTCTCAAAGTGGCATACTTACGGATAATAATTTTGGGAACGCGAAGATCATTCGCATTTTAGGGGATAGAATACGCCGCAGCCTGGAAGATAACAAGCTGGTGATCGTAGCGGGATTTCAAGGAATGTCCGAACAGGAAAAAGAAATCACCACGCTGGGGCGCGGCGGCTCCGATCTTACGGCCATCGCTTTGGCGCAAAGCCTCAAGGCCGACCGTTGCCAGATATATAAGGATGTCGATGGCGTGTGCAGCGCGGATCCACGACTGGTCCCAAATGCCAAGGTCCTGCCGGAAATGGCTTGGGCTACCCTTAGCAATCTTACTTGGTATGGCTCGGGGGTCGTGCATAACCGTGCTGTTCACCTCGCGAAAAAATTTAAAATCCCACTGGAGATTCGCTCGAGTTTTAAGCTTGAAGCATTGGGAACCCTCATAGGAAGTGAAAAGCCCGTGGAAAAATCGATTGTTCACGCCCTGACTCATCGCCAGGGCCTCACCTGGATACGTCTGGAACCCTTCAGCTCCATAAAAATTTCGGAAATATTAAATTTCCTATACGCCCAGGGCGAACATCCGCTCTTTGTCCAGCAGCAGGGGGCAGGGGAGGGCTCCTGGCTGGAACTTGTTATCGGCCAGAGTGCTTTTGGCAAATTTGAGCGCCATGCGAAAGAAAAAATGCCGGCTACCACAGTAGAGGTCCTGGCTCAGAACCTCACCTGCATCACGGCCGTCGGCGATGGCTTTTGGCAGCAGCCAGCGCTGATCGACCGCGCCCTGCAGAGCCTGGAGACTGCGACTGTTCTATTGGATTGTAAGAATAATGTATTGAATATGTTTATCCAGCAGGGAGCTTTGAATGAGATCTTGGGGCGCGTGCACCTGGCCTTGATCGAGTCTTAAATGCTTCCCTTGCCAGGGATCCAAAGGCCCAACGGGAGGGGAAAGGCTTCTCTCGCTACTTCCCCCCGCTCCCTCCCCCCGGGGAAAAATGGGGCCCCTCGATTATTTGAAAGATTTACTGACCCCGAGGCTAAAGGCTGCATTTGTGGAGCCATGAATCAAGACGAAGGCCAATCCTAGCTCGGGCTGTAGACCATCGCGTCGCCAAAGCGCTGAGGCTCCGCCCCGCAGATAAACACCAAAGCCATCCGAAAAACGGCCGTTTAGTACCTTATCTTCATTAAAACCCCCGCCTATCTTGACGCTTCCATAACTAAAACCCAGCTCGCCATCGAGACGAATGGCGATAAGGGAATAAGCCAAAAGCATTTCGCTTAAGCCGCCGCTTACGCCCATGCTGGACAAGGAAACATTTTGAGACCCGGCACCGCCCAGGTTATCCGAGGCTGAGCCGCTGCCCGTTAAATAATGGACACGGCCAAAGTAGGAGAAATCCCGCCAAAAATGCTTGAAGACCAGGGCGCTCAGTTCGGTGGCGAGAAAGCCATCGCCCACTCCGAGATTAACCAGCGCCAACTGCGCTGCCCAAAAAAGGGGCGGCAGGGGCGTAAGGATTTGATAGTAGGCATCAGGATTTTGAAAGGCGTTGTCGTTGATGATATCAATGTCATGATTTTTTAAAAGAATGGACCACTTTTTGGTGATTTTGACAATTCGTTTGCTGCCGTCGATATCGACGACTTCACCCAGAGCTACGAGTTGTTTTTCACTCGTGAATACTCCCACCTTATCGCCGACCGTAAGACGACGTGTCTGAACCTCGCAGCGCTGCTGCTCCTTGTCGCACTTGAAAGGAAAAGCCAGGGAAGTTGAACCCCACAGAACAACGAGTAAGGCCAAAAGTCTTTTCACGGGCCTAATCCTCCAGCAAGCTATTTCGAAACGGCAATGACTGGATTTATTCTAGCAAAGTTTTCGAACTTTCGCTTGCCAGTTCCTTGAGGCGAAGCCTGACCTCTTCGTCGACTTCCAGCACCGAGACTTCGGCGTCCGCAGCGCCAGCCATGTATTGGAGAGCCTTCATATAAGCAAGGCGGTTGCCGCCTGTCGCCATGCTGCGTAAAACCTGAGCGATCGTAAACCAGGTGGATTTAGCCTCCAGACGCGTGCCTTTCGGTTTCATGAGGAAGAGAACCGACGAAGGCTCACCCTCGCAGCGAAGAACCGGATCGATCGCTGCGACCGGTTCTAAATCGCCGGTCAATTCGCTGATGCCGAAAAATTCTTCGACACCTCTTATCGCCTGCTTGCTCAAGGCAAGAGAATGATCGAGCCCACAATGAATACCAAAGTAAGGGCCTGCCGAATTGGGAAATCGCATAACTCCATTGTGATCCCAGATGGGCAGTAGTATGGTTAGGGTTGGAGCCTTGGCTATGATCATAGAGTCCTCGTTCAGCTGCGACCCAGTTCATCGAGAACCAGGCCGGATATTTTTTGCACGGTTTCCATAGTTCCAAGATGCTGCGTGGCGATGGCTTCCACATCGGCCAGGCCCTGAGGATTAAATTCGCTCCGTAGGGATTCAAGGCTCAGTGCATCTTTTTCGTCCCGCTTATTGTATTGAAGGACGCGTGGCAAGGAACTTAGATTATAGCCTTCTAAAGTCAGAAGGTCCTTGAGTTTAAGCCAAGCATCGATATTGTTCTGCAATGCGCTCAGACTGCTATCCACCACGAAGACAATGCCATCGATGCCACGGGCGATCACCATGTTAAAGGTGGGATAGAGATTATGTTCGGGCAAAGTATAAATATGGAGTTTGACGTGAAAATCTTTGAGTTGCCCTATCGATAGCGGCATGAATTCAAAGGGCGCACTAAATTTTTCCTGGAAAGTTAAAGGCTCCTTCGTCAGCCTGACTTGAGCCTTGTGAAAAATCGATTTTAAGTTTTCAGTCTTACCGGAGCCTCTGGCCCCGACATAGAGAATTTTACAGTGAATTTCTCTCGTCTCAAAATTCGCATAGGCCATTGGCGAGGCCTCCTACCCTTTATTGAACCTCAATGGCTTCGATTGTACCATCAAAAGCCAAAATCGCCTCACGGGTAAGAGGATGTTCCTGAAGGAGCGACTTGAGATCGTCCCTTTCCCGCGCTTTTACCTTTTGTTTGGTTTCGAGCAGAGTTTCTCGAAACTCAGGCTCATTATCGGTGACTGCCGTCAATTCGCTCTTGGGAACAACGTCCAATAGCCCTTTAAAACCAAAGAGTTGCTCGAAATGCACCAAAAGTTTTTTACGGGTATCAAAGTGCAAAAGTTTTTGTCCGGCAAGGCTTTCGGCTTCGACCGCAAGCCTGATACGTTCCGGGCTGTACTCAAGGCTATAGGTTTCCTCGAGAACACGGGCCTGCAATGGTTTTTGCTTTTTCCATTCGTCGACAAAATCCTTCCAGCTTGCGGGCCATAAGACAGATTCAGCTAGCGCTTTATCTGCTGCTTTCTCGGCTGACGGCGGGGCCACGGGCGCTGGCTTTGCGGACGCGGGTCGTTCCTGAGTTTGAGCGATGGTATGCGCAGCCGCAGCATCGATTGCTGCCATCGATTTTTGGCTCATCTTTGCGGCGAAGCCGGACCCTTTTTCCCCTTGGCTGGCGAGAGTCTCTGGCACTGAAGCCGGCTCGAATTCGGGAGCCTTTTCATGGCCTGGACCATCTGCCGCAAGAGACTTCGCGCCTGCTTGGGGCGCCGCTTTGCTTGCCTCGTTCGGGCGCATCGGGGAAGAGGAAGGGGCTGGCGTCGGTATGGATAGCGGCAGGGATGCCGGAATCAAAGACTCAAAGCCACTATCATGCAGTGTGGACAGCTCTTCTTCTTCTGGAGCTTTGACGAGGGTCTCAAGAGGCGCTGCAACACCCTGAGGCGCAGCTGCCCTCGTCATGGCTGCGGACGCACTGGACGCTCCTGGCTCAGGCGCCCCATGACTGATGGACTGAGAATCTTTGCGCAAAGGACCTGAGGCATAGGAGGGAATAGTCGAATGGGAAGGCTTAGCCTCGGCCTTCGGCGTAATCAAGGCGGGAGCTGACTTCTCGACCTTTGGAAGGACTAGAGGCGCCGCTTCAATTTTCGGCACAATCGAAGCTGAACTTGGCGTCGATTGCAAAGGGGAAGAGGCAGGGGACGACAGCTGACCGCTGGTTTGTTTCCAGCGATTTCTCAGGTCGACAGGGGGATTGGCACCCTCAACTTTAGGAGCAGAGGGCGGCGCTTCACTTAAGCCAGGATGGGGACTTGAGGCCTTCGCCATCGCCACCTGAGCGGACGCCCCTTGGGGCTGAGGGCCTGGCTGCGGCGCCGAGCTTTGATTTTGGCTTTGAAAAAGCGCTGTGAGATCCGGCAAACCTGGATCGAGACACCATTCCAAAGCATAATTTTCGACGACAAAGCGATCGAGTTCGCTGCTGCGCAAATCATCTAGGCATTTGACAAAGCTTCGAAACAGCCGATTGAGATCAAATACTTGCGCCTCTTGACCGAGCGCCTTCAGAGCTTGCTGCTCACGCTCTTCAAGGTCGAGAAGTTCAAGTTCTGTCGATTGCCCCTGTATCGTCTTCAAAACAAAGGCATTGCGACAGGCTTTGATCAGCTCTTCGACCAGGATCACCATCGACAGTCCCTCTTGGTCCCACCGGGCAATCACTGAAAGGATACCGCCACTGTTCTTTTGTAATAACATCTTTAAGAGATCATAGATGGGTTCGGCATGGCCTGACATTACCAGCGGCTCAACCGCGCTCCATAGCACGCTGCCATCGCCGATGGCGATAACCTGATCAAGCAGGGTCAAGGCGTCACGAAGCGATCCTTTGCCTTCCCGCGCGATCCATTGAATCGCCCGTTCTTCATAGGGGATGGCTTCTTGATCCAGAATAGTAGCCATGCGCCTGGCTGAAAGTTGGGTCGAAATCTTCTGAAGGTGAAAAATCTGACAGCGACTTTGAATTGTTTCCGGAACTTTATGAAGCTCAGTCGTCGCAAAGACGAAAACGATATGCTCAGGCGGCTCTTCCAATGTTTTCAGCAGAGCGTTGAACGCACTGACCGAAAGCATATGAACTTCGTCGATGATATAGATCTTAAAGGCCGAACGCTGCGGGACGTAGGCAAGTGTCTCTTGCAACGCCCTGACATCGTCAACTCCAGTATTCGAAGCCCCATCGATCTCAAGTACATCCTCATGCGAGCCGCGTTGGATCGCGACACAGCTTGCGCAAACGTTGCAGGGCTCAGGACACGGACCCTTATCGCAATTGAGGGCTTTGGCGTAGATGCGGGCCGTTGTGGTTTTGCCGATGCCGCGAACACCCGTAAAGATGACGCCACGAGGCTCCCGTTTCAGGCGAATCGCATTAGCCAATGCGAGTCCCACCGATTCCTGCCCCACTAAATCGGCAAAAGTATTGGGTCTATATTTCCTAGCAAGGGATAAGTACGACAAGGATGTGCCTCCTCAGCATTCTCAGAAGCGAGCCCGCTATTGGGATAAGGATAGTGCCTCGTGTAAGGTCTTTTTTCCAGACAGCACTCACCATAGAAAGCAAAAAGCGCACCGTGACAGCTAGATGGGCCGGACACCTGCTTGCTCCTACTACCGTTGCTACCTTCCGGTCCTGGCGGGGTTCGTAGGGAAACATCATCCGGAATCTAGCTATCACGCTGCGCTTTTAATACAGGCAGCGTCAGCTCTAGGGTGGGTCCGTCGCCAAGCTCAACTTTAAAGTGGCGGAGAGAGAGGGATTTGAACCCTCGAGGCGGTTTCCCACCTACACGCGTTCCAGGCGTGCGCAATCAACCACTCTGCCACCTCTCCCAAATCACTAAATTCGAATTAATGAAGTGTGAGAGAAGCTAATAAGTTTTTAATTTCAAGTCAAGACATACTTAGGTTTATTGTCCTCTCGACGCAAGAAAGCCCAGGTTTCCCCGGGCTTTTCTTTAGGTTCTCAACATTTAGGACTGCTTGGCGCGCTTTTGTGTTTTTTCTGGCAATGTCAAAGCTTCAAGGAGTATACGTTTCTGTTCCTTTTCATGAACCTTCAGATAGCCTTCGGCGGTAGTGCCCGCGTCACGACGTCCGCAATAACTCACCTTGCGACCGACCGCCAGGGCTTCCAGCCGATGCCGAATAAAGGTCCAGGTGCCCATGTTAGCAGGCTCCTCTTGAACCCAGAGAATTTCTTCCGCATGGCCATAGGCCTTTAAAACCTCTTCGAGCTGCTTCTCGGGGAAAGGATAAAGCTGCTCGATACGAACGATGGCAACCTGCTCCTTGGTGCCCAACTCCTGGCGCTCTTTATCAAGCTCATAGAAGATTTTACCGGTGCAGAAGACCACGCGGCGTACATCGGCTTTGGACTGGATCGACTTGTCATCGATAACCTCCTGAAAGCCACCTTTGGTAAACTCATCGGTTTTCGACACACAGAGCGGATGGCGCAAAAGACTCTTGGGAGTCATGATCACCAGCGGCTTTCGGAAAGGTCTTGCCAGCTGACGCCGCAGCATGTGAAAGAGCTGAGCCGGTCGGGTGAGGTTTGCCACCTGGATATTATCATCACCACAGAGCTGCAGGAAGCGTTCCGGACGACCGCTGGAGTGCTCGGGACCCATACCTTCATAGCCATGAGGCAAAAGGAGAACCAGCCCTGACGATTGTTTCCACTTCGCCTCGGAAGCGACAAGGAATTGATCGATGATCATCTGCGCGCCATTCACGAAGTCACCAAATTGAGCTTCCCAAAGGACAAGCGAGTCGCGGTCGGCAACCGTATAGCCAAATTCAAAGCCCATGACGCCCTGCTCAGACAGAGGACTATTGATGACTTCGACCGTCGCTTGCTTGGGATCGATCTGATTGAGAAGATAAAGCTTTTCACCCGTCTCTGCGTCACGAATGACCGCATGACGGTGCGAGAAGGTTCCACGCTGGCAGTCTTGTCCGGACAGGCGCACATGTTTGCCCTCGAGACCCAAGCTTGCGTAAGCCAAGGATTCACCCAGACCCCAATCGATACTGCCTTCGCCATTGAGCATCTCGACGCGCGACTTAAGTAATCTTTCGATTTTGCTGTTGGGCGTAAAACCTTTTGGAATAAAGGTTGTGCGCTCGACGATTTTCTTGATCACGTCGAACTCGATCGACGTTTTGTAAGGCTTGAAGAGTTCTTCAGGACTTGACTTCACATGCTTCATTGCACTTTCAAATTCTTTGGGAACGGTCGAAGCGATGTTGACGAGACCAGCCCGGACTTTTTCCATACAATTCTGCAGCAGATCACGGAATTCCTTGATTTGCTTTTGCACGTCATCGGCCGTCAGCACCGCCTCTTTGATTAACTTTTCGCTGTACAGAGTGAGAACAGTTGGATGCACTTTGATTTTTTTATACATCAGAGGCTGAGTAAAGCTCGGCTCGTCGGTTTCGTTATGACCATGGCGGCGGTAGCCGATCAGATCGATGACAAAATCGCATTTAAATTTCTGACGGTAAGCGATCGCCAGTTGAGCCACCCAAATCACAGCTTCCGGATCGTCGGCATTGACGTGAAGGACGGGTGCACGAATGATCTTGGCCATGTTTGAGGCATAGCGGCTTGAGCGGGCCTCTTCCGGATCGGTTGTAAAGCCAACCTGGTTATTTGAGATGATATGAATTGTTCCACCGGTACGGTAGCTCTCGAGTTCGGATAGGTTGAGAGTTTCTGCAACCAGGCCCTGACCCATGAAAGCAGCATCGCCGTGGATAAGCAAGGGCACCACGCGCTTGCGTTCTACGCTGTCGCCCAGCATGCGTTGACGGGCGCGTGTAAAACCCTCGACCACGGGATTCACAACTTCGAGATGGCTTGGATTAGGCGAGAGGTAGGCTCGGATCTTGCCGCCTGAAAAGGTGGCAATCGTATTGGCAAAACCCTTGTGATACTTCACATCGCCATCGATGCCGTAAGTCTCGATTTCACTGCCCTCGAATTCCTTGATCATCTGCTCATAGGATTTGCCCATAAAGTTGGCAAGGAAGTTGAGACGGCCGCGGTGGGCCATGCCGAGAATAATTTCTTCGGCATTCGCCTTGACTGATTCATCGGCAAGAATATCAAGCAGAAGGACCATCGTATCGAGGCCTTCGATCGAGAATCGCTTCTGACCCAGGTAGCGGTCCTGCAGGAATTTTTCAAAACCTTCGGCCTGAACGAGTTTTTTGATGATATGTTTTTTAAGGGCCGGGGCAATGTTCGGCTTATTTTTGCAGGTCTCCATTTGAGTCTGCAGCCATTGAACCGCCTCGTTATCGGTGGTATCCCGGAAATCCGCGCCAATATGCGAACAGTAAGTCTCGGCCACCAGCTTGCGCACCTCACCGAAAGGAATGGGTCCTTTCGATGGGAGACCGGCCGGATGAACCTGACGGGCATCATCGACGCCGCCCAGGCCACTGTTCTCAGGCGAGAACATGGCATCGAGGGTCGGTTTTTCCTTGAGGGGATTAAGGTCTGCCGAAAGATGCCCGAGCCGACGGAAGAGGTTGATATAATCTTCAACCTTGGCTTCGATGCCATCGCCTTCGCCACCAGCGCCACCAAGGGCATTGCCCGCGGCAAACTCGTAGCCTTCGAAAAAGGCCTTCATCGAAGGATCGATAGAGTTGGGATCCTTTTTGTACTCTGAGAAAAGATCTTCGAGAAAATTGGTATTCGTTCCGCTAGCAAAAGAAAATTTTCCGCCGTCGATCACAGCTTTCATAAACCCATCTCCATGAGGCCATAGCCTCGCTATTAACCGTTTAAAGAGCGTTTATCGACTGCCAAAGCAGCCTCTTTGATAACTTCCGTCAGCGTAGGATGGCCGTGGACAGTACGCGCCACATCCTCAGAACTTGCCGAATATTCGAATGCCATTGCCAGTTCAGCAATTAATTCGGATGCATTGGGACCGACGATATGAGCACCCAGCAGTAGGTCGGTCTTTTTATCAGCGATAAGCTTTACAAAGCCCTCCGTTTCCCCATGGCACATGGCGCGGGCATTGGGGCCAAAGCTCGATTTGCCGATCTTAACTTCGATGCCTTGCGCTTCCGCCTCTTGCTCGTTGATACCGATGGCAGCAACTTCAGGCCAGGTGTAAATGATATTTGGAATGGCCCGGTAGTTGACATGCCCTGCTTTGCCGACGATAAACTCGGCGCAAGCCACGCCTTCCTCTTCGGCTTTATGGGCCAGCATAGGACCGTCGATCACGTCGCCGATAGCATAGATGCCAGGCACTTCGGTTTGATAGTGACCGTCAACCTTGATTTTGCCGGCTTTATCTGCGGTCAATCCGACTTTTTCGAGGCCAAGATTCTTCGTAAAGGCGCGGCGCCCTACCGCGATCAAAAGCTTATCGCATTTGATCTCCAGCTTTTGCCCGTCTTTTTCCGCGATCACAGTCAGTTCGTTACCGTTCTTTTTGAGTTCGGTGAACTTGGTTTTTTCATGAAACTCGAGACCTTCGGCGCCCAGGGTTTTTTTCATGGTGCGGATCACGTCGCGGTCCATCATCGGCAGTATCGTGTCAGCGAACTCGATGACGGTGACCTTGGCGCCGAGCCGGGCCCAGACGCTGCCCATTTCCAAACCAATGACACCCCCCCCGACGATGACGAGGTGCTTGGGAACCGCTTCAAAATCAAGGGCTCCAGTGGAACTCACCACCTGCTTTTCATCGAACTTCGCAATGGACAGCTCGATCGGCTCGGAACCGGTTGCAATAATAGTATGCTGGGTCCTGAGGGTTTCCTCGCCACCTTCCAGCAGTTTCACATGGAAGGTCGCCTTATCGATAAAGGAACCAAAGCCTTTGAAATAGGTGATTTTATTTTTCTTCATAAGAAATTCGACGCCGCTCGTCAGCTTGGTGACGATTCCTGCTTTACGCTTTAGCATCTGACCGATGTCAAAGCTCAGCTTTTCTATCAAGATTCCATGGTCTTTGAACTTGTGGGCGGCGGCGTGGAAGTTCTCACTCGATTGCAGCAACGCCTTGCTGGGAATGCAACCAACGTTTAAACAGGTGCCGCCGAGCGTGCCGCGACTCTCGACGATAGCTGTCTTTAAACCCAACTGGGCGGCTCGAATAGCTGCAATATAACCTGCAACTCCACCACCAACAACTACGAGATCAAATGTATGTTCGGCCATAAGTCTTCACACTCCCAAGAGCAAACGAGACGGATCCTCGATGGCATCCTTGATTTTTACAAGAAAACCCACTGCTTCCTTGCCATCGACGATGCGGTGATCGTAGGACATGGCAAGGTACATCATCGGCCGAATCACCACTTGACCATTGATCGCCATCGGGCGGTCTTGGATCTTGTGCATACCGAGAATAGCGCTCTGCGGTGGATTCAGGATAGGTGTCGATAAGAGGCTGCCAAAGGTCCCGCCATTGGAAATGGTGAACGTCCCACCCGAAAGGTCGTCTAAGGCGATCTTGCCTTCTTTACCTTTTTTACCGTATTCAACAATAGCCGACTCGATTTGAGCGAAGCTCAGATTTTCGCAATTTTTGACGACAGGTACCATCAAGCCACGATCGGTGGACACGGCAATTCCGATGTCGCAGTAATCGTGATAAACAATGTCAGTCCCTTCGATCGAACCATTAATGGCCGGGAAAGCCTTCAGCGCCTCAACAGCGGCTTTGACAAAAAAGCTCATAAAGCCCAAATTTACGCCGTGGTTCTTGGCGAACGGCTCTTTATACTTTTTGCGAAGCTCCATGACTTCGGTCATGTCCACTTCGTTAAACGTTGTAAGCATGGCGGCGGTGTGCTGCGCTTCGACCAGTCGTTCCGCAATGCGCTGACGAATTCGGGTCATCTTTTCCCGGCGCACTCTTCGCTCGCCAGCGGCGGGTGCCGGAATTTTAGCGGCGGCGGGCGCGGCAGCCGGGGCCGGCGCGGCGATGGGAGGACTTGAGGGCTTAGGGCTTGTGCCTCCTTCCTGATGCTGAATGAGATCGCCTTTGGTCAGACGTCCGTCGCGGCCTGTACCAGGAATACCGGCAGTGTCAATATTGTTTTCCGCACTCATGCGAGCGACAGCCGGACTCTTGGGTCGAGTATCGGTGGTTCCGGCAGCCGCCGAGGGGCTCGCTGGACCGCTTGGGGCGGCTTGGGCTTGTGGAGCCGCAGCTACACCGGGCGCTGGGGCAGCGGCACTGGAGTCAAGGCTACCAAGGACTTCGCCAATCCTGACGGTCTCGCCTTCCTTTTTAAGAATACTCAAAACGCCTTCGGATTCAGCGACGATTTCGACAGTGGCTTTATCGGTTTCAATTTCGACGAGGACATCATCACGCTTTACAAAATCCCCTGCCTTTTTTCGCCATTTGTAGACCTGCCCCTCTTGGACGGATTCCCCTACAACTGGAAAGCGGACCTCAAATGCCATATCTTCTCCCCTAATGCTTGTATATTTTTAACAACTTCTTATTCGGCTGCTATTTCGCCAGAACTTTATATCTGAATATCGTTCCAGACCGCAGTATGAATTCACAGGCCCAGCCAAAACGCAAAAAACAAAGTCTCGGCTGCTTTCTATGGTACACCAAATCGCCGAAATGCAATCCGGCAGTTTATTCCCAGACTAAGGCCAAAAGCCCTAAAGACACCAAGTGCTTGGTAATTCTCAGAAGGACAAAAGCGTAAGTCTTTCCTTCATCTCAAGACTGACCGACCTTCCGAGCAGCCGCGATGCCAGAACTCTTTTCGATTGCCTCCTCTTGGCCCCATCGTGTTGAACCTACTTAATAAGCGCCAGTGGTTTTTGGGCTTGGGCGATCTGCATCAGCACAGACTGGTGGATTGCTGGCGTCAAAATAGCTTTCTCATCGCGTAACTCAATGAGTTTAACCTGGTACTGATTGGCTGCTAGAGAGGCTCGAAAAGCTTCGGCCTGAGAGGCAGGAAAGTGAGCATCATTTTGCATATGATAAAGGTAAACGGTTTTGGGTAAGCCGGAAAAATCCCAGGCAATTGACCGATATTCAGCAAATTTTGCATCCTGGCCCGCCTGCAGCTTCCTCAATTCGCTGACATAGGTCGGGTCTTTTCCTTCGGCCAAGGTTACCTCCCAATCGTAGATTCCATTGCCGATAATGAGAAGCTTAAAGCCGGAGGTTTTTGCCAAACGAAACGCCAGCACGCTGGCTTCCTCAAAGCCCCAAACCCCATCGACGGCTTTGCCCATTTCTCGATGCGACTTGAGCAGGCCGCTCAAAGCCTCCAGGCTGTTATTATCGCCAAGAATCTCTCGTCCCGCACTTTGTCCAGCTCCCGGGCGATTGACCGCCAAGACGTTGTAGTCCTGCTGCAAAAGAGCTTGAACCAATCCTGACTTACAGGCGTCCGTTTTAAAGGGCGAACCCTGAGGGTTCAGCATGAGGATAAAGGGAGCTTTCACATTGCGGGTGCAGCTGAACCATTCGAGGGAAGGAGCCTCCTTTTGCGCCGCGGATAACCCTTCTTGGGCTTGGGCCTCGACAATTCTTCCTATGCCATCTGTCGATTCGATTTCAACCGCATTGGAAAATTGCTCCTGATTGGACGTGCAGGCGCTGAAAGGGGCGGTGAGGAATCCGAGTGACAGCACAAGTCTGAGTGGAATCATCATGCGGTCGCTTCCTTAATGAGGGTTTTCATAAAAAATATAGCTCGTGCTGTAGTCGCTGATCTCAAAATAGAGCTTTTTTTCGCCTGGATCGGCGACATAGTTCATATTCGTGTCCATAACTCCGTAGCCGAAGCGGTAGGCTCGCGATTCACTGCCTCCCGTTTGCTCGCCCGTCGTGAGCTTATCGATGTTGATAAATCGGTACATAAGCTTTCCCGAACTGATCACGTCGAGCACGCCGTTGGTCCCGGTCCAATTTTGAACGGAACGAGAGATTCTGTTTTGAGATTCTTGAGTGCATCCGAGGAGGATAAAAAACGAAAGCGAAGCAGCGAGAACCTTCATAAGTCCCTCTTTTTGATTGAAGCAGAATAATATCAAACTTGACCGGGAAATCCCTAGTTGTTTGTTTTAAGGCTCGGTATTGAGACAAGGCGGGATCACCGCTGGGGCTTGAGGGCAGCTGCCGATTCGTCAGCTTTGAGTGGCAAAAAAACCGGCGACCAAGGAGGCGCGATTCTGCAGAAGACAGAACTGTCTTGATTATAAGACTAGGCCCGAAAAACGGGCCAGCGAAGAGGCTGAAGCCCCATCAGACGTTGATTTCAGGGACTCTTATATTGGAATCATTGGCCTTCAATGACTCCGAGGAATGCAAGGACGCACCGATGAGTGTGCTATGAAAGGTCTCGTCAGGGTCGACAAGGGCATGGCGATCAGACAAACGAACGCCATCCATTTTTGTGCGACCATTGAACTGCGCACCTTTTTGAATGACGAGTGACGCCGTATTGATATCCCCTTCAAAGACGCAGGAGCTGCTCAACTCAACTTTTCCCGCAGCTTCCAAAGTACCCTTGAAATGACCCTGAATCACGATGTCTTCAACACGAACCTCAGCGTTGATAGTCGCTCCTTCTTCAACTATGAGCAGACCTTCAGAGATAATTTCGCCTTCGACTTTCCCACCGATCCTAGTACTGCCTTTGCAGTAGAGTTTGCCCGAAAAATGACAGCCGTTGGTAATGATAGTAACGGCAAAATCTTTCAGTTGATCGCGCCTTCCGAGGTTCGGACCCCCTTTTTTCTGTGGACTAAACAAGGCCTATCTCCTTTTTTGAAAGTCTGGGATACCGATCCGTCTTTTTCCCAGCTACATTGTCCATGGTAGCATTGTTTTCCTGACGTAATGAGAGAAAAAGATGCCGAGCAAACTTCTGGGTCCCGACTTCGAGGATTTTACGATCACCTGTGGGAATCGGCGCTGGCTTCACTCCTGTCGCTGGGAAGGAGCGCAGGCCGAGACTTTTGGCATAGTTCGCAGACAGTTGCCAGGTTCGATTGGCAAAGCTCCGAATTTGGTGAAAAACAAAAGCCATCCCTCGCCTATGGTCAGCGGACGCTGGCTGCTTTTGGGTGAAGATGATGAGGCTTTGGCCTGGGCCGAACTCCAAAACTTTCCCAAGCAGCATGATCGCTGGGGCCTACTTTTCTGGGGGACTTTGAGCAATTTTGAGCAGCATGATGAGAGCGTCAGCCGCTTGATCAGTCTTTGCTTTATAGTGGGAAAATTTGATCATTTACGGCTGGTGGCGGCGACAGGGGCTGAGGCACAATTTCTCGATACGCTAGCCCTCAGTCTGGGCGAGAAGCGGGAGATGCGGGGATTTCCGCCTAGCCCCTGGTTTCCCAGTGGACCGCCTTACCTAAGGCACTTGTCCCTTGAATTAGGCCGTCGGGAATGGGTCAGCGCTTCAGTGGCCCAGGATCCCAGCAAAACATTGCAACACATTCAAAATCGTATCGCTCGTTTTGAGAAATCGCAAAAATTTTTGGCCCCAAAGCAAAAAAAGCGGAGCCTTTTAGCCCGCTTTATGCGCCCGAAAATAGATGACCCTCTCTTTTGAAGGAGAGGGTCGCATCCACTATTCAGCTTCGTCCGATACGGCTGCCCCTTCAGGAACGAAGACGCCGTCTTTCGGATACCACTTTTGAAGGGCCAAAATCATCTCGTTGGCCTGCTTCGCGCTCGAAATATTAAACTTACTTTGCTGGCGATAGACGCCATTGCGTTTCTGGTACCGGCGAATTGAGACCTTCGAAGGTCCATATTCGGCGGTGTTTTTATCAAGTTCCTGATAAAGGAACATGATCGTTGTCCAGCTTCCGCGGGTAAGTACATTCTTATCAAGCTGCTTGACGACTATCTTGTCGTCTTCAGTATACTCAATGTCAATTGCATCTATAGTTTCAGCCATCGGGTCTTAGCTCCTCGCAAGTGAATCCCAGTCTCCACAAATTGATAAAGACCAAAGTAAAATTCACTAACGATCTTAGCGTCGAATTAGCGCTTAGAGAACTGGTAGCGTGCACGGGCTGACTTCTGACCGTACAATTTACGTTCTTTCTTCCTAGAATCGCGAGTAATCAAACCTTCAGCTTTGAGAATGTGGCGATTTTCGGGATCAAGCTCAGCAAGGGCTCGACTGACGGCATGGCGAATCGCACCAGCTTGGCCATTTAAGCCACCGCCGCAAACATTGACGATCATGTCGAACTTATCGGCATTACCCGTCAATTCGAAAGCTTGACGAACGATCATTTTAGAGGTTGCGCGCAAGTAATAATCATCAATATCACGCTTGTTGATAGTGATAACACCCTTGCCTGGCTTCAGATAAACGCGAGCGATTGCAGTCTTACGTTTACCAACAGTATGTATAGTACCCTTCGTTGCCATGCTTTATCCTTCCTTGCCCAAACGAGTAGGCTCACTAGCCACTGGCTTTTGAGCTTCATGTGGGTGTTCGCTACCTGCATAGATCTTGACGTTATTAAGAACTTTGCGGCCAAGCTTGTTATGCGGCAACATACCTTTGATAGCATGCTGAAGAATACGCTCGGGCTTGTTCGCTAGGACGTCTTTAGCGGCTGTAGCCTTGATACCACCAACGAAACCTGAGTGATGGTAGTAAAACTTTTGAGCCCATTTACGGCCAGTAAAGTTGACCTTATCAGCATTGATAATTACAACATTGTCGCCACAATCAAGATGAGGCACGAAGTTGACCTTGTGCTTGCCGCGCAAAATGCGAGCAACTTCAGAAGCCAAACGCCCTACAGTTAGATTGTTTGCATCAAACAGAACCCACTTTTTATTGATGTCTGTGGGCTTAACGCTGGTGGTTTTCATGGAAATCTACTCTCCAGTTGTCGTGTGCACGCCTGTCAAAGCATGAGGGATGTCGCATAAATCAGAATTTCTTGCCTCAACCCAGCTAGTCGGCAATAAAAATTCTCTTGCGCGTGGTCCTTCTCATCAGCCAGGTCCGCGTGTTATTTCCTAAAGGAACGCTTAAGCTTATCAGTCTCTACGCACTCTAGAGGCCCGGAATATAGCCGATGATCGACAGAATGGTCAATACATTGTTCTTAGCGGGTCACAGCTAGTCTCTGAAAGCTTCTTAAAAATGAATCCCCTGAGGATATCGAGGGAACGGAATGACATCGCGTATATTTGCCATTCCAGTTACGTACTGGACAAGTCGCTCGAAACCGAGTCCAAAGCCAGCATGGGGCACTCCACCAAACCTTCTCAAATCGATATACCAGGATAAATCCTCAGGGGCGATATGGAAATCCCGCATCCTGCTTTTTAGGATATCAATCCTGTCTTCACGCTGGGAACCGCCAATGATTTCACCGATCCGAGGCGCTAAAACATCCATAGCTGCGACGGTTTTTCCATCGTCATTTAGGCGCATATAGAAGGCTTTGAAGTCTTTGGGGTAGTCGGTGACGATAACGGGCTTCTTAAAGATGACCTCGGTCAAAAAGCGTTCATGCTCGGTTTGTAGATCCGTACCCCATGCAACCGGGTATTCAAACTTCGTTCCGGAATTCTGCAACTCCTTGACTGCGTCAGTATATGTGATTCGAGCAAAGTCCTGACCGGCAAGAGCGGCAATCTGTTCCACCGACGAATTTTTGTAATGAGTGCCGAGAAAGTCAAGCTCTTCCGGACAGCGCTTGACGATTTCAGCAAAGACATAGCGCAAAAACTCTTCGGCGAGGTTCATGTCATCTTTGAGATTGGCAAACGCCATCTCAGGCTCAACCATCCAAAACTCTGCCAGGTGGCGCGTGGTATTAGAGTTCTCAGCGCGAAAGGTCGGTCCAAAAGTATAAATGTCACCGACCGAGAGGGCAAGCGCTTCTCCGTTCAGCTGACCACTTACCGTCAGGTGTGCCTTTTTCCCAAAAAAATCCTGCTTAAAATCGATGGCACCTTTGGCGTCCCGGGGCAGCTTATCGAGGGGCAGCGTGGTGACCTGGAACATTTCGCCAGCACCCTCAGCATCGGAAGATGTGATCAAGGGGGTGTGCGCCCATTGAAAACCCCGCCCTTGAAAAAACTGATGAACCAGCACTGCAAGCTGATTGCGAACGCGAAAAACCGCACCAAAACTATTGGTTCGGCCGCGCAAATGGGCTATTTCGCGTAAAAACTCCAGAGTGTGGCCCTTTTTCTGAAGGGGATATTCCTCGGGGGAGGCGCCGTATATTTCAAAGCTATCGACGTGCACTTCCATCTCCTGGCCCTTGCCGGTCGAAGCCTTGAAAACCCCTTCAACGCGCAGCGACGCGCCCGTGCCAAGCTCATTCAACTTGGCGAAGTCAGCATTTTGCCCATCGACGACAAGTTGCAAATCCTTTTGCGTCGAGCCGTCGTTAACCACCAGAAAAGCTACATTTTTAGAGACACGTTTTGATCGCAACCAAGCAAATATAGTGACTTTTTGATCTTCTTTGGCATCGGCCATCAAATTCTTAATACGCTGTCTCATTGCAGGTTCCTCACAATTGGAATCGATCTCAGGTCACGGCGAATGGTATGACGGCGGACCGGGCTTTCAGACTTTTGCCAGAAAAGCCTTTTCGCGCTGCATCATGACTTTCCATTTGGCGAAGGGCAGACTGTTATCACCCTGAACTTTATGCGTCTCACAGTAAACTTCGTAATATACCGCCAGGATATTTCGCGCAACTCTGTACCAGTTGAATTTTTTGACCTGTTCATAGCCTCGCGCTCGCATCTCCCGCCGCAGCAGGGGATCACGTACGATCATCGCCAGAGTATCGGCCAACTGATCACAGTCGTATGGGCTGACCATAAGGGCAGCATTACCCACCACCTCCGGGAGCGAGCTGGTATTCGAGGTGACCACCGGTGCTCCACTTGCCATCGCTTCAAGGGGCGGCAGGCCAAAGCCTTCGTACAGGCTGGGGTAGGCGACGACCTGAGCCTGACGATAATACTGCCTAAGTTCTTCATCGCTGACAAATCCCTTAAACACGACATCCTGATGGTAGGTCTTGATTTGGACACGAACATTGGCAAAGAGCGGACTTTCCCCGCCTATCAAAACGAGTTTGGTCTTGAGGTCGGGGTTACGCGAGCGCATGCGTTCAAATGCATCGATCAGATTGCCGATATTTTTCCGCGGCTCCAAGGAACCGACATAGAGAATATAGTCCGACTCGCTAAGACTTTCGTTGCTGTTCCCGTCGCGAGCGCCAAAGGTCTGGTCGACCGCCCAATAGATCAGCCTCACCTTGCTGGCATCGACGTTGTAGAATTGGAGCAGGTCATTCCGCGAGTTATTGCTGTTGGTGATAATGCGCGTGGCTTTTTCCGCCAGACGCGGAATCGCCAGATTGTAAGCGGTGTGAAAGGTGTAGCTGTACCACTGGGGATTCACCACAAAGCAGAGATCGTGGATATGCACGACCGACGCTCCTGAATAAAACATTGGAGCCATATTTGCCGGAGAATGCAAAATATCAATTTTATGCCGATAGGCAAGCCTTGGAAGCACAATTTGCTCCCAGAGATGGTTGCGCAGGTTGCCGCCCACCTTGAGCCGACTGGTAACCAGGGTTACATTTGGGTACTTGCGCCACTCTTCCGCCTGATCTTCCCCGGTAAACAGCACATATTCATTTTCTTGATCGATATCGAACAGCGTTTTGACCAAATTGTAAGCCGCGCGTTGCACGCCCGTGCGTTTTGCCACCAAAAAACGGCCGTTTATTCCGATTCGCACTTTCTACCTCATTTCGATCGAGCCACCCGCATCACGAACCCTTGACCAACCCAAGCTGACTTGACTGAACTGTTACGGAAGCCTCGCAGAGTTCATAGACCTGTATGGTTTTTTCTATCATTTGATCCCACGAGAAACTTCTCGCATGACTCAAACCCTTTTTCTTCAGCTGATCACGAAGCGCTGTATCATAAACACCGCTTTCGAGGGCAGCGGCAATCGCTTTGTAGTCAAAGGGGTTGGCGAATATAGCATTATCGCCAACGACCTCCGGCAGACTGGATGACCTCGCCACTACGACTGGGGCGCCGCAGGCTAAGGCTTCCAGCGGCGGCAGACCAAAGCCCTCATAGGTCGAAGGGTATACGAACAGATCCGTTAAGGAATAGACCGCCGGCAGATGCTGCTCCTCGATAAACTTCGAAAAATAAACGAGATGTTTTTTACCATAGTTTTCAGCGATGCGGATCAGATTCGGATCGGTCGGACAGGCCAGCACCAAGGGTATATCGATATTGGAATAGCAATAAGCCCTCACCAACTGATGAACGTTTTTATGTGGCTTGTTGTTCGACACACAGAAGATAAACCGCTCGGGCAGCCCATAGATATCTCTTACATACTCAAGATAGAACTTGTCTTCAACCGGCTTGTAATCTTCCGAAACACCATTGTAGGTGACAAATATCTTATCGGGATCCAGCGCCAGGGTCCGAACGATTTCTTTCTTGCTGAATTTGCTGACGGTCAGAATATATTTGGAGCGTTTGATACTGCGTTGCACCACCACTTGATAATACATCTGATGGAAAAGGGTATAAAACTGCGGCAGTACCATATGGTTCAAATCGTGAATCGTCATAACCATCGCACAGGGCACGAAGATCGGGGCGACAAAGGAAGGCGCATGGAAGAGATCAACCTGAAGACGCTTGAGGATCTGAGGCAGTTCTCGCTGCTCGCGCACACTAATCCATGGCGAATTGGCACTTACGAGATGCACAAAGGAGGGCCAATCCATCTCTACAAGCGGTGAGCCCTTATTGATGAGCACATAATAATCATGACGAGAGGCGCCCACCCGCAGCCCCTGCAAAAGCTGATAAACGTAGCGCGCAATACCATGCATGCTGCCCTGACGTATCATCCGGGCATCAATTGCGATTCGCAAAGCTCCTCCTGCCCCATAGGCCAGCTGTTTTTCTCATATGCCTGCGAAAGTCTAGCCAGCCTCTCGCTCTAAGACCACACTAATCGTCATCAGCTCTGGTAATCCTCAATGAGACGATGACAAATCGATCCTGGGACAGACGAGAAACGACTCCGCTCACCCGCGATTGAGTTCAATCTAAAGGTAGGTTATGATCAGCTCAAAGCATGCCCACGGCTCTCTATTTGCTGCTTTAAAAGGAGCCTTATGAAAGTCATTGCCCATCGGGGCGCCTGTACCGAAGCCCTCGAAAATAGCTGGGCCGCATTTCGGACCGCTGTCGACCTGGGTGCCGACCGCATCGAACTTGATGTCCATCTCACCGCAGATAATCAAATCGCCATACTTCACGATGAAGACCTCAAACGAACGGCCGGCCTCGACAAAGCCCTCAGGCAAATGACCCGCGCTGAAATAAAGAAAACCGTGCGCCTCAGTAACGGTGAGGAACTGCCCTTTCTTGATGAAGTCTGTGAAGAACTTTTAGCTAAGATTGAGATCAACGTCGAAATCAAAGCCACCGGCAACGAAATCGTTGAGGCGGTAGGCAGGCTCCTGGCAAACCATCCTCTTGCCGAGCGCATCGTCATTTCAAGCTTCGACAAGAACACCTGCGCCGCAAGCGCCCGCCTTTTTCCCAATCTAAAGGTCGCCCTGCTCTGGGACAAATACCTATGGATGCCAGGTTCCTTTCAGCTTGGCCCACTGGCCTTTATGAAAAAACACGGCATCCGCATCTATCATCCCGAGGCGAAACTTCTCACGCCTCAAATGATGCGCATAGCCGATGCCAGACAGATCGAAGTCAATCCTTACGTCGGCCTACGCGATGAAAATAATCGGGAACAGCTTTGGTCCTATCTCATGACAGTGGGCGTAAAAGGCTTATGCACTAATTATCCGAGACAAATGAAACTCTGGCTTCAAGAGGCTCACGACGATGAATCGCGATTCCAAAACAGCCCCCACATGGTCGATCAAACAGTTAAAATCCCCCGTTGATGGCCTCAAGATTCGTTATGCAGTTCGGGAAATCAAGGATCCACAGTACCGCATCCTCTTTCTCAATGGACGCAGCGAATGGATTGAAAAGTACGAGGATTTACCGAGCGACACCCTCTATGGCGACAACGCTCTATGGGTGACGATGGATCATCGCGGTCAGGGGGGCTCCGAAGGCGCACGCTCCCATGTCTTGAGTTATGATGCCTTTGCCGAAGATGTGGCGGCGGTGGTCAAAGCAAGTTTTGGCAACAAGCCCTATATTGTCGTGGCTCATTCCATGGGAGGTCTGATCGCTCTTTATGGAACACTCAAAGACGTTCTTTCCCCAAAAAGTCTCATCCTCTGTTCGCCGCTCTTTGGCCTTTTAACTCCCATGCCGCCGACACTGGCTCGATGGCTCGCGCGCCTCATCTCGCTCAGTCCCTTTGCAGCCCGCTCGACAGGGGCTGGCATCGACCGCAAAAAAGCCTTCAAGGGCAACCCGCTGACCCAATCTAAAAAACGCTTCAAGGCTATGACCGAGGGACCCTATAAGCCTTCAGCTCCAACCTTCGCCTGGGTGCATGCGACGTTCCGAGCGTGCACGGTTCTCTACGATAAAAAATACTTGAAAAATCTGAAAGTGCCGGTGGCCATAATAGTGGGCGAAAAAGAGGCGGTTGTCGATGGCTTGGTCTATCAACCCTGGATTGACAGATGGCATGAATTGACCGGCCAAACGGCGAAATTTAAAAGGATTGCCGGAGCGGAGCATGAACTTCTCAATGAGGCCGCCCGATACCGACGCCTGGCTTTGACGTTTATCAATCAGGCGATCCAGAATTAAGGCTTTTGAACCCAAGACGAGATAATTTCGGCAACTGACTCTATGCTTTTGATTCCACCCACACTTTTGCCAGCTTGATAGAATTCTTTATAATCGCCCCCCTTGCCCCAGCTTTGTTTGAGTTGCCAGACGGAGCGAAGGCTGAAAAACATTCGGGCCCAGTGTTTGGTCCCCGGATTGTCTAGAAAAAATTTGGCCACGGCACTGGTCTCGGCGCCGCGTGCCTTCATGTAGCCCGTATTGATCACAGCGACTGGGACCCCGGTGATTTTTTTGGTGAGAATAATGTCATCTTCTTCGGCGGCAAGGATTGCAGCTTTATAGTCGTCGTGCGCGGTGCATTCCTTAGTGGCGATAAAACGGGTGCCGATCTGCACTCCACTATAACCCAAGGCTAGTGCTGCCTCATAGGCATTGCGATCCCCGATCCCGCCGGCACAAACCAAGGGAACGTTAAATTCACGCAGATGCCGCAAGAGGTCCTGCGGCTTCTCTTCGCCAGCATGGCCTCCGGCCCGACTATTCACACAGATCAGCCCCTTGACCCCCCCATCCATCGCCTTCTTGGCCCAATCGCGTGTCGTGACATCATGAAAGACTATGCCGCCCTCTTTCTCGACACGGCGCACCACCCAATCCGGATTGCCAAGCGCGGTGATAAAAAACCGCAAGCCTTCTTCGAGAGCGATGTCCAGCCATTCCTGATTTTTTTCCAGATATTTCTGCGAGGATTTTTCAATCAGCAGATTGAGGCCGATGGGATGGGGCGTGAGCTTGCGGATATACTGCAGACCCTTGCGAAAATCATATCTGTTGACGAAGGTGAGCGTGATGGGTTGCACCACCCCGATACCGCCAGCAGCTGATACGGCAGCCACCAATTCGGGATTGCTGCAGGGATACATGGCCCCACCGATGATGGGGTAGCGTATTTTAAGCAGATCCGTGATCTTCGGGCCAACCATAGAATCCTCCAAAGGAATCTCAGCATTCTATGACGTTTACCGCCAAACCTCCACGGGATGTTTCCTTGTATTTAGTCTTCATATCCGCGCCGGTAGCCCTCATCGTGGCAATGACCGAATCAAGCGACACGTGGTGGGCGCCTTCGCGTTTCATGGCGATGCGGTTGGCATTGATCGCTTTCACGGCACCCATCGCATTGCGTTCGATGCAGGGGATCTGAACGAGCCCGCCGATCGGATCGCAGGTCAGTCCCAGATTATGTTCCATGCCGATCTCAGCCGCTTCCTCAACCTGGGTCGGAGTCCCTCCTACCGCCGCGGTCAGGCCACCGGCTGCCATGCTGCAGGCGACGCCGACTTCACCCTGACAGCCGACTTCGGCTCCCGAGATCGAAGCGTTTTCTGCATAGAGAACGCCTACCGCCGCCGCGGTCAGGAGAAACCGATGAACGCCTTCGCGATCCGCTGACGGACAGAATTCTTCATAGTATTTGAGAACGGAGGGAATAATGCCGGCCGCACCGTTAGTTGGCGCTGTGACCACGCGTGATCCCGCTGCATTTTCTTCATTCACCGCCAGGGCATAGAGGTTGACCCAGTCGAGTATCGTTAAGGGATCTTTCAGAGCTTTTTGGGGATTGGCCGTCAGGTCCTTATAAAGGTCGGGAGCCCGACGTTTGACCTTGAGTTTGCCGGGTAAAATGCCTTCGTTGCGGCAGCCTCTATCGATACAGTCCTTCATCATGCTCCACAGAAAGTCGAGACCTTTGCCAACCTCGGCCTCACTTCGCCAACTCAATTCATTGGCCAGCATAACCTGATCGATCCGAAGATTTTCCCGCTTGCAGGTGGCAAGGAGAGCGGCGGCCGATTCGAAGGGATATTTGACTTGGGTCGTATCTTTGGCAAGCTTATCCTGTTTGGCGTTTTCCTCGTTGACGACAAAACCCCCGCCAATGGAATAGTAGACGCGCGCATGGAGCTCCTTATAGTTGGCATCATAGGCGGTAAACCGCATACCATTGGAATGATGGGGCAGAAGCTTGCGGCGCAGAAAGACTATGTGCTTTTGATGATCAAAATCAATAAGATGCTGGCCGCCAAGGGATAACTGACCTGCGGATTTTATGAGCTTGAGTTTAGGTTCTATCGTTTCCGGATCAATTTGATCGGGCAATTCTCCGGAAAGACCCAGCATGATCGCTTTGTCCGTACCGTGACCGATGCCGGTCAACGCTAAAGATCCGTAGAGCTCGACCGTGACGCTGGCGACACTTGCCATCAGGTTTTTTTCTTCCAGGCCTTTGAGAAATCTTTGACCAGCACGCATGGGACCTACCGTATGAGAACTCGAGGGTCCGATGCCCACCTTGAATAGATCAAAAACACTCATCGCCATATCAAACTCCCAATGCTTCAGAACCAAGTGTTGTTTCGTGTTGCGGCGCATTTGAAATTAATTTCAGGTTTCAATTTATGAGAGTCCCGGCTTCAATCGCCCCAGGTGGAGCCGACGGTTTCCCGGGCGTGAAACAAGTGGCGACGCTCGCCAAGGAAAGGGCCCGGCCAGCAGCCAAGGCCTAGCCTGACCTTGATGATGGCGCTCCCTAACGATAATCCGAGAAGGCTGGTCTTCACCGGCGCGGGCCTATCGTCAGCAAGGGCATGCGAAGGATTTTCCAAATCGATGGGATCGATTTCCCCCTAGTGAGATCAGTTCTTAGCGGATTGTCGGAATTTTCATAAATGCTTAGAGATGCCGACGTGTGCCTCTGAAACATCGGCAGCAAGCCTTCGTCCGTTTTTTTAATGATGGGGGCGTGATGTTCGATGCTTTGCGTAATGAGGGTATTCTGCCCAGAGCGGCTTTGTACAATCAAGCTGACGGGCCTAAATGTCATGAAAGTAACCCTTATTTCACAGAAAAAGAAACGCCCGTTTACGATTCTACTTGGTAAACGAGCGTTTGCCGAATGCTAAAATCACAATAACTGGTTATGGTCAGTTGTTTGAACCTTTCGTGGAAATTAGGCGTGCATTCCTCACCTTGGCTTTTTGAATGCAGCAGAGTCTAGAGAAAACGCGGATAGATTTCTTTTTTCACGATAGCCACGACCTTACTCGAATGGTGCGCAAGCCTTTCCTCATAGTGAGCCCGCACGTCAGCCCTATACGCGGTGGCTGGTCTGCGGCCTATAGTCGGCACCCACATTGCGTGGTTAGACGTAGCAAAATTGAGAGAGGGATGATGCAAGCGACAAAGTGGACCCTGCTGCAGATTTTTAGCGTCAAAGATCCAAAGCTCTTTGCCCCGCGCCGATGGATTGCTTTCAAAGGCAGTATTGACCACCACCAGACAGGCGATGTAGCCATGGCTTTGATCGGTCCCTGTGTCGCCCTTTTTCTGCATGAACTGCGGGGTACGCATCACCATATGAGACGGGAATTGAAAGCTGTCGACAATCGTCATCGTCTCACAATCCTGATGCAGCAGTGCCGATCCTATAGGCTTTCGCGGTAAAGTTTCGTTAGAAAAGACCTTCTTATCATAATCCTTATAAGCCACCGCCGCTCGTGTCACAACGTGCTCGGGACGATAACCAACGGCACACCAATAGATATGCTCAAAGCGATTGGGAAACGCAAAGTGCCCCCGATAGGCCGGATCGTTCATATCCCAGGTCAAAGCCTTGTCACGCGTCACATGAAACAATTCCGGAATGTCACGCAGTCCCTCTGCCGTCAGCTGAACGGCAGCTCGCACGAAACCACCCACATCCAAGGGCGCTATGGTATAGCCCCCCAATTCATCTCGGACCCTGCCTCCAAAAAATAATTTTTCCTGAGCATACATCGATTCGGATTTATCGGTAGCCGAAAGATATTGGCCATACATGGTAATGACATTATCGAAGTCATCATAATCGACCATCACATCGCTGACGTCAAAGTTAAGAACGATGCTATCGGCTACTATCCAATCCCGATCTTTATGCATGTCCTCCCGTTTCACCACCCAAAGGCGGACCTGATTTTTTTGCGGATCAATCGCCCTCAGGCCGAATATCCTGCCGCCTTCAACGCGGGCCGCAGTATCGAAGATGATCACATGATTGCGCGTGACGCCGAGCGAGTGGCCAGTCGCAATCAGAAATGCGGCTTTGCCGTCACGGCCCCTAACGGCTTTGGATTGCAGCGCCCCCTGCTTGTCCCATCTGATAAGCCGTAAAAATCCTTTTCCCGTTTCGCCGACGTTGCCGCCGAAATTGTGCATAAAGGTTTCATCGGTCCGCTCATCAAAATAAAGATGCGCGGTGCCCCGAATCTGAGGGAAAAGCCATGTCTTCGGCGACAGGCCTGCGGCGATTGCAGGCAGACTCGTCGTCCACTCGGAAGGAGTGCCGATCGGGGTCACGACTTCCAAAGTCTCAGCATCAAACTCAAAGGGAGTACCTCCTTCATACCCCATACAAAAGCGATTATCACCCAAGGCAATCGCCACTGTATTACAGTAGTTCATAAAACCTAAGGTGGAGCTAAAATAAACCACGCCACCCAACAGGCGAAATTGATCAAGCCCCCTGTCCAGATGATCCTGTAGAATCACCTCCGGGGTCTTGATCATCTTGCGCTGAAACGCAACACGGCCATCGCTCTTAAAATCAAAGCGTGTAATGGCCCCTTTGCCAGTAACCGAAAAGTGATTTTTTTCAATTGGAATGCCTTCCATCAAGAATAAGTGACCAAAAAGATCGCTCGGTAAGGTTCCCGACAGGACTTCAAGGTCACCCCATGATTCGTCGAGATCTCCGACCATAATCGAGGCTGGAAATCTCGTATCAAAGGGCAGATCGTCGGCCTTTAGAAGGGAGCTGAGCAGAGTTGACCCTGAGCCAAGCGCAGCGTATTCAAGCCATTGCCGTCGAGAGATATCCATAAGCCTTCCTTTCAAGATGTTCAAGAGAGCGGGTATGAGCACAATCCCTCATCGCCCTGCCTAAGGTCCTATTGGTTTGCTCTTCTTTATTAAGGCTGCAGCAATCAGCACCTTGTCACGCCAGCCAAAATCTTTTATATCAGCTTAGAACTAAAAATCAGAAGCAATTAGATTGAGAGAATCGAAACCCGGGGTCAAGAACCTCAGGAACCATTCCATGGGAGTGACGACGTGAAAAAATTACTACTTCTCTCTGCATTTGGCCTAGTCGGCGTTGCTGGATTGGGCGCCCAACTCTGGTCGAGCGACGATGCCCTGCAAAATTACCAGGGAACCTATCAATGCCCTAAAGCCACCCTGGTGGAGCCTTCGACCATTGAAGAGATCCAGGCGATCGTTCGCCACGCCTACACCAACAAACAAAAAGTCAAGGTTGCCAACCGCAAGTTCAAAAGTCAGATCGATGCGGCCTGTACCATGGAAGGCGGCACGCAAATCCTTCTGACCAAGATGAATAAACTCATCAACGTCGATCGTGACAACAAAACGGTTACGGTTCAAGCCGGGATGCGTTTTGATAAATTTAACCAGGGCATAAATCAATTTGGCCTGGCCGTGAATATGGTCACGGAACTTGGGACTTTCACCATCGGCGGAATGCTGGGCAGCGGTACCCACGGATCAACTCTATGGAAGCCCTCCAATACCTTTGCCGATTACGCGATCAGCATGAAGATCGTCGATGGCAGGGGAGACGTGCGCATCCTGACCGGTGAGGATTTGGATGCTGCACGCGTCAACCTTGGCGTTTTAGGGGTCGTGGTTGAAGTCACCTTTCAGCTAGAAGACGCCTTTAAAGTCAGGGCTCATCAGATCGGCAAAACCGACGATAGTGATCTTGAAAACTCCATACTCGAGATCGCCCGCAACAACTACTCGGCTAACATCGCCTGGTTTCCCGGCAATCATCGATACAGTCAAACCATCTACGAGCAAGTGCCCTACGACACGCCAGGTGATGCCCATAACGGCCAGGCAGAAATTAGCGAAGCCCTTGAGAAATTTTATAGCGTGCTCATGAGCACTGCGACCGTGCTACCTGGGCATGCTCTCATGAACCTTGCCGCTCGCCTTCGCTATGAAACACGCGTTGCGCCTTATTATAAAGACGACAGTGGGCAAGTGGTGAAAAATCCTGTGGGCTATTCCCACCGTATGCAGTATTTCGACTGCAACATCGGCTCCTGTATTTGGGATCGCCTGCCTATCCAGTTGCAGGAGATCGCAATTCCTTTGGAAGATCTACCGCAGTGGATAGCCGATGCCCGGGCCATCGTTAAAAAAACCCCAGCTTATTTCCCCCTTAACGGTATTTATTTTCGATTCGGCAAAGCCTCAGCGAGCTATATAGGAATGAATGCGGGACGCGACTCGGCCTATATAGGCATCGAATATACGCTTAATAATAGAGGCAAAAGCACGCCTAAAGATTATTTCGTCAATCAGGAGCTGGAGCAGCTGACCGTCCAAAAGTATCAGGGCCGGCCGCATTGGGGCAAAAATACCGTGGCCGCTTTCCACAACGTCGCCAGCGCTTACCCTCGCTGGGCGGACTTTGTCGCTTTTAAAAAGAGGATGGATCCCCATGAGGTCTTTGTGAATGATTTCTGGCTGCGCGTCTCTGGCGAGACTCCGAAATCTCTCGCTTATCACGATGCCTGTGTCGTCAGTGGCGAGTGCTACTGTGAAGAAGATTCCCATTGCGGCGAAGGCAAATCCTGCACCACCGGAGCTTGGTATACCGAAGCCAAGGTTTGCAAATAGGCGAGGAGCGTCCAAGGCCCCTGATGGGCATCCGGGCGCTGCGGCCGCCATCAATGCCAAAAAAAATGCCCCAATCTTTCGATCGGAGCATTTTTTTAAAGCATATAATCTAGTGATTAGACACGGTCGGCTTTACGAACACTTCGCAGGTTGGCAGCCAATTGTTTTTTACGCAAACGAATCGACTTTGGCGTGACTTCGATCCACTCGTCATCATCGATCCACTCGATACATTTCTCAAGACTCATTTGCTTGATACCGTATAGGTTCGTGATACCGTCTGAACCGGTGGTCCGCATGTTCGTCAATTTTTTAGGCTTGACCGGGTTGACATTAAGGTCGTTGTCTTTAGCGCACTCACCAATGATCATACCTTCGTAGACTTCAACACCCTCACCGATAAACAACACACCCCGTTCCTGAACGGAAGCAAGGGCATATTCGGTGGTGCTACCGGTACGGTCAGCGATCAAACTGCCTGTCTGACGGTGAAAGATAGTTCCGGCATGCGGCTTATAACCAATTGATTCCGAGCTGATAAGGCCCGATCCACGGGTTGCAGTCTTAAACATGGAGTTGGTACCGAGGATTCCGCGCGTTGGTATCTCAAAGATCAAACGAACCCGTTGCTCTTCGGTGTTGGCAGCTGATGCCGCTTCGTAGGAGGTCAAAACCCCTTTACGCTGCTGGTACATCTTCGTCACTTCACCCGAGCAGGTCTCGGGAAGATCGAGAGTCATCTTCTCGTAAGGTTCCATCCTGTTGCCATTTTCGGTCTTCATCAAAACGTTGGGACGACCAATCATGAACTCATAGCCTTCACGACGCATTTTTTCGATAAGGATACCGAACTGCAATTCGCCGCGGCCCAGGAGATAAAATTGATCCGCTTGTTCGGTGTCTTCAAGACGAAGCGCCACGTTGCTACGAATCTCATTCAAAAGACGCTGCCGAAGATCGCGCGACTGAATCGCTTTGCCGTCACGTCCTGAGTTGGGCGTGGTATTAATTGAGAAGATCATGCGCATCGTTGGCTCTTCAACGCTGATACGCTTCAAGGCTTTACCATTCAAACCGCTTAGGGTATCGCCGATCTCAAGAACTTCGCAGCCCGCAATGAGACCGATATCACCCGCGATGATTTCATCGACTTCGATCTGCTTCATGCCTTCATAGGAGAGAAGGCGTGAGATTTGGAATTTTTGAGTAACGGGCAGACCGCTCTCATTAACGCCGTGACGAACGAGTTCCTGACCCTTTTTCGCTTTGCCCGAAGCGAGCCGACCGAGAGCGAGGTTACCGAGATAATCGGAGTAGGCGATGTTGGAAACGAGCAATTGAGCTTCGGCATTCGCGTCAGCTGATGGCGAAGGGAAGCCTAGGATAACGTCGAACAAGGGCTTAAGGGTGCGCTCGCCGCCGCCTTCGAGAAGGGTAGGGATCGCATCGACATCAGCCGTACACCAGCCCTTACGGGCGCAGGCATAGATGATAGGGAAGTCGCACTGTTCAGCCGAAGCGCCCAGCTCGACGAACAAATCGAATGCTTTGTCGACACATTCTGCAACCATTGTGCTGCCAACTGCTTCAGGACGGTCAACCTTATTGATACAAAGAGCGATTTTGAGATTTTTATCAATCGCTTTCTGAAGTACGAAACGAGTCTGAGGCAGGGGACCTTCCACCGCGTCAACGAGAAGGATAGCGCCATCGACCATGTCCATGATGCGTTCCACTTCACCGCCGAAGTCGGCGTGACCGGGAGTATCCACAACATTGACCTTAACGTCACCAAGCAAGAACGACGCATTTTTGGCAGAAATGGTAATCCCACGTTCTCTTTCTTGAGAGTCTGAGTCCATCATGCGGTCTGCTGTGGCTTCATGAGCCTGGAAAGTACCAGCTTGTTTCAGAAGAAAATCGACGAGTGTCGTTTTGCCGTGGTCAACGTGAGCGATGATGCAAATGTTGCGAAGGTTCTTAGACATAATTTCCTTGGGTTCTGGGGTGTAGCCATTCCTATAAACACACTCAAACTTGCTCAATTTCATATTTGAGGCTCGAGACTTGAACAGCTAAGTCTCTGTATTCTGTAAAAAACTCTTTACACCGCTGTTCACTGGGAAGAGAACAAAGCGATCGGCCCAGGTTCACTGCGTTAGGAACCGTGTCAGAGCAGGATTGATCATAAGCGTAAAAGAATCTGTGGTCACTTTTAGATACGGCAAATATTTTAAATCGGGCTTCCCTACGGGCATCTGGCCAACATAACTTGCGCAGAGATGGCGACATGGTGAGCCTTGCAGCATCCTATTGAGACATAGTTCCCTTACTATAAGTGAATAGATTAAACAAATATTTAACTTAGCGATCATGGTCCTAAGGACTGCTAGCCTAGCTTAAGTTAAGACGAATCAATAACAATTCCAGATTTGATCATGCTCGACGTCAATCCGGATCCTATCAGCCCGTCTTTCATTCAGAAAGAGCGCCTCTATCCTATACCACTTGGGCAAAAAGATCAAAGACTCTCTCTAAAATCGAGCGGCAGGACTCCTCCTGCTCGCGAATAAGCCATATTTCTCAAATATTGGGATGGTGCCCTCGAATAGACGAAGGCTCTGAAGATGAGAATTTGCTGCTTATTCTAAACCATAGGCCGTGAATTCGAAAAGTAGAAATTATAGATCCTGCGTTAATAGACCTTGAATTCCATAGGAAATCGGCATTCTGCCGCTATCCCAATGATGCCCCGGTAACTTGTTATATAAAAATAAGAAGTTTTATTGATAAGTCATAAATTCTAGATAGATCTCTAAAGAACGCTGCTCGCTATTATACGCCAAATTAGCAATTAGCTCTTCCCGTGGACTTCACGGGGCAAATGCAGTAGATCAGGGCCTCGCATCAGGTGCAGCGAGGCTAACCATGACCTTTACTTACGAAGCGATAGGCATAATCCATTCTCCCTTCCAGGAGAAATTTGGGGTGCCTCGGCAATCGATGATGATGAAAGAAGCCCGCGCCCTATTAAAACTCAATCCTGAACCTACCTATGCCTTGGCTTTGAGCCATCTCGAACAATTCAGCCATGTCTGGATCATTTTCGTCTTTCATAAAAATGGCAGGGCCCGCTGGCATCCAATGATAGAAACACCACGCGTCGAGGCCGGCCATCGAATGGGTGTGTTTGCCACACGCTCGCCCCATCGTCCCAATCCCATCGGTATGTCGGCGGTGAAACTCGAACGTATTGATCGAAAGGCCTCAGGGGGCATAGAACTCCATCTGAGCGGCATCGATCTTTTGGACGGCACTCCGGTCCTTGATATCAAACCCTACCTTCCCTATGCGGACCTCATACCTGACGCTAACTCGGGATGGGTGAAAACCGAGATTGAGCGCTTTCCTGTTGCCTTCTCAGTGGCCAGTCTCGCGGTCATCGAAAAGCACGCGGCGCGCGGTCATCCCAGGCTTAAAAATTTAATCGAACAGATGCTCGAGATCGATCCCCGACCCCTCTCGCAGCGGCGCTGCTCCCCCATACAAGACCCAGCAACCGAAGGCATGCGCTTTGCATTTCGCATTCTTGGTCTCGACGTCCACTGGAGAGTCCACCGTAACGGTCTCTATGTGTTTAATGTTGTGGAATTAAGTGCAGAATAAGCCAAGCGCCCGAGGGCTTTCATTTGAGCCGTGATCCTGCTCGTTTCTGCCAAACCCGGGCGCCTCCGGTTCACAGGACGGCCTTCGTTATGCAGCATCGGATGCTTAAGTACTTCGATCGCAGCCTTTTTCTATTGCGGCTCAGGCACCAAAATAAGAATCCAGGCTTCATTGGGTAGGTCGCACTGATCCCACATCTGAATAAAGGCGTTGTCCGCTTTACTTGCAAAGGAAACATCGACGCAAAGGCCTTGATCATCAACCGGCTTGAGATTGAAGTACCCGCTGGCCAGCCTGTGGATGAAAAAGTGTTGATCACTGCGGGCGACATATTCGCTAAGCTGGAGATGGGCAAGCTTCTTGACCGCATGCCCTAATACTTCAAGCGCTTTTCCGGACGCCAGGTTTTTGATGGAATAGTATTTTTGATCGACGAAGGTCATTACGAATTTCTGTGCATCACCCGCATTGCAGGTAAATTGCACCAGCTGGGGAGCATCACTTCCGACTGGAGCCTGCTGCTGAAGGCACCGGTTGCTGCCCACCCCCATCACGGTATAAGTGCCGTTTGGCAAAGACTGCTCGACATCCGAAACAGCTTCGGGATCAATGTCAGCCTTTTCAGCGTCTTCAACAGGATTTAAAACAGGACTATCGGGACTTGTGATACTATCCGGACCAGTCGCTGGTAGAGGATTTAGTCCGCCAGCCGAAATCTCAACTTTGGCATCACCGCTGTCCACTTCCGGCACAATTGATCCCACCTCAGGGTCAAGCGCACTGGGCTCATTGGGGCCACTATCCCTCTTGCATGCAGAGGCGAATATTATAACTATAAAAATGGAGTAGAGCACTGGCGTGCCTATCTGCCGTTTCATCCAAAACCTCTTAGCATGACTTATCTTCTTCTTCGGCTTGATGAAGAAACAAATCAAATCAATTTTATTCGCAATTTTAAGGGAATAAATTCCTTGAACTTATTGGGCTTAATCAAAAAGTAATAATTTCGCCAGTTTCCTGGTGACTACTCAATCTTGTTAAAAAATAGGGGATTTCGGCTAGGGGCTGTTGACGTTTGAGATAAGTGATTGAAAAGTACAGGCAAACTCGT
>CAXSGP010000019.1:0-55142 GCA_964236955.1 uncultured Oligoflexus sp. | reverse complement strand
GCCGATGAAACGCAGCCATCGCCTTTTCCGGGCAGACACTCGTTAGGGGCTGCGCGGAAATGGGGATGGCAAGGCGCGAGGCAGAAAAAAAGCGGAGTTTATTCTCCATAAATGAGCATTTTTTTCTGCCGATGAAACGCAGCCATCGCCTTTTCCGGGCAGACACTAGTTATCAAGAATCTTGAGGGCAAAGTCAGCAAGCTCTTTCGGGCTGCGGTAACCTATCATCATGCCCGTGACGTTGGGTTCAGGCTCCCAGGCCATGACATTGAGATTGGACGAACCGTAGGATTGAAAGACCAAACCGTTGGAATTTCCAGCAACCGACTTGGGCAGTTGCTCGAGTTTACCGACAAAGAAAAAGAGATATTGCTTTTCATTGGTCGTCACGTTCTGAAACTGAGTGACCGTGATCTTAGCGCCATCATAATCGATCATGCTCGCGCCGGTGACTTTCCAATCGGAAGGCACAGCCCGCATAGGTTTCGGTTCAAAGCCTAGCGCAGGCAGCTTGGCGAAGTATTGATTGATCTCCTCGATCCTGTCGGTCGGAAGGTTTAATCGACCTTCGGAATTCTCGTTCATCACATCCGCTTCATAAATCAGCGAATTAAGGGCGTTAAAGCTGGGTTTGGTCTCCGGCTTAAAGAAGTAGTAAAGGCCGCCGAAGATGAGAAGGAAAAAAACGGCCAAAGCAGTAAAGCGAAAGGCGTTGCCCTTCATCTCTGACATGCCGACCTCTTCGATCTCAGCGGCTTCATGATTGGCTCGGGCCGCATCATCCTCGACGAGTTCGTGGATCGCGCGCATCTTTTTTTCGTCCAGATAGAGCCTTTGAGCTTCGATCTGCAAACGCCCACGCTTGATGCCATAGTCGGTCGCGACTTCAGCCATATTCAGTCGCCTGGCGATGTCTTCAAACTTCTGCCGATTGGCCGAAGTGAGCCCTTCGTCAAGATATTCGGAAAGATGACTGCGTAGGAAATCCGCTTCACCCAAGGTCGATTTGCTCTGTGCCATGCGAATGCTTCCTCACTCAAATCTAAATTCAAGCAAATGTTTGCGGCCTGTGGCGAGGTGCCGTCGCAGGTCGGTGTCGTCCATCGGAGTAATTTCGAGCGCCTCTTCGATACTAAGCCCAACCACATCGCAAAGAAAGAGCGAGGCCCGGGTCTCAAGATCAAGGGGTCTCAGGAAGGGAAAGAGTGGGTTGTCCGAGGCCTCACTTTCCCGCGCAACCTCATGATGGACTTCCCAAAGCCGGCGTAGCAAGAGTTGACGGATAAAGCTACCGTCCTTCTTGATCAACTCGGGGAGCCTTGGCAGTATGCTTTGGTAGGTTTTATAAACCAGATCCGTTGCCCAGTCATCGTTAAGAGAGAGGGCAAAGGCGAAGCGTAATAGGGTATCAGCGTCCTGGCAGAGCGTCTCCACGAAGAAGGCAGCAGCTCCAGCATCATATCTACGCGCAGCATTCTCGGCCATCTCGAGCACTCCCGCTAATCTTAATATGCTTTTCAGCCTAGGTAGAATTATAGTTACATAGTATCAACGAAAGCACCCTAGTGGCAAGCGCCTCCCCCCTTTTGTCAGGGAAACCTTGAACCCCCAACCCCTCATGCCCTTTGGAAAGTACCAGACTATGATCACTTGGAATCAATGGCTTATCGTAATCCCGGCCCGCATGCATTCGACCCGACTGCCACGTAAGCCGCTCGCGGATCTCGGCGGTTTGCCGATGATAGTGCGTGTCTATCGGCGTCTGGAAAGCTTCGCCCAAAAGGGTGCCAGCGTAATCGTTGCCACCGATGACAGGGAGATTTGGGATATTTGCCAAAAGCATTGCGTTCCCGTTGAAATGACCGATATAGCCCATAAAAGCGGCACCGATCGCTGTGCCGAGGTCGCCCGGAAATCGGATCGCCCGAGGGTTCTCAATGTTCAGGGCGACGAACCCTTCGTCAATCTCGATGACCTGATGCTGCTCCTGACCAAAATGGAGCAAGACAACGACCCGATGGGAACCATGGTCTATCGCAATCGCCACCAAAGCGACTATCAAAACGCCAATTGTGTAAAAGCTGTGGTCAATGACAAAGGGAAGGCTATGTATTTTTCCAGGTCCCCTTTACCCTATTATAGAGAGCCGGAAGATTTTGAAGCCTTCTGGCAGCACATCGGCGTTTATGCTTTTACCAAAAAGGGCCTTTTGGAATTCTGTTCGCTGCCGCAGCATCCTCTCGAATGTGCCGAAAGCCTGGAGCAACTCCGTGCGCTCGGCAACGGTTTGAGCATTGCGGTGACTGAAGCCAAAAATCCCTCGCTCGGTATCGACACACCCCAAGACCTCGAGGCAGCACGTGCGCGTATACGTTAAGCTCGTTATAGCCTTCTTGATCCTCGATGCCCCCCTGGCCTCAGCGTTGCCCATTGGCTTTGGCCGGAATCAAGGCGATCTTGAGTATGATGAACTTAAGACGAATAACTTTATCGTCTACCACGACCACAGAGCGCCGCATGAAGCCAAAGCCGTTCTGGAATCGCTTGAAGCCGCCCGCCCGCGCCTTGAAGCCTGGCTCGGAGTCTCACGTAAAAAGCCCTTGCCGGTCCTCATGTCGGCGACGACCTCAAACGCCTCCTTCGCCAACTTCATAACCGATGTCATTGAACTGCAATCGCTGGCTCGCGGGGGGCGCGACCTTGCCTGGCACGAATACACACACAGCACGATGTATCGGCATCTCGATAATATGTTTGGTCCGGCCGGTAGCATTGTGCATCTGCCCTGGATGCCAGCCTGGTGGATCGAAGGACTGGCGGAGGCGATGGCCGTTTCCGGCGGTTCCGATATTCAATATGGAATGGAACGCAACTATGCAATGACTGGTGCTTGGCCAAGTTATGACAAGCTTCATGCCCTCTATGATGGGACTCGTTTTTCGACGATAGGTTACGCAATTTCCGGCGCCTTCGTGTCCTACCTCCTTCGTACCTACGATGCCGACAAATTGCCCCAGGTGCTCAACAATTTCTATGACTACAGCATGCCCTGGTGGTGGCCCTGGAGCTTCGTGCCCTTCAATAAATTCATGCCTATGGATGCCGCACTCAAGGATTGGACGGGAAAGTCCGGAATCGAACTCTACGAAGAATACAAAACCCAGGCCACACAGTACTGGAAAAGCCGGGCTGATCTCCCTTACATTCAAATCGACAAGGATGGGCTGCGGGTCGAAGGCAAGCCGCCGGTAGCCAAGCCCAGCCCACAAAAAGGCCTGCATGCGGGCCTGGCGCTCAGCTTCAACTCGAGTTATTTCTTTGAAACCCGTAACGATGAGATCTTTGTCCTCTCGCGGGATAACGACAATACTCTGCAGGAAGCCAAAGTAAAATTCGAAGGCCAGACCGCTTCATCGACCGAAAATGTTCGGCCCTTGCCTGAGGAAATGGTGGGTCCACGAATCGTCCGTGACGATATGTTTGTCTATCTCACCGGAGATTCCAACTCAAACCTAGATGTTTTTCGTTATTTTTGGCTGGAAAAAAACCACAAGCGCCAGCGCCTCTTCAGGCGCAATGGCTATGTTCATGACATTTTCCTGACCCGTTCGAACCTGGTCTGGCTGGAAGAGGATTTGGAAGTGCAACAGATCTGTACTCTAGCGCGATCGATCTTCGAAAGCGGCAGGCAAGTTTCCAATAAATCCATAAAGTGTCAGGCCCCCGTTGTTTTTCCAAGCGCCCTGCGCATTCTTGGAACTCGCAATGAAAAAGACGCCAAGGGCCAGGAACTGCTTACCGAGCTGTGGCTGCAAAAATCCAGTGAGACTCTGCTTGGCGATCAAAATAGTATACTCGTCTGGGATGCCAATACATTCGCAGTTCGTAAATTCACCGATCCTTATCACGGTAAAGCCTTGTCGCTAGCTTTCAACCAACGCGGCATGACCATCGCCTATGCGGATGCCACGGCTCACTTTCTTCGCCGCTTTGATGCGCGCGGCCGCTGTCTTGATGAGCAGTTGGTCGGTAACATGATCGATAAAATTTTCAACAACAGCAAAGATCAGTTGGTCATGAGCCTTTGGCGTCAGGAGGGCATTCTGCTGCTTTCCACCAGCAATTTGCCTGCGAAACGAAGCGCCTGTCGCGCTCACGACGAACCTTCCTCCCCTCTTCAGGCCTCTATGCGTTATCCGACCGCCAGCCTCAAAGAAATCCTGGCTCAAAGAAATCCCTGGAAACCCGCGTCGCCCACCGGCATTGATGCCGATGCCCAGAAGATCGCCACGCAGCCTCCGCTCGGAACCGGCCTGGCCTCGAAGATGCAGTCCGAGCCCTCAGCGTTTAGGCCGCGCCCGGTGTTTGGATTTCCGTGGATCGGTATCGACGCTCTCGGCTATCAGTACGGTATTCTTTCCGTCCCGCTGATGGATCACCTGCAAAACGAAACCGTTCAAGTCATCGCTCTCTATGGGGCCGCAAGTCGATTTCCCAATGTGGAACTAAACCTCATGAGCAATCGTTATGAGACGACCTGGTCGCTTGACCTCTTTCGCCGACAGACCTGGAACGGGACTTATGCCGGCGAAACCTATTATTTTGATGAGAGGGGCGCGCAGATCTCAGCCTACCGCTCCATCTATCCTCTCGATTTGAATCTGCGTTTGTCCTACAAGCAATCCTACCTCATCCCCTTCCTTGGCAATGATCTGGTCTGGGCTCAAATTGCCAAAGGCTATATTCGTGAGACCGGCATAGGCCTGAGCAAATCCCATCAATTCTTCTGGAGCTCGCTGAGCTATTACCTCAACAGCAATCTGGCGACCAAATTTGATAACAGCAACTTCGATTACGAGCAGACCGGTATCGGCACCAATCTTTCGATTCCACTTTCCCTTTTCGGTCGCCAGACGATTCAGAACTGGGGACTTTCCTATAGCCGCGTGAGGGGGCCACGCCGAAAGCTTCTCAAGGAGGCCTATCGTCCTCTCCGAACTTATGTTCCCGGCAGTGGGGGAGGTCTCAATGAAATTAACCAGCCGATCTTTGGTCCTGGAAATCTGACCTCCGCGCAATATGGTGATACCCAGGCTCGATTCAACTTTTCGTGGACCCTGCCCCTGATACCCGACCTAGCAAAACTTGTGCATATCGTATATTTGCAACGTCTTGATTTTACGGCATTCTTTAATGCCGGCAACGCTTGGGTAAACAACCTCTCCCCTCGCGGAGTGCAACCCATCAAGGCTCATGGTTACAATTTGGACCTTACCGCTGACATTAAGGGCGTAAAGCTCAACGCCGGAATAGGAATTGGGCAACAGTTCAATAAAGATTGGGAGATGTACGCCTTGATAGGATTCGACGCATTGATCAGCCAGGGCGATCGATAAAATACAGGAAATGTCCCTCGCATAAGCCTAGCTTTTCCATGAAATATGGTAGAAGAGTACAGGCTGAATTATATGTGGGGGAGTATTCATTATGGGCAATACCTTTGGTCAACTCTTTCGAATCACCAGCTTTGGTGAATCTCATGGCGGCGCTGTTGGAGTCATAATCGATGGTTGCCCCCCGGCCCATAAAATTGATATGGCCAAGGTCCAGGCTTTTCTCGACAGGCGCCGTCCTGGCCAAAGTCATCTCGCATCCCCACGCAACGAAAAAGATCGAGCGGAATGTGTCTCGGGTCTGGTCAACGGGATAAGCCTTGGCACTCCTATCACAATCCTCATTCGCAATGAGGATATGAAGCAAAACGATTATTCGGATCTCTCCCAGGTCTATCGCCCCTCGCACGCCGATTACACTACCGACCTAAAATATGGCGTAAAAGCCCCCAGTGGCGGGGGTCGGGCCAGCGCGCGCGAAACGATAGGCCGTGTCGCTGGAGCTGCGATTGCGGAGCAGGTCCTAAATGCCTTGATACCTGACCTAAGAGTGGTTGCCTGCGTGGATCGCGTTAAGAATATTCAGGCCGATATCCCGGCCGCCATCACCCGCGAAGAGGTGGATGAGCACCCCCTGCGTTGTCCCGATAAAATCCAGCGAGGAGCGATGGAAGCCTTGATCCTGGACGCGCAAAAGCTTGGTGACAGCGTCGGTGGCAGCATCGCCTGTTTTATCTACAACTGTCCGGGTGGACTTGGCGAACCGGTGTTCGACAAACTCGAGGCGGATCTGGCTAAGGCGATGCTGAGTCTTCCGGCGAGCAAAGGCTTTGAAGTGGGTTCGGGATTTGCCGGTTCCTACCTCTTCGGATCGGAGCATAATGATGCATTCGTCGTCAAGGAAGGCAAAATTCGCACCGCCAGCAATCGTTCCGGCGGTATTCAGGGCGGCATCAGCAATGGCGAGACGATCAGCATGCGAATCGGATTCAAACCCGTTGCGACGATATTTAAGGACCAGCAGACGGTCGACCGCGAAGGCAGGGAACAGATCGTCAAACCGCAGGGAGGCCGGCATGATCCCTGTGTCCTGCCCAGGGCCGTGCCGATGGTCGAAGCGATGGCCCTGCTCACGGTGATGGATCATTACCTGCGACAAAAAACTTTGATGAGCACCAGGGGAGTAGAGCGCCTGTGAAGGAAATGACATTGTCATGGGGAAGGCAGACGAAACTGCGCAAATACTTGCCTTTCTTCTTTTTTGCCTATGGCGTCTTTTCAGTGTTTTCGCTCCAAAGAGATTTTTCCCATATCACCAGGCTTAGTGTTTTTTTGCTCCTGGTCGGACCATCTTTTATGATCCTGGCCCTTCTGGGCCGCCTTCTCGAACGGATGGCCGATGATTCCAAATGGAACCGCTATAGCACCTGGGCCCGCCGGGTGAATCTTTCCGCCACCCAAAACATGACCCAATACATTTTGATTTTTTGTTTTCCCTTCTATGTCGCGAAGGAAGAATGGATCTATTTTGGGATCAACCTCATATGGATGGGGACCGTCCTCTGGGACCCGTATTATAGAAGACTGATTCATTCGGCCGCCTATCGCCATGCCCTGCTTGCCTGGGCCCTTGTTTCGGCCAGCAGTTTTCTCTTTCCCTTTATCTTCTCAGATCGATTAGAATGGTTTTACCCCGCTCTTGCCTTGGCCAGCGCTCTGGCATTTATCCCAACCCGCAAGGAAAAATCATACGTCCTTATGCTCCTCTGTCTTTGGATCCTGTCGTTGATACCCTTGCTTCTCCTTGACCCCGCCCATCGTTTTCCCCTGCTCTCAGTTTGGGCGAAAAATCCTCATTTTGCTTTTTCTGGCGACACCAAGCCGGCTTATGCTGAGAGCCTGGCAAAAAGCATGTCCAGACAATCGGTTAAGGCCATCATCGCCGATGGCGCTTCCCTTTGCTGTGTGGCGCCGATTGTTGCACCGCCGGGCTTTCGCCTTAATGTCAGACAGGAATGGCAACTTGGAAATCGACTTATAGAATCCGTTCAACTGAAAACCCCTATACAGGGGAACGCTAAACAGAGCGCTTTTCATAGCTATTTTTGTAAAAGAAATTTCCCCTTTGGGGAAGACGATGAAAAGCTCCGCTGTCGGATCATGATCGGGGATTCTATCGATATAGGCGGTAGCTCGATGGAAGTCACGAAATGAAAAGATTGGTTGAGCGGGGTTTTGCTGACCGGGCTGGTTCTCGGGCTATTTTGATGCCCGAAGGATATTCTTAGTATCGGTGGACTTTCGATTTCTCTCCAGCTGCGCCACAGGCAGAAGCTGCAATCCCAAGGTGTAGATTCTATCGTGGCTTTCACGAGTGGCATACGCATCAACCTTAGCCTTGCAAAAAGCTCTGAGATCGCTCATAAACACCTGATGATCTTCTGCCTTGAGGCTAAAAACAAAGGAATGGAAGTCGCGCTCGTGCATCGCCATCCGCTCGAGTTGTTTAAGACCGAGTTCAAGGATTTTTTTATGAAAGATGCGATTGCTCTCGGCCTGGTCATAAGATTCTGACCTTACGAAACCCCTCAATGTAGACCAACCCGAAAGGGTCGAACCCTGCAGCCAGCCCAGGTCATGCAATCGCGCGCAAAGGGAGGATAAAACCTCTCGTTCCAGTCCCAGTATCGCCGCCGAATCTTCATCCTCTTTGATGCCGCCCAAAAGTCCGATTGTAAGGATAAGAGCAAAGTCCTCCAAATCAAGTTCCTCGGGCAGACTTTCGTCAGCCTTCAAACATTCAAAAGCATACTTTTGCCGCAATGCAAAGACTTCATCATTGTGTCCACCTCGCTCTTTATCGACCAGCGCGATAAAGTACTCACGCTCGTGCTCCTTGAGATCAAGACAAAGGGAAATGGCACGGGCTTTTTCCAGTGAGAGGCTGCGCTTGCGATTGATAAGAAGCGAGATCAGGCTCGGTGCTGTCCCGAGATCGCGTCCAAAAGCCCGTAGAGAGTAGCGCGGGTTTCGCCGGCAACGGTCCTGAAGGGTTGCCCTTAGGAAGGATCGAAAGTCCTGCATTTGAAAAATATTAACGGCCATGAAGCCTCCCCCAAAGATGATAGAGCTAAATAATCGGAAGAGGTGATGGGGTCAATAGCTAGAGCCGGTTTGAGAACGGAAAACGTCCGAGTCCGCTCAATCCCCATAGGGAAGGAGCCGTTTCGATTGGCGTCTGGATGGAAAAACAGACCCGTGCCTACCAAAAGTCATAGCGTCCATGAACACATTCAATAAGAACATCATCCTCTAGAGTTTGACTGGTCAAGAGTCTATAATCGCTTCTTTCCATCAACGCCCTGACAGGATTGTCTCCTCTATCAAGGCGCCCGATCCGATTTTTCTGACCACCTAAAATTCCCGCCCGCACAAATACATGACAGGCATCGAGGAGGTCGGCTCGCATCAGAAGGGTAAGGAGCTGCGCACCCCCTTCAACCAGTATCGATTGCAAGTCGAAGCCGAACCGTTCTTGGTGCCGGGCCGCAAGATGCAAAAATAGGCTGGACAATTCGACGCGATCGACATGGGGTACATGGATAAGTCGATCCGAATAGGGATTAAGGGTCTGAGGTATTCCTGGGGTTTGGGCATCGGTGCACCAATAAACAATAGGGCCAATTGGGGAAGTGCCTTCAAAAAGAGACTGATAAACATCAGCACCCGCTGCACTCAAACGGGCCGAAGGATCAAAGATTATCTTATGCGGACTACGGGCCAGGGGCGGAGCGGAATCACGAGCTGTCAGTCTTGGTTTATCGTGAATCAAGGTGTTGATACCAACCATGATCGCATCATATTTCTGCCGCAGCCAATGCGTGTAGGCCCGCGACTTTGGTCCTGATATCCACTGCGACTGATCGTGATCATCTGCAAGATGGCCGTCGAGGGTCTGAGCCCATTTGCCGATGAGGATGGGCTCTTGCTTTTGCATGTGGGCAAGAAAAGGAAAATGCCAGGCCTTGGCCTCGCCACTCAGCACATGGGATATGGGGATCCCTGCCGCCTTGAGTTTAGTGAGACCAAGCCCAGCCGCTTTTCGATGGGGATCCTCCGCAGCGATGATGACTCGACCTATGCCGCTCTTTATCAGGGCATCGGCACAGGGCGGCTGTTTGCCCCCAGTCCCGCCACAGGGTTCAAGGGTGACGTAACAATCGGCCTGCCGCAGATCCTTCGTCCCGGCTGCAATTATGGCAGATCTTTCCGCATGATAGGACCCATAGGGCTGGGTAAAACCCCGGCCAAGTTCCTCATCACCCCGAACTATGACCGCGCCCACTGATGGATTGGGGCTCGTTCGTCCTATCCCCTCCATGGCCTCAAGCAAAGCCTGAGTCATCCAGAACCGATCCCGATCGGCCTTGGGGACAAACGGCGGCGGAGCATCAACCGCAATCGCCCGCGCGATCCAGCCGCCCAGTCCAAAGCCACTTTCAAGGAGAGACAGCCGGGAGTCAGACAAGGGAAGCTCCGTCACAATAAATTTTTAGGAAACAATAGATTCCCACCCGATATCTTATTCTCATTTCATCATCAAAACTGCAGAATAACGTTGTATGGTCAGGTCCTAATTTTTTTAAGAGGAAACGAGACTCTATGATGCCGAGGATATCCAGCACTTTCCTTCTATCAGCAGCCCTGCTTTCGTCAACGGTCCGCGCTTATGATTTGCCGCCTACCGATGTCAATCGTAAGCCTTCTGAGAATGTACAGTTCCTGCAAAAGATCTCCTCGGGAGTTGCCGAATTGTCTCAGGATGCCAGCAAAGGCGTTGCGCTCATATCTATATCAAAGATAACCAAAGGCCGGCCTTACTACGAAACCGATCCGTTTGATTTCTTTTTTGGCCCTCGCTTGCGTCAGCCCGACCCTGGCCAACCAGGGCAGAAACAACAATCAGGGGTAGGTTCTGGCTTTATCATCGACCTGGAAAAGGGCTATATCGTTACCAATAATCACGTGGTCGAGGATGCCGACGAGATCGATCTCAAGCTCTCCAATGGCGAAACCTATGAGGCCAAAGTCCTCGGCAAAGATCCCAACACCGATGTTGCCGTCGTTCAAATCAAAGACACAAAATTTGCCAGAAAGGGCCTCTCCCAATTGACCTTTGGCAATTCCGATTCGGTGCAGGTGGGAGAATTCGTAATTGCACTCGGTGCTCCCTTTGGGCTTGAATTCAGCCAGTCTTTTGGAACTGTTTCCGCGACGAGCCGGGGAAGTCTTGGCATTACGACGCTTGGGAACTTTATTCAGACCGATGCCGCGATCAATCCAGGGAATAGCGGTGGGCCTTTGCTGGATATGAAAGGCACGGTGATCGGCATGAACTCGGCGATTTTCAGTAAATCAGGGTCTTCGGCGGGTATCGGATTTGCCGTCCCCTCGACTCTAGTTCGTGACGTTGCCCTGCAGCTGATCAACAAAGGTAAAGTCGCACGGGGCTATCTCGGCGTGAAATTGGCACAGGATCTTGACGATGATTTGGCAACAGCGATGAACCTACCAAAAGGCACCAAGGGTGCTTTGGTTGGAAACGTTGAGAAAAATACTCCAGCCGCCAAAGCCGGCATTGAATCCGGCGATGTGATCGTCGAAGTAAATGGTCGCTCTGTCCATTCAGGACAGGAACTTTCCAATAATGTAGGGCTTTTGCAGCCTGGCGCCAAAGTAAACGTGGGTTATTATCGGGCCGGCACGAAAAAATCCGCGGATATCAGCCTTGGAACCTACATCGCGCAAAATGATCCGAACGGAGGCGAGGATGAAGATGGGCAGAATGCTCCTGCGGGTAAAGGGGCATTCACCGAATCTGGTTTGAAGCTCGAGTCGCTGAGCCGCCAACGCCATGGCAATTTTATTCAACAATACGGAATAGAAAGTTCGCATGGACTGCTGGTCACGGAAGTTGACCCCAACTCGAAAGCCCGAGCGTCGGGTATCAGGCCTGGCGATGTTTTACTTAAAGCCAACAATGTTGAACTAAAATCGGTCAAAGACTTCTCGGGAATCTATACTCAATCGAAAAAAGTTCTCCTTCAACTTGAACGTCGCGGCACCTTCCTATTTGCTTCTCTAAGGAAATAAATACCCTCTTGGGGTACCCAAAAATTGGGTGCCCCTTCGCTTTTCTTGTTCTGAGTGATTTCATGGAAAGCTCACCGTGTAATATTTTGTGGGAAATGGTGATTAAATTTTCGAAGAATGGACGGCCCTTTAGCTCTATATCCGCAAACAAGTTCAAATTTTCCCTCTGATGCGCTCTCTCCTTAAAAATCTTTCGATCCTTAAGTATTTCTAAGCTTGAACCTAGTCTCGAATATGCCTATAGCCTAGCATCCCCACGGTCAGGGGTGACAGGGTAGGCGCTTAATGAACAATTTCCCCCTTACAGCTGGGCCCGTTCCTGTCGATCCAAAGCGCTTGCGCCCCGGCGTCGAAGGGCGAGTTCGATACCGATGCTTTGGGAGTTCAGAGGATTAGCAATCGCTCTATTGAAAAAGGCCGGCACAATCATAGGACGAATGGTATGGGCTGCCATCAATTTGCCGGCACCTATGGGCAGCAAACGGAAATCATCGGTGACGAGTCGAGATTTCCGGCCTTTGGCGCTTAAAACAGATCAAGACTTCAAGTATAAAGGAACATGTATGAAATTGAGTTTTAAAAAGATCTTGATGATCCTGGTGTTCGGCCTTACGGCTTTGGGCTGCCGGGATCAAAACACCTCGATGACCATGGCGGAGTCGTCCTTTCACTCTGTCGAAGGCGCCACCGTAAATCCTCTGAGAGCGGCTCAAATCCTTGGATTGGTGCAAAATCCCGCTGCTACCGGCGGCAACTGCACCAAGTGCCACGGCAATTTTAAATCCATCAACGGTTTCGAAAACCTGTCTTTCTCCACTTGGTACGCCTACCAGTGCGTTAAAAAAGAGAACATGAATGATTTGGATAAAATCGATTCTCTCGCCTGCCTGGCGAAACTCAATTCCGGGCTTACCCAGGAAGAGGCTTTTGCCGTCGCTAAGCATGATGTCAGTGCCATTGGCAACGCTTTAAGAGGACTGAGCCCCTCAAATCTTGGCTTTCTTGCAGCGGGCACTAACTTTGATGCCTTTAAAGCGCTCTTCACGGGCAACAGCAATCGCTTCGCATCGCTTTATAAAGAAACTTGGGTCAAAAACCTTTCTATGCCTAAAGGCCTGTCCACTTTGACCGAGGCTGACTTCTTGACAGCTCTGACTTGGTTCATTAAAGGCACTCCCAATAAAGAAAATTTTTTGGTTCACAACGCCCCCCAAGTTTGTTCCAGCGCTGATGAGACCTTTATCGGCAGCGGAATCAAAGAGCATGTCAAGCGTATGAGTCTAGAGGGCGAGGGCTGGAATTTCCAGAATAAGATCAATAGAATAAAAATGTTTGCCTGCTCGGGGGCTGGGGTTTGTTTTCAGGACAAAATCAACGGCCGTGATGTTTTCCCCAAGGTCGATAGGATCCTTAGCGTCGCCGGCGAAGTTCGTCAACTCTACACTCTCCCTGCCAAAGAAAAATCCAATTTCTGGACTCGAAGTTCTGCGGATGGCCAATATATTTCTTATGGCTCGGACCCGATGAGCATGATCATCGATCTCAAGCCTTTACTGGAAAACAAACCAGCCCGAAGAATAGAGATTGATGCCGATTACGATCCTGCCTTCACTCCTGACAACCGTGCCTTCATAATCCAAGGTGAAAAAAATGGATCACGCTTTTGCAATCAGAATATGTTAGCAGACAAAAATTTAAAAATAATTGATTTTAAGGATTCAAACTGTACTTCAACCGATTTTGATATCGGTCTCTATCAAGGCCTCGGCAAGACTCTTGGCACCAACGGTAGCGGCGATATCATGACGATCGCAGGTAGTTTTAAATCAGATGACGGCTCCAGCCTGGTTCAGGATAGCCCCCCATTCTTTACCGAAGACTCTGCGGCCGACATCAGCCGTATTGTTCAAACCGAAGGCGGGTTTATCAAAACTGCAAAGTCAAAGCATATCGCCACGCCCTATATCGGCAACTGGATGCTTTCGCCAAGTCAGCAGCTGGCTATTGGCACTGTTTCAGCAGCCAATGCCGCAAAAAAGGCCTATCACGGCGGGTATTCGATCTATAGGACCGACTCGCTCGAAAAAGTCGGAGCGCTGCCGTCCGATCCCAATGATCCCAATGAATCGATATCCGCCAGACTCTGCGTGGGATCAGGGGAGAAACCACAGTTTTCCTTCGATGAACGTTTTCTCGTTTATTATGCTTATGAAAAGCATACGGATGTCGTGAAAAATGACCAATCCGCGGCGAACCTTTATGTCATCGACCTCCTCGGCGACGGCAAGCCCGTTCGGTTGACGAACTTGCCAAAAGGTTTGTATGCTCAGTTCCCGCACTTTCGTTCGGACGGTTGGCTCTATTTTGATCTTTTAGACAGCACCGGTGGCGACAGCGATCGAGACGGCTATAAAATCGGGATAAGAAACGTCGTAGCCACCAATGCTATCCTTCTGCTGCAGAAATAATTCTTCATACCATGATTGATGATCCCACTGAACCCCAGGTTGAGTGGGATTTTTCTTTACTCCCTATCAAGACCCGAGCGAATAGTCCTGGCAAACTCCTCCAGGACCTGGCTAGCCTCCGGCACCGATTGCGCATCCTCAATCAGCTTTACGATCGCACTGCCGATTATCACGCCATCGGCAGCAGCGGAAATCTCCGACGCCTGGGCGGCATTCGACACTCCGAAGCCGACCATAACCGGCTTTTTCACTGACTTTCTCAGTACTTCAAGCTCGGCCTGCAAACTGGGCGAAAGGCTAGGTCGAGCCCCGGTAACGCCCGTTCGCGAGACGTAATAGACAAACCCCGTTGAACATTGGTCGACAAGGGCCAAGCGTTCCACATTACTCGTCGGCGAGGCCAGAAAAATAGTATCGAGCCCTTTGCCTTGCAAGATCTGGCGATAGTCATGACTTTCTTCCGGAGGAAGATCGACAACGAGGACACCATCAAGGCCAGCCTCTACTGCCCTTGCCGCAAAGTTTTCAAAACCCATCGCAAAAATTGGATTCATATAACTAAAGACTACCAGGGGCGTGTCGGGACACAGTTTTCTGATGTCCTGCACCCCCTCCAGAATCCTGCCAAGACTCACCCCCTTCGCCAAGGCCCGCTCTGAAGCCCGTTGATTCACGGGTCCATCGGCCAACGGGTCGGAAAAGGGAATGCCCAGCTCTATAATATCCGCGCCCCCCTTGACCAACGCCCTCACCAGCTCCGGAGTCGCCTTAAGATCAGGATCCCCTGCGGTAAGATAAGCGACAAAACACTTTTGTCCCTTAGACTTTCTAGCGGCAATTACCTTCGTCAATCGACTCATGCAAACTTTCCTTCCAGATCTTTGTCGCCGCGGCCGGAAAGGTTGACGAGTAGTACCTGATCCTTTCTCATCTGAGGCGCTCGTTTCATGGCATAGGCGATGGCATGAGAGCTTTCCAAAGCAGGAATGATGCCCTCAAGCTTCGCCAACAGTCTGAAGGCAGCCTCCGCCTCATCATCGGTAGCATAGGTATACTGAACCCGGCCCGATTCGTGAAGAAACGCATGCTCGGGCCCGACTGCAGGATAGTCGAGCCCTGCCGAAATCGAATGCGTTGCCGATACCTGTCCATCCCCATCCTGTAGGAGGTAGGTCATGGCACCATGCAATACCCCGAGTGAACCACCCGAAAAGCGCGCCGCGTGTTTCCCACCCGAAATTCCATAACCACCGGCCTCCACGCCGGTCATCGCCACCGCAGCATCACTAAGGAAAGGATAAAAGAGGCCGATGGCATTGCTCCCCCCCCCCACACAGGCGACGAGTTCATCGGGCAGGCGACCGATTGCAGTCTGTATCTGCTTGCGCGCTTCTTCGCCTATGACCCGGTGAAAATCCCGAACCATTTTTGGGTAAGGGTGAGGCCCAAGTGCGGAGCCAAGGCTATAGAAGGTATTATGAACATGGCCCACCCAGTCCCGCATTGCTTCATTAACCGCGTCCTTAAGCGTCTTTGAACCACTTTCGACGGCTCGAACCTCAGCGCCTAGTAAATGCATGCGCCGCACATTCAACGACTGGCGGGCCATATCCACGCTACCCATATAGACAACACATTCAAGCCCAAAAAGCGCGGCTGCAGTTGCCGTCGCAACACCATGCTGACCAGCTCCCGTTTCCGCAATAATTCTGGTCTTACCCATTTTCTTAGCCAGTAAAACCTGGCCTATCGCATTGTTGATCTTATGCGCACCGGTATGCGTAAGATCCTCGCGCTTCAGGAAAATACGGGCTCCGCCGAGATGTTCGCTCAAGCGGCCAGCAAAGGATAGAGGCGTAGGACGCCCCACATAGTCAGCAAGTATGGCCCGCAATTCGTCCTGGAAAGCTTTATCATTGGAATAGTGGGAGTAAGCGGTCTCAAGTTCTTTCACAGGACCGTATAAAGTCTCGGGCACAAATCGCCCGCCGAAACGACCGAAATATCCTCTTGGATCGGGAAGCTGTTCCATACGTTACCCTTTCACTGAAAAAAGCTTTTTGAGTTTGTTCGCATCCTTGATGCCCGGACTTGATTCAACACCTGACGAAAGATCAAGGGCCATCGGCTGAAATCTTTGCCAGGCGGCAAGTGCGTTGTCAGGATTGAGTCCACCCGAAACCAAAAGAGGTTTGCGGCGAGGCGCTCTATCCAGCAGCTCCCAATCCACAAGATGCCCTGTTCCCCCATAGAGCCCGGGCACGGCCGCATCGTAGAGAAAGGCTTCAACATGATCGGAAAAAGCATCGGCCTGCAAAAACTGCTCGGCTTTTTGGAGTCGAAAAGCTTTCCAGATAACGTATTTGCCAAGTTCTTGGGCGACAGCCACGCCTTCGTCCCCATGCAGCTGTATCGTATCGATGCCGGACATTGTGACAACCTTCACTATGGATTCGGGAGAACTGTTGACGAAAACGCCGACGAATCGCATGGGCCTATCCTTCGGTAATCCCCTGATAATCGCTTGAATGGCAAGCGGGGCGATATAACGGGGGCTCCTGTCATAACAAATGAAACCAAGGGACCAAGCGCCCAGATCGTAAGCGAGGCGGGCATCTTCAAGGCGCGTGATACCGCATATTTTAATGGGAAGGGTCATCGCTGATAAGCTCCTTTAAAGCCTTGCCAGGCGCACCACTCTGCATCAGCTGGGTGCCCACCAGGAAAGCCTTATAACCCAGCGCCTTCAGTTCTTTGATCTCAGCATGACTTTTCAAGCCACTCTCAGCTACCGGCACAGCCCCGGCCGGCATATGGGCAATCAACTCCCGAGACGTATCGAGCGAGATGGTCATATCTTTGAGATTGCGGTTATTGACGCCAATGAGCTTGGCACCGATCCGTTTGGCGACTTCCAATTCCTCCCGGTCATGAACCTCCATCAATACTGAAAGCCCGAGGTCCGTGGCAACCGAATAGAGCCTCTGGGTTGCTTTTTCCCCAAGCATCGCTACGATCAGTAGAACGGCATCGGCACCGATGAGAGCGGCTTCATAAAGTTGATAGCCATCGACTACGAAATCTTTCTGCAATAGGAAAGCTTTCGCAAGGCTCTTGCGAATATCCTGAAGGTATTCGATTTTTCCCTTAAAAAAAAGGGGTTCGGTAAGGATTGAAAGGGCCGCAGCGCCGTTGGTCATGTAGTCCTGCGCAACGAGGAGATGATCGATATCAGCAGCGATATCGCCCTGGCTAGGACTGGCCTTTTTCACCTCGGCTATGATATTCCACTCCTTTTGAAACGCCTGGGTGAAATCCTTCGGCTGTGGCTTTGAACGTCGCCATTCGTTTTGGAGGTCGGCGAGGCTACGCAACTGCTGAGCCTCCGACACGCGTTTAAAGGCGTTGTGACCAATCTTCGACAAAATGTTTTGCGAACCAACCACCGAAGTCATCGTGCTGCTCCTCCTCAATTCAAAGTTTCCTCTTGGCCCGGGCGGCGATTATTTATAGACCTTATTCATAGCTCTGGACCCGGCGTCAGACGCGATGGGCTGCCTGCAGGTCTCTTACCTTGGCCAAGGCCTGCCCACTGTCAAGCAAATGCTCCGCGAATCGAGCCCCTTCCAGCCAATTCTTGGCTATACCTGAAACAACCAGCGCGGCAGCCGCGTTCATCACAACGATATCCCGCCTTGGACCGGGCTCCCCTTCAAAAATATTAAGAGTGATCATGGCATTGACTTCGCTCGCACCACCCTTGAGGGCTTCCCGCGGTGCCCGCGTCAAACCAAAATCCTCAGGCGTCAACCGATGATACTGCACCGAACCATCCTTGAGGTGAGCGACCCGCGTTGGCCCTGAAATGCTGATCTCATCGATTCCATCCTCGCCCCAGACAACAAGGCCTTCCTCGGTACCGAGATCAAGCATGGCATCGGCCACGAGAGCTACCAGTTTTTCTTCATAGACACCGATTACCTGTCGCTTCACCGGCGCAGGATTCGCCAATGGGCCCAGGAGATTAAAAAGCGTTCTTACGCCCAATGCCTTACGAACCCCAGCAACATGTTGCATGGCCGGGTGAAATCTCTGGGCAAAGAGAAAGACAAATCCAAGACGGGTGATGGTATCGATCAGCTCCTCCGGACTGCCGTCGATCGTAATATTGAGCTTCTCCAGCACGTCCGCACTACCGCTTAGACTTGAGACCGCACGATTTCCATGCTTCACGACCCCAAGGCCGGCCGATGCCAATAAAAGGGCACTGGTGGTCGACACATTGAAGGTATCAGCCCCATCGCCCCCCGTGCCACAGACATCGATCAAATCCTTTCGCTCAACGGGAAAGGGCAAAGCGCGCATACGCATCGCTTCGACGCAGCCGACCAGCTCGGCCCTCGTCTCGCCTCGGGAGGCAATCGCCCCTAGAAAACCGGCAAGTTCTTCCGCCGAAGCCTGACCGTCCATGATCATCAGCATCGCCTCGCGAGCTTCGACCCGGGTCAGGGACTGGCCTTGAAAGAGACGGCTGAGAAAGGCTTTCATCATGATTCTCCGAACGCAAGTTTGAGAAAATTATCCAACATCCGATGACCGTGTTCCGTCTTGTAGGATTCAGGATGGAACTGAACCCCCTCCAGCAAAAACTTTTTGTGTCTGAGACCCATAATGACCCCATCTTCAGCCGTTGCCGTGACTTTGAAGCAGGAAGGCAGCGAGTCCGCCTCCACATGAAGGGAATGGTAACGTGTGACCTCGATCGAAGTGGGCAGCCCTTTAAACAGGCCTTTGCCATCGTGTTTGATCATCGAGGTCTTGCCATGCATAAGACGCGGCGCACGCTTTATTTTGCCCCCAAACACCTGCCCCATCGCCTGGTGTCCAAGACAGATACCGAGCAAGGGTATTCTCCCGGCAAAGGTCTTTATCGCTTCTAAAGTGATCCCTGCCTCATCCGGGTTACCGGGCCCGGGGGAAATGACGATCGCTTGAGGACTCATCTTCTGGATTTGGGCCAGGCTGATTTTATCATTGCGGACCACCTTTACCCTCTGCCCCAGTTCAGCCAGGTACTGCTCGACATTGAAAGTGAAGGAATCATAATTGTCGATCAGGAGTATCACCGACTCACCTCCGCAGCGGCGGCAACCGCAGTGCGCATCGCCCTGGCTTTATTTAAAACCTCGGTATATTCATTTTCCGCCAGCGAATCGGCAACGATTCCGGCTCCGGCCTGAGCAAATCCCACACCGTCCCGAACATAGAGACTGCGGATGGTGATACAGGTATTGAGATCCCCTCCAAAATCCTGACAGATAATCGCCCCCCCATAAGGACCCCTTTGGCTTCCCTCGATTTGGCCGATGATGTGCATCGCTTTGATTTTTGGAGCCCCACTTAAGGTTCCTGCGGGAAAACAAGCCCCCAATGCATCCCAGGGCGTCAATTGCTTACGCATGGTTCCATGCACGCGGCTGACGAGATGCATAACGTGTGAATAGCGTTCGACCTGCATGAAGGATTTGACTTTAACGGTTCCCGCCTGACTCACGCGACCGATATCATTCCGGCCCAGATCGACTAGCATAAGGTGCTCGGCGCGTTCCTTGACACTCGCCAGCAGATCGCGCTCGTATTTATGATCCTGGTCCTCGGTTTTCCCCCGCGGCCGCGTGCCGGCAATGGGGCAAGTTTCTACCTGGCGGCCCTGAGTCCTTATCAACATCTCGGGTGAGGACCCCAGCAAGGTCTCATTGCCGAACTGCAGATAATAGAGGTAGGGCGAGGGATTGATCATGCGCAGAATGCGATAGATGAGGAAGGTATCACTCCTGACGGCAAAGGTAAATCGATCTGACAGGACGCACTGAAAGATATCACCTTTGCGAATATGCTCTTTGATCTTTTTCACGCCGGCGCAAAATCGATCTTTGCCAAGCTTTGCCTCGCTGGCGATTGGCTCCACCTCCTTCAGCATGGCAAAGGAAAGCTCAAGTAACTCCTCGGAACCCGCAGCCTGCATCAGCCTCGATTTTATTTTGAGCAGGGTTTCGCCGGCATGATTGTAATCAAACTCAAGTCGGTCCTCCGTTTTGGGGATGAGGTGCACGAGATGCAGCCGATGCCGGAGCCGATCGAAGACGAGGATGGTTTTGAAGAACATGAAATTGAGATCGTTTTCGGTGTAGGCATCCTCGGGCAAAGGAATATCTTCAAGAAAGCGCACACTATCGTAGGCTACATAGCCCAACGCACCGCCCATAAAAGGCGGTAGATCACTGATTTTAGGGCTGGCGTAACGCCTTAGATATTCGCCTATCTTTGCAAAAGAAGTAGCATGCTCCTCCACCACTCTTTCGTCGCCCTCAAACTCCTCGAACCTCATTTTTCCTCGTGTGCTGACGAGCGAAGCAAAGGGATCGATGCCCAAAAAAGAATAGCGGCCGACCTGCTCACCACCTTCGGCACTTTCCAGAAGAAACATCTTTTGAGCACCGGTCGCCCGCAGCCTTAGGAAGGCAATGACCGGAGTCAGCACATCCGCCGGCAGTTCCAGAGTCACGGGCAGATAACTCGATCCATCTTTCAATGAGGCTAAGGTTTCGAGATCTTTTAGGCTTGGAAAGAAACGCACCTGAACTCCTTCGACCGGCCCCGCTGGGAAAACCAATGCTATGGGATTTTATGCCTCTCCCTATCAGTTATCACTACTTTTACATCGAGTAGAAGGCTTCTTTTTGGAATGTGTGGGGGTCTTCAAAAATGTTACGGGACTGAAGTATCCTGGCAAGCGCCCGAAAAACCCAATAATTTGAACTGAGTCCTTCTCCCGAGCTACCAAAGGATCGGCGTTTTTTGAAAACGCAATCGGTTGATATTATTGATAATAAAAATCCACTTCTTGGTCACCACGCTGCCGCGGCCGCAAAGATCTCCCGGTTCCAGGGAAATGAGGAAAATTCCTGCAGGTCCCCCTCACCCAGTCACTCGCTGTATTTATGGCTTTTGCCTGTCGACGACCTGGGGAGGCTCCTACCCATGAATTCTATGACGACACCGCCCTGTCTAAAAAAGGGCCAATTACGGGGTGGGTATGCCAAGGGCCAATTACGAGGAGAGTATGCCAAGGGCCTTGACTGTTTCAGCAGCGGAAACGCCAGCCAGGTGCGCCCCGGTCCAGGCGTTTTGAAAGTTGAAGCCGCCCGTGATTCCATCGATATCGATGACTTCACCAGCCAAATACAGGCCTGGAATCAACTTGCTTTGAAAGCTGCGGAAATCTATTTCCGAGCGCGCTACGCCACCGGCTGTCACAAATTCTTCTTTGAAGGCGCCTTTGCCCTTGATCTGAAATGGGAAGCGGGTCACGAGTTCAGCAAGCCTTATCAAGTCCTTTTTCGAGGCATCGGCCCAGAGTTTATCGGGGCTAAATCCGGAGTATTCAAGCAAGGCCTCCCAAAAGCGCCTTGGCCCCTGCAAAGGATTCACGCTGCTGATTTTTTTTCTGGCATCCTGATCTTTGCAGCGCATGAGAATTTCGAAAAGCTCATCGCTCTTCATGCGGCCTTCGAAGTTCACGAACAAATCAGCGTGATAATTGCTGGCGGCCAATACCCGCGCCCCAAAAGCGGATAGTCTCAGCACCGCAGGCCCACTCAGGCCCCAATGCGTGATAAGCATAGGTCCTTCCTGAACATAGCCTGCCGTCGCCGATCGCAACTCGGCGGTAGTCGCCGTAAAACTTAGCCCGGGCAAGCCTTTAAGCAAGGGATGGTCGATCTCGAAGGTGAAGAGCGAAGGATTGGGCTCGACCAGGGTATGCCCCAGACCCTTGACGACGTTCCAGCCGAAGGTCGCACTCCCGGTGGCTAAAAGCAGGGTGGTGGCCAGCACCTGCTCACCGCCCTTTAGGAAGACGACAAAGCCAGTATCGGTTTTCGTCACGGACTCAACGAGGGCCTTCAGTCTCAATTCAATGCCGTTTTTTAGAACCATTGATTGAAAGCAGTCGATGATAGTCTGCGAACTATCGGTTACGGGAAACATGCGACCATCGGCTTCCGCCTTGAGTTCGACGCCATGGTCTTTAAACCAAGCGATGGTCTGCTGAGGTCCAAATTTATGAAAAGGCCCCAAAAGCTCCTTGGAGCCGCGGGGATAATGGCGGATTAACTGCCGGGGATCGAAGCAATTATGGGTCACATTGCAGCGGCCACCGCCAGATATTTTGACTTTGCTTAAAACGCGGGGCGTCGCCTCAAAAATGCCCACCGTGAGTCCTGGACTATGTTCAGCACAATTCAAAGCTGCAAAAAAGCCTGCAGCTCCACCACCAATGACCAAAAAATCATATTTTTTCATATTTCCATAACCGTTGCATGTGGTCATCTTCTACGCTGAGGAGATGTTCAAGATGGGCCTTAGAAAGCTTACTGACTTCATCCGTTTGAAACCACCAAATTTCCCTGGGCCGTTTTATCGGTGGCAAACTTACCAAGGCCTCAAGCAAGGCCGACAGTTTGGGTCGATACCGACTTCTCACGATGAGGAGGGGAATAAACCCAAAGGTTGCGTCGACCTTGGCCATGACAAGCAAATCGCTCACGGGATAAATGGATTCGATGGCACGCAAGATTTCAGCCGGGGCAACATTCTCTCCGCCCACTTGAAAGACCTGATCCCGCCGTCCTTCCAGGTAGAGTCTGCCAGCGACCAGGCGCCCTTGATCCGAAAGCAGGTAGGTCTTTTCCGTCAGGGGAAACCAAAGCTGATTTTGCCAATAGCCCAGCATCAAGGCCGGACCTTTAATCCAAAGATCTCCTTCCGCAGAGGCCGCCACGTCCCAAATGCCAAGCACGTTTCCCACATCTTCTTTATCTTTGGGAATGTCTCCCGGCTTAAACCCAGTAATTTGTGACGCAGTTTCACTCGAGCCATAAGTAATCGAGACTGCTAGCCTTCGCTGTCTTATTTCATCAAGCAGACTGGTCTGGGCCGCAGCACCACCGAGGAGGATGGCTTTGGCCTTGCGCAGCGGCTGGGCGTTTCGTTCCTCTTCCAGCAGGCGAATGAGCTGCGTTGGAACCAGCGAGAGATAATCACAGGCGCGAGACTGCAGCGCCAGGCCCACGTCCTTGGGTGCCCCTCCATAAAAACAAAGTCCGCGACCAAGCCAGACCCTAAGGAGAATCTGCAGGCCACCAATATGCGAGGGATCAAGGCTCAGAAGCCAACTCGCGCGAGGCTGCCACTCATAAAAAGCCAGCGTAGCCCGCGCCGAGACGGCGAGGCCATCGAGATGATGCGATATGGCCTTCGGCACGCCTGTGCTTCCCGACGTCATAATAAAAACATCGCCAGCCGTCGCCGAAAACGCCCGTGCGCATTTTTCCGTTTCGACCGGGATTGAGGCCGTTCCCGGTCCTGCCCGGCGCTTGAGATGAAGAGACCAGGGCAATTGATTCAGAGCAAGGTCGATGCTGGCCTGCGTTGCATCAGCTGCAAAAGGCAGAACTGCCAGTTTTTTATTCCAGGCAGAGAGCATGAGCACCCATATTTCCAAAGGCGAAAAGCCTGAAAGCGCACAAATGGACCCCGCTGCGACATCGGCAAAAAGAGTGCTGTGAGCCAGCGCCCTATCCTTGATCCCGTCAAAGGAATAACGCGCTTCCCGGTCTTCCCAGAAAATCTCCTCACCCTGGCCCTGCGCAAAATCGAACAGATTTAATTTTGCCATACGAGATCTCCCTCTGTTTTGACTGAAACAGCGATGGGGTGCGAGGGCCATACGCCGCGATAGGTCTTTGGATTCCAGGCCCCTTCCGGGACCTCGTCAGCCATATAAAAGGCAGTGCCGAGCCCACAGGCCTCGGCCTTGACCACGGCCTGACGATAGGCCCATGCATAGAGCTGAAGGGTCTCAAGACTTTCAAACACATTGCTCAGAATCTTTTGCTGGGGACCTTCATCAGAAAAACGCGCAAGCGACTGCCACCATCCCACGCGATTGGGTTTGATGACCCAGGCTTTGGCGATGCGATCCAGTTCAGCATCAAGTCCCAGGCTCTCATCCAAGGCCAGAGGAAGAGCCCGGGCAAAGATTTTCAGGTCTTTTATTGGCGAGCATGGCTCTTCGATGTAGGCGATCGGCAATCCTTTGAGAAGCGCCGTGACCGCTTTGATATCGCTGAGTCCCAGGGTTTGATTAAAGTCGATACGCAGTTCCCTGTCAGGGCGCTGCGCGCAAAGTTCGATTAAAAATGTTCGGCATAGTTTGAGATCGTGCGCGCCGATCTTCACCTTGCAGACCCTTGCCGCCGCCACCGCTGCGAAAACAGCCTCATATTCAGAGCGCGGCGGCACCTTCAAGAGCGCAGTATTCTCAAATGAACCGGCGATGGGTCGCGGCTTGGGCAACAGTTTCTGCCAGCGAAGGATTTCTAACGAGGTTTTTAGACTTATGGGCAGGTCGCCGCCTGCCGGTGGGGCTGGCGAAGAAAAATATCGGCGCGCTGACTCAAAACTTTCGTCAATGCTTTCCTGATGAAAGCCGGCGAGAGGCGAACAATCCGCGGTCCAACGAACCCCCTCCTCATCCTCCTCCAGCAGTCGCAGAATAGTGCGTGCGACTGCCTCCTGCCCTTTAACGGGAATAGCGCGACAAAGCGGCAAGTCCATTCGGAACATACTGATACGCGGTCTCATAGAGAACCGAAGCTCACACACAGCATGAAATAGAGGGCATAAAAAAGATTGTACTGGGCGGTATATTTTAACGAGAGATTGATGCTGGGCCCTTTAGCATTCAAGGCCGGCAGAATCCGGCGGGTCAGGTAAAGAAGAGCCCCCACGCAACCGATTAGCCCCAGCCCTATGACCTCGTGGTTCGCGCAGTAGAGGATGAGGATAAGCATGCTCAGGCATACCAATATCACTGGCAGCTTTTTGCCAAACTCGTGGCCCAGCAGAGTGCTGAGGGTGTGTTTCCCAGCCTTGGAATCGCTGGTCCGGTCGCGAAAATTATTGATGGCCATGATTGCCGCTGAAATAAATCCGCAACCCGCCCCCCAGAATGCAACGCCCCAATCAATTACCCCCGTTTGCAGATAGGCACTGCCCATTACGGCAACCGGTCCGAAGAAAAGGAAGGCGATGATTTCACCCAGAGCAAAATAGGAAAGGGGAAAAGGGCCAGCGGTATAGGCAAAGGCTGCAAGTCCACAAAGACCGGCAACGGCGATGACCAGCCAATCCTTAGTCCAATAGAACATTCCTAAAACGATGAGCCCAGCAAGCACGAAGCATAAACTATAAGCCATTCGCACAAAATGTCTGGACAGAATTCCACTTTGTACCACACGCGTCGGACCGAGACGGGCGGCGGTATCAATCCCTTTCTCGGCGTCTTTTGCATCATTGACAAGATTGGCGGCCGATTGCAGGAGGAGCACGAGGAGACAGGCAAAGAGGCAGATGATGACCTGCGACAGGCGCAGGGATCGATCGCCGTAAAGGACAGGTTTTAAGCCAAAGGTCAGTCCTAGTATCACCGGCGCCAAACCAGTGAGAAGGGTCGGTGGACGAATGGCCATCGCCACGGCTTTAGGCAACGAGATGGTATTATTCATAGGGAATCTCCTGAGCCGCCAGGGCTCGTGAATAAATGAGGTCAGCTTCGGCGTCTTGACTGCATTCAATGATACACGATACGCCGGACATACGGCTTGCCAAGTAGGTCTCAGAAAATTGCAGGCGGTTTTCGCACTCGCTGTAGGGAAGGCCAGCCATCGCGCAGATTCCGGCAAAATTAAAATGATGAGGGGTCGAGATCAGGGGATCTTTAACCCAGGCGTACTTTTGCAACGGAAGCGTTTCGAAGATGCGGCCTCCGAGATTATTGACAATGACGACGATCACCCGGGCTCGACTTTGAGCCAGACTGATGATCGAATTGAGATCATGCAGCATCGCGATATCGCCAATCACCAGGGTCCATACCTTATCCGTCGCCAAAGCCATGCCCATAGTGGTTGCAAGGAGCCCCTCTATGCCGCTGACGCCTCGGTTCGCGGATACAGCCATAGCCTGCCCCGTCGCCCCAAAACACCAGCTATCAAAAGCGCGGATGGCCGTAGAATTGCCGACAAACACCTGCGCAGGCGATTGCTCACGTATCGTCATTGCCACATCATGGAAATTAAATGAGCTGCTTTTCACCGCTTTCAGTGTCGAAGTCAGACAAGCAATTTTTCGGCTCCAGACCTCTTTGCGCGGCAACACTTCAAGTCGATTCAGAATCTGCTTGAAATCAGGACGGGCCTGCCGCCGCTGAGGCAGATGATAGGGATCCTGAATCTGTTCTTCCTGCGTAAGTACCCAGTAACGGGTCCCATCCCAGCGTAGTAGACTATCATCGAAATGCCGGCTGACCAGCCGCTTACCGACATGTAGCACACAGTCAGGAGCATATAGATCGAACAGGGCGCGGCTTTGAGGTAAATTTAAATCCGGTATTTCAAGATCCGACTCAAACTTCAAGCCTGAACCGATGTCGGCAAAAACAGGCCAGCCCAGGCGATCGCGCAAGATTCGTATGGCATTTTTTTCGTATTCATCCTGCAGCCTCCCCACCACGAGCAGGCCGCTCCGGGCAGCCCGTAGATCATCCAGAAATTCCATAAGAAATTCCGGCGACCAGGTTGCCGCCATAAAACTGGAGAGGCCAGGCGCCTGAGTCTTATATTCGCCATCACGATGCATGCGAAGGATTGCCGCTTCGGTGGCGGCAACGATCGCGCCTGACGGCCTTTGGTCATGGATCACCGGGTCAAGGGGTACAGAAAAAGGCAGATTCAAATGCACAGGGCCCGGCCTGTCCTCGATGCTCGTTTGAAGCAGCATGCGGCTATAGGACATCCAGGCTTTGCTATTGAGGGAGGGTGAGGGCGGAGGAAAATCAAGGCTTCGTTTGACAAATTTCCCAAACAGATCTCTCTGATCGATGACTTGCTGGGCGGTGGCAAAAACCAAATCAAAAGGTCGGTCGGCAGTGATGATCAAAAGGGGAATATGATCGGTCTTGGCTTCAATGACCGCCGGTAGATAATTCGCACCTGCCGTACCTGAAGTGCAAATGAGGACCGCCGGCCGGCCCGTGGCTTTGGCCCAGCCTAAGGCCTGAAAGGCCGCAGCCCGTTCATCCCAGCAGGAGATCAACGTAAGGTCGTCGCGCAGCTGCAAAGCGGCGATGAAAGGAGCATCGCGATATCCTGGCGACACGAAAAAAGTATCGCTGCCAAAGCGCTGGCAGATATCGATTAGGATGGCCGAAGCAAACATGTTCCAGTTGTGATCGGCAAGAAAGGTCATAAGCGCTTACCTCCGGACAGATTCCTCAGGGGACTTAGGGCCTAGGACATGCTCGCTGACTGGCTTGCCGGTCGCTTCGTCTGTCAAAATCGATGATTCAAGGCACTTGAGAAAATTCTGCATTTTCCATTCGGTTTCTTCCCACTCCGCATCAATATCGGACTCCTGGACTATACCGGCACCGGCGAAGACCCGAATCGTATTTCTATAGACGAGCGCGGAACGAATACCGATCGCGCATTCTCCCGAACCATGCGAGCACCAGCCGATATACCCCGCATACCAGCCCCGTGCTGACGCTTCATATTTTTTGATAAAATCCATAGCTTCCGCGGTCGGCAACCCCCCGACCGCTGGCGTGGGATGGAGGCAGCGGAGAAGTTCAAAAGCATCGCACTGCTGAGTAAGCTGTCCCTGGAAACGAGTGCGCAGATGCTGAACATGAGTCAACTGCAGGAGTTTCTCGTCGTCAACTTTATCAAAATGAAGATGCAGATTCTTCAACAGCTTGGCAACGTAATGACTTACATAGCGATGTTCGATGAGATCCTTGCTCGACAGCTGAAGGTCCCGCGAAGCATCATGATCGCTGGCGACGGAAACGCCGCGACGTCTCGTCCCGGCGATGGCATCGACTTGAAACACGCTTTCCTTCCAGGCCAAAAGACGTTCGGGAGAACGTCCGAGAAAACAGTGCCCATCAGGACTTTTGATGGCAAAGACATAGGATTCTTCACTGTATTCCAAGATTCGCGATAACCAATAGAGCCAGGTGTCGCTGCGATCGAGTTTGAGGTGGCTCGACCGACTCAGGACAACCTTGCTAAAGAGGCCTTCACGAAAGCCTTTTTTTGACGCCTCAAAACTCGCGCGCCAGCCCTAGCGTCCTGGAATATCGATGCGACTCAACATCTTAGGTCGCGGCGGCCTTGGATTTTTCACCGATTCGAAGGCTTGAGCCAAGACGCTGAGCAAACGCTCTTTCATCGCCAGTCGGGTGTCCCTGCCTTGATTGAGGGATTGAATGATAAGAATGCTTTGGTCGTCCGCTAGCTTCCAGATCACGGCTGGCAGAAACCACAGTCCGCGGCGCAGATCACCCCAATCCTCGGCAACTTCATTATAAAAGGTCTGACCCCCAAACCATTGCAGGGTCGAATCACGACCCATCTTCATCCGGTCCGCTTCCGCCACAACGATCAAGGCGTTCAGCGCCAGAGTCAAAAATCCATCGTCACGCCCGCGCCAGACGAAGGCCCAGTCGTTGGCCGGCTCAAGGAGAGAGAGAGCTGGGAACGATTGCCCGAGCTTTAGCTTCAGACGAAAACAGATTTGGTCGCCAATGCCATGTTCTGACCAACAAAGGTCGAAAGTCCCAAAGGGGGTCGCCAGCGATTCTTTTTGTAAGGGGCTGCCCATCAAGCTTTGTCACCCCAATAGAGGTTGACGATGCCAAAGCTCAGGGAGCAGTGCCGGGCCTTTAGAAAACCCGCCTGGCGCATGAGGGCCACAAAATCCTCACCGTAGGGAAATTCTTCAATAGTTTGATTGAGATAAGTATAAGCCGTCGAGTGACCTGACAGGACGCGGCCGATCAAAGGCAATAGGTGACGGAGATAGAAGAGATGGAGAGCCCGTATGATTTTGGAATGCGGCAAAGCAAATTCCAGAATCAGTCCCCGACCACCCGATTTTAACACACGATGGATTTCGCGCAGGCAGGCCGACGTGTCAGGAACATTGCGAATGCCAAAGGACATCGTCGCCGCATCAAAATTATTGCTGGCAAAAGTCAGTCGCTGGGCATCACCTAAAACCAATTCGATCTTATTATTCAGACCCATTTTGCTAAGCTTGGAGCGACCTATCGCGATCATGCCTTCTGACATATCGAGACCCACGATCTTTACGACACGGGGGTCTTTGCTCAATTCAATGGCCACATCGGCAGTTCCTGTGGCTAAATCGATCACAGTCTGACCAGAATGGGACGGCAACTTTCGACGGAGTTCTCGGCGCCATATTCTATGTAGCCCACCCGAAAGCACGGTATTAATTCCGTCATATCGGCCAGCTATCGCATCAAAGACTTTGTAAGAGTCGCTTTTTGCATAAGGAAGAGTCATTGCGGTTGCTTCCATTTGTCACAGTTCACATCCATATAAACCTTTTAAGGAAGCCCGTTCAACCAAATTCCAGGGCCTGGCAGTTCAGCTTGTCAGGGCCAAACAATCTTTTTAACTGAAGACACTTGCCTTGATTATTGCAACAGTGAATATTAAAACTTAGATGAGCCAAAGGCGCCCCATAGTTCAAAAATTCATAAACTCTGCTTGGGCGGGAAAAGAGATAGAACGTGAGCCTGATAGGTCTAGGATCAATATTATCGCCCAAGATCGCCAAGAGTGTCGAAGAGCTCGACTTCAATTTGGCCGAATGGGACCGAAATCCCCGTATTGCCAGCCTGCTTTCAAAAACGGTTTTGAAGGGTGGTAAGCGTCTTAGACCCCTCATGACTTTTATGGTCGCCGACCTCTTTGGCCTTGATCATGCAATTGTGGCACCTTATGCCCGCATGGTTGAACTCGTTCATGCCTCCACCCTTGCTCACGACGATGTGGTCGATAATGCGGTCGTGCGCCGCGGCGAAGCCTCGATCAATGCCGTGGCTTCCAATAAAAAAGCCGTTCTCGCTGGAGATTTTCTGCTCTCCTACGTCCTGCAGGAGATTGCGTCCAGTGGACATAACAATCTCGTTATCGAGATGGCCCGCATCATCGCCGATCTTGCCGAAGGGGAGTGGCTGCAGATAGAGAACAGCTCGGCCACACAATTACGCTGGTCTGATATTGAAGCGGTCGCCCTGCGCAAAACCGGAAGCGTCCTTCGCTGGAGTTGGGCCGCGCCGGCTCTGCTGGCCAATATGGGTGAAGAATTTGTCCAGAAATGCCGTCGGCTCGGTGAGGGCATCGGCATTGCCTTTCAAATGACAGACGATATTCTCGATTTTGTGCGTAAGGACGGCAGTGAAGGCGCCGACGTGAAAAACCGCGTGATCAATGCTGTGATATTTGAAGCATTGTGCCTGAAGTACCAAACGGATACGCTCGATTTGACTCAGATCGCCGATCTCGATATAAGCGAAACTTTGGATAGCGCGGTCCTTAAGGTGCGGCAACGCGTGGACGTACTGGTCAAAGACTGTCACAGCCTGCTGGGAGAAGTGGCAAGGGAATACGAAGGTCAACGTTCCATTGCGGTGCCGGCTGCGCGCTTCACTTTGGATATGATGATTAATTTTCTAGCGCAACGAATTTAAGCGGACACTATGCAAAAATCAGAGTGGAAAAAATTACCCGAGCTTGAAGAGTTTGCCTCCCAGGTAGGCGCCTTTATGGAATATTGGGGATTTAAAAAGGTCCACGGGCAGATGTGGTGTCACATCTATTTGTCGAGTGAACCGCTCGATGCGTCGGAACTCATGAAACGGCTGGACATCTCCAAGGCGCTGGTCAGTATTTCGCTCAAGGAACTCCTTGATTTCGAAGTGATCGAAGAGGTCGGCAAGAGCGCTCGGGGCACGCGGCTCTACCGGGCTCGTGAGGATCTACGGGCGACCATACTCGACACCTTAAGGCGCCGGGAAAGAAAGATGATGTCGCGCATCATGGGCGCTTTTTCGCTGCTGGAAAAACTTGATGGCAGCGAACTGAAAAGTTTTAGGATTGAACAGAGCCGCATGGAATTTCTTGGGCTTATGATACGCATGGTCGATATGAGCCTTGACCAAATTATCAAAAAACCTAGCGGATCACTCTTCGACATCTTTTCCATGTTTCAAAAACCAGAACTTCCTCTCGACCCCGGCCCCGAATCTCCCCTCCATAATTAGGGATTTTGATCCGGCGGCCTCTTGCGATTCTGCACCCGGCAAATTCTTCCATCGGAACAATGTTAGTCTAGAGACAGTCAATTGTGATAGGTCCAGATGTCAAGCACTCGAATCATTGATAGCTTGTTCCGGTTTATAGGCGCAGCCCTGCTCCTGACCTTGACCTTTGCATGCGAAAATTCGAGCATAAAAGTTCTCAAAAACTCCCGGCAGTTCCAAATCTATATGCCGACCGCGACCGACTCCTCAAAAGCCACGATGCCTCAGTCCTTTGATGGCCCCTATTATACAGTCAAAGATCTTGAAAAATTCGATGTCGAACCTGAGATTTGGATCAACTATCCTATCGATCCCATTGCCTACTCGCATCCGACCCTTCTCCTCAAGCGATGCTTCAACCTGGCGAGCATAGGGATTAGCAGCGGGATAATCTACCAAGCTGATGTCAACCCGGATTCGACCTTTAATTTCGCAAATTTTAAAAAGCCATTTGTCTCCCTTCCGAACAGTCTGGAATCACATATTGCCCTCCACATCAAACGATCTCCCAAAACGGGGCTTGCGCCTGACTGTTCGAATATATATCTCGGCAATGAAACGTCGTTGATTCGCCAATTCAGCCTCAGTAGCGCTCCCGACATCATGATAGGCTTTCTCCTGGTTTTGCTCGGCTTGATCTACATCGCGAGTTGGCCCGTCCATCGCAATTGCCGCATACTCTACGTAGGCCTTTTCCACGTCTCCCTAGCTCTGGTATTTTCTCTTGGTCATCAGATCTATTATTTCACCAATTCCAACGGCAAGGAGCTTTTCACTGCCTTTACCGTCGGGCTTTTGACTGCGCCCATCGCTGGCATTATGCTGATCGATCAGCTCTTTGCTCGAAAGTACAAGGCTCTGCCCGTGCTTGCCATTATCAATATCGTCTTCGCAGTCCTTTGCCTGACGCTGCTTTTCCTTGGCTATCACAAGTACCATCAAGCCCTCAGAAATCTGTACTTCGCATTCTCATTGGTAGAATTCGCCAGCTTTCTGCCTCTGTTCATAGCCCACGTTCTGCATTCGCCAAACGGTTCATTTCGATTGACATATCTTGGATTCATTACCTTTATCCTTTGTATTTTTGCCGACGTCTTTGGCTCTCTCTTTATGCGCTCGATCTTTCATGCCAGTGCTTTTGGCGGCTTTCTCTATCTGCTCGGAGGATTGACCAACTATGCTCGCAACCAATTCCTGAACAGTAATAATGAAAGCAAAAAACACCTCAATGATGCTGAAGAATTCACTATCCGCCTTGCGGCCGAAGTCAAGCTTCGCGAAGACCGACTGCGGGAAAGAAATCGTCTCTTTGAAGAATCCAATATCGAGCTGGAAGAGAAAAATATTCTTTTGCGTATGGCGTTCAAACGCCTCGACGATCTTTTGAATCAACAGAGCGCGATGCTAAAAAAGGCCAGCAAGATCAAAGCTACAGTTCTCCCCGAGCTCATAGAAAGCCGGGAATCGTCGCGGCAACACTGCGACCGCGACAAGCTCCGCCAGATCAGTGTCATCGTTCATAAGTTGGCCAGCGCACTTGATCCCTTTGCCCGCCTGCATGACAACATAATAGCCATCAATAATAAAATGGTATGGATCCTCATCAACAACAAAGAAGTCGAAACCAATTATAAAAATGCCCTGAACAGCAGCAAGCTGGACATTCGTTGCTTTGACACAGCCTCTGGTGTGTTGGAGAGCCTTAAACTCACCAAACCGAACCTATTGATTATTTGCTCCACACACACGACACTCATTACCGATCTCTTCCGGCTGTATCCCGAGGTTCAGATCATACTGTCCGGAGAAAGCGACTTTAAAACCTCCATCGATATTCTTCGCAACAGCGAAAAACTCAATCACCTTATTTTTCAGCATAGCGATTCGACATTCTTTTCCCAAAGAAACTTGCTCGTCACGACGACGAAGATACTATCGAACGATATCTTCGGCATCGAGAAGTATCTCGACTGGGGCGTGGATATCAAAGAGATCATCATCTCTGGCAACAATTCCCGCAGCAGTGCCCTGACCCAGCTGAATCTGGATCTGGAACGAGCGGGCATCACCTCGGCCATGACGCACCGGGCCCATCATCTTGCCGACGAACTCCTGATGAATGCAATCTATGATGCGCCGGTAGATCCACTGACGAAGCGGTCCCGCTACAACCACCTCACCCGCTCGGTAACCGTAGAATTGGATCCCTCCGAATACGCCCGACTTCGTTATGGTTATGATGGAACCATTCTTGCGATCTCAATCGATGACCCCTTTGGTGGCCTTAAACGCGAGATCATCCTCAAGTATCTCAAAGCTTGCCTGGAGGGGCTGTTCGGCACCATCAATGAAACCGAAGGCAAAGGGGGCGGCGGCATGGGCCTGTTTCAGATAATGAAGGCCGCCGACCTTCTCGTGACCAACATCAAAGCGGGCAAGAAGACTGAAATCATTGCACTCTTGAACGTGCATGAGAAATCCACCCTAAAAGGGCAATGCTTTCATTACTTTGTGGATCATGAAGACCTATGAAAAAGCCAGGATCATCGTCATTTATTCAAAACCTGAGGCTCGGAACGGCCTTTCGTTTCGCTGTATTCTTTGGACTCTTGACGCTTGGCAGCTCCTGTAGAAACCCCAAGACTTATGATTTTAGCATCGAACCTGCCGAAGGCTATTTTCTTGATGAATCGGGAAGTCGGGACGCTCCGCCTGCTGACGATGCCTTTACCTCCCGTCTTGATCTTTCCCAAAACATTTCGAGTCGCGCCAAAGTTTGGCTTCGTTATTCGTTGCCACAAGACACCAGCTTTGATCGCCTCTTCGCCAAAGGCTGCACCAATATTGAAAGTCTCTACCAGGATCATCAAAAGTTGGAGTCGAGCGACCTGGACGAACCTGTTGACAATGCTTTTACCTTTGCCACCCTAAATAGCGGTATGCGCCCCTCGCAGCTCTATTTTAAGGTCAAACTCTCAGAAAACAAACGCTATGAAGTATCTTGCCACTACCTCAAACTCACGACGCTCAATCATGCGATTTGGTATTATCTGGTATCCGCGTCGCCCGTCGTCATAAGTGGAACGATCATCTGCTTCCTGGGAATTCTGAGTTTGGTCCTGAGTATCTCCGTATTCAGCTGGACTCTGCTGTATTTCGGGGTCCACTCCTTGATCTTTGGCGTTTTTATCCTATCCGATCTCGACGTCGTGGTCCGGGCTTTCAGCCATTATTCCAACTTTCGCATCAGCGGCGGTTTTTTGATTCTCATCAGCTTCCTCCTGTTTTTTGAAGAATTTATTGGCAGCAAAAAACATCTGGCGCGAAAGCTGGCGTTTTTTATCATCCCCTTCTCTATCGTGTTCCAGGTCTGCGAAACGCTATATCCCATGCTATATAAGGACTTAATCCGCCCTAACGTCGTCAATATCGGCATTTTCAGCTTGGCCTTAGTTCTTCTTTTTGCCTTCGAAGCGGCGTCACAGAAGCGTCCCTACGCCCGGGCGTTTGCCCTGGTCACCGCAATTCTTGGCGTTTCGGTCAGCATCGACATGTACAACTTCACTTACAGCCACGATCCGTTTTATTTAACTCCCTGGGTGTTTCTCGTGATCATCTGTTCCACCCAGATCCTGCTGCTTAAGCTCAATATCCTGGAGCAGACTCAGGCCGAGCAGGTCCGGACCGAATATGTGAAGAAGCGCAACTCAGAACTGCAGCTGGAAGTGGAACGCCGTACCGAAGCTTTGGCTTTGCAGGCCAAAGAATTGGAGGGAGCCCACTTCGTTCTCGAGGAGCGGGTGGAGATACTGACGAAACAAAAGCAGTCAGCGACGGAGATTGCCCAGGAAAAGGACGTGTTGCTCCTACGCATCACGGAAATTAAGAAAATCCTGATCCCTCGAATCGTCAGTCGCCTGCAGGACATGCACGATAATCCAAGCCCCAACGACACCATCGAGATCGGTGAGCTCATCGACGATCTTGTTAAAATCTATTCCAAGGCCACGCAGTCCACTCCTGATGAAAAGACCAAGGTTCAGGAGACTATCGATCTTCTGTCGGCCAACAAAAGGTATCAACGGACCTTTAAATCATCAATAGGCGGCGCCCGCCTTAACCTTCGGACTGCCGAAAGCATCGAAGCGCTTCTCGCCAATATTAACAACGATCCCTCGCGTTTGATTGTTATCGATGACAGTTTCGTTGATAGCCTTCCCGATATTCACGAGATCAATCCCAAGGCGACTCTGGTGGCCTTTAGCGAAAAAGATCTTGCGACGGCCAACCACTATCAAAGGAAATATCCAATGCTCGATCAGGTCCTATCGCTGGATCTGCCAAAGCCCATCCTGCAGAAAATACTGCTCACTCACCTTATGAAATTGATTTCACAGGATGTGTTTGGCATCGAAAAGTATTTGATGTGGGGATCCGCGATCAAGGAAAGACCGCTCGATATGCGAACTCATTCCGCCGATCAATGGGTAGGATTGAGCCAGGATATCGCCCAGGCGGGTCTGTCCGAAGAGCTTGAAGCCAAAGCCCTCCGGCTGGCGGAAACTCTGCTGGAAATCAGGCGGGACAACCTGATCACCTCTGGCAAGAGCGATCATCATAAACTTAAGCAGCTCCGCTACGGCCATGACGCCCACGTTTTTTGCCTATCGGTGGATCTTTCGGGGCAGATTTTGGCGCGACACGAGATCATGCGCTTTTTTCAACCGGGTGACGAGGGCCATAAGCTGGCCCTTAAACTCTTTGATGAAAGCCATGCCATCATACTCAATTCGAACGGCAACGACAGGCATGAGCTAATCGTCCTCCTCTTCCAATCGAATGAAGAGATTCCACCGGCTTATTACTACACCTTTATCTCAACTTGAGAAGGGTCTCACGCGAGACTCCTCCCTCTCATGGCCTAAAGCTAAGGTTCCTGAACTTGGCTTGTCGATCACGGCAAGCGTCAGGGTGATTTTTGCAGTCGGCTTGCCGGTCGCTTTATCCCTTAGATTTATGTCCCAGATTTGCGATCGTTTACCTATATGCTGCGCACTGGCTTCAACGATGAGTGTCGTCCCCTCAAGGACCGGCCTCAAATGCAGGGCGTAGAGGCTCTGGCCCACCACGGTGGTATGAGGATCCTTAAGCGTCATTACTCCCGCCATGGATCCCATACTTTCGCCAAGCACACAGCTTACCCCCCCATGCATCACACCGAAGGGCTGCAGGAGGTCTTTGCTGACCGTGAGTTCGGCGCTGAGCCCATTGCCCGAGACAGCAGTGACGCGAAGCCCTAAGTCTTTGTCCAGCTGTGGCAGCCATTTCTCATTGATGACAGCAATATCGAGATCATTGGGAAATAGAGCCATGGAAGCTCCTTTTAAAGGGCAAGGGTATTGAGCAGCTCAAGCAGCGAGCTGTCAAAATCATTGCGTTTGTTGAGGCATTCCTCCAAGGGAGCCAGAGTGAACTGACCTTGTCTGACCACAGTCGCTACCGCCTTTTCCCCCTCCTGCAGGGCTTTAACCGCCATGCTTCCCATGATGGATCCCAGGAAACGATCACGGGCCGAGGGATTGCCACCACGTTGAATATGTCCCAGTATGCAGAGCCTCGTATCGAGTTGATGCTTTTCTTTAAGAATCTTTTGATAACCGTGCCCCAGGCCTTCTTTTTCGCCTTCGGCAACGATGATGATCGAAGATTTCTTGCCCCTGGCCACTCCACGGGTGACAGCTGTTGCAACTTCGCTAAGATCAACACCCCGGTCCGGAAATATAACGGCCTCGGCACCTGTGGTGATGGCAACGGTGATGGCAATGCCCCCCGCTGATCGACCCATGACTTCGACGAGGAAGGTGCGTTCGTGAGAGGTCGCGGTATCACGAATCTTGTCGATGGCTTCAACCGCAGTATTGGTTGCTGTATCGAATCCTATGGAAAATTCGGTGCCCTGAATATCATTGTCGATCGTTCCGGGGATGCACGCGACTGGAATGCCGTGCTCCTGGTGGAGGAGGTAGGCGCCATTAAACGATCCATTGCCGCCGATCACAACGAGCCCTTCCACTCCCAGCTCAGCGATATACTGCGCCGATTGGGCCCTATAACGGGCTTCCATAAAGCGAGGGGAACGGGAGGTGTAGATAAAGGTCCCGCCCCTTTGAATGATGTTGCCGACCGAAGCAAGATCCAGGGGAATGACCGACCTTTCGATCAATCCCTCATAGCCTTTATAGACGCCGTAGACTTCATATCCCGACTTATAAGCACTGCGTACGACCGAGCGTAATGCTGCGTTCATTCCAGGACCATCTCCACCACTGCAAAGCACGGCTATCGATCGCTTTTTGCTCATAATCCACCCTCAGCTATAGACCAACAAATCGTTAGTATTGCAGAGAGCGGTGTCCCAGCTCAATAGCTTTCCTCGTGGAATATCAAGCGGATTAGGACGCTCACCAGAGCGGGTCTCATCTTCTCGCTATCAGTCTTTTTTGATGTTTACCTAGTCTTAACACAAAAAACCCTCAGCAGGGGCTGAGGGTTTATGCTTATTCATTCCATTGGGATCAGGGGCAGAAGGAAGGCGCAGCCTGCGCGAGAGGAATCAGCGTACGGTAGTCATTGTTGACTATCGCGCCGGTCATATCCCCCTGGATTTTGTAGAAGTAACTATTTGCCGTTGGTATGCCGGCATCGGCAAAAGCCTTAACATCCGAGGGCTTGTTGCCAAATGCATAGGCGGGAACAATGCCTGTGTTCTTTTTCAACAGCGCAAGCTCATTGACTTTAAATGCCGCAGCAGCTTCACCGGTCGCGCCGGTTTTAAGATTGGTGGTGTGAATGACTCCAGGTGGAAAGCCACGAATATTCAACCATTCGCGAGTCGCTGCCATGAGAAAGGAAGGGCGGGCGGTCAGGTAGAAGATATTATAACCGCGATGGTAAAACGAGCGTATCATGTCGGACGCACCGACATGGGATTCCGGATGAACGCCAAGAATTTCGACGGCGGCGGCTTCTTCGAAAGCGGTCAATGTCCCATCGATATCGGTCACGACCACGGCATTTTTCTTTGGCAAAATCTCGACGTAGAGTTCGGTCGTATCATTGTTTCCTTTGAGGACAAAGAGAAAGCGATGCCGTCCCACCGCCAGGTTTGCGACTCCGAGTTTGCTCAGCGCCACCATCACATACCCACCCGTGTCCTCGACACCATCAACCACTTTTTTCTTGCCTGCAGGGTTTGAAGACGTCACCTGGGTGCCGAGTTTCTCCCAGCCGCCTTCGCAACCTTTCGACATATAGATATCAACATCTTCACCTTTAATATCCGCATCGACAGCGATAGTATAAGCAAATTTAGCGATGAGTATAGGATCCTGGCCTTGATTGGCCATAACGTCCCGAGCCCGGTGCACACCGTTTTTAAGGACAGCTCGCAGAGTATTTTCAGCTTTCTTAAAACCTGTCGCTTTTGGCAATTCCGGGAGCGCCTGCGTACAATCGACAGCAATCCGGCAGCTCATAGGCAGATCTGTCGTTGGGTTGGGAGCCGTACCGCCCGCATTTGCCGGAGCTTCAGGGCTTGGTTTTGCCTCCGCAGTGGGGCTTGATGTGTTGCCACCGGCAGCTGTATCCGTGCCCTTATCAGGACCCATGGTGGATTCTTCCGCAACTTCAGGGCCGGGGCTTTTATCTTTGTCTTTGTCTTTGTTTCCTTTTTTGCAGCTGAAAGCCAGCAGACAAAAACTTAAGGCTAAAACCGAATTAAATCGCATGGAAGACTCCCAGAATGATTCTCGACTTTCCCTAGTCGGAATTATTCTGGGAAAACTTGAGTGCAGCTTTATACTTAAGCGTTCCCAATTAAAAGTTTACAGCGCTTCATTTTTTGCCGGCGAGTTTGCCCTCGAGAATGCCCCAGCGCTCGTAGAGATTATCGAGAGTCAATTGCGCGGCTTGCAGCCTCTGAGTGGCTAAAAGCAGCCCCGAAGACTGGGTTGCGGTCGCTTCACAGGCTTTTTGAGCTTCCGTCAGCTCATGATCGGCCTTTTGTATCGTCTCTTCCATGGAGTCGAGTTCACGCTGTTCATTGTAAGAAAGTTTGCCGGATTTCGAAGCCTTAGTCCGGCCTCCTCCAGCCGCTTGACCGCCACTGGCCTTTTCCTTTTTGGGTTTGCCTTCTTCGAGGAAGACGCGTTCCCATTGCTCATAATCCGCATAGGCCTGGATCGACCCATTGCCCTGAATCGCAAGGAAGTGGGAACATAAACGCTCCAATAGATATCGATCATGGGAAATAAGGATGATAGCGCCAGGAAAATCCTCAAGACTTTCTTCAAGAATTTCAAGCGTATCGATATCGAGGTCGTTGTTCGGCTCATCGAGCAGGAGGACATCGGCGCGGCGCAGCATAAGACGTGAAATCAGGACTTTTGCCTGTTCCCCACCGGAGAGGAAGCTTAATTTCTGATCGAGCTGATTGACCTGGAACTGAAAGCGTCTGATCCAGGACGCCACGTGGATCGGCCGATCCTGAAAGATCACCGAATCGTGGCCTTCACTTATCGCCCGTTTCAGTGTCCATTCGGGATTGAGTGACTCGCGTCCCTGATCGAAGTAAACAAGTTCAAGATTGGGCGCAATCGTCCTTTCGCCGCTATCAGCCGGGATCTCCCCCTGAATGATCTTGAGAAGCGTCGACTTCCCCGTTCCGTTATCGCCGAGAATACCCAGAACAATCTTGGGAGCGATGATGAAATCGAGATCTTCAAACAGCTTTTTATCGCCATAGGCTTTGCTGATGCCCTTAAGGACGACCAACTGCTTGCTTTTACGGCCGGAGTTTTGAAAATCGATATCGCTGCTGGTGGTCTTAAGCCTCGAATTGAGATCCTGCATCTCAGCTTTCATGGTCATCGCCGCATCGATTCGGGCCTGCGATTTCGTACCGCGCGCCTTAGGTTGGCGCGACAGCCAGATATCCTCTTTTCTAAGCTTGTTGGCAAGACTCGCTGCATTTTGCGCGAGGTCTTTCAAATAGACGAAACGTTTTTCCATGAAAACACTGTAATTGCCGGTTTCACCGTGACTATGCCCTGGGTACATCGGATTGATCTCAAGAATGCGCTTCGCAGTTCGGTCGAGAAAAAGTCGATCATGGCTGACGACAACCCAAGCGAAGGGGGCCTCCCGAAGAAAGGCCTCGAGCCAAAGCACCGAACGTAAATCCAAATGGTTGGTGGGCTCATCGAAGAGCACAAGATCGGGGCCGCCCATAAGCGCTGCGCCTATGGCCAAACGCTTTTTCCAACCACCTGACAATCGACCCGCTTCCTGATAAGGATCTTCAAATCCAAGACGGCTCGCCATCTTCTGCGATTCGACCGAAGCCATCTCGGGGCTCAGGCCCTCGCGTTCCCCTGCGATTTGAAGGGTTTCGAGGACGTTTTTATCAGCCACAAGTTCGGGCTGCTGAACGACATATGCGAGCTTTAGGTTCTTTTTACGAGACGTCAGGCCCTCGTCACTCGTTTCATGATTCGCCAATATCTTCAGCAAAGTGGTTTTGCCGGCTCCATTGGGACCGATGATGCCTAGTCTTTCGCCGTCTTCCACAGTCATATCCAGCTTGAAAAACAGGACCTTGTGGCTCATTGACTTGCTTAGACCTTGCGCACTTATCAGAACACCCATTTTCGCTCACCCTCGCATCATTTTATTTATCCCCATGGTTTTAACACAAGGCAGGAGGTAGCCCAAGACATAGCCGAGTTTCCCCACAATTCTCCGGGCCTGCCCTTGCTATTTAACTCGGGATCAACGCAAATGATGAGTCACAGGGGATGGGGCGAAGGACCGCTTGAATGGCGAGTCTCTTCGAAGATTTCAGCTCAGGCCCAAACTTGTCAACGATGCGGAGCCATGTTCAATCCATGACCAATTGCGGCCGGCATGCTCACCATTTCGTCGATAGGAATGCCAAAGTTCTTTGTTGCCTTTTGTATCGGAACGAATCACGCTGATGTGATGCGGCACCACCCCCTCCTGTCTTAAGGTCAAGACACAAAGCGCAGCAAGATCCAAATGCCAGCGGTCCGCAGGCCCTTTCGTTAAGGCCCAGCTCAAATCCTCGCGATAGCGGGGCAGCTGCGCAAAGGCTTCAACAAGCTCAGGACCCACTTCGTAGCTTTCGGGGGAAATGCTGGGGCCTATACCCCATTCACAATCTTTGAGAGCAAAGCCTTTTGCCGCAATAAATTTTGTAACCTCGCCAATAATATCCTGGGCGAGACCGCGCCATCCGGCATGGATAGCCATCACAAATTCATGATGAAAGAGAAGTATGGGTACACAATCTGCTGTTTTTACCGCAATCCGATGGGTCGGTAGCAGGGTTGCCAAAGCATCCCCCTGGCCCATCAAGCCTTGCGATCCTTCTTCGCTGACTTCAACGATGTGAGTCGAATGAATTTGCTTCAGATGCAAACCAAAGGGCGGGAGTTCATGCCCCAAGCCCTCAAAGCCGTGACGGACACCACGATCATGCCAACGGGGAATCTGGTGACCGGCCGCCAGCCACTCGACCTCATTTAAATAGCGAAGCGCCGACTCCGTCATTAAAACATCCTTTTGTTAAATCTCCGCATCCATCTTCTTTTTCGGCTTACGAACCGGAAGTAAAGGGGTCGCCGCGAGAATCGTTTCGGCATTGATAAGTTTTTGAGCCAATGCCATGAATTCTAGAGTGAGTTTATGGCTTGGCTTATAGTAAGCAAGCGGTGTTCCCTCACTATGGCTTTCTCTCATAATCACCGAAGATGTTAAATAGGGTTCCAGTACGGGAAGGCCTTTTTTGAGCAGCCTTTCTATAGTCGTTCTCGGCAGTTTCGCCTGACTTTGAAAATGATTGATGACAATGCCCTCGACTCTGAGATCGGGTCGATGATCCTGCGACACTTCGTCCACAGCAATCATCACCTGATCGACAGCATCCTCACTAAACGCGTCACAATCAAAGGGAATTAAAACCCGGTCAGCTGCGAGGAGTGAACTCATGCTGTAAAAATTCAGTGCGGGGGGCGTGTCAAACAGAACTTCATCGAAGCCGAGCTTTTCGCGGGCCACATCGATCGCTTCACCCAGTTTGAAAATCTTGTAACGGCCTTCAAGTTTTGGCTGCAATTCTTTGAGACTGTCATGGGCTGGAATTACAAAAAGTCCTGGGTAGGCCGTTTCATAGATCGTGTCCATTAAGGAATCTTGAAACAAGCGAAAACTTAAGGTTGAATTAAAGAAATCAACAATGGTTGATTGCACTCTGTCCATACGATCACCTAGCAAATACTTCGAGGTATTCGCTTGCGCGTCGAGATCCACAACCAGAACTTTACGCCCCAGTTTAGCCATGGCCGCAGCGAGATTGCAGGTAATTGAAGTTTTACCAACTCCACCCTTTTGATTGAAGACAGCACGCTTCATAAGCACGTCCTCTTCCATGTTATTCAGCTTTAATAGATAAACCTTGCCTGAATCGACTCATGAATACAAGCAGCAACGCGAGGGCGGCATTGTGATGACCAGGCTAAGTTTTGATGCAATATCGGATCACTTGGAGCCAGCGGAGAAGGGGCCGGGCTAAAGATTCACGAACCCTACGTTTTTATGCGTGGCGCTAATACCGCGTATAGTCCACTCAGGGCCGCGGTATAGGAATCGATACCAAAGCCGTAACAGACCCCTAGCGCATGGCCTGCCGCATAGGAATGATGCCGAAACGCCTCGCGTTTGGCGAGGTTGGAAATATGCACTTCGACAAAAGGCAGGGAGAGCGCGATGAGTCTGTCGGCGAGCGCGAGCGAGGTGTGGGTCCAGGCCCCGGCATTGATGATCGCCGCCGCCCAGGGTTTGGAAAGCTCGTCGAGAAAGAGGCCCTCGTGATTCGATTGAAAGAAGCTAAGCTCGACCTCCGGCATTTCGAAAGCAGCTGCCAGTGCTGGGGATAACTGCCGAAGCTTAAGGTCTATATCGGCGAGCGTATGTCTGCCGTAAACCGAAGGTTCACGACGCCCCAATAAATCGAGATTGACCCCGTGGGCTATAAGTATTTTGATTTTAGAGGCAGTTTTCATCGGTTCGTGCATCCAAGCGGCTAAGCAAGTCGTTTAATATACGAATCTTATCGTCGATCTTTCGGACTTTCTCCATGCTTTCTACTATCTCAGGATTCAGCCTCATATCAATTTCTTTTTGCGTGTCACGGAGATCGCAGATCTCGCTGTATTCCCGTCTTAAGAGTTCATTGTTTGGCGCGGTTCGCACCAGACCCTGATAGATATCCGCAGCTCGCCGATAAAGGCCCTGGCGACGGAGCAGGCGCGCACGTGTCAAATCATCGATATCACTATGTTCGGGGTGCGGCATGGTCAGGGGCTTACTAAATAGACTTTGAATGGAACTTGCAAAAAAACCTTTCGCGACACGCTCCCGAAAACTGGCCTGAGCTTCCTCCTCCTCCCGGTTGGCCGCTTTGAGAAAGGTCGCCACCGACTTATAGACTGGTATGACCGCTGCCGGTCCGTTGTCCTGAGGCAGCCCATGAAAGGAAACCTTGAGAAAGTCGGCAAAGTCACGGCGCACCTGACCAAACGGTTTGATCGCCAGCTGCTGAATGATAAGCTGCGTCTCGCTTTCTTGAAAATCCTGCTGCGACAGTTCTTTCACGAGTTCGTTGACATCGTTGAAACGTCCCAGCAGAACCGCGAGTTTCAGCCTTAGGAGCTGCGCTGTGAGGTTGGTCTTCAGTGACAGCGGACTTTTGTCGAGTACGGCCCAGGCTTCAAAAAAATTATGCCGGCGAAACAAAAGGTGACTGAGAAAGACCCGTGCTACCGAATAGCTCGGGTGGCGCTCCAGGCCGAAGGCAAGCAGCTGGATCGCTTCATTCCACTCCTGATGTTTGGCCATAATTTCGGCTACGGAAAAAAATCCCCGACCATCGGGCTTTTTCTTATAATGTTCGACGGCAATCTGTTCGGACTTGCTGAGAGTCTTTTTTTCCAGAATAAGTTGAGGGTCTAAACCCATCGTGTTGTCCTTTGGCAGGCTACTGATCGGGAGCCTTAGTCGTTATAGGAAAGGAAGCCGGATCACTGAACAGCGCGCCGCTGTGAATCTGAATAGTGAGTTCATCCGAACCTGAGACGCCGGGACATTGACCTATGGTATCGAGCATGACAACTCCACATGAGTCCGAGCACCAATTCTGTTTGAGGGTGAGCAAGCCCCGATAGCGGGTATCGGCATCGTTTTCATTGTTGACGATGGGGCGATTGCCGATGAGGAGAGGCTCAATGCTGATATTGGGTACCGGTCTCACCCCAGCCGGATTCCCCGATTGATCAAGGATAGCCTCACCGACAAGAAAGCCGGTACGAAAGGGTCCAACCGCAGTTCCAGCCAGGGCCGTCGCACATTCGGTCTGTACTATGGGCGTTTTAAGGCTGATGGAGACGGGCTGATCGTTCCCCGTTATGATCGAATTCCCACAAACCAGTGCACATTGCCCGGCATCTTCGGGTTGGTAGGAGCACGCGCCCAGCAGCAGAGTGGCCAGGCTAAGGCTTATGAATGAAAAAACCGTTCGTTTGATCTTAGTTTTTTGCATCATTATAACTTCCCTTGAGCAGCGGGTTGCTTTTGAGACAGTATCGTCGTTTGATCGTTGTAGGCGTTCGATACGCTCGAATCATTCTTCTCACTTGGACCGGAGACGATCGTCGGCGTGACCATGATTAAAAGTTCGGTCTGGCTGACGCTGGTCGTGGTCGATCGGAAAAGGGCTCCAATAATCGGTATATCCGAGAGTATGGGAATGCCGGCGATCGACTGGGTGCGTTTGGTGTCATAGATCCCGCCGATAACACCCGTCTCACCATTGCCACGCACCATCTGAGTATTGAGTTTGCGGCTACTTTTACTCGCCAGCGTATCGCCGCCGGCCGCGACATCGCCAGGGGTATCACTGGTGATCAGCAGGTTCATGATCACATTGCCGAGCGCCGTTACCTGCGGAGTGACCTCGAGCAGGAGGTTAAAGGTGATCTCTGACAATCCGCTGGAGCCGACCGTGGTCCCGGCAGCGGGGTTGATGACGTTACCACCGGCAGCAGGGCGGAAGAACTGAGAGCTACCGGCAAGGACTGTGGCCTTCTGTCCGTCGAGCACGAGCACGCGATTGGATTGCAGGACATCGGAAGTACCTTTTCTTTCCTCCATCTTCAAGAGAAGATCGAGGTCAAGAAACTTATTGAGGCTACCGAAGCGAAAGCGGGAGTTACCGATGGTCTGAGCACCGGACACGCCCGGATCGACGCTAAAATTGGAAGCCACCGAGTTTGGAAAATTCAAGGTTCCGAAGCCGAGGGCCCGGCCCGGATCAAAGTTTAAGTTATTGCCCCATGACACGCCGAAGAAACTGTTCTGACTTTTTTGCACCTCGACGATGCGCGAGGTAATTTCGACCTGCGGCGTCTCAAGGTCCAGGCGTTGGATGATCGCACGCGCCTTAGCCAGAATAATTTCAGGTGCTTCGATAACGACAGAGTTGGTTCTATCATCGTCGGATATTTTAATGCGGCTGTCGATTTCGATATCGCGGGCCAGGAGAATACCGACCTTATCTTTGACATTGGCCGCCACGGCGTTATTCAGTCGAAAGACCATGACCTTGGTCGGTATCCTTCGGGTCTCATATTGCTTGGCGGCTTCAAGCGCCTGCATATATCCCGTGAGGGAAGCGATCTTGTCGACCCGCACCACGTTGTCGCCTATCCGCACCATACCCAGGCTGTAAGTCTCAAGTATCGCCTTGAGCGCCTCGTCCCAAGGCACTCCTTTAAAGTGCACAGTCACCGGCGTCTCACCGATGGTGGCGGGAAACACAAAGTTATTGCCGGTTTCTTCTGAAAACCCCTTTAATACCAGACTCAAAGGAGCTTCATAAAATTCCATGAAGATCGGCTTACCGGTGTATTGGGCCTTGGGGCCGGAGCCTTCCTGCGGATCGACTTCCTGGGCCTCTTCCTTCATCATTGGCGCGTTGATAGGAGCGGGACTGGGCGAGGCGTTCTGCGATTCATTCGAAACGTTATTGTCATCTTGAAAATTGCCGGGCTTTTCGTTTGAGCCTCCTTCGGCTTTATCATCAAAATTGGAGAAAGCACTCGCGTCGCTATTGGAATCTCCGCCCAGATCACCCGCGCCGCTTGCGTTGTTCTGAGCCTCGTTGGCTTCGCTGGCATTAGCGTTGCCGGCCTTGCCGCTTGGGCTGACGTTGCTCTCGGCATTTGCCGAGTTGCTGACGGTGTTACCACTCCTCGAGCTATTGCTGTCGCTGGCGGAATTGCCGCCATTGGCACTATTAGCATTCTCGGTATTGGCATTAGCCGTATTGCCTGCGGCGTTCTCGCCAGATCCTTCGTCAGCGGCATTTTCCAAATCATCCTGCGCTACACCCACCAAAGTCCTGCGGCTTAGAATTTCGCCCGCGCGTTTGACGGGAATGGTTTTGGTGAAGCTTTCAGGCAAACCGTCCTTGGCCCTGCCTATGGCCTTGGACGTGTTCAAAAAGCGTCGAATCGGTTCCAGTTTGGGAGGCGCTTTGAAAAGAGCTGCATACCTTGGGAAACCAACAGCGGGAAGCTTTGAAACGACCAATGCCGGCCTCGCGAGAGGTCGTTCCCCCTGCAGACTGATTGCCCTATCCTTGACTTGCATGATCGGTCGGGCTTTGGCCGCAGAGTAGCGCTGGGGAATCGTATAGGACAAGAGGAAATTGCCGTCTTTTTCATAAAATAGGGGTTCAACTTTGTCACGATGGGTGATCACGAGATCGACATAACCCTCGTCCCGTTTTTCTTTCATCCTTATATAGGCGACCGGCGACCGAAATTCGCTGGAGTTCACATCCCAATGAAGCTTGCGGCGAAGGCCCGTATGATAGAATCGAATGATAAGTTCTGACTGCTGCCCCCGGTTCGCCTGCTCAAAAATCTCATATTCGGGGCGTCCTTTCGTAACGATTTCAACGTTGAGCTGTTTGCGGGCCTGATTGATTTTATATCCGACCCAAAAAAGTTTGGCCGGAGTCGCTTCGATTTCATGAACCGCACCCTCAGGTGCAGGGGCCCGAGCCACTGCCAGGGGTGCCGGAGCGGGTTCGGGGGGCGGAGCCGGCGGTGCTTCCACAGCTGCGGGGGCCGGGCTGGCGGCGAGGGGATTTTCAGCCGTATTGGCAGAATTTGAAAAGGCATCCGTATCGATAGCGGTATTTTTAAAGGCTTCGCCTGCCGCTTCAGTACCGGCTACGGCGTTGGCACCATCGAGACCTACGGCGGCATTGGTCGCAAAATTCCCGCCGTTCCCATCAGCCTCGAATCCTTTGATGCTCTTTTCGGCAACAGCTTCATCATCTGTATTGTCAGTGGCACCTTCATCAGCTGCAGACTTGCTGCCGGCTTCATTGCCATTCGCTTCGCCATCGCTGCTATCGAAGTTGGCGTCGCCACCACCCTTGTCAGCGCTTGCTTCATTGCCACTGCCATCGCCTTCAATACTGTCGCTGGCTACAGCATTGCCATCCAAGGTAGTATCGATGTTTTCTTCTTCCGCTGACTCTTCATTGCCGGCAACGGCTTCACTTGCTTCTTTCCCCTCATCGGATGAGGCACAGGCGACTATGGGAAACCAGCTTGTAAGAGTTAGCAATCGAATCAAAAAGCGAGTGTTCATAAAAAATACCTCATGGCCATGAGAGCCCTATTTCAATTAGTTGGTTGCCCCAGGTCGACCCGAAGAAGGTTTCTTTGGCGTCAGGACAGGCGGAATGTAGGGATCAGGCGCCTTGCCAAGAGCGGGAGGAGCAGCAGCAGGGATCGCTCCCCCTGGCAACTGGGGTGCTGCCGGCGGTCGCTGAGCGTCCCCGGGAGCACCGAGAGTTCCGGGAGCACCGGCAGTTCCGGGAGCACCACCACGTCCAGCCGGTACGGGGGGAAAGGCGGCACCTTCAGGAACCACGCTATCTGCTGGACTGTCCATACCGGGAAACTGTGCGACCTTGCCTGGAGCAAGCTTGATAATGCCCCGTTCCTGATGCGTCTGAACACCAAAAGGAATCAGCTTGTCATCGAATTCCCTAACGCCGTCTTTACGAAGTCGATAGAGCCTCACGACCAAAGCATCCTTGTCGATCTTGAGAACTTTTCCCGATGACATCGGGTCACCGTTTTTAACGACCACCCCTTCATTTTTAGGGGTCATTACCACCGCCCGCATGTCACCATCGGCCAGCTGCCAGACGCCTTTTACCTTTAGAACATCAATAGGATAGGCTTGCAAGGGACTACGAATGGCGATCTCATTCGACGAAATAATACCGATGGTCGCTCCGGCTCCCGCTTCGGTCTCCTGGCCATTCCCGGCCGCCAACTTGCTTCGATACTGAGGATAAGCAAAGGGGTCCGGCTTTCCAAAGGAAGCGTAGGTGTATTCGTTGCTAGGTTCAACAATATCCTTGATCTTTAGACCTCCATTGAGATTGACGGGAGCATTGGCTGGCGTGTTTTCCCAATTGTCCTCGACTTGTTCAAGATCGATTTGATTGAGATCCACGACCCGGGTCTTGGGTTGCGTATCTTTTCCAAACGCAGTGGCGCCTCTGAAGCTGAGCATCAGCATGAAAGGTCCCATTCCCAAGATCTTCAGCTTTACCATCATGCGTCACATACCTTTAAAAAGGATAAGTCGGGCCTGGCTCGAGACTCGAAGAGGCGCGTCGGGTCCGCTCGATGCGGGAGTCTGGGCGTCAACGACCTTTTCAGGGGCGTTGAACTGTATGTTCCTCATATGCGTTAGGTTCTGCATATGAACCAATCGATCCATGAACCGCATCGTATTTACGAAGGTCCCGTTCATCTGAATATCGACCGGCAGCTCTTTATATTCCAGCCCGGCCGGTCCGGGGACTTCCACACCGGGCGTGAATTTAACCAGCGTTACATCAAGCTCTTTCTCAAGCGATCCGATAAAACTCAGCACGGCGTCGATTTCAATCCGATCGGGGAGAAATTCCTTTGCCCTTACCAATTCACCTTCGATCTCCGAGAGCTTGGCTTCCAAGGCCGGCAGTTCAGCGGCTTTCTGCTTGGCATCCTCAAAGGTCTGCCGCTCCGCCTGGAGCTCAGATTCGACCTGAACCTTCCTCGATTCGAGCGCATCGCCGGAATTTAGCCACATATTTATCGCTGGAATCACCCCGATAAGCGTGATGAGTCCATAGCGCATCTGCGGCTTGAAGGCTCGGTATTTGTCGGCAATCTCTTCGAATTCCACGGGCTACCCCTAATTGATACTGGCCTGTCCAGTCCGATTAAATTGATCGATAAATTGGCTAAATTTGCCTTCCTGTGGCGAGCTCAACTTTTCTTTGAAGTTCAGCAGCAATTTAAAGGTCACGGGTTCATGATCGCCCTCTTGCTTCTCATTCGCCTCGGTACTGATCGCCGAGAAGACAATCCCGACATCGCTAAAGAAGAGCTGGGTCCTCAAATCGCTCTTCTCAAAGCTTTGGTTCTGAGTGCCCTTGAGGGACAGCATGAATTCAGCGATCGCGACGTTATCCGCCGCACTGCCGGTAATTTCTATAGTCACGGGGAAATCAACATTCTTTGGTGCGCGGCTAAGATCGACTCCTGCCGTTACGGGCGCAGCAGCGGGAGGAGGAGGGGCGCTGCCATCGGTCGGTGCTGGAGCCGGCGGTGCAGGCGGCGGCGTCGGCGGTGCACCTAATTCGTCTTTTTTCCTGTCAACAAAGGCGATACCCTTCAGCCAGACCTTGTCGGGCTTGAGGTTTTGAATGTTCTCCATAAGGATCACCGGCAGATAGCGGATAAGCTTGGATTCTGTGATTCGCTTCAGAGAATTCTTTCGATTGTCGAGGGCCGCGATCTTCTTGTTCATATCATTGAACTTCGAGACCTCGCCCTGGAGGTTGGCCGTTTCGGTAACCATATTTTGTTTTTCGACCTCCTCCGCCGCGATTTCCCGCTCGATCGAATCGATATACAGATACACCCCGCCAAAGGTCAGCAGGATGATAACAGCCAATGCCAAGGCATCCGGAATCCACCAGCGTGGATTATCCAGTTCTTCGAAGGGAGTGAGATTGACCTTAATCATGGGAAGCCCTTCCGTTAGACCTCTGAAATATCGCGTAGACCGAGCCCGATTGAGATTCCGAACAATGCCCCTTGGGTCATAATGTAATCCATGTCGATACCGGAGGGCTTGATATCGATTCTTTGAAAGGGGTTGATCGTTTGCACGGGCGCTCTAAGGACCGACGAAAGAGTTGTTCCCAGATTGAGCGTGTTGCAGGCGCCGCCGCACAAAAAGATATGATCGACCTTTTCAAAGCGTCCCGACATCTCTTCCTGCATGAAGTAGGAGACGGTGGTGTTGATATCGACGGCAAGCTGGTCGTTGATCTCCTGAATCGCTGGTTTGATGCGTTCCGCAATGGCCTGCTCGCCAAGGGAAGCCGATATCTTCAGCGACTCGGCATTATCAAAATCGACTTTCAAAAAGTCGGCGACTTTTTGCGTTATCTCATGGCCACCCATAAAGATCTCGCGGCTATAGAGAAATTCTCCATTATAGAGAAAGACGATTTGTGTCGACGCCGCCCCGATATTAATCGCAACTGTCAGGGCATCAGCGATAGGATAATTGAAGTCGAACATATTCGTCAGGCAAAAGGCATCACAGTCGGTGATGCCAACCTTGAGGTCCAATTTGTGGATCAGGTCAATATACTGCTCGACCATATCGATTTTTGCAGCGACGAGGATGTAGGCTTTCTCGCCTTCGCCGACAAAAGTCGAGGGTATTTCCTCATAGCGAAAATACATGTCTTCGAGGTTATGGGCAAAGCGCTGCTTGGCCTCCTCAAAGATCGCTTCGTCCATATCGCCATCCGTTGCGAGCGCCATCGAAACCCTTTTTACCAGAGTGGAAACTCCGGAAATGGAAATCGAGACCCGCCGGCCCTTGGTTTTGATAGCCAGGCGCTTGAAAAGTTTCTGAATGCACGAGATCAAAGCCTCCTGGTCGCGGATGACTCCATTCTCGATTACGCCACGAGGCAGAAGCTCCAGGCCGAGACCCATTAATTTATTATTCTTCCCCGAGGTCATTTCCACGACTTTTACGGAAGAAGATCCTATGTCCAGGGCGAGCGGAGGGCTGTTAAATAGGGATATCATGTCAATATTGCCGCTTTAATTTGAATTTTATCAAAAGGTCAGACCATGCTGCGTCAGGAAAGGAAGACACTCTAAAGGGGAAGGCTCACCCTATGCCATCGGCCCCAGGTTGGATCCCTCGTCATTTTTGGTTTCAGGACTCGTACTCTAAGCTATTTTTTCACTTGCTGGCCGCGCCTGTCAACGGATGCAGGGTGTCAAGATTTTGATGGTCGGAAAGTAACAACGAATTTCTTGGGAATTTTGGTATTTATGGTCAGTCAAACAAGCTGGAAATCTTTGTCTGAACTGTGATAAACCTAGAGCGGCTTTCAATGAAGAGGCGTCCTTATGTATGATTTGGTTTTGCCAGAGCCCGTGTTCGTGTCAACACAAACAGGTTCCCAGACCCTGCCCATCGACCTTAGCAAGACCTCTGGTCCTTCCCCCTGTCGTGTCTAAAACTTCTTCTATTCCCTGAAATCTCAATATCATAACACCTATATTCAGAGGACATCACTATGCTTCGTGACAATATCCTTGAGGCTATCGGCCGTACCCCCCTCGTTCGTCTGCACCGTGTTTCTGCTGGCCTTACCAGTAACCTTTATGGAAAGTGCGAGTTTTTAAATCCCGGTGGTTCCGTCAAGGATCGCATTGCCTACCGCATGGTTGAGGATGCGGAAAGGGAAGGCCGCATCAAGGCAGGGGATACCCTTATCGAACCGACCAGTGGTAATACGGGAATCGGACTCGCCCTTGCCGGAGCGGTAAAGGGCTATCGCGTTATCATCACGATGCCTGAGAAGATGAGCCGGGAAAAGCAGGTCGTTCTTGAAGCTCTGGGCGCCGAGATCATCCGGACTCCTACCGAAGCGGCCTGGGATGCTCCCGACAGCCACATCAGCGTCGCCAAGCGCCTGCAAAAGGAACTGCCTAACGCGCATATTCTCGATCAGTACGGAAATCCATCCAATCCCAAGGTGCACGAAGACAATACCGCTCAGGAAATGCTCGATGATCTCGACGGGAAAATCGATATGGCGATCATCGCGGCGGGAACCGGCGGGACCATCACGGGAATCGCCCGAAAGCTCAAAGCTGTCAATCCCAAGTGCATTATAGTCGGTGCCGACCCTGAAGGTTCTATCCTTGCCGGGGGCTCCGATGTGTTCTCCTATAAGGTGGAAGGGATCGGCTACGATTTCATCCCTGATGTACTCGATAGAAAGCTGGTCGACATCTGGGTCAAGACGAATGACCGGCAAAGCTTTCTGCTTGCGCGTCGACTGATCCGTGAAGAGGGCCTGCTCTGCGGGGGATCTTCGGGATCGGCGCTACAGGCTGCGCTCAAGGAAGCCAAGCAGCTTAAGAAGGGGCAGAACTGTGTCGTGATCTTTGCCGACGGCGTTCGTAACTACATGACCAAGTTCATCGATGACAAGTGGATGGTGGACAATGAATTCGTGGGTCCTGACTCTATGAAGGGAACCGTCGAGGTTATGTTGGCCAATAAACCAAAACGCTCCTTGATAACGATCTCGGGCGAAGAGTCGGCGGCCAAGGCCATCGACCTGATGCGGACCAAAGGCATTTCCCAGTTGCCCGTTCTCGACGCTAAGGGCCAACTCGTAGGCCTACTAACCGAAGACAACCTCATCCGTGGCCTCAGTTCAACTTTGGACGCCTCGGCCCCCATCCGCAGTCTCATGGAACGGTCTGTCCCCACCGTCGAGTTCACGACCCCAATCAGCTCGCTTCAAGGTACGATCTTAAAATCGGGTCTCGCAATTGTGCTGGATAATAATAGGCAGCCCTCCCATATTCTCACTAAGATCGATCTGGTGGAATGGATGTCGGTAAAGAAATAGCGTTTCAAGCCTAGGCATGAACAGCCTTCGCGCCTTGCGTGCGAAGGCTTTTTTGCGCTTGGAAGCTGGTACAGGGAAACCGCCATTACCGATGCTCCGGTCAGTCCATTTAGGCTGTTCTCCATAGCCTACAGAAACTGTCTCATCCCCTGTATCCCCTTAGAAACATGGCGTAAGCTTCAAAAAATATTATGGGTCGGCTCGTCAAGTTAATCAATTTCTAATCTAAATTCCTTCAAAACGATGGGGATCAGCGCAATTGCTTGAAGCGTCTTAAAACCAAACCGAAGGACCAGTCTATGAACCGCAAAATTTTTGAATCGATCCTATCAAGAATTCCGCATTTAACGGCCGATGGCCTGATGGATATCAGCAAAGCGGAATTCGCGATGAAGCGCAGGGACTTTGTACGGGCAGCCAAGCATCTGAACCAAGCGATCGCCGCTTCCAAATATTTACAAAGCATTGGTAAATCCTCGCGTTTTTCCCGCTGGCAGCGCAGCAACTGTACCCATCAGCACTTAAAGGAACTGGTGCAATGGTCGGCAGGCCAGGACATTTCCGAAGGAGCTTTTATTGCGGCCGCCTTGTATTCCGGTTTTACCATGGGTGTTCAGGATGGAACGGTAGCCTATTTCAATTTCCTGGTGCCGCAAATGGAATTTGAGCTGGAGCAGTTTGCAAAAGTGCGCGAGCTACGCAAAGCTGTGGGCTGATGATGGCTTTAATAAAGGGGCATGAAGGGCCCCCACTCCTCAGGGAATGCTTCGGAGCTGGGCGGCCAGAGATGCTCCACTATTATTGAGGATTTTTTTAGGGTTTCGAGTTCATTTTTGTGTCTCGATTTTGTCACATCAAATGTTGTGGAGTCTTCCATTAGGCCAGAACTTTTTATTCGTGGGTTAGTATAATAGACGCCATATCTTTGGTGTAAGGGTACCACTAGGCTCTTGGATCGGTGGCCAAGGCACTGCAGCGGCAGTGTCTCGCAAACAGCCGTTGTGAGACACCGTATAACCGAGGCTGGGAAAGACATGATTAAGATGAGAAAATCTTAACCGATTGCAATTAGATTGTCATTTTTGCAGGAGTAAAAACATGGATATCCTAATTGCAAATAATTCTTATCTCCGGCTCTCGAGTAAGAGGACCCTCCGGAGTGTGTACAGGAATAGTCGTATAACCTTCTGGGCACAGGTCTCTAGCTTTTTCGTGGCATTTTTCGATCTTTTTTGAAGGCATTTCCCGAGTGCAATTTATGCGAAATGCTTTTTTATTATCAGTTGAGTCGTCCCTGTAGGTGGTCAAGCAAGAAACGCTCAACACAAGAAACGGACCAAGTGCAGCTAAGGCTAGGTATGGTGTTCTAATCGATTTCTTTGAATGACATAGCATGTTGCCGCCTCCTTATAATCTCAAAATAATATCATTTCTGAGCACAAAATATGCAGAATTATGCCTTAAATCGCCAATAGTACTTATTCTCGCGGGGCTAGGCGCAACTGTTAAGTGGGACTCTATGCTGAACCCCAGACCTAGTTATTTTGCACGCTAAGCTAAACAGGTCCCTAGGATTTTCACGCTTTCCTAAACAAGTTCTGCTACACCTTTTTGCTCCAGGTAATGAAGCCTGCTAAAGCGAGGAG
>CAXSGP010000018.1:13360-56018 GCA_964236955.1 uncultured Oligoflexus sp. | reverse complement strand
TGCGTTACTGGGGATGTTCGACGTTGGCGTAGCCAAACGTCAACAGCCCCTAGAAGTTTTGCCAACTAATCCCCCCATCACTTAGAAAGCGCGCTATTGGCAAATACCGGCAGCACCACCTCAGGCCCATCCAACATTCGCACCTTGCCTTGATCCAGCCACAAAACCCGATCGCAAGACTTCACCGTTGAAAGTCTATGGGCAACGATGATGACCGTCCGTCCCCGCGTCCTTTCTTCCAAAGCCTTCACCAGTAGTTCCTCTGATGCCGGATCGATTGCACTGGTCGCTTCATCCGTAATAATCAAAGGGGCACGAGACAAAAAGCAGCGAGCCATACAAATCAATTGCCTTTCACCTGCCGATAGATTCCCACCCCGTTCCTCAATCTCATAATTCAGAGCCTGCCCCTGACCCATGGCAAGCACCCATTGGTCCAGATCAATAGTCTTCAGCATATCCCAAATCTGGGCATCAAATTCAGGCGAATTGGTGGCGACCAGATTTTCGCGCAAGGTGCCGCGAAAGAGCGTAGGATCCTGTGGAATCAGACCTATACCCCTACGAAAGTGCTCAAGATCAGCACCCTGCCTCGCCAGAGGCGCTGATTCCGGCGCTGACAGGTCAGGAGTGACTCCGTTGATCACCACCCGCCCTTCGGCGGGCGGATACATAAGATAAAGCGCCTGAATAAGACTGCTCTTTCCGCTCCCTGTCCGCCCGACGATAGCCATCCTTTCACCAGGTTTAATCGTCACATTGATATCTTTAAGAACCCAGGGCAAATCCGGACCATAACGAAGGGAAAGATGTTCTATGCGGACTTCGGCCCCAGTTTCGGCTGGAGAAAAATTGCGTTCCGAGTCTTTTTTCATCCGTCGTACGCTAGGCGTATACTGAGCATCTGCCGGCAGGCTAGAACCCAGCTCCAGGGGTCGTCTCAAATAATTATCAAACCGTTCGACACCGGTAAGGGCCTCCTCAAAGTTGGCGAGCCATTCAAAGAACTGCTGCACTGTGGTCGACACGACCAGGATAAAGGTAAATGCCGTCGCCAACGAACCCGTTGAGACTCTGCCGGTCGAGACGAGAAATATTCCTGTCAAGCCTGTGACCAGGAGCAACACGGCCGTGACTAACGCCATGTGAAAGGAATAGAGCTGGCTTGACAGGGATAGCGCCAGTCGCTCCCGAGCAAAGGTATTGACCTGCTTCTCGAAGCGTTTTACGAAACTAGGGGTCTTGCCGTAAACCTTGATCAATCGAGCTCCCTGCACAGTCTCCGCGAAGTGCGCAACCGATGGGCTGCGCGCCGCCGCGTATTGCCTTCGATTCGCCCGCATCGCTGGGGTGTGGTAGCGATAGAGCCAGAAATAGGCCGCGCAGGCCAACAGTACAATGGGCACATAATAGATGCTTGCCAGCGACATCAGGACCAGCGTCGCAAGAAGATCAAAAGCGAGCCCCAGGAACTCTCCAAGCGGCCCGCCTGCCATTCGAAAAATCGAGGCATAATCACTTGAAAAACGACTCATGATGCGGCCCACCGGCGTTTTATCGAAGAACTCCATTGGAAATCGGGAGACCCGCATGGTCACTTCATCGTAGAGGGTGCTTACGGCTTTGGCGCCGATGCGCGAAATACTGACGCGAAAAAAAACATTGCAGAAAAATCCGATAAGCACAACGAGGCCGAGCAGATGAAGATAATCGATGTTTTGATAGCCCGCGAAGAACCTCGGGGGTTGGTGACAAAAACTTGCGTTTTCACATAGGGAATCGGCCCAGTAGCCGGTGATATTCGCGGTCGACAGGAGACCAAGCCGGGCTATCATTCCTACCAAGAGGCAGCTCCAGGTCAGGATCTTATAGGGTGCAAAGGTTTCCATCAGGGTCGCGAGTACATTTCGTGAATAACGACCGGTAAAACGCACCTCTTCGTCGATAAAGCGACCTAATTTTGCATGGCCTTTTTCCTCGTGCAGCGGCCCTTTACTATTCATGACTGCCTCCCTTTCCCTTTGCAGCTACCGCCTCCTTGGCGTCGGCCTTTTCCGCCTTAAAATCCATGGTTGTCTGTCCTTCGACTGAGTCGACGGCGTTGATTTCCATGCTGCTTGTCAGCTCCCGAAACTCTTTGGAACTTGCCACCAGCTCGGCATAGGTCCCTTCCATTACGAACCGACCCTGTTGCATCACCAGCACGCGATCGACTCGCGGTAGGACGCTGAGCCGATGGGTCACGAGAAGACGGGTCTTTTTCGCCCAGGCGCCTTCGATAAGATGGTCGAGTAAGCTTCGCTCGGTATCGACATCCACCGCACTTAAGCAATCATCGAGAAGGATGATCGACCGATCGCTAAAATGGGCGCGCGCCAGACTCACTCTTTGCCGCTGCCCGCCGGAAAGGTTGACCCCGCGCTCGCCAATTTCCGTATCAAGGCCGCCCCTAAGCTCGCTCCTTTCCAGTGGAAAGGCCGCAAGGCACAACGAATGCGTAACTCTCGCATCATAATCACGGGCTGCCGCGTATTCAAAGACCACATTGTCGCGAAGCGTCGAACTCATGATGAAACCATCCTGCGGGGCAAAGGCAAAGTGCCTTCGTAGATCCGCTAGGTCCAATGCCAGGGCATCGTTTCCATCTATAAAATAACTATCAAAATGCGCCGGAGCCTCCCGCAGCAGGGAATCGAGCAGTAGACTTTTCCCGGCCCCGACTTCGCCGATGATCGCAACAAATTCTCCCGACCGAAGGCTAAGGTCAAGGTTCTGTAAGAGCGGCGTTCCATCGAGGGCGAGCCTTAGGCCCTTGATCTCAAGAGCCATTGCTGTCTCCCCATTCCGAGCGTGCGAGTGCACTAGAGTGTGATCCTCGGTTGGCAATGCAAACAGACTTTGCAGACGCCGGCACGAGCTCAATCCATCAAGAAGCATGACAAGGTTAAAGGGCAACGACCGTATGGGTCGACTCAGAAAAATCGACAGCACCCAAAGCAGTGCAAAAATCTCGCCGGGCGTAACCCGTTTATGGGTAAAGACCACGCTGGCAATTCCAGTGATACTAATCAGTCCTGGCGCCACCTGCGCGAAGGCGCTCATCGCTGATCCATTGGTGACCATGGCCAGGCGGTTCACAGTCTCAACGCGCCGACGATCAAAGATCTTTTCTTCAAAAATTTCAGTCCAACCCAGAATGCGGAGAATGCGCATATTTTGCAGCCATTCGTTGACCACGGCGAGGCGTTCGGTCGCCAATCGCTTAAAGGCTATAAAAAAAGCCGATTGCCGATAGGCCATTGCAAAGAGAAGGCTGAGACTCAGACTGCTGACAATCAACAGCGGCAGGACAGGCAAAGAAAAATAAAAACCCACCGCCAGCGGTGCAGCCAGGAATGGAATGAAGGACATCACGGCAATCGGCAAAAGTTCGTCAACCATCATCGTCACAGCCGAGACGTCCTGAGCAAAGATATTGACGAATTCACCCGTTGGCCTGGAACGACGGCTCGCCTGAGAGAGCTTGAGACCATGGTTATAAAGGCTTTTTGAAAGCCAACGGTTGATGATCACGCCTTCGCGGGAACACACAAGCTTGCACATCACGCCAAAGGTCTGCGAAAGGAGGAGCGCGGCGAAGGCAAGGGAAATGTTTGTGAGAAGAGAGGAAAGCGGGAGCCGGGCATCACTTTCGCGCAGGATGGCATCGACAAACAGTTTTTGAAAATAAGGGCCCATCAAACCACAAAAGGCGGAAAGGCAGGCCAGTCCAATGATAACAATACGCAGCGCCGGTCTGGAGGACATGACACGCCAGCCAAGGCCTTGAGCAAGTTGGGACGAATCAACTTCAGGCATATCGACATCGGTCGCGAGCCTTTCGCTATAGCTTTCGAAAAATGAGGAAGTATTCATAGTGAAAGGGGTGTCCTATTTAGAAGGCTTGGGCCCTTTATAGTTTTATCGTCTATCTTTCGGCTGAGCCACAGCTAAAGCGAATGAGCCAAGAGAAGTCCAGCAAAGCCTTACCTTTTGGCTGAGATTCCACCGCGTGAAAAGTGAAATCTCACCTTAAGGAAACTGTGGCTTTGATCTATCATCAATCGAACGCTTGCAAGGTTGAGAGGGGATGACATCCAATGGCGACAGAGACCAACACCAGGCCTTCGCGGGGCGGAGCGCTATTTGTCGCCGCCGGCATACTCGTCTCACGCTTTGCCGGATTGCTGCGCGAGCGCGCCTTTGCCCACTATTTTGGCAATACTGCGGCGGCCGATGTCTTTCGTGCGGCGCTGCGCATTCCCAATCTCCTGCAGAACCTCTTTGGGGAAGGCGCTTTGTCGGCCTCGTTTATTCCTGTCTATGCTGGCCTCAGCGAAAAAGAACCCAAGGAGGCCGCCCGGGTCGCCGGTATCATTCTTTCCCTGCTAAGCCTCCTTATGACCCTCCTCGTAGTCCTAGGACTCGTGGCCACGCCTCTTCTCATCGGGCTCATCGCTCCGGGATTCGAAGGCGAAAAAAGGGAGGCTGCCGTCAAACTCGTGAGAATATTATTTCCAGGTATCGGGCTCCTGGTCATCTCTGCATTTTGTTTGGGTGTTCTCAACAGTCATCGCCGGTTTTTTGTCTCCTATGCAGCACCGGTGCTGTGGAATGGCGCCATGATAGCAACTCTGGTCTTCTTCAAAGACGAGGATGCCTATAGGTTTGCCGAGAACCTGGCCTGGGGTGCTGTGGTGGGGAGCTTTCTTCAGGTCCTCGTGCAAGTGCCCCCCATGCTTCGCTATATAAAGGATATGAAGCCAGGGCTCGACCTCAGCTCCGGCCCAGTTCGTACCATTTTGAGCCGGTTTTTTCCCAATCTTATGTCGCGGGGTATCATACAGATCAATGGCTACGTCGAGCAGATGATAGCAAGTTTCCTCCCCACCGGTGCGCTAGCCGCCATCGGCTATGCTCAAATCCTCTACACCCTGCCCACAAGTTTATTTGGAACGGCGATCGCCGCCAGTAATCTCATCGATATGGCGACCGCCGATCAAGACCAACAGGTTGCAAAAAAGCTCCATCAGGGCATGAGGCATGTAGCATTTTTTATAATCCCCTCAGCACTGGCCTTTATCCTGATGGGAAATGTTTTGGCTGCGGCACTCTTTAAAACGGGAAAATTTCGGGATGAAGATACCCGTTACGTCTGGATACTCCTGGCAGCTTCGGGCCTTGGCCTCCTGGCGTCAACCCAGGGACGGCTGCTGGCCACGGCATTCTATGCCCTAAAAAACACCAAAACCCCTCTGCGTTGCTCGATCTACCGCGTGCTGGCGAGCACGCTTGGAGCCCTGGTCTTTGCCCTCTATCTACCGCGTCTGATCAATATGCCTGGAGCTTTGGCGACAGCGGGAATTCCCTTTGCTTCCGGGCTTGCGGCCATGCTCGAATTTTTTCTGCTGCGACGGGCCCTGAAAGCTGCCATTCCCTTCCAGTCCTTGCCCGGAACTTTCCTCGCCAAGCTTTTTTTCGCGGCTACGAGCAGTGGTCTCCTTGCTGCTGGAGGCTATCGCCTCCTTGGGCCCCTGCACCTCCCCGATCTCTTCTCGGGAGCCTTGGCGATTGCCATATTTGGTTTATGTTACGGTGCCTTATGCCTAGTCTTAAAGGTAGAGGAAGCGACCGTCATCCTGCACAAACTAAGGCGCCGTATGCCTGTCTAGGACTGTGCGGAAATGGGGATGGCAAGGCGCCTTTCAAAAAAAAACCCCGATTGCTCGGAGTTCATTTTATCGCCAAGAGGAACGACTCATTAAAGAATGCGCTCGGTCGGCTCCAGGGCATGCCATTTGCTTTGAAGTTTTTGGTTTGCAACGAAGGGCGCTTTTCTAAAGATCAGATTATGATCGGTAAATACCAAGATGCCTTCGGCGGCATTGATCTCGGCAATTTTAACTTCCTGGGAAATGTGACTTTTAAGGGGTTTTTTGCAATTAATTTCGTACACGAAAATCTTGCTGCCTTTGCTTTTCGCTTGCTCGGCGGCTTCAATAACAGCTTCGGTCGTATGGATGTTTATCAGTTTACCCTGCTGGCCCCATTCTATTTCATAGGGTTGCGTTACGCTGTTGCGATTGGAAACGATAATATAAAGATGCATATCCATAAGAGTGTTCCTTGAGTGGCAAGCTTTAATCCATAGGTGACGTAGGCACTAAGAATTTTTGTCAAAAATTAAGTTAAAAAAATAAAGGCTTGCCTTCGTTCTTGTCACTGGGCGTGAGGAGCGTGGTTTAACCTTCGTCGATTTGCCTACCGTCATTGAGTCCGATTGCGTAGACCCTGCGATAGACCCATCTGTATTCAAGATAACAGAATTTTAGGGTTACGTCTTGCCGAGTAAGAGAAGCTTTATGGCTTCCTAGCAAGACAGTACCAAGCCAATTTAGCAGAACCTAGACCCGCGCAGTAGGCATGTGCTGAAATAACTTTGCCCACCAGAGCCCTTGCTATTCCGATGCCGTTGCGGTCACCCAAAAATTGCCTAGCGCCTTAACTCATTATCTCAATCAATTATATTCAATACTTGGCTTTTAAACCAGACAGTGTGCTTACTGGCGTTCCTTACGAAACCCGCGTTTTGCCATCTCTTCTTCGCGAGCATCTTCGATCTCGTTCAATACCGATCGAACATCGGCCTTTTTGTTGCTGCCTTCAAAGCGACCGCTAAGCTTGGTATCGGGTTTAAGCTTGCCGTTTTCAAAATATTTCCAAATTTCTTTGGCGTAATTCGTCTCGATAATATCAGGGGCGAAGCGACCAAAAAAAGCCGCAAGTTGGACGAGATCGCGTTCGAAGAGGCCAAAGCCATTGTTGGCGGTTGCTTGAATCGCCTGCGGCAGGTCGATGATGACCAGACCATCGCCAGACACCAAGACATTAAATTCCGATAAATCGCCGTGAATCAAGCCCGAGCAAAGCATTTTTACCACTTCCCGTATCAGGATGAGGTGATAGTCCCGCGCCTGCTCTGCTGTTAAGTCCACATCATTCAAGCGGGGGGCCGGGTTGCCTTCCTCATCCGTTATCATCTGTAAAAGCAAAACACCTTCGTGGTAACCCAAGGGTTTTGGTACCCTTACCCCAGCTGCAGCAAGCAAATAAAGGGCATCAACCTCAGTGTTCTGCCATTCGGCTTCACGTTCCTGGCGGCCGTAGCGACTGCTGCTTTCCATTGCGCGTGCGCGCCGGGTGCTGCGTACCTTACGGCCTTCAGTGTATTGGGTTTTTTGCTTGAAAGAGCGATTGTTTTCTTCTTTGTAAATCTTCGCACAGCAAAGCTGGCCTTCCGCGCGGACGACGTAAACTTCTGCCTCTTTGCCGCTTTGCAGCTGGCCTATCACATCTTCAATCATGTGCGAATCTATCAAAGGCTTCAATCGCTTCGGTATTTTCATAAAACCTATAGTCCGTCTGTGTCAGCGGTAAAAGCAGTCTATCCGCCAAGAATTCTCGTTACCGTGGTGGAAACGAGTTTATACCGGGACAACCCGCTTAGCTAGGAAAAGGCAGCTTCCACCCTTGACGAATCCTTATTACCGGGGCCTTTTGAAGACAGGATCCTAAAAGTACGTCTCTATGATCCAGAAATACCCGCTTTTTCATGCCAAATTATACGAATCAAACATAGTCCGTGCTAAACACGACGCCACGAACCTCGAGCGCCTGAATCAAATCATTTCCCAGGGCCATGGATGGTGTGGAAAATCCTGTGCTGCGGGCCTTGCCCTGCGCCAGCAATAGTGCCACGGCGGCTGAACTCAGCGCTGTGAACTGGTTACCGGGATCGCCTTTAACTTTCATTTTAATAATGACCCGGGCCTGCCCATCTTCGCGAGCGATAAGTGTGCCGCGATAAAACCCTGCCAGGCGACTTTTTTCTGAGGGGCCCTGTCCGGGTGAAGGGCCTATTTTTCTTAGCAGCTGACGACCGAGCCTATTCGTCGTCAGAGCCCCCACCACTCCCAATGTTCCCGTCACAGCAAAAGCTTTCAGCCGGCCGATCCGCCCACCCGAAAGCAGCAGCCTTTCGGTGTAGTCGATGTTCCCGAGTTGAGGCTTGTCGGGACTCTGCAGAAAGAGCGAACGCCTGACGACTGAGGCATTGATAAAATTCATAAAGAAGGGCGCGCTCCAGCGCTTCAGCAGGGGTTCATAGGTCGGGGTCAGGACCGCCCTCGGTCCTTTTTGCCATTTTTTATAGGGAATAAGTATGTTCGTGTTGGCGACAAGCCGGCTTTTGTTCTGCTCGGCTATCGTCAAGACCGTTGCCAGGGTTCCCCCGTTAAATCCTCCGCCCACCTGATAATAATGAGTGAGGGAATTGAACTGCCAGCTATGCCGCTCCCCTTCCTCCATCGCGATAAATGCGAGGATGTCAGCAGGAACCGAGTCGAATCCAGCCATAGGAATCAGACAGGCTCCGGATGCTTTCGCCTTTGCCTCATATCGATCAATCATATCGCGGATAAAGGGTGTTTCACCGGTAATATCACAATAAGCGCGTCCATATTCAGCACAGGCAGCCACAACTGCTTCGCCATAGAGCGCGAACGGGCCGGCATAGTTGGCGATCACGCGTCCCTGGCGAACCATTGCGATAATGCTCTCTCGGTCGTCGGAATCAGCGATGATGATGGCAGGGGTATGCACGCAATCCTTGGCTATGCTTTCAAGCTTTGCACGGTTTCTACCGGCGATCGCGAGCTTCAGTCCCGGCTCCGTGGCAAGCCTTTTGGCAGCTAATTGGCCGGTAAATCCGGTGGCACCAAAGACTATGACATCAAAAGATTCTTCCACAGCTGTCCCCCTCATGAATGAATGCCCGTGAGGCAATCTACGCTGAGACCTCAAGAGAATCCATTTATATAAAGGAATAAGGCCAAGAGGATGATCAGCTGGAGAAAAATCCTTCCCATCGGGGCCGAAAAAACAATCGGCCGCTTGCCAACTCAAACGAGTCAACAAACGGCCGATTATAGCCGGTACTTATGGAGCTGTAGGCGCTGTATTGTTGGGAACAGGTGATCCTGTTTCACTGCCTGGAGCAGGTGTCGTGCCCGATGGAAGAGTGCCTTCACCGCTTGGGCTGGTATTGCCGGGAACTGAATTGGTCGAGTCTGGTTGGCCCGGCATTTCAGTAGGAGGCGTTACCGTATCCGAGGAAGGAGTCTTTGCTTCTGGAACTGCTGAAGGTGCAGCTGCGGGAGGTGTTGCAGTCGAGTCATCGCGACTTTTGTCTGTATTTTTTTTGGTACAGGCAAAAACACTTAGAACCGAGAAGCTCAAAACGGCGGAAACGAGAATGTTCTTTTTCATAACGAATACTCCTAAAATGGTAACAACAATCTTAAAGCAATATTCATGCTAAAAGCATTGCCTTGCTAACTCGGGAACGAGAAAAAATCAAGGATACGCTTTAACTAAGTCTTCAGCCGTTGTAAAGACCGGTCTTATATCGACTGGAATTTCGGCCAACCTATCAAGAATGGCCTGGATAGATGGACGCATGACCATATACCGCTTGGTAAACGCAACGGCTTTGGCTTTGTCGCCGGTGGCCTGGATCGTTAAAATCTCGCCGGTAAGAGTCCGCACCGCGTCTTTAATTCGGTTTTCATCGACGCTGAAGGTACCCTCTTTAGCGACAACAAAGGCTTTCGCATCGAGGAGGTAATTCATCTGCAAGGCCACCGCCCTGCCATGGGCTTCATTCAAACCAAAGCGCACCGAGCGAAAGGACGACGCAAGGTAGGTCGTATAAAGGGTCTTTTCCAGGTCTTTGCTCAAGGTTCCCTTATCAATCAGCTTTTGAAGGGCCCAAAGCCCTGAAACGTCGGCTTTTGCTTCTTCCAGCGCGCTGTAGGTTTCCTGCAGAGTCTCGCGTACCGTCATAGTCTTGCCATTAAGCTGCACCGCACTGGGTCCAAGGCCATGCATCAATTCGTGCATGAGGATATGGGTAAAAAAGGATACGAAGCTGATATGGGCTTGATCTTTTTTCGCCAGCGCGATGGCCGCAATAGGAATCAGGATGCGATTGAATTTCGCCTCCTGAATATTCTTCAGCATCGTCCGTTTGGTACCCATTTCCTGGCCGATTTTTTCATCGTTGGGCAAATTATAGGCTGCCGTCTGTATGCCTCGATTGGCTTCGCCGGCCGAATAGATCGAATTCACGACCCGAATCGGTGCCAGGGCGCCAAGTTTGGGATTGCGAAACTTGGGATCAAGGGGAAGGTTATTTTCAAGGTCCTGCAGCTCGGCGGAAAACTTCGCAAGTTTGGCCGTTTCCGCTTCATCACGAATGGTGATAAAGGATTCAAACGCCGCTTTGGCACTGAACCATTGGTCTTCGTAGGTTTCATAGGGCCCGATCGTCGGTTCGATGCTGGCATCGAGTTTCATCCAGGCCACATCGCTGTCATAATAAGAGTTAGAGAGCAGGGAATCGGCTCGTTTATCGAGGAAGGTTTTGAGTGTCGGCTGCTGAGTTAGCGCTGCCGCTTCCTTTAATATCCTGGCGAGCCTAGCGATTTCCGCTTGATACTCCTCATTGAAACCGACGACTTTAAACTTCCCCTGAGCATCTTTACGAATGACGGTAAAAAAACCTTTGGCGGCACTGGCCGTGTCAGCATCCAGAGTCTTAAACCATTTTTCCATGTCGGCCTTGCTTGCGCCGTCGGGATAATAGCTGCCTGCTTCCGGCTTTTTAGGCACATCCGGGAGCGTAGGCTGATCATTATCCTGTAACGACCAGGGCCCCTTATCCAGCATAAAAGCCGCATATCGTGCCGATCCGAGGGGACTCGTATCCTTGGCCAGCTTTTCTTTCATGGCCTCGTTGCCCGTCCAGATTTGCCGAAAATAGATGGTTTCTACAATTTTTGAAGCCTGGATTAGCTTAGCTAAGGTCTTTTTTTCACTTTCAGGAAATTTTGACAGATCAACTTTCAACTCAACAGGCTCAAATCGCTTGAGGATTTTTTCCAGTGATTTTATATCCTGAAGCGAGCCCGCGTTATTTTGCGGCACCTGGTCTTTGCTGTAAGCCGGACCAGCGGATGGGGCAAACACTGCCAGAAACAATGGTAATACAAAAACTTTGAACTTCATCAGCTCGTCCTTCCAAAACGCAAGTCTCGCTATCTCAGTGCGAGGCTACGCTAGCACAATTTTTTGGAGAGATCGAGCAGCTGATCAGTAGGCCGCAGCCCCTTCATAATGATAGCGGTAACGTTCGTACTCACTGACAGCCTTGTCTTTGCTTACTTCATAGCGCACCAGCAGGCGTTCGTGCCGGGCGTTGGCATAGACGACGTAAAACGTATAACCATTGCCATGCGGAAAGGGGGAGGTCAGCAAACCCGCAGGCTCAAATTCACCTATGTGTCCATAACCGAAATCGCCGGGCTGAAAGGCATAATTGTGAATACGGTTTGACACGAAATAATCACGATTCACTAGTTCGGCGGTCAGCTGGGATGAAGACATCGACAGGCTCCTTTTCCTTCGGCTAGATCGTGACGCAGTCCAGCCACGAATTTTCATCTTCCATCTTAAATCCTTTACACTCAGGCATGATAGTGCAGTTGGTGTCAAAATAGCGTTTTGTAGCTTAAAATTCCAGGACCTTGCGCTTTTTTAATGTCCTGCCGCCTGCCTTTGATTCTCCCTTTAAATTGCGATAAGGCGAGTCCTTATGACCTTCATGGATGACCTCCAATTAAAGCGAGAAAAAAATGTAGGAAGCCCTTGGACCCACTATAATAACAGCAGAAATTTGATAGTAATCGCCGCATCAGCCCCACCTTAACTTGGGCAGCCAGGCTGCCCAATGCTAGTTTTTGGAATATTTCCTTTCCATTCCATTCCCTTCAAGCGGTAAGACTCATGGACCTATCAACGCAATGGTTTCTCATAGTCGGCAGTATCTTTATCGCAATGGCGGCATTTGGCTCCTGGCTCACGCGTCTGCCGCTCACGACAGGTATCATTTATGCGTTGATAGGTATGGCGATCGGACCTTTAGGTCTTGATATTCTCAAGATCAACCTTTTCCAACATGCAGTATTTTTGGAACATGTTACAGAAATCGCTGTGGTGGTTTCTCTCTTCACCGCCGGCCTTAAGCTCAATTTACCCTTGACCGACCCACAGTGGCGGCTGTCATTATCACTGGCATCGATAGCTATGCTGCTCAATATCGCTTTGCTTGCCGTTGCAGCCAAATATGCGCTCGGTTTCAGTTGGGGGGCAGCGATTCTGTTGGGTGCAATTCTATCACCTACTGATCCTGTATTAGCCTCCGATGTGCAAATCGAAGGATTCCAGCATCGCGATCGCCTGCGGTTCTCCCTCACTGCGGAGGGAGGCTTGAATGATGGGACCGCTTTTCCCTTCGTCATGCTGGCCCTTGGTTTACTGGGCCATCACGATTTAGGTCCTTATGGATGGAAATGGCTTGCCTTGGATTTTTTCTGGTCGATTTTTGTTGGTATCGCAATCGGTTATCTGATGGGTAAAGGGGTCAGCCGCTGCATTCTTTATTTACGAAGTAAAAATCGTGATAGCGAGAGTCTAGATGATTTTCTCAATCTTGGTCTGATTGCCTTGTCCTATGGTGTCGCCGTCGCTGCACATTCTTATGGCTTTCTCGCTGTATTCGCAGCGGGACTTGCCCTCCGCAGTATCTCAAAGCCATCGGTCATTCAAGAGGTAGTGGAAAAGGGCGAAGAGGACTTGAATCAAGCGACCCGGGCGGTAGCCAAACTGCCTGAGACGGTTTTGGGCTTTAACAAACAACTGGAACGCGTGACTGAGGTCGTGGTGGTCATTCTCCTGGGAGCCATGATTAACCGCGCGACCTTTGGCCTTGAACCCTGGACCTTTGCCGGGGCACTGCTCTTTATTTTCAGGCCGCTATCCGTCTGGCTGACGATAGCGCGAAGTCCAGTGGTCAGCAGCCTTCAAAAGCGATATTTGTGCTGGCTGGGCGTGCGCGGGGTAGGTTCGATCTACTACCTGGCCTATGCCATTACCCATGGCCTTGATCCCATTATTGCCAAAACAATTGCCGATATAACCTTCGGCGTGATCCTACTCTCTATCCTCCTGCATGGCATGTCCGTCACTCCTCTAATGAAAGTCTATGAAAAGCGCCTTAAAACCTATCGGTTCAGGCTTAATTTCAGTCCTGGGCGTCGATCCAAGGCGCGATCTCACCTCATCCCGCTGACCAGGCGACCCCCCGGGAAATAGTTTATTCCTTCTTGGTGTGCTTATTGCAAACGCTTGGAGGAACACGTCTCGGGAGGATTAATTATGATCTATGCACTCATGCTAACTGCGACATTGGTTACGCTCTTGGTCGGAATTCTATGTTATGCCCTCAAAATGAAAAATACTTTTCTGGTACTCTTGTTACAATTCGCCTCGTCTTTTGCCGCAAGTTATGGAGTGGCCTATTGGCTAGGCAAAGGGGTTTTTACGAATACCTATATAGCAGCAGTGTGTGCCGTGATTTCCGCTGTGATCTTTGGAGTGCTCTATCTCCTGCGACAAACGATTGGTCCTCTTAATAATAGAGAACCCGGACCTTGGGGTGAAAAAATGGGTCGCGATCATAGCCGGACCCGATCGAGCCACAAGCATCGACTTCCTATTTAACTGCTGATAAGGACTTAGAATGACCTCGTCCGCATCAAGGAGCGGATGGGCCAATCAATGGAGAACCATCCAGGCTTTGCCAGTAAAAATGCTCTGCCAAATGTTTAAGTCCTCATCCTTTCTTCATAAAAGATCTATAGAGTAAGCAAAGTCTACGCTGCTGGAATTGAGCAGATATTTCCTGAGACTGGCGAATTCAACTATGAAACCTTCATTCTGGAAGAGAATTATATTGACGATTATTTCAACCCTTGCATGGGAAGGGTCTGCATCGACTCCTGATCTTAAAAAAATGATGCATAAACCTCTGATCGTCGGCGCCAGCGTCAGTGCCGACTGGGCCACAAAAAGTCCAGGTAAGCTTCTGGCGCTGCGCTTTACCGACGAGAGTCACATTCAAACCATTGCATTTGGTGGCAAAAGTGGTCGGGACATACTGAAGAATGTTTCGGAAGAGACCTTACAGGATAGGACAATCGTGATAGGGCTCGACTTATTCTTCTGGGATGCAACGCTTCGCACATCGGCAGAAAGTCTGGGCGAACTCGACCGACTGATGCACGCGGTGGAAAAGCGCCAAATTCCGATAATTTTAGGGGAAGTGCCTTTGCTCCTGCCCGGCATGCAGCCCCAGGCCGCAGCTATTAATCAAGCCCTGCATGCGGCTTGCCTTCACTATGAACAATGCACAGTCGTGCCCTTTACGAGTATGCTCTTTAAGATTCTGCGGGACGGTTCCTTGACCTATAAGGGTTCAAGCTATGGATTGCGCGAGTTAATTCCAGACGGCCTTCACATCGGTCCTATAGCCAGTCGATACATTGCCGATTCGATCTACGAAAAATTGCAAAGCGGAGCGAGGTAGGCAAGCGCGGAGGCTCTAGGGGCAGAAGTTTAGAGTCTTTACAGCATAGTTTATCAATGGGGTGAGGAATCAACCCAGCCCTTGCCAGGCTTTCTGGAACTATACATCCGGCCGAGCACAAATCCGACGCCCGATGCATAAAGATAGGGTTTGGTTTTGCCATCTTCGAGACGATCTGAGATCGAGTGTTTCGTCACTTTCAGCGATTCCCTCCATGTTTCCCCCAGCCGCTCGGTCTCACTTTCAGTATCGGTTTTGAGCAGCTGCATGTGATTTTCCTTGCGCAGCTTGTCGATAGCCCGCTGCATTCTTTGCATCGAATTCGGAACTTTGCTTCTCGTCAATTTTCGTCTCGATTTCTTTGGCGATTGGTTCTTAGTCGAATCGACAGGAGAAGATTCTTGATCCCCTTGTGCTCCGCTTTCCATTCCTACACCTATAGCTTGGTTTTCAGCCCCGTCATTTCCACTGGAGAGTTCATGGCCCTTATAATTTGGAATTACGGGCTTAACCACAGGACTTACTCCTTAGTACATTGATTTTGGGATGGATCGGAAACGAGTGCTTCCTTTAGATGGTTCCATTGTTTTGCCTTTTTGCAAAGCAATTAGATTGTATCCTCCGTTTTTTAAGCCCTTCCCCGTTGGCTAGGTTCATTTTGCTTTATCGATTTTGTATAGAAGTCGCGGACCTGGAGAGATTGGCGCGCTCCCAAAGCTTACCGAGGCAGCAGACCCAAAAATGCTGCTCTTTTTTGGGCTGGTCGCAAACGGAGGAAGGAAATGGCATCCTGACTATTTCATCTTAGGTTTTTTGAGACCTATCTTTACCTTCTGTTCACCGGCGGCTTTCTTCGCCTGGTTTGCCGCTCTCTTCCTGGCCCTTATTCTCTTCCTGTTTTCAAGATCGGCGGGAGGACTCACGCGCTTTTTGTGGCAGTCATAACAAATTGTCCGGAAGTTCCCAAGTTCCTCGAGGCCACCTTGCTCAATTGCGACTTTATTGTCTTTTAGCATCTGGGTTTCGCGCCCGTTTTTCATCGCATAAAGATTCAAATGGTAAAAGGGGATGCTCGGATATTTCTCTTTGCCAAAGTACTCGCCCTCGCAGCCGCAAATCTGGCAATGGACACCATGCTGGGCAAACGTCTGGAGTTTCGCCGAGGTCATGTTGATCAGATCGCCATTGACCATCTTGAGATTATCCAAGGGGGTCTCGGGATCGGTCTCTGGTAGGGGAAATATAACGAGTGGAAGGACTGCAGTAAGGTCTAAAGTTTCTTTGCGAACAAGGTTCGGATCTCTCATGGGTCATGTACCTAGTCATATGCATAGGGTTTCTTGGATCAGAAGAGCTTGGGTCTTCCGCCATGCGCGTCAACACTTACAGGATTTTTGTTAGGCCTGCAATCTCATTGCCAGCCATTGTTACGTCAATTTGACAAAAAATCAAAATGAAACCAAGATCTGAAAAAATGAGTCCATAATCAGGCTCTTCGTTCTATAATTTTAAATGCTTAGTGATAAATATCGAACTGGGGATTTGACGAAAGACAAGCTTGCGGCGCAAGATTGCCAAGGAGGGTTACTCTTTTCAGAAACCTGCGAATTTACGATCGGCTATTTTGCCTGGATTTAAACCTATACAGACGGGGCGCATCATGTTTCAAGCAAGTGTTCTCTGCTCTTGCCTTTTCCTTTCGCTGTTGGCTCAGGCTTGCGGTCGTGACGATGATTCAAGGGAAGCGCAGCCCGAGACCCTGGTTGCAGCTGATCCCTCCTCCACCCTTAGCACCCAATGCATAAAGCCGGTCATGGCCAAGTTAGGGAGAGTTTCCTACTGCAAACTTAAGCCGGATGGTCAGCTTATCAGGGTTGAGGTGAAAGCGAGCGACTATGTCCAGGACCCCTCCACCTGCGAAGTCACCGCACCCCACGATGGAATGCGGGCGACCATGGTGGAAATGGGTTTTTCGCCCTGCTAAATAAAACGTGATCCCAAGGCAAGCGCCGAGCCCTTGCCTGGTCTGGGAGACTCCATCAAGGGCCCGGAAAACCTATGAACCTCGCTTCCGTCCAGGGCCTCCCCTTAAGACTTGGCTTTGACCAGGACCACTACTTTCACATCGTCAGCGGTTCCAAAGGCCTTATCCAGTCCAGCGGATGTCAGCTCACAATTTCCATCTCCAAGCAGCAAAAATTGAAATTCCGTCCCCCAGGCGTCCCGTATCAAAGTCTCGTCGATGTAGGGCCCGCCTTTGGCACCGGCCTCAAGGAGTTCCGAAACCTGGAGAGGAAAGCGTCCATTATGGGCCAGAAATTTCCTCATTCCCGGCTCTAGCGTCGCTACCGAGGCGCGAACTGTCGCGGCGTTTTTCTGCTCTGCGCTAGGCAGCTTATTCCTATTCAGCACCGCAACAAGGCCAACGACTATCAAAATAAGGACGATCCCAAGCAGAATTGGATTTTTTTTGGACGCCATGCCTTCGCTCATTGGTGAGTATCCTCAATTCGGTTTTCAATATAATACTCCATCGAAGAAGTCTTACAAAGATATAAAACACCTCGGCAGCCGGCGCTGCCCATGGCCTATGCAAAGGACAACAACGATTCCAACTTTTATGAATTTGGCAGAGATGGGTGCACCTGGAAGATGGGACCTAGGCTTTAGGCTAGGTGAATGATTTCGCCTAGCCGCATTCCAGAGTAAAGGCAGAGGCTCAATATTAGCGGGAACGGAAATAATTTTCGGCTGCGCTGACGATATCGGACCAGTTGAACGTGTCATCTTTTTTGCTTTTGCTCTTCGTCGCGCCAGAATCTTTTTTCTCTGGGGCGGATTTTTTAGCAGGCTTAGCTTTGGCTTTAACTTTAACTTTAACTTTAACTTTGCCCTTAGTAGCTTTCTTAGCGGTCTCGAATAAATCCAAAACCTTTTTTTGAATAACCTTGGTGGATATTTTTTTTGCCGCTTTTACTTTGCTCTTCCCAGCTTTCTTCTTGGCGACCTTCGCGACTTTCTTTTTTGTCACTTTTTTGGGCTTAGCCTTAGCTTTCACCGCCTTAGCCGCAGGTTTGGGCTTGGTGGGCTTGGCAACTTTGGCCTTCGCAGCCTTAGGATTCGGTTCCTTCTTTTTGCCAGCTCCCTTGGATTTAGCTTTTTTTGTCGTCTTCTTCGCAGCCTTAGGCGTCGTTTTTTCAGTAACGGTCATAGAATCCTCCATATTGTTACAGTATAGAGGAATCGATTGGAAATAAACTGCTTAGCGTTTATTGCCTAGCTTATTTGAGACCTTCGTAGTGATCCCATCTTGGGCTTTGTTACTGCCTAGAGACCGTCTCGCACGCCCTGGAATTTATCTTGTAATTTTTTTGCGATTGTGTCCCCTTAATTAACAAGGGATTATGTCCCGCGTCGTTATCGCCACGCGGGAGATTTAGTTTAGGCTATTTTTCGGTCTCTATATATTCGAGCGAGCTCTTTTCCTGGCTGCTTGATCTCTTCAAGGCTTATCTCAATCGAGCCGTAGCAGGCTCTGAGCGGCCCCATGGTGGGTTCTATGATGGTAAGGTCCCGGTTCGCTATTGAGCCCTCCCACTTGCCCGATAGGCGATACAGTCTATTGTCGAACATGACAGTATGGTCCCTCCTAATCTTACGATTATATTTCATGCAAAAAATATCGTCTAGATTTGCCGATTTACTAAGCTCGCGGTACCGAGATTCTGAATTTCGAGCTTCTACAGTGTTTCGCGGCTGCCAGTATTTTGGTATAAATTGAGTCTGTAAGTATTCGTTGGCAGCGCCCATTGATTTGATACCGTGAATTCGCAGTTCAGGAATCAACCGGTCTTGGAACGTCTGCCACGTTCTTTCGATCCGGCCCTTGGCCTCCGGGGAATTAGCGTAGATTACGCGTATTCCTAGCTCGCCGCATGCGCGAGTAAATTGCGAAAAGAACTGCCGCTTAAGCCCTCCGAACCACCCTGCGTGGTCAACATAAAGTGATTCGGGAACACCTCTTATTTCAATGATTCTTCGAAGCACAATCATGCAGCTAATCGTATCTTCGCTTCGAAAGAATTCAGCGTAGGGAATATCACTCGTAGCATCGTCAATTGCTGAGATTAACACCCACTCGTCCTGCCCATTCCATTTGTGATGAGAGCCATCCATTTGAAGCATAAGCCCTTCATTTGGCAATCGATCTCTATAGATTCGTTTCTTGCTAGCACAACGTCTCTTTCGCTTCCCTACACCTGCTTCACGGCACCACTTATGAAACGTCGCATAGCAACATTTGAGGTTGTGCTTTGCTACCAAGATTTCATAGCAGTGAGTCATATTAAAGTCAGGATAGATCTCAACTGAAAGCTTCAGCATCTCAACTTTCACGGTGTCACAGACTTTGTTGCAAGGAGAAGACCCATAGTTACCGTGTTTAATTCCAGAGACTCCATGCTGCTTAAGCTTTTTGGCTTTTCTTTGAACAGACTTCTCAGAAAGCCCTACCAGGCGGGCAGCCTCTTTCCTTGAAACCCTGCCGCCTCGAAAATCTTCAATTATTCTGTGTAGATACTGCTCATTTTTAGTCATAACTATAGCCCCATCCATGGAACCTCCTGTATGCCAGTAACATTCTGGAATAAAGGAGAGATTCTATATTAGGGGACAGAATCGCTTGGAAATTAGTGGGGGACAGAATCGCTTGTTATTCACACGCCCTGGAATTTATCTAAAAACCAATTAATCCTTCGACACCATTAAAAATCCCTTAGGTATCAAGTGGATATAAGGGCGTTTACGAAAGCTTAAGTTTCCGGCCGCCAATCCGATAGTCTTTCTTAACCGCCCCACTGTGCCTGCTGACTTGAGTCTAGAGAAGTTTGTGAAACGGATGCCAAGCTAAACTGTTGGCTTAAGTTTGATTAGCAAAAAAGGATATCTCCATGAAGCTATCGTCTCGGTTCTCACTTGCGCTCCTAAGTCTAAGCTTGGGTGCCTTTATCATGAGCTGCGCTGAACGTGAATTTAAGGGTGGGATAAAAAAGGGCGCCTTGTCTACTCCCAAGGAAACCCGTGACGTCCTTCCCGTCGCTCCTGTTGGAAGCAATCCCACCGAAGAGATTGATATCCCGGACCCGGCCCCACAGGATCCTGAAATAGTGACCGATACCCCTCTGGTATCGACGGAAACCATTTTGGAACATGTTGTCTCCAAATTACCTGACTCCCTTCGGGAAACCTTCAAGGCCTCACAGACCCTGTCAGAAGAATTCCAATTTTCGTTGGATTTGGGTGCGGGTAGCACCGATTTCAAATTGGTGGATACTTTTAAGACTCAGGTCGACAGTCGTAAACAGATCACCCGCTCGTCCGTCACGGACAGCTTCGACCAGGGCACTGCCGGTCAACCCAAAACCGAAACCTTCCTCCAGGATGGTAAAAAAGGTCTGGTCGATATCCTCGTCGTTATCGATGACTCGGGTTCGATGACCGAGGAGCAAACCAACCTTGCCTCCAAAATGAATGCACTCCTGACTTCACTCATCGACACCAACTGGCGAATCGGCGTCATTACCACGACGGTTGCCGCTGATAAATGTAACCTTACCCTGATCAAGAGCGACGAAGCCGACGCCAGCACAAAGTTTGCTAGAGCCGTCACCGCCGGAACCGGCGGATCGGGCAACGAAGAAGGGATACGGCAGGCCGTCAATGGTCTGAAATGTACGGAACATCCCTGGGTACGGGGTGATTCGACAGTCGCTGTTCTTATCGTGTCCGATGAAGACAACTGCAGTTTGGACGGTAAGGACTGTCCGACTTCGCCAGCCAAGACCGAAGTCTTCCTCGAAGATTTCATGGAGAAGACACTGGGCCGTGAAATCGGCAAAACTGCCGGATTTTACGGTATTTTCAGCCCCCCTGCCAACCCTTGTAAAACCGCCGGCAACAAGGCGCCTCAATATCAGCGTCTGATGGAATTCAAGACTGGCGTCAACAGCACCAAAAAATTTGGTAACATCTGCGACGCCGACTACAGCGCGACGTTAAAAGGCATCTCAAGCGACATCGCCCTTCTGCTTAAGCATCAATTTGAGTTGGCTCAGGTTCCTGATGCCAATACTTTGGTACTAACAGTCGATGGCGTGGTCATTCCGCCTTCGGATTACCAGCTTAGCTCCAAGACTGTTACCTTTGTCATCGGCAAAGAGCCGGCCAATGGCAAAACTCTGATCGCCAACTATAAAATCGGTGTCAAGCCGCTGTTTAACAAAGTCACCCTGAAAAATGATCCGGTTCCCGAATCAATCGCTGTAAAAATAGGAGGCACCGTTCTCGCTGCCTCAGCCTACACCGTCACAGGCCGTGATATCAAGTTTGCCACTCAACCGCCTGATCTCGCGACGATTACCGTCGATTACCGCATTTTTGCGCCGCTCCTTAATACTTTTAGCCTAGACAACCTGCCTCTTGTGGATTCCTTGCTTGTACTCGTGAATGGAACGGCAGCTGCGGGCATGACCTACGACGCAGCCAATAATCGGGTCGTTATTAACCCGGCTCCGGTCGATGGTGCTAATATAGAAATAAAATACAATTTCCGCGTCGGTCCTCAACTTACCTATCGGGTTGCCGTACCCCAGGGCGCCAGCAACGTAAAAGTCTTTGATGGCAGCAAAGAACTGGCATTTTCTGTATCCGGCGATGCCTTTACTATCCCCGCTGCTGATCACAGAGTCGGCGCCATCCTGAGTTTGAAGTATGATCTTCCCCTTAATACGAGCCGGATCTTTACTTTGCCGCACACGCCCGATGCCGGGACAGCGTTGTTTAAGAAAGATACGGAAGGCTGCCGCCTGAATGAAGGCATCACCATCACTGCTAATTCGCTCGAAGCCAATTGCACAGTGAATGCAAAAACCGACTTTCTCGTTGAATATACTTACACAGAAAAGCAGAAGGTCTTTACGCTTAACGTGCCCGATCCGGACAAAGGCCGCTGGGAAGTTTTGATCGATGGCGTCGTTACCACGGAATATACAGTCGTTGGCAGCACCATAAGCCTGGACAATGATCCAAAATCCGACGCCACTATTGAAATTCGTTTCTCCCTGCCAGAAAAATAACCGGAGCGTGGCATCGCCAAAGCCCCCCTTCTCTTCTTACCAAGTGTAGGAATTAAGTGAGAACAAAGAATGAAGAAATCGTCACTTTTTCTGACACTTTCAGCCTTCGGCACGCTCTCAGGCTGTAACGATCTCAAAGGATCAAAGAACCCCAGTGAAAAGCAGGCGGGCGCTCAGGACACTCATGATCCTGTCGAGGCGTCTCCTCCTGTCCCGACAGTCGATCAATCGACACAGTCTCCGTCTGCCGATCAGACGCCAAGCAAGAATGCTATTACGGCAGCCGTTCCTCCCGGATCAGCTGGTGTCATAGAAGCAGCGGGTGATGCGGTACCGAAGTCCAGCGAATCCATAGCTTCGGCTCCGGCCCTAAAACTGGAAGAGGGCACTTTGGAGATCGAATGGATCCACGGAGCCAGGAGATGCTCCCTCGACAGCAACCCACCTTTGCAGGTCCATGTTTACAATAAGAACCTGCTGATATTACGCGAAAATAAATGCTTAAATTTCGAAGCGCCGTTTCTCTACTTGATTTTTGGTGAGGAGAAAGCTTTGCTTTTGGACACTGGGGCAAGCAGCTCAGCATCATCCTTTCCCGTAGGTCGGACGGTTGAAGGTTTGGTCAATGAACACTACGGACTAGAAAATCGCTCTAAGATTCAATTGGTGGTCGCCCATACCCATAGTCATGGCGACCACCGCTCAGGGGACCTGCAGTTCAAAGGTGCGCTTGGCACGAGTTTGATTGCTACCAATCAAGCTGCCGTCGCCAGCTTCTTTAAAATCACGGATTGGCCGAATCAGATCGTCGATTTTAATTTAGGCGCAAGAATACTGAAAGTGATCCCTATCCCTGGTCACGAAGAAAGCCACATTGGAATCTATGATGCTCAAACCGGCATTCTTTTTTCCGGTGACACGCTTTATCCGGGACGTCTTTATATTGATGATTGGGATGCCTATCGCGCGAGTATTCATAGGCTGCAGACTTTTCTTGAAGACAAAGCGGTCAGCCATATCCTGGGCGCGCATATAGAAATGTCCCTCACCCCTGGGAAGGACTTTGCAGCGGGTAGTACATTTCAACCTTTGGAACATGCCCTGCAGCTAAGCAGGGAGAGTCTGCAGCTACTCGACAGCGAGTTGACGAAATTAGGTTCGATACCACAAAGTGAAGGGCTCGATGATTTTATCATTAGCCCCTGATATTCAAAAATACTGAGGTCAGGGACCAGCATTCTGGCCCCAACTTCTCTTCATCGTTTATCACAATCCCGTCGTCTTAGACCAAGGACGGCAAAGGGAAGCCCCATCAGCAGAGCAAGTCCGGCTTCGGAGCCCGCTCCATCCAAAACTCCACCAAGCACACCACAACTTGAAGTCTTAGCTTTTTTACTCGCTACCGTTGCGGCTGGCACAGATGCGGGGAGGGTAGAATTGACAGCCGGACCGTCGACCTTGCCCGGACTTGCAGGCGTCAGAGCGATATTGTCACAGGATACATCCGAGAGGATCGTGCCAAGACCTCTGACTTTGGCCCGGCTCAGGATTTTGGCGCAGTACTTACCCTGATATTCGGAATGATCGGCCAAGAGTAGTGCTACTACAAGATGCTTATATCCGGAATTAGAGACCAATAGATCGATAGCCTTTAGGACCAGATGAGTCACATCGTCCAGGGCAAGCCGATCTTTTTTGTAAAGATCCCAAAGCATACCGGAAATAAACTGGCCGGTTTGATGAGGCTCCGTAGGAAGATTCTTAGCTCCATAAGCGAGATCGTTTTCGCCGGTGCGCAAACACTGGACAGGCACAACACATACCTGGCGTCCTACAGTGGTATTGGGACAAACACTTTCGCCGAGGCAAGCGTTGCCGGTTCTGGCAAAAGTAAAATAGTCGGCCATAGCCTCATGAATGACAAGAGATTCACCGGATATCTGGGTTACGGTACTGAAAATGATATGATGGCCGAACTCATGACTCACAACGTCTGCGTCGGTTCCCAGGTTTTGAAGAATATTGCCGTCGCCATCCCCCACCAGTATCATGGGCAATCGTGTTCCGCCGCCCGGTTGATAGAGAGCGTTGTTGCTGTCGCCACTGAACTTGGCATGGGCCATGAGTTGAATCTTTGAATTGCCAAAATTCGCATAGCCGTGATTCGTGATCCATTCCAGAGCGATGTTTGCATGCGTGAATATAGCGGTTTGAATATATTTATTCGCTTCATCCTTGGCGTCATAGTTAAACTGAAAGTTAGGCTCCTGGGCAAAGGGCAGGACAGGCGCAGTTTTCGATGACACGCAAGCATTTGAGCCGGTGACCGACGGCATACAAATTTCAAAGGATGAATTTGATAAGAAACCTGAACTATCCATATCGGCAAGGGAAATGACTTCAGGCGATCCTTCGTTTATGTTGTCGGGATAAACTTCCGCAGATCCCGTCTCCTGAAAAAATCGTGGATCAAAGCGGAACACTTCGTCGCCGTTGGTGATAATCTCATATTCCAGACCGTTTACTGCGATAATTTGCTGCCATGCCGGCCTCAATTCATCCGTTTTGCTCCAAAGACATTTGGCGGAGCTCACCAGATTATAGTTCGCGCCCATGCTGGAGACAAGCAAGGTCTCGACCACAGTCTTGGCGATTTTATCCGGCGATTGCCAATCTGTTTCTTGGAAAGATCGCGCGGGAAGGTTAGGTATATCACCGATGACAGACGTGAGACCGTCGAGACTTTTATGAACCTTTACCTCGAGATCACAAATGGGAATATTATCGAGATCAAATCCATAGGAGATCGTTTCGATTTGGCGGTCATCGCTCAGACTCAAACCCTGAAAGAATTTTTGTCGAAGTCCATACCGGGCATCGAGACCAGAAGCTCTCAAAGCTGCAGGCGCCTCGTCGACAAGATCGAGGTTTAGATTGGGTATATTGGAACTCAGATTAAATTGAGAATTCCGCGATTGAAAGGGCGTTCTTAGAATCGAGGAACGACCCTTTAATTCTTGCCCGAAAAGACTGCCCCCCGACATTGTTAAAGCGACGAAGATAAAAGCTTTCGAGAAATTCATGGGTAGGCGTCCTATCTGTTTAAAATCCGATGCGGATCTTAAAAACAACAAGAACTTATCGGTGTAGTTTATCGAAATCTTTAGGAAATGAATCCGAAACCAGGATCCGCCCAAGAGGGTTTAAATGGGCTTAAAAGGGAGGGTGTAGACGCTTGTTATGTCAGTCAAAAATAAAAATTGGGGGGACCGGCTCCTTTTTTCAGAATTTACTTTTTCGAGCCTTTAGCACTATAATCCGCAAATCCCCCGCTGACTGGAGGTCTAGATTCTTTGAAGAAGGCCTGAGACATGAGGCTTTCACCATTGCCTGGAGATATTATGGAGATCAAGGCGGCTACACCCCCTATCTTTGTTAAAGATATAGAGCCTGATCAGTTTTTTGACTTAGTTCAACCCAACGGCGCCCTTTGGGTCGATGCCGTCTTCGCTATCTGTGAAAAAATAGGTTTGGAATGCACCGACGTCATCCCCTTTGCTGATGGGGTAAATTTGGTCGCTTGTGTCGACGAAAGGTGGGTCGTCAAAATTTTTCCGCCATTCCACTTCCATCAATGGGAAAGCGATCATCGAACTCTTCGACACCTACAGGGTAAACTCAGTCTCGCGATATCGGAGTACAGGGCTGCTGGTGAATGGCAAAATTCCTGGACCTACTTAGTCATGTCTAAACTCGAGGGTCTATCGCTTGAGTCGGTTTGGTCAGGCCTGACTCATGCCAGTAAAATCGAAATCCTGAATCAGGTAGGCTCTGTGATGGCTGAAGTTCATTCCCTGCCTCTCGACGGCTTGAAAGATTTAAGGCCTGTGTGGAAAGACTTTGTAAGTGAGCAAATCAGCGCTTGTCTGGAAAGACACAAACGAAAAAAGATGCCAGTTTGGTTTCTCGATGGGCTTGAGCCATGGATGGCCAACCATATCGGGCTTATCGAGGAAAGTTTTCGACCCGTCCTACTAACCGGTGAATACACACCATTTAACCTCCTGGTAAAAAAAAATGGGGAATCCTTCGTACTTTCCGGGATGATTGATTTTGGCGATGCCATGGTCGGTTTTGCCGACTACGATCTCCTTGGACCCAGCCTATTTTTAGGCTCGGGTCATCCTGAACTCATAAGATCTCTTTTTAATGGCTATGGCATTTTCAAAGATCCTATAAATTTTAGAACTCGACTCTTGCTCCTCCAAATTATCCATCGCTATAGCGATTTCAAATCTCAAATGCGAATCCCCGACTGGGAGGAAAAGGCGAAAAGCTTCGATGAACTTGCTAAATTAATTTGGCCAAGTCAATCTTTGGACCTGTCGTAAACATAAGGTCTCGTGAAATTGCCCGGGTTCTCACGACGCACGACCGGCAAGCATTGCTAGAATGTTATACATGCTTTTTAGGGAGAGACATGGGTGTTTTAATTGAGTCTCCTTTGCGTTAAAGATCTTACAAATTTCTTTCAAGTTAGTTAAAATTATTTGAGATTTTATCCGGAAGTTGTAATATTGTTTCGCAGCCCAAGAACGTTGATGCGCGCAACTTCGCTTGAATGAAAATTTACTTAAGGAGTTTATACATGAAGAAAAATTTGGGCTTCTCCGCATGTGTAGCTGCAGTTGTTGTCAGTTCTTCACCGGTATTTGCGGGTGTATTAGAGAAATCTGGCACCATTTTTAACAAAATTGATGCGATTTCCTTAGTTGATTCTACCGATTTGCCCACTACCGAAGCGGTACAACAACAGCAACAACAGCAAGTATCTTTTAAAATTGAAAGGAAAGAACAGCAGTGCGAAGAGCATATTGGTTCTACTATAGTTTAGCTCTAATTCTTGGTCTTTTCCCACTTAATGCCAGTGCTCTTGATGCCTTTGATTCAGAAGATTGGTCGAGCGCTAATCGGCAAACTCTTCAATATGAAATTGAACCTGGCATAAATCTTAAATCAGGTATTGAGACCGAAGTTCGCTACAAGATTGTAAATGCTGAGCTTCTTATTCTCTTTGAAGCCTATGATTCTAATATAAATGAAATTAGACGACGCATGCAGAGGCGGGATTCTGCATACGATGACGATTCAGTTGGTGTCTTAATATCTCCTTCGGGCACAAACGGGGGGGAAGCTTTTATTTTCTGGGTCTCCGCTGCCGGTGTCCAAATGGATTCGCATTGGAATGAAGCTAGACAGGAAGAAAACGACTCGTGGAACGCGCGTTGGTGGTCGGATGTTGAAGACATGCCTGATGGATATCGTGTCAAATTACGGATACCACTTTCTCAATTGCCGTTAAGTGGAGGAAATCAGCAAAAATGGGCAATCGAATTCCAAAGGAGAATGCCACGCAAAGCAAACATTCTAAATTCCAGTCGTATGGTAGACCAGAACTAGCTAAAGATATCGAAAAGCAGGAAATAGTTGATGCGTGGCAGCTTATGTTCAGTTGGTGCCCTACAACTCTATCGACACTGAATGCTGGCATATCTCGCAATTACGATGCATTGGAAAAAATAAGTGAAGTTAATAATTCGGAATTTTCAGATCGGGTTGAGAAAAACTGGTTTATAAAATTAACTGTCGGATTTTAATAGTTAGTGTATTATTTGATAAGCTTCAAAGACTTACGGTAAAATATTAAGCCCTGATATTAGCCATTTCAAAAAGAGAAGATTATGGACACTCCCATTCCTCCGAATCCTCCAGCTATTGTAAGAAGTCATGATCAGATATCTCAAAAAGCAGATTATTATATTGACCATGATGGAAAGAAAATTGACTTACATTTATTTGGTTCGGCATCTCCTAATGGGGATTCGGAAATGATATTTCACAATGGAAGTGCGTTAAAAATAACAACTAACTCAGACAATAACTGGATTTTGGTGTGGGATGAGACGGGATGCACTATAAGCGGAAAGATAAACGGTCCGTGTACCTTAATAGACAAAAAATTAGCCGTTTCGTGTCTAAAATCAATTCCAAAAACACCACTACCACCGCATACTGGTATGTATAGGCAGCCGGATTGAATAATTGGTTATAGGGTAATTTTCCTCTGGAAAAAAAGAATACTCCTTGGGAAGTTGATCCCTAATATTACAAAAACAAGCCTTCTCAAGGAGCGAGAAATGTTTTTAGAGATTACTGCGACTAAGTTAGTTTTGCAAAAGTTGGTTGATGGTATGGCTCGATCTCAGGAAATGCACGAGCTCTTAAAATTGGGGCTCTGGCTCCTGTCCCTAGCTCGGAATCAACCGTGTTAGAACTTCAAACGCCACCGAAAGTACAAAGTAGAAAAAATTATGCTTCAATAGGTCGAAGAAAATTACGCCATCAGAATATTATCGCAACTGCCGATCGGGAGATCTGCATCATGATAACCAAATAACTCGCATGTTCTATTTATTAACTGCAAGCTGAGAAAGATTGGATAGTTTTACTAAAAGGTTAAAATTGATATTATCAAAGATAACGATATGGGAGTCAGCACTTTTATAATCGACATCAAAAGTGGAGCGATTGGCAGCGGAACGGAGACTATATGATTTTTCCATCACTACACCTTCCCGGGGTGCGAGATTGGGAAAATAGTCAACGAAGCATAATTCATCAGCGCCATCCTCGGAATCGACAACTGAAACCACACATTTATCTTTGATATTTTTATCGGTGGCTGCAACGGTAAGGGTATATCGGCCAGGCGCCACTTCCTTCATCAGGGATGAGTCATCAAATTCAAAGCCTCGACTTTCGCATCGATAATAGACTTTGGAAGGCGCCGTTGCCTCTTTAGCATTGGTGGATTCTGCCGCACAGATATCGATATTTGTAAGTGCTAGCAAACTTAAAATTAGAAGTTTCATAGCCTGTTCCTTTGCATAGGTTCTGTCGTGGGTTCGTCATCAAATCGCGATGACTTCGCGCAGATGAACCATTGCAAAGAGCCTGCCAAGTGAGAAGGTTTAGTGAGTATTTTTTAGACCTAGGCGGAATAGCTAGCCTAGATGGAAAGTCTAAGCATTTTGCCGCACTAAGTATTGGAAGATTATTTTCACGATACAAAATTCATATATCATAATAGCTATGTGCCAACATGTTTGATAATCCAAACATATTCGACCGCAGTCACTTGACCAGTAAAAATTTTGATACCGTTTCAGGTTTATGCTTTCGATCAAAGGCTATTTATTTGCAGACCCGACAGCTCCCGATCTTTGACGCCCGACTCGGAAGGACCTGGGTAAGCTCATTCGCTTCTGCCCACATTATTTGACGATGTCGTCACTGATATTCCATGACCTTCTTATTTTGTCCAAAGTTGTTTGAACTTCAGCAGAGTCTTGTGGATGTCGGCTAAGAGGGCCCGGTCACGGCAACCAAGATTCACGATCCTATCTTCTTGAGATTGCAATCGCGAGGAATTTTAGCCAATCCGCTGCAATTTACGAATACCGCCATCCCCATTCCAACTAATTCTTCAGAAGTCAGCGAGACCAATGAATGAGACGGTAGCAAGAAAAAAACCTTTGCCCTTTCAGCCAAACAAGATGATAGACCAAAAGCTGAGCGTCCCAAGAATAAAAAAGATCTTGATGAATAGGGAGTAAAATATGCAAGAGTCTACACTAACCGAAATATCGAAGAAAAGAGCGATTGCCAAAGAACTGACCGATATCAATATTCGACAAAAAGCTATAACACTCAGCAACAGCAAGATTGGGCCTTTGGTCAAAAAATCCGATAGAGATATTTGGTATGCCATAACTTTGGAGGATGAGAAAAACAGTCGGATGATCGATACGATGATGGCAGACATCGGCGTCCGCGTGCCGCCTAAGGAATCGACGCGGCTATTGACCGATTTAGCTCTCGACATCATTTCCAGGGAAGATTCAACCATGTTGGAAAAACTGGAGACTTATGATCATCTGCGTAACGACCAGATGAGTAACAGTCATCTGCTGCAGAAGGTGATGCAACTGGCAAAAAAAGACGTCAAAGACTCTTTGAAATTAATCGAAGCTATGCATACTTCCATGGCAAAACAAATGACTCAGGTTACAAAATTGGTAGAAAAATCCGTCGTAGAGACGATCATGGGAGAAGAGCCCAGCGTCGGTGTGATCGAAAGAGCACGAGATGCGGCCTTAAATGCTGCTGGATCGTGGCTAGGCAAAAAAAGCAAAACAGCCGAGGATATGAGTGTCCTCAACCTGCTTCAACGCGATCACATAAAGGTTCAGACTCTTATTCAGGAAGCTGAAAACACCCGAAATCCTCAAATGAGCCGCGAGTTGATACAGCAATTAAGGCTGGACCTCATCACCCACATGGAGGCAGAGGAGCAGACCATTTATAGGGCTTTTGAATCGTTTCGGGATTTGAGGGAATACCTCGAATCATCAAAGGACGATCACGAGGAGATCAGGGCATCTTTGGATGCTTTGTCTGACCTGAAACCCGGGACTGAGAATTTCGATCGAAAATTGCAGGATTTGAAGTTCATGCTCAATCAACATATTGAAGACGAAGAAGATGAACTCTTTAGAACCTTGAGGAGCAAGGTGACTGAGATGGAGCTCGTGCGTTTAGCGGGAGAATTTCTGAAAGCCAAAGAGGACATTCAAATTCGGCTTAACAGGGAGCAGCTGCAACAGCCTGAGCTGATAGCAATGGAAAACCAGCCTCAATTTGAAGTTCAAGCTCAGCCGCATTAAGGGTTTCTGTTTCAATAGCCTGTCGCGACCGGGTCAGACAGGCTTTTTTTTTAAAATTCCGCTCACCATGTTGAAGGGTATTTATCGCTGCTTTCGTTGCCGGTGTTTTAACCTGACCAACCTTTCTGGCAGTTGAAACGTCCGGGTTCTCTTGATAGGTTTTTGGTGATGGGGTGCCGTGTAAATATCCCTATAGCCAAGCACGCCTACAGCCTGTTCGGATGCATCGATTACGATCAGATGCGAAATCGAGTGATTTTTTTCCAAAAGGTTAATCGCTTCCGATAATCCGGCATGCTCATGAATTGTTAAAGCCAATGTTTTCAAAACAGTCCTCAGGCTCAGACCACCGTTGGGGCATAGACTAATGTCGGATTCGTGAATAAGGCCCAAAACCTTGTTGCCTTCACCTAAGACAATAATATGGGATTGTCGTACAACTGGCTCTTGCGCCTCGAACCAGACCTTGCACGCATCTATCGTTTGATCGGCAGAAAGTTTGATAAACTTTCGGGACATGAATTTGGTGATCTTCCCCTGCTTGAGAGGGTGCACTTCGTATTCACTGGGCACCGCGACCCCGCGGCGTTCCATTTTCAATGTCATAATTGAGTGGCGCATCAACAGCGAGGAAACCAAATAAGACGACGTACAGCCTCCGAGCAAGGGTAAGAGACCCAAGGGTTGACGCGTGGTCTCGAAGGCAAACACGACGGAAGTCAAGAGTGCCCGCGAGGCTCCCGCGAAAATAGCCGCCATGCCCACCAGTGCAGCAAGACCGGGATCAATATTTAACCAGGGCATAGTCACCGTTGCTATTTTTGCAAGGGCGAAGCCAAGGCCCGCCCCAAAAGTAAAAAGAGGGGCTAAGGTGCCGCCTGACGTTCCGGAGCCAAGGGCAATCGACCATGAGGCAAATTTGGCTAAAACCAAAACCACGACAAAACTCAAACTCTCTTTGGCACTGAGAATATCGATAATGTTGTTATAGCCCACCCCGAGGGTACGGGGTTGAACCCAACCGATCAAACCGACAGCAAGTCCGCCGATTGCCGGCCACCACATCCAATGGATCGGGAGGCGTTCAAACATATCCTCAAGCGCATACACGGATTTAGTAATAAGCACTGAAGCCAATCCCATGATGAGCCCGAAAACAACCGAGGCAAAGACTGCGGAGGCGGAGGGAGCTTCAAGCAGGGGCATTGGGAATGCCGGAAGAGTGTAGCCAAAAGCAATGCGCAGCCCGGCGGCTGTCGCAGCAGCAAAGGCAACAGGCAGAAAGGATCTTGGCCGATATTCAAAGAGGAGGAGTTCAATCGCCAGCAAAACGGCAGCCACAGGACTTCCAAAAATGGCAGTCATACCCGCTGCAGCACCGGCCGCGAGGAGCGTTTTCCGCTCATCCGCGTGAAAAGGGAAAATTTGCCCGACGAAAGATCCAAGGGCTCCCCCCGTCGCGATGATAGGGCCCTCAGCCCCAAAGGGTCCGCCTGTACCAATGGAAACAGCAGCAGATAAGGGCTTTAGAAATGTCATGCGCAATGGAATAATGCTTTTATGTTCGAGTATCCTCTCCATTGCCTCGGGTATTCCATGACCACGAATCGCTGATGATCCATAGCGGGCCATGTAGCCGATAACAATTCCTCCGATAATCGGCAGTAGGATGACCCAAGCTCCGAGACTATTATGAGCAGGAGAAACCTCATCCCATCGCCACTCCTGGTAGAAAGCCAGATGAGTGAAGAGGTTTATCAGAAGGACTAAAGCCGCGGCGACAAAGGTGGCCGCGCCGGCAAGCACGATAGCACAGGCGGACAACCATAAGGTGTTCAAATCGACTGGATCGGAATTTTTCGAAGAAACGGTTGTCAGATCGAGTGAAGGAGCGATGTTAAGGCTCTGCTCTTTTTCATGCGGGCCCGCAGCGGAGAAAGGTTCCATCTTCAATTTCTTTCCATTGGCTTTGAAAGTTAGTCTTCAAAAAACAATTTTGCTGGCTGTTCCGGATTTTGAACGTCAGCTAACATAAGTTTTAGGAGACGTTCCAGAACAATGCCGTCGACGCTTCCCAAAGCATCTATGGCCCGTATCAGTTGCTCTTGAACAGGTTCCGGCGATCCTTGGATAATCTTTTTACCGGCCGGCGTGATTCGGAGTTCAAGGCGCCTGGCATCGTCTCTGGCTTGGCGACTGCTGACCAGCTTTTTTTCCACGAGTTTCTTGACTACGACGGATACTGAGGTTTGATGGGTATAGGTTAGAAGAGCTAATTCATTTAAAGATCGGATTTGACCATCAGCGAGTTTCTTTAAAACGAATAATTGAGCGGCGCCTAAACCCAAATGCTTTTCCGTTGCTTTGGACGCTACATGAATTACGCTCACGAGCTTACGGCATAGGTCAAGTATCGAATGCGCGAGCTGCCTGTCCTCGCGGTCTATGGATTTTTGCATGAAAGGATCAATCCTCCGACGAACAAATTCCCTTAGCTTGAAACGATCCGACTTAGGCCGGTGCTTTGGACTCGGGAGGCCAGATGACTTCATAGCCTGTCCGACAGCTTTTGCACATTTCATAGAGAGGTGGCTTCGCGTTTTCAAAAAGAAAAGGTGTCAGGGTGTTGCAATGAACGCAGCACACCGATCCGCTTAACTTCTTGGGTAACTTTTGGGTCCTGTTATAGACCAAAATGGCTGCGATCGGGCCGGCAAGTATCGCTGCGGGAGTCAACACAAAGTGGAGGACCGGAACGAGGACGCAAACGAGCCCAACCGCCCAACAAATACCTATTGTTTTCAAAGCCTTGAATAATGACTCCTGAGGCGTATAATAGCTTGCCTGACCCTTAACCAGGACCTCTTTGCCGGCAAAATTGGTCCTTATTGATACAGTATCTTCCATCTCATGCACCTCTTATGGGGAATATATATGGTATCCCATATATCTATGAAATATTACTTTAATTTTTTTTTTGCAAGCAAAAGGCTGCCAGCGGGCCGGGTGCTTATCATGGTTCCTCGGCAGTTGACTTGCGCGTTCGGGTGAGTGAGGGAAGCCGGGGGATGAGGAGCAGGGTGATAGAGGAAAGCGCCGTCAAGGAGGTTTGACGACGCGATGGCCTGAGGGCTAGGCAGGTTTTAGTGATGAGCCGTGGTCTCAGTGGATGCCGCTAGTGGATACGTTTCTTTCATATGTTTCAGGATGGCTGCAAAGCTTGCGTCATCAATAAATCTTTTTGATTCACATTCCGAAAATGCTGCATTTGTGTAAATTTCTTCGGCGCCGTTCCGAACGATGGAAATGTATTGTTCGCCCATCAGCTTTGCTTTATCGCAGGGAGCCAGGGTCTTTTTTGCTGGAGCATCTTTAGCCTCTTTCACCAAGGTCAGGACCTCTTCGATCGCATCCCATTCAACCTCGTGGCTCTTGCCTGTCTCCAAATCACCGATAACGGCTTTGGCGATGTTATTTATCTTCTTGCCTTTGGCATCAACTGAAAAGCCACTGCCGGAGATCTTGCCCAGGGTGGCCGATCCATCCCATATTATTAGGGCCTCAAGACTGGCAACATCGGCGCTAGGGCCTTCTGCACCTCCTCCTTCTTCGCCCTCTCCAGCGACTTCCTCACCGCCGCCTTCATCGGCACCCGTGGCAACTTCCCCGCCACCATTTTCATCACCGGTCACTTCTTCTCCGGCTCCGTCACCAGCCGATTTCTCTATGTCTGCCGAACCGGATTTGGAGGCTGTTGGTTTCGAGTATTTATCGCCTTCAAAATACAGACAGCCTGTAAGAATGAACATCATTAGGGGTAGGAGTTGAACTTTCATAATACCTGCTATTTAAAAGGAGTGTATATCCTTATCGGCATAATTGGCAACGAGCTTTAATTCATGCACAATAGGCTATTATTTCATCAACCTGGACGGGTATTTACACGGTAGCAGACCCGGCTTTTTTGAGGATATTTGTAAATTTATGAATCAACGCAAGGAAAGCGATGCACGCCGATGCTTACCGAGGAGTATCGCCATTCGATTTTCATAATGGGACCGCAAAACCCACACAACGACAGTCGATTCTCAACATTCGCCCCCTATGCCTGCAAAATGCAGCTAGTTACCTTTAGCATTCCCGATATGATTCGCGCCAATAGAAGTGAGATCTAAATCCAGGTGCTGGAAAGAAGGCAGGAATGAGCGCGAAATCCTGAAGTTTTTCTCATAATTAATCCATATTTCCAGATGGTTGCACTGAAACCTACGCCAAAAATTGAAAGATCTAAATTTCACTGAAACATATCCGATCGTTTCTACGTGTCCAAAATTTTAGAGGCCCGTCATGAAAATTCACATCTTGTGTTTCGTTTTGTTTGGGTGGAGCTGCGGCAGCAATCACACCAATTCTACGGTAGCGGCTCCCACCAGCGCGCAGGGTCCGTCCAGTGATGCAGCCGGCAAAATCTCCGCCCAGGAAACACCTCCGGCCTTTAGCGTCGAGGATCAGGCCGATGCTTTCGCTGCCATCGAAGACACGATTAAAAGCATGCAATCAGGATCGACTTTATTGAATATCGACCCGTTAATGTTAGCAAGACTTTCCTTCCAGGAGTTCGAATTTCCCGAAGGCACAACGGTGGGGAGGATACAAAAGTATTTCTATTCGGATGGGGTGCACACCAGAAACGTGATGCTTACCATCTGTAGAGGAAACAACACTATCCTGAACTATACGTTTAACGGCCAGAAATCGGTGAATCTCTACGCAGGTTGTGATGACATGTTTGAAGCCGTACTCAGGGATTTGGAGCTTGGCGATGATCTCAATGCCGTGCTCGACGGGGAGCAGCTTGCTTATCTGAAATCACGGGTGGAATATCACCATGAGCAGCCACTTCCTGAGTCCTTTCCCGATGGCTACTATACCTTTAGTGCCCATCGAATCAACAAAGAGGACCCGAATCAAACAGATTTCTATTACGAGATCACCATCTGCCCAAACTTCAAAGTGAGTATCATCTACAATATAAGCAGTGATCCACAAACTTACTCGCGTGATAACAGTATTTGTACTCAGCAGATCCTTTAGAGCTGCTTTTGCAACGGCTCTCTCGTATCGATGGGATTTTCGAGGCCAAGAGTGTTGTCCCAATGATCCGTCCGCAGTGGGTGCCAGGGGCACCTTGATCGCCGGCACCTACCCCTTGAAAGCCCACCTGCCTCTGGCAACCTGCAGCATATGATCCCTCGTCGGCCGATTTCACAAGACCCGGGGGGGGACTGGGAAGCCGCAACATTGATTCCGACAGGACGTAGCCTTCGGTTCATCCTGCCCGTTTTCTCCTATCGGCCTTGATTTATGAACTACCTAGCCTATCTTAGATTTCCAATCTATAATGGAGCCTACCTTCAAAAGTGGGAGTTCAAGTGTTCAGGTTAATATCCTGTTTTTCAGTCCTGTTGCTCACCATATTGCCTGGCTGTGGAAAGGCCGGGTCCCTTGCCGCGAACTACCAGGATAAGACCACATATTTCACCCATGGATCTCCCCTCGCCCTGCTCAGTGGCGCGAGTTTTTACACCGATGGGCTTTTACCCTCCGCTGACGTTTTGCTTTACAATAACTTTCACCTTATGAATACCGGAGTCTTTGTCGAGAAGTCACGGCTCTCCACCGCGGCGACCGTAGCCCAAATCGAAGCAGAGAACCGGACTGATGGGGGCAGCAACGATGTCCGGCAAGTCGCGCTCTACCAGTTTTCCAAGGATGGTGACGGTAGAATGCTGTGGCATGCCCCGGCAAGTAAAATCAGCCCGGTTTTTGGATTTGACGCAAGCGGAGACGAGCTTAAGCTGGTCGATATCAATGGGCAGGCCGTGGAAGTTGTGCATTACAGTCTGAAAAATGATCAGATGGCTTTCAGTATTCTGGTAAAACATAGGCAAAACAATAGTGGAGTGGTACTCACCTCTTATGTCTTCGGGTCCGTTCAGGAGCTTTCTAATCCCGTCTACACCACCGGGGATTATCAGTTCTTAAATGGCTCTGAAAGAAATACCTGGGATTCGCTACCCGCAGTTCATTACTGCGGGACGGGCAGCGCGGCCGTCACGGACAGCATTCGAAAAAGCGTCGAAGCCTGGGGAGCCGATCCCTTAGGTGGCAGCGAGCGTCTGCCTCTTCCCTTTAAAGTTTCTGCAATCTATCCCCCTTTTTCTGACCTAAACTTTCATTGCATCTACATTGTCCCGAGCTTCAATGAAAGCAGTAGCCCGACCGCCAAGGTCTTGGGCGTGACGCTGCCTTCGATCAATCTCGCAAGCCGGCACATTATTGATAGCGATATCTTTCTATTCTCAGACTTTCTAAATAACGAACTGGCAAGCGGCGAGCCAAGTCCTGTGACTATGCACGAATTAGGACACTTCTGGGGACTGGGTCACGATTTTCGCGTCAACGCGGACGGCAGCGCCCGGCATGAATCGATCATGGGCTACAGCAAGGGTACCAATACCATTAGCCCTTGGGATTTCGAGGCGATTCGGGACCTCTATAACGCAGCCTTGGTCATCACACCTTAATTCAAATCGGCGGAGCCACTCCCATGCGCGTTGAAAAAATTGTAGTTTTCGCATTTTTGGCATTAAGCCCGTCAGCATTTGCTAATGTCGAAATCGAAATTGCCGCCGCACGGGCGAAGCACGTCCTACAGAATGAAGGATCTCAGTTCAATCTCTCGATCCCCTGCCAGGCGTTGGATTTCTATGTGGGATACCGCCTGAAAAAATTTCCGCTGTCGTTGGGTTTGCTTGCCTCACAGAAAAATTACGATATGGCAGAATTAAGTCGAGATCTTAGCGCAAACGCCAAGTCCTTCTATGAGGACCCCAATCGCTTTCCATCGGTGGCTGATGTGGGCACTGCTAAGAGTTCGGGCTCAAGACGAGGGCTTGTCTATGGGCCTCAGATGTCGATCAGTCTGCTCTGGAAGCATTTTGCACCCTATCTCAGAGTATCCTATCAGCTGGGAAACCTACAAAACACCATCGATTACAAATCCACCGGGAACTACATGGGCGCTCCGCTGGCCTATGATTTCCAAATCGACGGCGAGGTGAAAGCAAGTTTACTGCAGTATGCCGTTGGCTTTCGTATCCCCTTTGGCATCAGCTATCTCTTTGTGGATCTTGGCATGGAAAAAATGAAAACGACAGCTGATGGATTATCGCTCACCGAAAAGGCCACTCAATCGGGTTTTGAAAGCATACAGGAAAAAACCTATTCTGATGATAATCCGACGCAATCAAGAGGGTTGCTCTCCAGGCTTGGGGTCGGGCTGAGCTTCTAGGTCCCCAACACCCGAAAGAGGCGGATCTGACCTCGCCAGGCTTAAGCAGTCTTCCCTAAAGTTTCCAGCAAGAGTGCCTTGCCTCGTCCATTCCCATCAATTTTGCCCCTGCCTTTTCATTCTTTTTTAATATTTTATTGTAAAAATCACAAAAGCTCAAAGTTAACTCCATGCTTTTAAGCATTTATACACCAGCTGTGTTTTGCTTAAAAAGAGCTAAAGTTTCGGGACATATGTCCCGATTTAAAATTCATGCTTCCAAATACTGGGTGTTTTCTCGTGGATGGGAAGCCGGAGAAGATTTTAGGAGATGCCATGAAAAATCTTTTGCTCGTTGCTATGAGTTTCGCATTCCCAGCCTGCGGGTCCTATGGATCTAAGGGTTCAACCCATGCTGAACCCCTGGCTGTGCAGGCAGAAAAGGCAACTATCAAACCTGATACCTCGGATACTACGGTTCAGGAGCGCTACAAAATATCGATTCCCATCAGTATTTCATCCGACCAGCTTAGCCTTGCTACGACTGCAACCGCATTTTCCATAAGCTTGTCAGGATGTATTTCGGGCACGACCGAATCGGCGACAGAATCCACGCCCACTTTTAAGATCTTCAAAAATGATACGGGCTGTCTGGCGAAAATGAACAGTCTAACTGTAAATGGCAAATCCTATAGCAGTAGCAACCCATCGGCGGTTCCATTTAGCAGTTTTGTGGTGAACTCAACTGCGATTTTTACTGATAGCAGTGGCACCAACAAAATAAACGTTGCCGTATCCAACCAAATTTCGACCCCTGTTGCCCCTACAGATATCGTCCGTTATACTTTTTCGATCATTCGAGCCGGCGATTCATCAGTGGTGTCTAACGATAGCGTAAGCGAGGGACATTCGGCTGCCGTAGAGGGCGATCTGCCGCCCAACTATAAAATCGACAAAATCAATTTTCAGGGCTTAAACGCCAGCGGCTTTGGACGTTTTACCTTTCAATTCGAATGCCAGGAGCTCATGGCCGGCGCGGCCGCGAAATGTTCCGGCTTAGCCCTTAGCGAAACCTCCTATGCTCTCGTTCAGGACATTTATAGCGGTGCTCCAAGCGCTCAGCAGCTGATGGATTTATTTTCAGGCAGCTCGGCCCTGGCCAGCCAGTCGGTGTCGAACACCACAAACGGACTTGGCGGCTTCCTGACGGATACTCTCGATGGGCCGGGTCAACTGGCATTCAATCCAAAAATGATACTCGTCTTGAAAAACGGTAACTCCTTTCTCTACTTTTTAATTAGCACTCAAGCCCTTTAATCTTAATTCCTGGGCGACGCAGGCGACCCCTTCCGGGGTCGATTCAGTATTTTTTGACCTTATGTTCCAGCTAAGAATAGGGGAGAACAAGCCCTTGCTCCGGCACCCGTTGGCAGCGGAAATGCTTGGCTTTGCAGAGCTGTTAACGAGGCCTCGACCGGCTATTATAAGCTAGGGCCGGAGACGCGATATCGAAGTCCCTCACTTCCGGACCGCAACAGCTGCAGCAAGACTTCATGGCCATTGAGATCGCCCGTAGGCAATAAACGCGCTTAGCGCTGCCACCACGAGCCAATAAATCATAGGCCCATAATTTTTATCAGCAGAATAGATATGCAATCCTGAAAAAACCAACATTTCCAAGGCGATACAACCCGCCGCAAAAGGTGCAAGGGATGCCATGGGCTGGTAAAATGCCGGGAGAATCAGGCCCAAGCTGCAAAGCAGCTCCATGACGCTCATCGCCATCCAAACTTGATGGGGAATCGCCTTCAGAGAAGGCACGGTTTGCTCGGAATTGGAAAACTTCCAAACTGCGCCGATGCCGGTGTGAAGGGCGAGAAGGACTTGAAGAATCCACAAAAAAATGTTCATGATTTACCATCTCTACAGTTTGAATGGACATTCGGATTGATCTCTCTCCATTCTTACGCATCCTGCCCATTTTGAGAATCAATTATCTCACGCTGGGTGCGGGAGTAGGACTGACTGGCTAGAGGCATCGGTGGAAAGGGATCTTCGGATGACCTGTCGATGGACCTCTATCCAGGTTTCTTTTTGAGCCTTGTTAATATTCCAAAGCGGCTGCCAAATGTCGCAGTTAACAGGATAACTGTCATGGAAAGCCCGATCGAAGACGAAGGCCGGACACCGGCAGATCACGCCGACTGTCGACGGTCACTGGGGCCCTTCATCGAATGGCCTTTCTTAATGAGCCGAAGGAAAATTCTCGCTGTAAAACGTCACTCAAAAAAAGAACCGATAGTGGCTCTATTCATTCAATAGACTGCTTTTCTTTCAAGTGTCCAAATTTCTGTCGAGACAGAGTCAGTCCGGCATAAACTTTCTTCTCCGATTAAATCCATGTAGAATTAATTCCATACACGACAGTTTCTAGACATTAAGGCGGAAGCTTCCAGCCTCGAAATCGGGTCATTCCCTTGCTTTGGGGCTTGCACCCGAACGGGCACCTCCTTCCTGAAAGGCCTTAGCGCGCCTTGTCTTTGGGCTGCCGTATCACGAAAACCATTTAATAAAAGTGAGTGAAATGACAAAAGTTCTATTTGCAGGGCTCGTGCTGCTGCTGATGATGATGTTAGGTTCCAGACCAATCCACGCTCAAAACGCGGCGACCTTCCGGCAGTGGAGCGACGAATCCCAAGCACGAATAGAACTGGATTTCAGAGCTGCAGGAAGTCATCTTTACTACGAAAATTCAAGTCGCCGGAACTTCGGTTTTGCATGGCCGTCCGGCATTCAGATGCTTGGATTGATCGCATCGAGGCGAGTCGTGGATGCTCAGGCCATGGCAGACGAGTTTCACAGCCGCTACTGGTGCTATCTCAACAATCGTTGGGGCTATGATGCCGTTGCCGGTGGCTGTGGCGACCGCTATTACGATGATAATGCATGGATCGCCAGAGCGTTCATGGAACTCTATGAAAAAAACGGCAATGCCAATAACCTTGCCCGGGCCCGCGAAATCATTGCGTTCAGTATGAGCGGTGAGAACATCGGTTCGGACCCGGGGGGCGGCATTCGTTTCCATGAAGGAGACCGGTCAGGGCAGTGCCTCTGCGCAACAGCCCCGACTCTGTTAACAGGTCTCATGATTTATCAGGCTATAGGGGTCAAGCAGTATTTGACCGATGCACTCAGACTCTACAACTGGGTAAAAGGCGAGGGCTTTGGCTTCGGCCCCGGATTTCGCGGCTATGAAAATGCAGTCATCGCCCAAGCCGCTATCCGGCTCTATCGAATAACGGGCGACGTTACCTATTGGAACGACGCTAAACATCTCGGTCTGGCAATGGAAAGCGCATATATCGACTTGTCTACACGATCTTTGAAAGAAACCGGACAATGGGGCGGACAGGAGATGACCAACGCCTACGTTCGCCTTTACGAGGTTGATGGCGACGTCAACTGGCTAAACATCGCTGCGGGCTTTCTGAGCTTTCTCCATGATCGATGCAAAGACAAAAACGGCCAATATCCTGAACTCTGGAATACTCCAGGCGTCACAGCTAATCCTATGCTACTCCATCAGGCAACGGCGGCCCGCGCTTTCGCGATCATGAGTACGACACCGGGTGGCGTTAGGAAAGCGCCCGATCCCGTTACTGTCTTCAAAGATTGCAATTACGCAGGAACCGCCGCGGCGGGGTTTTTTATGGGTCGCTATTCTCGCGCTGCCCTTATTTTTTCTGGAATCTCAGACAATGAAATATCCTCGCTGAAGGTTCAGCCAGGCTATCGCGTGACTCTTTACGATCAGGATAACTTCCAAGGCAACTCGGTTGTGAAAACCAGTGATGAAGGCTGCCTTGCCGGCGAAGGCTGGAACGATCGGGCCCGTTCCATGGTCATCGATGTCATCGACGCCGTTGTTATGGTCTATAACGACTGCAATTATAAAGGGCGTGGAGTGCACCTGTCGCCTGGGGACTATACACAGGCTCAGCTGCAGGCGAGGGGAATCAGAACTGACGATATTGCGTCGCTAAGCGCCGCGCCGGGCGTGGAAATACACGCTTTTGAAGCGGACAATTTCGCTGGGAGGGAAGTCACCTTAAGCGGCGATAATCCTTGCCTGGTCGACAGCGGGCTTAATACCATTATCTCATCGATTCAGGTGAGGTAGTATGGACAATGGGGCTGATATTCCACTTTCAAAACGACAGGGTCTCCGTTTCAAACTCCCCTAAGCCTGTGTCCACAGGTCATTATTTAGCCCAATCGACGCGATCGTCGGGAAAAAATCCGCTGATTGTGCTTGGCTGGCGGTCGGGCGCTTAACATTCCACAGGAGCTCTCCAGAAACGCTAGGACTGATGATGGAATGTTTGCGAGACACGGGCTGATGAGATACATAAGGTATCCGGATAGGCTTTATCCGTGATTTTCAAGAAAGGTCTCAAGCTATGACTGTGAATGTTTCGGCCCCAGCGGAAAAGTCTGCGACTCAGATGATGCTCGATTACTTTCGAAGTTACGGGGTCCTCAAAGACACCCCAAGGGAATTCTGGGGCATGCAGGCGATTAACTTTCTTGACTCAACCGCATATTTTTCGCTCCTCACGGTCATTACCCTTTTCCTCTCTCATGAAATCGGCCTAACCGATCAGAACGCAGGGTATATCGTCACTCTTTTCACCTCGCTCATTACCATCCTGCTTTTTTTCTCGGGCGTCATGACTGATGTTCTTGGGATTCGGAAATCGCTTACCATTGCAATGCTGAACCGAACGGTTACGACCCTTGGCATTGTGCTCCTGGCCCTTTA
>CAXSGP010000018.1:0-13350 GCA_964236955.1 uncultured Oligoflexus sp. | reverse complement strand
CTGCCTTTGCTCATTGCCTGCTTCGCTCTCATGGCACCTTCCGCCGCGATGATTCAAACTATTTTTCAATCGACCAATAAGCGCTTCACCAGCGATCGTTCGCGAAGCGCCGGCTTCAATCTTTGGTATCTCTTCATGAATATAGGATCAGCCGCGTCGGGGCTTTTGATCGACCAGTTTCGATTGGTTTTAAAGCTGAGCAACACATGGATAGTGGGCTTCGGTGTTGTATCGTCGCTGTTAAGTTTGGTCGCCATGCTGCTCTTTGTTCGTAGAGAAGAGCAGTATGGCAACAATAGCCAATTCATAGTTGAAAAAACTAAGGAAGCCCAAAATAAGCGTCGCACACCCGTGAGTATCCTGAAGGATCTTGTCGCTGAGACAGCCTTTTGGCGCTTTGTGGTTCTGGTAACGCTTTTACTCGGAGTTCGTGCTGTTTTTGTCTATGTCTACCTGCTGATGCCCAAATATTGGATTCGAACCCTCGGCGAAAATGCGGCGATCGGCACGCTGAACGCCATCAATCCCATCCTCATCGTTTTTGGGCTGGTACTTTTTATCCCTATCGCAAACAAATTTAACATCTTCAAAATGTTAATCGTTGGTGCCATCATCTCGAGTATGAGTCTCTTTGCGTTGGTGATGCCTTGGCAATCGATGGCAGGTTTCCTTGGCATTGCCCACAGTTTCTTCCCTGCCGATTGGCTCGCCGGCAACTTTAACAATGCCTATTATGCAATGTCGGTCCTCAGCATGATCCTGTTGTCGGCAGGGGAAGTCCTCTGGTCACCCAAGCTTCTTGAATATACCGCAGCCATTGCTCCTGAAGGTCAAGAGGGAACCTATCTTGGCCTATCTTTGCTACCTTGGTTCCTGACGAAGACGGTGGTAAGTCTTATCTCGGGCCATATGCTCTCGCGCTGGGTTCCCGAAGGGGTTGGGGAGTCCCTTAAAGCCGGCACTCTTCCGTTCTGGCAAAGCCCGGAAGCCATGTGGCTGCTCCTCGGTATCGTGGCCCTGGCTGGCCCCATAATTGCCTTTGTGATGAAGGATTGGTTGACGAAGGGCGCACGTTGGAACAAGGCCGGGCATTGACATCGGGTCCAGGGAACAGGGATCAAAATAAAACGGTCCCTTCATTCCGAAGGGACCTTTCATCGAGTTAGCTTACGAGTTTATTGCTCAACACAAATAAGCGACGCAAGTTGATTGCAACCGACTGCGTTAGTGTTCCACGCCAGATCACTCGCTAACGACGTGTAACCCTGACCTCCGGAAATACCAACGCTACCGGCCGTCGTCCATCCTGAGCAATCATCAGCTTTGGCACTCCAGTCCGCATTTAATCCAGTCCAGACCATGCGCGCGGAAGAGTGAAAGCCCACTTGTAATGTGTCAAATACACCGTAACCATTGGTGGTCCCAATAAGAGCATTGTCCGCTCCTCGGAAATAGTCTGTGTTCGGAACTAAGGGCCAATCCAAGGCCGAACAACTCATGGACGTGCAGGCTACACGGACGCTTGGAATCGAAATGAGCGCTTTGAATTGACCGCCGCCGATTGGTTTGTTCGTAGCAACGGCACAAGCATTATCAGCAGCTTGTTGCGGTGTTTGACCAAGAGTGGCACCTAAATCACCATTATAAAGCCCTAAGTTCGAGAATCCGCCGCCACCCACTGTAACGAATATTTTCTTTGGGCTTGGGGAGGAAGTGGTTACGGCTACAGCAGGATAGAATGCTATCTGCCCTTCTTCATCTTTTACCAACACGGCTACATAAACAGTCGAAGCAGAGGAAAGCCCGGTCAGAGCCTTGGTCAGTAAGTTCGTAGACCAATCCTGCACTATTGAAGCTCCGGTCAGTACTTCAACTTTCGCTAACGAATCAAGACTGCTGGCTAAGGCTGCCTTCACAACTTTATACTGCAGCAGGGGGCCTGCTGTAAGGTCATCACTCGCGGCGCTCCAGGAGACAGTTGCCTGTGTCGTCGTAACATTCGTAACTGTAATACCGGAAACCGGAGGGACCGGGCTCTCGTTGCTGGCCGTTCCCCCGACCGGCACGACAACGCCGGAGCCTGTCGTTACCGAACCTTCAGTAGAGGGCGAACTTTCAATACCAGCCTTCACTGATGTCACTCTATAGAAATAGGTCGTGCCGGCTAATAGGAACTTATGCTGATAGATAGAGGTCACTCCTCTAATGCGGTTGCTTGTTGAGCGGACCGGACTAGTCGTGGACCAGTAAAGATTATAACTGTCTGCTTCTGCCACAGGGTTCCAGCTCACACTGTTGATAACACCGGAACCCGTAGCGATTAGGCCCGCTGGAGCCGGAGGAGCGAGATTTATTCCCCCACTATTATTTATTCCCGCAGACGCCGGAATATTGAGCTCTCTCCCATCTGCAACCGGGTAGGCCCAAAACCTTGTCACGCCGGATGGTTGGGCTGTGCCCGTGGGCACCGGGATGCTCAAAGGTGATGCGGAAGCCAGCACATTTCCCAGCAGTAGGACTTTAGAACCAACCTTATCCTCTGCACCAAAGTAGACATTGTAAGAAGCAATGCCGGTGGCTAGGAGTGGGGCTGTGATGACGACTTCGCCGCCGAGTGAAGCCGATGCATCTAAATCGACAAATTCTAGCGCCAAAGGTGCAAATACAGCATTTGCAAAGGCAGCGGGTTCAGGAATCAGAGTTGGATCAATGAACCCGGCTGTAAAAACCCGACCTGTGTTGCTTGACAGGTCCCCTAGGTTCTCACTGACATAACTTGTGAGGGATATGAGTTTCGACGTGAAACCTTCCGCAAGTCGTTCAGCCGCAGACGCTTTCTCAGCAGCGCTCGCCGCATTATCGACCGCTAACAATAATTTTTCAGCCAGCGATTTCTGAAAGTTGGAATCAGTGAGGATCTGATAGTTGAGTCCAGATAGGACCGCAGCCACATAGGAATCGATGTCATGGGCGAGACTAACATCGACATTGGCTTCAATCGTCAGCTGCTTAGCCTTAAAAAGGCCTACCAATTCCCCATAGGATCCAAGGGAAAGCACTGTACCCACGTTTTCAACCGAGGCATCCAAGTATTGAAAAGCCAGGGACGAGGCCAGGGAAAGGTCTACATTGTTGGTCGAGGCAGCTGTTCCTGCCTTGATTTCTCCTCTTAGAGCGTCAAGTGACGAGGGCGGAGTTGCCAGAACCAGGGCGGCAGATGGCTGTTTGAGTTCAAACCTTAGAGCATAACCAGTGGAACGTGGCCGGACGTCAACCGGAAGTCTTAAGATAGCCTCAAAACTAGTATGGGAACCAGTTAGTGGTACGGGTAGGTTAAGAACGGGCCTGCCTGCAATAAGACCTATCTCAACCTGTTTATCAGCCGCATCAAGGGCAAAGGCATTGAGTACAAAGGATTTTCCTGTCAAATCGATTCCACCGTTAGAATTGGCGTCTGCGGTGAAATCAATATTCACGAGAACAAGCACGTCTTTTGTAGAAGGGAATTTGTAAAGATCATTTACCGATTTTTCTTTTTTACAGCTTACTAATGCTATGAACGCAAGTATCTTTATCAGAATGTTTTGGGTGATTTTATTTTTCATTTAAATTCTCCATCGTAAAGAAATGACGCCGCTAAATAGCGATTCCGAGAATTCTCCGCCCACTTTATAAATAGTAAGCTCTGGGGCCAAGAAGAGATTGGGCATTAAGTTTACCTCCAGACCTAGGGTGAAGATCCCACCAATGTCGTTTTTACTGCCAATATTTCGAAGCTGGGATGCCTTGTGGACGATGGAACCATCCCAGGAATAGACGCCAATGCCTGCTCCTATAAAAGGTCTAAGCTGGCGGCCACCGAAGACGTAATCACCTCTAAGACTATAGGAATTAATGTTTAACGGACCTGAAAGTGCGGACTCTTTAGCTTTAAGAGTCGATTTTCCGCTCACAAAAAGCGTCGCTCGCAGCTCGCTTTCAGAGCTTGAGCAAAAGGCTTTGCCCAGTCCTAAACCGTAAGTGGAACCAGATTTTGCATGGTCTTTGAGGTCGCCGCCTGGAATAAGTGCACCAGCAAAGAGTACTAAATCAAGGGAAGTGGCAGGTTTAGGTGCAATGAGAGGGACGATGGCGGCAGATTCTTCTTTTGGAGGAGGCTGAGCCGCCTCTACCTTTGCTGGAGCCGGCGGAGACTGCGGGGGCGTCAATGGAGTTGGAGCCTCAATCACTTCGATTTTTGCGGCTTCTTTTGCAATCACAGCGTTTTGAGACCATCGAATCACAACCTTGCGATCCGCTGCGCTATCTTTGCCTTTTCCCGGGGCACTTGCCTTACTGATGCTTTTGGTATCGACTCTGTAAGGGGGCAGACCCTCTCTAACCATGAGTTCAAACACGCTTAAGGCTCTGAGTTCTCCCAGGGCTTTGTTATAAGCTGCGTTACCCACGCTATCGGTATAACCCTCAATGACTATTGCATCCCTATTGGGTTGCCCTACAGAGCCTAAAAAAGATTTGAAAGCACTTTCATCCAAGTCTTGGGGGACGGCTGAAGCCGAGGCAAAGTTCAGGGTGAATTCACCGGCTCCCGCCTCTGAAGTACCTGAGGGGGTGATTCTAGGGGTGCCGGATGCCTTTCCCCCGACGATCTCTACGTCCAGGCTGTCGCTCCCAGCTTGTGCTTGAGCCACCGGTCTCAGCTCGATCCGTCCTACTTCAACGCCGTCTCTTACCAGTGCTTGAAGAATCTTAAGAGCCCTTGTCCGTTCGATAATAAAGGCGAGCGAGCTTGTTTTCAGGCCTATGGATTTAACTTTTAGCAAAACGAGGGCATCCGGCTTCGCCTTAGCCTCACTGGAAAGCTCTTTCAGCAGGTCTTTCTGTGCATCGGATAGCTCATAAGATTTGGTTTGAAACTTAAGCTCCGGACCTTTTTCAGCGGAAAATGAAGTTGCAGCAAAAGCCAGGCCTATTGAAAGTCCAAAAGAGTAAAGTATCGGAACAAATCTTTGATAGCGCAGATTAGAAATGCACATAACAGCTCCCAAACTAAAAATGCAGAAAGAATTAGAATGCCGTCATGATATCATCATGATGCAATATTCTTCGAGGGAATAAGTGGCCTTTTAAAGTCAAGCTCCTCGATTCAAACACCGCACCCAAAAAATTTGTGTTTAGAGAGAGCACCGTTACCTCCTTAAATAAGTATCGCGATTTTTACGTCATATAAATTTTTATTTAACATTTCCAATAATCAATGCCTTAATGAGTTGACAATTCTAAAATAAAATTTGCTAAATTTTCTCACTCGTATATCCACGCGATGGAGACGTTCTATGAAATGGGAATCCAAGAAATTTATCACAATAATTTTTTATATTTTTCGTAATTATGAGTAGCGGCAAAGGTAAATCTGTAAACGATCTCTACATATTTCCATCAACCAAAGATGTCCTTGCTCGCGCAACAATCGATTTCACTGCGGATGGCAGGACTACCGACGGAATCGATTTTAAGGCCGAAGCGGATGCCGGCTGACACGCCGCACAGGAAGCCATTAAAAACCTTGTGCCTAAGACCGCGACCAATAAAATCATGGAGCACTTGCAGACCTTCAAAATCGGCCCAGCCACGGCGGAGCGGCACGTAAAACCGGCGCTTTGAACACAGGCTACCCACCTCAGCCCCATTAAGGATTTGCAAAGTAAGCGAATACCGAAACGCTCGACTCGCTTGAAAGATTAGCCATGGGCGTAATGCACCCTGCAACAAAACTACCGCAGGATAAGCACCACGTTCCGTAGCCGCGAATCGAGACCTGCCTTTCTCCAGACGAAGACTGGCTCTGGCATCGAGCCTTTTTTGAAAATAAAGGGACCGAAGAAAGGGAAACCGGCATCGATGCTTACCCCCCAAATTATTCCGCCGATCGATCAAACTTTTCAAGCAAATCAGCCACAACTTTTAAAAGGTTGACGGGTTTCACAGGTTTTGCCAAATGGACATTGAACCCCGATTCAAGGGCAAGTTTGGCGTCTTCCGGACGAGCAAAAGCCGTCAGTGCGATCGCCGGGATTTTGTGGTCTGGGTCGTATGCTGTCCTGATCTTACGAATCACTGTGTAACCATCTTCTACAGGCATACCGATATCACAAAGGACGAGATCGGGAAGCATATTACGAAGGAGACGCAAGGCGTCATTGCCCGATGCGACGGCATGGACTTCGGCGCCGACTTTCTTTAGGATTCGTGCAACGAGGTCTCGCGCATCGGCATGATCGTCGATAACCAGGATCTTCTTGTCTTTGATCCTTCCGTGACTCCGTAACTCATCTGCAGTCGGGGCAGGAACGGGCGTCAGCCTGCGGCCAATTTCTTTTTCGCCGTGTTCCCAGGCCTCATTTGTGATCGGAATTGGCAGCAGACTGATGGTGAAGGACGCGCCCTGGTCAATCCCGGCGCTCGCGACCTGAATCGTGCCGCCGTGAGCCTCGACAACGTGCTGAACAATTGCAAGGCCAAGGCCTAGGCCGCCGTATCTACGGTTGAAAGCACCCTCCTCCTGGCGAAAACGTTCGAAAACGTGCGGCAAGAATTCTTTCGCAATACCGCGGCCACTATCGACGACGTGAAGTTCGACCCGGGAACGGTTTTTTTTGAGCTTGACGGTGACAGATCCACCTTTGGGAGTAAATTTGATCGCATTCGTCAAAAGGTTCCACATCGCCTGCAGCAGGCGCATGGAGTCGCCCAATACGTTGGGAACGTCCGGTTCGATCTCACACCGAATCACTAAACACTTTGACTTCGCGCTTAGCGCCACGGACTCAATCGCGGCATCGATGACATTCCTAAGTTCAACAGGCTCGCTCTCCAGCACCATTTTACCGGTAATAATGCGGGAAATGTCTAACAAATCGTCTATAAGCTGAGCTTGCACCCTCGCATTACGACTTATGGTCTCGAGGCTGACATAAAAATATTCACTGGCAGGATCCTCACTGTGCAGCAGCTCTGCATTCCCAAGGATAGCATTCAGAGGAGTGCGCAGCTCATGGCTGAGTGTCGATAAAAATTCATCCTTCATGCGGCTCGTTCGCATCGCCTCGCGCAGCATCTCCTCACGCTCATCCTGGAAGCGCTTTTTTTCCGTGATATCACGGGCTATCTTCGCGAACCCCATCAGGCTGCCGTCTTTCTTGTAAAGAGGTGTGGCAACCCCGTCGCAGTAGATGCGCTCACCGCTTTTACATACATGCCACCGCACATCTTCCACCTTCCCTTCTCTTGCCGCAGTCGCAGCTTCCCTCTCAGGCTGCCCGGTCGCACGATCTTCCTCTAGAAAAATAATGTCAACGCTTTGACCCGTGGCCTCTTCGGCACTATAGCCGAAAACATTCTCGGCACCGCGACTCCATTTGAGTATTGTCCTATCCTTGTTGCTGATGATTATCGCGACCTCACTTACGCTTGCGAAGAGAAGTTCGGTCAGGTTTTGCGCTTCGGCCAACGCGTTGGCTACCGCCTCGCGTTCATCGCGAAGCTCGGCCTCGGTCAGCTGGCGTTCAACGACGGATGAAAGTCGTGTCAGTCGATCCTTTAAAACAAAATCGCCAGCCCCGGTCTTGATGAGTTCGACGGCAGTTTCCTCGCCGACAACTCCTGAGACGACGACAACGGGAAGGTGCTGGGCATGAATTTTGACCAGATCGAGAACCTTATGCGCATTGAGCCGTGGCAAAGAATAGTCTGAGAGGACGATATCCCAGCCGCCCTTTTTAAGAGCATTCACTAAATCGCCTTCGCTATCGATTCGCTCATAGCTAATGAGACGGCCCGTAACCTCAAGTTCGTACACCATGAGCAGCGCATCCTGTTCGCTGTCTTCGACGATGAGAGCATTAATTCTTGGTCGATTGGCCGGCATGGCTTTCCCCCACGTTTGCACCTTCATTGAGAAGCAGCCAGTAACTGGCGAGATTACGCACAGCCTCTGTGAAGCGCTCGAACTCAACGGGCTTTCTAATATAGCTATTGGCGCCGAGGTCATAGCTGCGGCAAATATCTTCCTCCTCGTTCGATGTGGTAAGGATCACAACTGGCAGCCGTCTTGTTGAAGGGTCTGCCCGAACGCGTTTGAGTACCTCGTGGCCATTTAATTTAGGAAGATTGAGGTCAAGTAGCACGACCTGCGGTGCTCCTCCGGCTCGTCCCACATATTTCCCGGTATGAAAAAGATAGTCGATAGCCTCAGCTCCGTCTTTGACCACAACAATAGGATTAATAAGCCGGCCTTCTTCGCGAAGGGCCATCACAGTTAGGTCGGCATCGTCTTTGTTGTCCTCAACCAAGAGGATCACTTTATCAACCGCGCTGCACATCGCTCGCACTCTCCTTTTCAATGACTTCGAAAGACGCTCTGGCCAGCGTGAAATAGAAAGTCGCGCCTTGATCGACGGTACCTTCCGCCCAAACGCGACCTCCATGCCGGTTAATAACGCGCTGTACGCTCGCAAGACCGATACCAGTACCTTCGAACTCGTCATCGCCGTGCAGGCGAGCAAACGCTCCAAAGAGTTTTTTTGAGTATGCCATATCGAATCCAGCGCCATTATCTGAAATAAAATACACGCCTTCATTTTCTATAATTTGGATTCCGAAGCGAATGATAGTTTTCGACCTATTGCCGGTAAATTTCCATGCGTTACCGATTAGATTTTCAAGCGCTGCTCGAATCAATGACGGATCCGCAATCGCCACAACGCCTTGTTCAATATCGAAATCGGCACTGCGATGGTGATCTTTCGTTCGAAGTTCAAAGGCGATTTCTTCGACCATAACCGACAAATTTATTCTGTCGACCCGCATCTCCCGACGCGTCAGGCGCGAAAGCTGCAACATGTCGTCGATTAGCACCCCCATACGCGATGCGGCGGCGCGCGTTCTCTGAATAAACTCAAGTCCTTGTTGGGGAAGGAGATGGCCGTAACGGGTCTCCAGCATGCGAGAAAAACCATCGATACCCCGAAGCGGTGCGCGCAGATCGTGTGAAACGGAATAGCTAAAGGCCTCCAGCTCCTTGTTCGCAGCGGTAAGGGCTGCGGTCCGTTCCTTTACCTGCAGCTCGAGAAGCTCAGCGAAGCGCTTCTGATCGTGGATATCGGTTGCGCTGCCAACCCATCTGATGATCTCACCTTCGAGATTTCTAATAGGGACCCGACGCGCTAGATGCCACCTGTACTCACCGTCATGTCTTCGCAGCCTATACTCAGAAACCCAGGTCCGCTTTTCGAGAAGAGTAGACGCCGAGTCGGCCAGTATTCGGGCGATGTCGTCGGGATGAATAGCATTCCCCGGTCGCTCGACTTCATCGCGGGCATGGCCCGTGTACACAAACCAGCGATCGTTGAAGTACTCAGTTTGTCCCCCGGGAGTCATGGTCCAGACGATCTGGGGAACGGCCGATGCGAGGCCGCGAAACCGCTCTTCGCTTGCCGCCAGGGTGAGTTCGTAGCTTTTCCGCTCCGTGATATCAATCGACACTCCGAAGATTCGGTTGGCCGTCTGGTTTTCGTCCTTCAGAATGAGCATATGGGAAGAAAGCCACCTGATCTCGCCCTTACGGGTCACAATGCGATATTCGAGGTCGATCCCATCAGCTCCACGGTTTAGCGCCTCATCAAACTTCAACTGTGATTGTTCGCGGTCATCAACGTGGGTGAAGTCGAAGAAGAAAGTGGCCACCCCTTCGAGCTCATGGGACGAAACGCCCAGAATAGCACCCAAACTCCCTGAGATTTGGCCCCGACCCGTCTTAAGGTCAATGTCCCAACTCCCCAGTCTACCGGCAGCCAATGCGAGCGATAGATGCCTTTGCTTATCGACAAGCGCCCGTTCAGACTCTTTTTCTGCGGTAATGTCGAGAGTCAATCCATCAAACCGTATCGGTCCTCCCTCTGCATCATAACTTGTGGAGCCAATCGCTCTAATCCATTTGATGCCGATCTCATCGGGATTGCATGTCCTATACTCGATATCATAGTTTGATCGATTCTCAATGGATCGATCGATCGCCTCTTTCGTGCGTAGCCTGTCCTCGCTATGAATTCGATCGTAAAAAGTCTCGATAGTTACCGTGGCATCCTCGGGCAGCCAGAAGTGTGCCTTAACCCGCGCGTCCCAGATCAACTCGGCGAAAGGAAGGTCGCAATACCAAAGGCCTACATCGACCGACTGGAGGACGCGTTCGAAACGTCTTTGATTCTCTTCGATGCGATCGTTGAGTGCCGCCAGTGCCGTTAGGTCCTGCATCGCACCAATCATGCGCTGCGAATTACCCTTTTCACTGCGAACGATATAGCCGCGGTCAAGTACGGGTGCATACCCGCCATCAGCACGTAAAAAGCGGTATCGATCGCTCCAGTGGGCCGCCCCTCCCTCTATCGCCGCATGGAGGCTGTGTTCCACTCGCAACCGGTCGTCCGGATGAATGCGATCCAGCCACCATTGTGCGCTCGTGCCAACGGTGCCTTCGTCAAAGCCAAAAGCACTATACAAAGCATCATTCCACGCCACCTCATTGGTGACAAGGTCCCAATCCCAGATTGCATCATTAGTAGCTTTGACAGCGTTCCGAAAGCGCGCCTCGCTTATATGTAATGCGTCTTCCGATAGTTTTCGCTCGGTGACATCGGCGACGATCCCTGAAAACAGTTTGCGACCGTTGCGCGCCTCATGGAACTTTCCACGCGACAGCAACCAACGCGTGTCCCCCGATGCTCGCACGATTCGAAATTCTTGGCTATAAGGCCTACCTGATTCCACCGAGGATCGCCAGAGCCTATCGACCTCCTGGGCATCGTCGGGATGCACGATTTCAGCCAGCAACTGATCGACGCTCTGTTCTGATGACTCGGTACCTATAATCCTCGCAGCCTCCGTGCTAAGCCGCGCTAAGCCGGTTTTCAAGTCAAGCTCCCAGGTTCCCATGTTCGCGCTATTAAGGGCGAGCTCAAGACGAGCCTGGTTTTCTTGTAGAGCAAACTCGGCCCTGCGGCGCTGTTCAATCTCCCGCTCGAGATCTTCGGAGCGCTTCGCCAGAGTTCTCTCCATATTGATCTGTTCGGTGACGTCCTGGGAAATGACAACCCCGGCGACAATCGTTCCGTCACGATCCCTGACTGGCGCTGAATTGAACCGTAAGGTTCCGCGCATACCGTTACCGAGCAAGACCTCGCTCATCTCATCGGTGACGATTTCCCCATTGGCAATCGAACGGGCAAGAGGCCAATCCATCGGCTCGTAGGCTCGCCCATCGGCATGGAAGGCCTGATAGGAACGGTAGCCTTCGATATCTTCCACCGGATTGAATTCGATTCGCCAAACATCTCGAAATTTTTCGTTTGCGAAAATAAGCTTGCCACTGGGAGCTTCCGCTACGACGATTGCCGCCGGCATTTGCTTCATCACGATCTCAAACCGCTGCCTTTCGAAATCGATTTCACGCAGGAATTTTTCCTTCTCTGCCAGCGACTCGCGCTCGGAGGTTATGTCAGTATTTGTCCCAAACCATCGCACCACCTTACCGGATTCGTCCTTAAGCGGTTCAGCTTTGGTAAGAAACCATCGGTATTCACCGGTCCGGCTGCGCAGGGGGAAAGTCAGTTTGAAAGCTTCGCCCCTGGCCCACAGCTCCTTGCTGAGGTCTACGATGCGATCGATATGATCAGGGTGATGGACCTTCTGCCATCCCGAGCCTTCCATCTCAGCGAGGTTGGTTCCAGTAAAGTCGTACCAGCGTTCGTTATACCAAAAGATATAACCATCACCGTGCGCCATCCAGCAGAGCTGTGAAAGTGAGTTTGCAAGTTGTTGAAACTGGGCTTCTTTAATTGCAAGTTCGGCGACAGCCTTTTTCTGAGAATCTTCACCAGCCTGGAACGCATAGGCACGTGCCAGGGCGCTTTCATTGAGACCGGCGACGAAATCAAGAACACGCCGTTCCTTTTCTTCGAAGGCGCGAGGCTGGCTCATAACGGCCTTCACCACGCCCACGACCTCACCGTTTCGCCTAATTGGGGCAAGAATCATGGCGCGAATCGCCATGCGCCTGCAGGCTTCGAGGTCAACCCGATCGTCAGTTTCAGTGTCTTCACAGGAAACTATACTGTCCGTCACAGCGCAATAACCTGCCAGGCTCCCTCGAAGTTCAAAGCTATGACCGTTATAGTTAGCAAGGCTTCCAGAGACAGCCGTGTATCGGACCCGATCGCCATCGACGACGGCATAGGCAACGCCATCGACAGCCAGTAGAGTCTTAAGCTGCGATAGAAGGAGATGAATACACCGTTCAATGTCGAGTCCGGCCTCGTTCACCTCCCGCTGGGCTTCAATCATCGCTCGTAGCAGCAGAGCCTCTTCTGTCCTCGCCGCCACCTCAAGCTTGAGTTTTAGAGTAAGATCGTTGTGGGCAGCAAACGATGGGACGCGGAGTGCCAAAGGCAGAAGGGGCCACATGGCTGCGGCTGTGCCTAAAGAGACAAGACCGGTCGCCATTTTCAGGAGACCCTGAAAGCCGTAGTTCGGATGCCAGGTCGTCCAAATTTCTACGATATGAGTAAAGCCGCATAATAAGATGAACGCTGCAAACAACCAGAAAAGCCAGTTGAATCGCAGGTCGCTACGGCGTCGTACAAAGACTATAAGGGACAGGGGGATCGACATATAAGAAAGGGCGATTATCGCGTCGGCCGCGACATTCATCCAGAGGATATCCGGCCGCCAAAGGTAACAATGGCCGTGTGGCATGAATGATTGTGACGAAAAATATTCAGCGATCGCCTCGAGCACAAGGCCTCCTAAAGGGATGATTGTTATGAGCTTCACTTTAATAGCGTCAGTCGCAACAGTTGAGTTCAGCAAAAGTCAAAGACAACATTTTTTCTCACCGGAGGCCAACTCTACGGTAAAGGGTCAGGCGCAACGTGTCCTTATAAGCCAGGAGCGGTTGCCCGGATTGCATAATGCCGTTGATTTAGGCCTATAATTCATGCTAATTAAGTTTGGCCCAAAAATTGCTCGCCGCGAAAAGTGCGAAGCAAAGGCCCTAAATATTCCGATTGTAAGCTGCTTCCTGTCATTCAACTATGACTACTTGGCTAATCGCTTATACATTGAGAAATCAAAGTGGAAATGAAAGCGATTTTTTATTTACGTCAATTAGGTGAAATGTACAATTTTTTATTAGCTGAATGAGATTTTTGCAGCTTATTTCAAACAATCTTGAATGACCGACTACGTTGGGCATAAATCTTTAAGAACAGGTGCTTTGGCGGGTGTTTCATCCCCACA
>CAXSGP010000017.1:0-57471 GCA_964236955.1 uncultured Oligoflexus sp. | reverse complement strand
GAAGACGGCGTAAATGGAGCTAAAGGAGAAAATGGTAGCCAGGGACCAGCGGGACCAGCCGGTGCAGCGGGACCAGCGGGACCAACGGGACTACAGGGAGATACTGGTAGTCGAGGTGAGCGCGGGATCAATGGAGATAAAGGCGAGCCTGGAACGAACGGCTCAAAAGGCTCTACCGGTGACAAAGGAGATTCTGCTGACCAAATTCCTGGCGGAATGGTGATGCGCGCCTATTCCACTCAAGCGGCCATCACTAGTACCCTTACTGTTCCCACAGCTCCCTACCTATCCTTTCAAACGGCGTTGAAAGTGAGAAAGATAAAATTCGAAAAGAAATCTGAAACATCTTTAATGCAGATAACCTTCGTCACTAACTTCCTCATGGGCAAGTCTTCCCGTATTGCCTGCTATATGGCACTCCATACGGGAGATGATGCGGACGATACGCCTACTTACCTATTTGCCGAAAGCCATATGGTGCTTCCCTACTATTCAGCTTCCAATCCAAGCCAGATAGCTGACTTCTACCAACGCATGATCGTATTGCCCGAAACTAAGAGCGGAATCTTTACTATCTGGGAGCTTTGTTATAACAACGGCCTTCCCGCTCAAACTGGCAATCCAGCTTCGAATGATCCTGTTTCTGCGAGTGAAGCCGATGGCTATCAGACTGCCATTGAAATCAACGGCCTTTAAAATCAATTTATTTCTAAGGCATTAAAATTCAGAGCACCAGGGGGATAGGCAATGCCCATCCCCCTTTTTCAATCGCTGCTATCGTATTGGCTACACATGCGGCCATTTCTAAAAACTGTTTCTTCCATAAATCCCAACCTGACTCACCCCATTTGTGCCGCCTGTCGATACCCCTTAGCCCGGAGCCCTCGATAAGCGACACCTCTCCAAAGCCAGGAGCAATGGACCAATGCCTGGTATTCTACAGGGCTGGCTTCTTTCGGTAGGAAACGAAAATAGCGACGATTAAAATCAGCAGAAGGATAGCCGACGAGTAGGCCGTTCCTAAATCGAGACCGCCCTTTTCGTGGGTTTTGGTTAGGACATCGCCAAATGTAGCTCCAAAGGGACGAGTCAGCACGAAGGCCACCCAAAATAGTAGGACCTTAGATATCTTCGTCGTGTAGGAGAGAACAAGGACTACGCCTAGCAGAGCTGTCACCAATAACCAGCCTCCGAAAAAGCCGAGACCCGAATCATCGGCTAGAAAATCGCCGGCGGCGGTACCGAGAGTATTGGAAAAAAGAATGGTGATCCAATAAAAGAGTTCGGCCTTGCGGCTCCGGACGTCATCAACCCGAATATTGCCAACTGAAAATTTCCACGCGGCCAGCAAACATAAAAGAATTGTTACAAGGATAGCGGCTCCCTTGGTGTAACCCAATTCCAAGGTCCTATCCATGTAATCTGACATTGTGGTGCCAGCCGTGCTCGTCGCGATGATAACCGACCAATAGAGTAAAGGATGGTGCTTCTTGGTAATAAGCTGGGCTCCCAGGGTAGCCAGAAAGAGCCCAAAAAAGATCAGGGTACTGACGAGGTAACCCACGCCCATAGTCATCGAGAGCCAATCACCGCCCGTCTCACCAAGAGTTGTTGCGGTAATTTTCATAAACCAAAAAGCTGCTGTTATATGAGGCAGTTTATTTACGAAGTCGTCTTTTTCAACTGCAACGCTGCTGGTTGAACTCATTTAATTTCCTCAATGTAAATTGGAAGAAGTTTAAAACTATTTCCTATTGTCTCATAGGAAAATTAACTCAAAATGAACTCGATAATGAATGTGTTATGAACCCTATACCTATATTTAAATGAGGCAGTGCCGAATGGCTCCAAACCAAGCTCTGGCAGGAGACTCTCCAAAAGAATAGCACGTTCGGTCAGCTTCGCAAGGCCCTCGTTAGCTAACCATTTGCCAAGCTTTCACTGTCGCCTTGTAAGCTGCATTGCCGAGCTGGTTTAGGCAGCGCTTGCAGTCCTGTGATGAAATCACCTTGATGGGCCCGGCACGGCCCCTGCAATCAAGGCCGCCGCTGCCGATTATAAACCTTAAAAAAGCATGAGAAGAATCCCAAGAACGGAACGAAATCGCCCTAACTGTGTAGCGTGATTCAATAGCAGGGCCACAGTCACCCGAGCTTTGTAGTTGCTGCTGATAAGCATATGTTGTAAACCTTGCGTTCGCATCCATAAGCGCGGTACTGACAATGAAGCACCAACTCACTTCGACCCGGTTTGCATGCCTTCAAATTTTCTAATGGAGCCGATATGCGCAGGCAGATTTTTTTAGCATTACTTTTGTCTTTTGGATTCTCCGTCGCAGCCTACGGAAAAGAAGGGTTCAATTTTTTCTCCAGCGAATGCAAAGCTGAAGCTGAGGCAGGGATGGACGGAGCGCCGCAGTCGCCGCCTTTAGGGGTTGATGATCCCGGTACTGCAGGGTGCAATACCTGGGAAACCAATGTATTAGTTGATGGCGATATAAGTCACGAAGAAAAATCCTGGGAAGCTCCGCTGCTTGATATCAATTACGGAATCGGTGACAATCTGCAGGTAAAACTTGAAATCCCCTGGCTCGTCGCAAAAGCCAATGAAAAGTCGCAATCCGCACTTGGTAACAGTAAAACAGGCATTAAATATCATTTCTATAGCCAAAAGACCGCTGATCTTGAATTGGCCATCTATCCTCAGATTCAGTTTGCGTCGATAGGTTCAAAGGCCGAGGATAAAGGCCTGGAATCCTCAGGCAGTATCGTCTCCCTCCCTTTAATCATCGGGATGACGGTTGGAAAATCAACTTACGGTGATATTAAACTTGGAATTAATATGGCCTTGAGTCGATCCAATAAGAAAGATGTTGAGGATTCCACCTCGCTTTCGGCGGCAATCGGTTTACCTGTTTCCAAGTCGATGGCTGTCATGGCCGAAATTGCAACGGAAAGAGCAAATAAGATTTCTACTGAGGGCAATCGGGAAGAACTGCTGTCCATGACAGTAGGAGCGCTAACTGAAGTGACGGATACACTCTCAGTCTTTGCATCGTTGGGTCGAAGTCTAAAGGCTTCGGATCATCTCCAACATTTTTATCCACTGCTTGGTATTCGTTTATCATCAAATTGAAATGTTTAACTTTTTTTATCGTTAGCCTTTGACGATTTGAGAGGGAGAGTCTAAGTGCGGCTTAAATTAAAACGACTTTTTAAGAGTATGCTGACCATTCTACTGATAGCTTTGGGGATGGTGAGCCAGGCTTCGCCAGGCTTCGCCGATACTCCCATTCGTTCCAATCAGCCTGCAAAGAAAAATATTAAGGTTCAAAAGCCGCGTAAAAAGCCCCCAATGCCACCCAATAAGGTCGCTCCAAAACAAAGTGCCTCCGAACAAGATGCCTCGGAAAGTAAAAGTAATTTTAAGACTGTCGAATTCAATTGCAAGGAGGAGAAGGAAACCGGACCGGATACAAGTCCCCAATCTCCTCCATTGATCATCGATGACCCTGGCACACCCGGCTGTAATAATTGGGAGATCAACTTCACCTTCGATATCGATATATCGCCCGGTGAAAAACATTTGGAATCACCGCTGCTTGATATCAACTATGGTATTGGCGACAATCTGCAGCTTAAATTTGAAATTCCGGAATTGATCGATAAGACTGACGAAGCATCAACGACGGCATTGGGCGATCCAAAGATGGGCATCAAATATTTGTTCTATCAAAACGAGGCGACCGAGCTTGAGGTTGCTTTTTACCCTCAAATCGAGATTGCCCGGGCTAAGGAGGAATCCGGCTACGAAATCAACCTGCCGATTTTGATGACCAAAAAAGTAGGTCAAACGAAACGGGGTGACATCATCATGGCGGTGAACGCAACCTACAACATCGCCAATCCAAAAGTCGCCAAAAATTCTGTTTCACTGGCGGCAGGTGTTGGATTTCCATTTACGCGGAAGATTGCAATCATGACCGAATTGGCGCTTGATCAGGCGTTAGAAGGGTTCGAGGAAGAAAAACCAGAGCAGATTCTGGTCGCCAATGTAGGACTTAAGGGCCCAATTACTGCCACTCTTTCACCCTATGTTTCCCTCGGCGCCAGCCTGGTCTCCTCAGATGGGAAGCAGCATATTTTTGCTTTAACAGGACTGCAATGGACTCCTTAAGATTCGGTTAAATTCTACGCCGATCGAATGTTGCAAAAACACTATAGACGCATGGAATGACAAAAATAGTCAATAGGGTTGATACTAAAACACCGCCGAGGGCCTCCCCCATAGTCCGGACAAAAAGTTGCTGGTCCTTTAGGTCGACTTGTCCAGCCGGAGATTCAATATGCTCACTCTTGATCGCATTCAACACATCGGAAACAGTCAATTCGAATTTATCCATCTGCTCTGGTCTGATCCAAATCCGCAGATTGGGGTCGACGTATCCGTTGAGCGTGATGTCGCCGACGCCCGATAGTGTGGAAAACTGGTTTTTCAGATGATCGTTCCCATAGCTCATCAGCTGCCTGCGATCGAGGGTGGGACTGTCGAGGGTCAGAAGGACGATAGCTTGGTCCTCCGGGTTGGTTTTCGATATCGTGGGCTGTGAAATCCCTTTGGGCAATCTCTGCTGGATTTGGGCGACTTTGGTCTGAACATCCTGCACTGCTAAATCGATATTGCGGCCAATATCGAATTCCACTGTGACAGTTCCTTCGCTATTCTCAGTTTCTGACGTGATGTTCTTGATACCCTGCAGGCTCATTAAAGAACCCTCTACAATATCGACAACCTCCGACTCCATAACATCGGGTGCAGCGCCCTCCAATCGAATGTTAACGGAAACCACAGGGGAATCAACGTCGGGTAACTGGCTGATTCCCAGCCTCATAAACGCTATTCCGCCCAGTACGATCAACCCGGTCATAAGCATCCAGGCGAATACAGGACGTCGGATCGATATTTCAGAGAGTGTCACGGTAAATCTCCGGTTCCTTGTCTCGAACCTGCAAGCGTGCTCATTGCCACGTCCGGATGCAGAATGTCACAGACCAGATCGATCGAATAGGAAGGGTCCTGAGTCCAGACTTGGATCCAACGTCCCCTGTAAAAAATTTTCCGTCTTTGATATCAGGCTTAAGGGTGTCGAGAGTTTTGAGATAAGCCTCGTCAGACGTGGCGATATTGGAATGGGGATTAAGCTCTTTCGCAACTCTTAGACGGGACGACAAAATCAAAAACCAAGGGCTTAGCTTTGACCCCTATCGGTTCGCACCCTATGCCTTCCGGTAATGCTTCGTGAATGGCAAGGGTCCACAAGTCCAAAAGGAAGCCCTTTGACTGCCCAAAACAGCAAAGGGCGTAAATCATCAGGCCACTATTTTTTGTTGTATTTTTTGTCGAGTGAAGCGTGAAGCGCTTCACATGGCTTAGACAAAGTCTCGCCTTGTTCTTCTAGACAAGCCCAAATCGCTTCGTTTTTGTCTTTTGCTTTAGGATCGATTTTGCATTTTTCCATTTCTTTTTTACAGACGCCCCAGTCGGGCGATCCTGCAAAGGCGCTGACGGGAAGGGCCAGGGTAAAGAAACCACTTGCAAGCAACACTTTCAACATCGATGAGTTCTTCATGGGTCATTTCCTCATTATTAATGACGATTACCTTCCATATTCCGGCTCTGCCTCTTCTTTCCGAGAATTTAATTCCTGCGGAAGTCTGTCATCGACGGAATACTAGAACCATTATAGTCAAAATTCCTTAGAAGCGAAACTGCCTCGTGGCAATAATGGTGTTTGTGTCAAAAATAGCCGGCGAGGGCGTATAGGCCATCAAAGCAATCAGAGCCCCGGCCAAGAGTAGAAACCGAGTGAGTTGGCTTGGCTTTTTCATGCTGGTGCGCTCCGCAAACAACTTGACTAGACATGATGGAAGTCAGGGCTTCCCTTGCCATTCTCTTGTTATGGCCTCGGGCTTATTTTCCAGCAAAATAGCAAGAAAAAAAACCTCAGGACGAAGGAGGACGCCGTTCCTAGAGGAGCAGCCACTATTTTGGTTTGTTGAGCTTCTCTAGAACGCTGAGCAAAGTCTCGAGAGCGCTCACACTTGCGGATCTATCCGGCTTAGCCTCGCGGAGTTTGGCTAAAGCATGATCGATTGCTTTGTCAGCATCCTCCCAGTCGGCTGGACTTAAAGGACGTTGTTTGTCTTCGGCTTCATCCCAAACAGTCTCAAGGTCTTTAATACGGGCTTTGGCGCTGGTGAGGCTTTCGCTTTTCGCAAGCTTCAAAGTATCCTTCACAATTGCCATGTCTTTTGATAAGTCGCCTAATGGGCCGCCTTTATGTTCGGCCCCATAAGCCTTGTCATGGCTGATGAAAACGACTGGGAACGATGAAAGTAAGATAGCAAGAGTCAGTAAACCCATTCGTATCATATTCACTGGCACTACCTTAGAAGGATTGAGAAGAAAATCCAAAAGTTAACCCCTTTATTATTGGCATATAGAGATGAATTTCCTATGAACATCGGGAGCAAAGTGCCGATTAGTTTTGCACGACCCGGAGATTTTGCTTTGCCTATCATCGCCTGGCTGCAAGCCATCGTCTGAGTGAAGGTGTAGGACGCTCATAAAAAGCATGTCAGGTGCCCGCAGATTGCGAATAACCGAGACTGACTTTTAAGGATAAATCTGGGCCTATTTCTTTTGAACCCATTCCTTTATCTTCGAAAGCAACAGGGCTATATCCAAAGGCTTTGTAAGGTATGCATCGCAACCAGCCTCCAAAGCCAATGATCTTTCCTCCTCCATGACCGATGCGGTCAACGCAAAAATGGGTGTTTTAAAATCATCCTCCCGAAGCATCCTGGTTGCAGAATAGCCATCCAAAACAGGCATCTGCATATCCATTAAAACAATGTCATAATCAGTTTTTTTGGCTCTTTCAATGCCCTCAGCCCCATTATTGGCAATATCCACTGTCATATGCAGTTGCGTTAGCAATTCTTTGATTAGAAACTGGTTGTCGGGAGCATCTTCAACTAGCAGTATTTTTAAGCCTGGAATAGGTAAGCTGTCCGCGATAGCATGACCTTTACGGCGATGAGCCTGAATGATATCCGAGCCTGGGATCTCTGCCTTGACCGTAATAACAAATGTGCTTCCAACCTTGGGAATACTTCGCTCAATCCTGACATCACCGCCTAGAACCATGGCCAGCCGCCTGGAAAGGCCCAGTCCCAAGCCCGAGCCTCCAAAGTGACGAGTCATACTGCTGTCGGCCTGGGTAAAGGGTTCAAAAACACGGAGAGCTTGCGCTTCGGTCATGCCAATGCCGGTATCCCTTACAGTAAAGATAATGTGAAGACCCGCATCGCCTTCAGCCTGCGAACTGAGTTCGAGCGTAACGGTCCCATCGGGCGTAAACTTAATCGCATTGCCGATAAGATTGATCAGGATTTGCTTAATGCGCGTGGGATCGGAGCGAATGAGCTTCGGTATATTTGGGTCTAGCGATATAATAAAACCTATGTTCTTTTGCCTAAATCTGTCCTGAAATAGCTCCCTGGTTTCCTCAATCAATTCATCAAGACAAAAGTCAATATGCTCTAACTCAAAGCGACCCGATTCGACTTTTGAGAGGTCTATAATGTCATCAATAAGAGTTGTAAGGAGCTTTCCGTTTCGGGAAATGATATCCGCATACTTTTCTTTTGATTCCGATTTCGTCTCCGTCTTCAGTAAATTACTGAAGCCCAGGATTGCACATAAAGGCGTTCGAATTTCGTGAGACATATTCGCCAGAAAATTGCTTTTCTCACGAGTAGCCTCCTCGGCCATCTCTTTAGCTCTTTCAAATTGATCTTGGACAGCCTTCATATCGGTAATTTCCACAAGCCCCGCGACCATACCCAAGATGGAACCATCTCGCCCCCGTTCAGGAGTATAGGTCACAAGGTAAGTACGAAGGCCCTTCATGCCCAAGTTAGATGACCACTCGTAAGTAACCTTTTCGCCTTGCAGCGCCGATTTTATATAGGACTCAATTTCTCGATAATCCTTTTCACCAATAAACTCTAAGACAGTCATCCCGAGCCGGGGAGCGTCTTCTCCAAAATGCTCCAGGGTGGTTTTATTCTGGAAGATATAACGTTCCTTTGAGTCAATACGCAGGATAAGGAAGGGGGCTGCATCTAACACACTGTTAAGTTCGACTCGGGCCTTCTCAATGTCTTCCTTAGCTTGCTCCAAGCGTTGCCGGCTATGGACTTCATCCGTTATTTCCCGGGTTGTGCCAATTATTTTTATTGGTGTCCCAGACGCGTCTGAAATGCTGCGTCCGCTCACTGCCAACCAATGCTCGCTCCCATCTTCCCAGAATACGCGAAAATGAAGTTTGAAATTTCGTGAGTCTTGAAAGGCCTGACTCATTTCGTGCTGCACATCAGTTCGGTCGTCCGGGTGAATGTGTTTAAAAAGCTTTTCATGACACCAGTCACCAACCTGCTTCTGATAGCCATAGTGCCTATCATGCGTTAGGGTCGCCCAGATTTTACCGGTGTGCAAATCATGCTCCCATACGCCGATGCCCGTCGCTAGTGTGGCTGACTTTAAGCGTTCTTCGCTTTTTTGCAGCTGTTTTTTGTATTCCACTACTAAAGTGGTTTCGGTAATGGTGAGCAGCACCCCCGCGACCTCAGAAAGCTCATCAAGGGCCGGCGAGCAGCTATAGGTCCAGTAGGCCTCGACGAAGCCCCCATGGCGCCGAAGCGGGATGCGGTGGTCCGCGTGCCAGGTACCATCACCCCCAATCTTTACACTTTGAACCTGCGGTCCGATGGTATCCCACATTTCAGGCAACGCCTCTACGCCACGCTTACCCATAATTAACGGATGCTCTTCTTTGCCGAGGCTCACCATGAAAGCATCGTTATAGAAGCAGATGTTATCGTCTCCCCAAAAAAGCAGCATGGGATGCCTGTTGCGCAGCAATATTCCAACGGTAACCTTTAGACTGACAGGCCAGGCGCTGGGGTCGCCCAAGGACGTTTTTGCCCACTCTATCGATAGGGCAGTCATTCCCGTCTCAGTGCTTCCAAAAAAGCGATCAATAGAAGTTGATCCGACGGCATCGGAACTTTTAAGGGGATGCATGGGAAAGGCTCCGAATTCTCAATTTATACTCCATCCCTTAAAGCTCGAAAGCACCCTATTGTCGAGAATAATCGAATGCGTAATATCCCATTTACTGCCGTTTTTTGTTTAAAAGCCGGGGATTCTCGTCGTATGAGCTTGACGCAGGAAGATATATTATGGCGTATTTTTTCAGGTGGGAGGGGAGAATTTGGCGGTCGTGACATTTCCATCATAGGAGTGAAGATGAAGCCGAAATCCAGGCGGGTCTGGCTATCATTTCCAACTCTGAAGGACGCGCGAAAAGGCTGGCGCTTCGCTTGTACCCGCGATGATGCTCGGCTGCCTTCGCTATTAAATACTGGCATAGGCAGTTCTCTACAACTGCTTAAACCCGTTACTTAGAAGGGATCAACTGGCGATCCATCGCGGTCAGGGGCAATGGATTGATCACGGACAACCGGAGCTTCGAAGTCTTCGATTTCGTAGGCCGGTTTCAAGACACTAAAGAGACGTTTCACGACCACCGACTTAAACCCATACAGGGCTATGATATCGGTGGAAAGAACCTTCCGGTCGATCTCACCTTTAGAATCACCGGTCACGGCTAAAAGGGTGTTATAGAGGGCCGAAGTATAAGCCGAATTCGGCTCGGAGAACACAAGGCCCGAGGCTTCGGAGCTTTGCCAGTTGATGAGCGGATCCTGGTCCAGCTTTTTACCGCTGACGGCGTCGCTTAGAAAACAGCCGTATTCCTGGCTGAGATCAGTATCGCTCGCCTCTTTACGCAAGGCGCAGGTCAACAAGGCACCAGCAATGCGGGAGGGAATTTCTACCGATTCGTCTTCTTCTGAAGCAAACGTTGTCGCGGGATCAGTGTCCTGATTGGTATCGGTCGCAGTCTTAGCTGTTTCCTGGGTCTTTGGTTTCACCCGCTCCGATCGGCCACCATCGTCTGCAGTACAGGCGTTGAGACCCGCAATGGCGAGAGCCAACACCATTCCTATATTTTTTGTTACTTGACTCATGGCGTGCCCCCTCTATTTTCCAGTTTATCTTTGCAAAACTTATCGACGCCTGGATTGACGCCCGGGCCGGTCGGACAGGTGCTTGGCGACCACAGAGGTCCGGCCTTATCCGTGGAGGTCACCAGGGCTTGAAAGGATTTGAGCTTTTTCAAACCTTTGATTGGGCTCAGATCATTAATCCCGATGTTGTTCGTCATAGTTAGGGATTCCAGATTGTTGAGATCTTTCAATAATTCGATCGACTTGATTCCATTGTCCGAAGCGTTGAGTTCCACCAGTCCGACGAGACTGGAGACAGGACTTAGGTCGCTGGCTTCGTTATCCTGATAATTCACTTTCGTCAGATTGTTGAGGTTTCTAAGACACTCAACATCCTTTAATTTATTGAGGCTCATGTCGAGCTGCACCAGGTCGGGCAGCTGGCGAACAAAGGTGCAATCGCCAAGCGCCGTGCCGCGAACATTAAGAAATTGCAATCCCTTTAGCTTAGCGATGTCCGCATGATTGAGCCCGATATCGCCCTCAGCATTAAGATCCACAAGCTTTGAAAGCCCCTCGAGACCGAAAAGACTGGGGATTGAATTGAGCCCCATGCGAAGGCCGGACAATTCCTTCAGGTTAGCAAGAGCGCTAATATCGGTGAGAAGGTTGCCCGAAATATCCAGAGTTTGCATCCTGACTGCATTTTTGAGAGGACTGATGTCTGATATGGCATTGTTGCTGAGGATCACCTTCTCGAGATTCTTTAACCCCGTCAGCGCCGAGATATCAGCAACGGTTGTATTAAAGGCCAGATCCAGGGCTTTGAGCTTGTCGGCCGCCTTCAATCCGCTGATATCCTCAATGAGATTACCACTCACTTTAACCGTCTCAATATTTGGCAGTCCCTCGACGAAAGCCAAATTGGTAAGTCGACATTCGGAGCATGAGACTTGCACCAGACCGCTATGTTCCCTGAGAGCGAGCATGGCATCATCGACGAGAGGATTGCGATTGAGGTTTACGGCTTTGAGATTCTTGAATTTCCTTAAAAAAGCGAGACTTTTGATATTCTGCTGCTGGAGGACCAGCTCCTGGAGACCCTTCGCCTGGCTCAGCAGGTTTGGATCAAAGCTATTCTCACTTGCAATAAAATTCTCTCCATTATCGATGCTGAAGCTGATGAGATTGGGCAGCTTTCGAATCGCACCGAAACTTTTGACGACGCCGGAATTAAGCTTTAATTCCTGCAGATTTGTCAGCCCCTTTAAAAAATCGACATCGCCGGCGATCCCATCACTTATATCAAGGCTGCGCAATTTACTAAGACTGGCAATGCTAGTAAAATCCACAGCAGCCCTATTGTGCTGAAGATTCAAAAGTTCAAGATTGACTAAGCTTGTGATTGGACTGAGATCAGCGATTGGATTGCTATGGATACTGAGGGTTCGCAGTCTCTTCAATGCGGCGATGGCCTGCATGTCGGTTAAGTTATTCTCCGCGATCTGAAGGACTTCCAGATCAGTCAGTCGGGAAAGGGGCGACATGCTGCCTATTTGGTTCTGCGACAGGCCCAGTTCCTTCAATTTCGTCAGGCCGCTCAAGCTGTCCACAGAACTCAGGCCATTGCGCGCAATCTCCAGAAATTGCAAATTCGTGAGGCTCTTGATCGGGCTGAGATCGGCGATTCGGTTGTCGTTAAAGTTGAGCGATACCAGCTGCGGCATATGCAGGAGAAAGTCGATATTCTCCAGACCGAGCCCTGCCAGATCAAGTTCGGCCGTTCGTGTCAAGAATTCGCTGAGTTGATCGCAATCCTTAAGCGAATAGCGCTCGGAGATAATTTTGAGGCTGAGCTTTTGGGCCACCGCAGATTCCAGAAGCGAACGGGAAAGGCAAGCTTCCTTTAAAGCGGCACCCTCACGGATGGAATCATACCCGACAGTCCCCGAGCCAAGCGGATCCCCCTGAGGCCCTCCGCTTTGGATCCTGCCGCTTGATTCTTGGGCACCGGCACCAACTTGTCCCTTTCGTTCGATCTTGAGCGTAGGGCGAGGTTCCGGGACTTGGCACCCCAAAATGATGAATAAGCTTAAAGCCTGGATGGATCTCATCTTGTTTGCCCCTAAAGTATACTTCTAGTGGGCTTATCGGCATACTGTGGTAAAGCGAGAATTGGTATCACTTTCATGTTAGATTTCTGATACTTAGCTGACCTCAAATATTACCATCAAGGCATAAAATTCTGCCGAGAGCGGCTGAATGGGAAGGATTCTGACGATGAATTAGGCCAGGACAGGCTATTGCGTCAGGCCCAGCCCCTCAGCTAAGCTACCGAAAACCCAATGAAAATATCTCTTCGGCGCCGTTAAGATAAAAACTATTTTACTTAAGGCTGTTCAAAATATTTCACGGTCTCGAAGACTTCAAATCGCCGGGAAAAATTACGGTTAATCTTCGAGGAATGGACACAGGTCGAAGGCGGCAAGGTCATAAAACTCCGTACCGAAGAATGGCCAACAAAAAAATCCGAGACAGTCGATTACTGGCTCGGATTTCCTCTAGATTCCTATATTTTATCCTAACGGCCCTAGATTATCGCTGAACGGGACCCATGAAGTTATAGGCTTCAGTCGATACTTGCGTCTGCAACGCCCCTCACTGCCACTCACTTCGCACGGTAATCTGCCAGAGTCTTAAGGTTAATCATGTAAGCGTCTTTGACAACTAATTCGACAAAACCATGAGCAAAATAGATTTCAAAGGGAAGGCTATGGTCTGAGAAATATTTGATGAACGGATCGGGAGCCATATTCTGCCCACTGAAACCAATGGCCCACGCATGGCTTTGGTAATCACCCAAGTCCTTTGCCATCTGGATGATAGCACCCAAAGCTTGTGTCAGTCAGGTAATGGTAATGTCCTCGACGATTCATGCACCCTTCTTTAAAATTTCCTTACAATCATCATGCCGCTCTCCCTGGGGTGGCTGAAGCTTGGTAATATGTTCACGCAAATAGTTCGTCTCTTTATTCCAGCGCGTTTCCTCGCCCGGCCCCGCATCATACACCGATTGAACATGCATATGGCTGTAGTGAATAGCCATGAGATCCTTTAGCTTCGTCTTAGCGCTAAGGAGATCATGATCCTGCTTGCTTATCTTGCCAATCCTATAGAGCTCATCTCCCCCCACTACGATTTGCTTGATAATTTCAACGTCCGACAGGGTGAACCTAACCTTGGCCGATTTTGAAAGCTGAACGATAAAATAAGCGCTTGCCTGACGATCGAGACGATCGACAGTACCGGGAATACATTGATCGCTCATAGGATCAATATCACACATCGGCTTGCCATCGTTTTGCAAATCCTTTTGAAGGTAGGAAATATCGATATCATAGCCAAGGACATGGCCCATGCGTGCACATCGCACGTAGGGGTCATAGGAAACGGATCCGTCGATGTAACTCATGTTTAGCAGGGAAACGGGGCTATGGGCTGGAAAAGCCGCATGGGTCCTCTTCGAGGCATCCATGACGACATCGATCATCTCCCGCCGTAGATAGGCAAATTCCGGGATCTTGATGTGATAGCCATCCGCCGCCGAATTGGGACTTGGGAACTGATCGATTTGATAACAGTCTTTTTTCAAAGGACCGCAATTGGCAAACGGAGTCCAGGGATTTTCCACGGACAAAAGGTGAAAGCTGGCCGCCTTCCCATTGGCTTCATGCACACGGATCAGTTTGAATTGGGAAGAACTGGTGCTGTTCTGCCAAGAAATCATTTCATAATTAAGAGCCCAGCTGTCGGATCGCTCGGATGTCGGCAGCCCCGGGTTGTTGACTTCATCCAAGACCAGGTTGGGGTCGACTATCAGCGAACGGCTTGACGTCGACGGTTCGGGAGTCAGCACAGAAATACTGACATAGGAAAAGGGATGTATTTTCACCCTGAAATGAAGACTTTTATTAGCACATAGTTTCAGTGCCATCGATGCCAGGCACTGCCCATCGACTTCAATGGGGCGCTCGAGAGTGCCGACATCGGCACGGCAGAGGTCATTAATAGGCAACTGAAAGCAGGAATCACTCGATTGAATGTTATTTTGGTCGGCGGTAAAGACCAGATCGGAGAGGGGTACTGGAGCTTGAGGACGAACGCTCTGAACGGCAGCATCGCCGGAAGCAGTCACGGCACCGGGAGCTTGAACTTCATTGGCTGCGGGTTTAGCTTGATTCACAATATTATCCGGGTTTTTCTTGGCAGGCGTAGAACCACAGGACATAATAAAGACCGACCCGACCATGAGCTTGGAATAAAGGGTTTTTAGCATCAAAGCTCCTCACAAAATGAAAATAGGACCAAAGCCTTGAACCCATTCATGAGTCAACGAAATGTCAATCCAAGAGCCTTGAAGGGCTTTGAGTGAACATTAATTTGAATCTAAGATCACAAATGATCCTATAGGACTTTTCCATTGAGACGCTTGTTTTCGGCCGCAAGGAGAGTCTATGTTGAAATTTTGAGAAATGCTATTTTGAATTTATCAAAAATGCACCCAGGCCCTGAACGCTCTATAAAAGATAGCGTCCCTATTTGACGGCTAAAGACTGCGCGCCTGATTTTAGGGTTGGCATGCGGCGTGAACAAGCCCAAAGGCTATTTCCTTTGGGCATTCTCTTTAGCTGGGATCTTTGAGATGCGTGCCAGCTATTCACTGAATCAACGATTTGATTTCGCTTAAAATCATCGTACACACAGAGTTGCGTAACTGTTTGTCTTGAGATCATTGAGAGCGTCGCCGCTCAGTATCGAATAGCCATAGCCGTTGGACGTTAACGTTGAATTCGTCGTCGCACTCCAATAAGCCGATAGAGTAAGAGTCAACGGCGCTTTTTGAGAGGAGATGCCATCGATGTAGGCCATAGCCAACTCTTTCTGAGCGGGGAGTCGCCAATCGCTGTAAGTGCCTGACGTTAAATTTTCACAGTAGGTGATCGCCGCTTCCCAGGTGCGGACTACGGCGTCATCTTTAAACCAGTAGAAGCCTGTGATGCGGTCTTTATATACGCATTGCTCAGAGCCATTGCAAAGTCCGTTTGAATCGCTGTCGCTGACGGGGTCCCGGAGCCAGTCTGAAGGCGCCGCCGCAGGAAAGCCTGCAGGAAGATCAGAGGGAAGCCCGGCATTGTTATTATAATCGTCGATGGTATCATAGGCATCAGCCACGGAGGTGCTGGTCGAGGCGGCCGTGCCGGTGGTTCGGTTGAAAACCGCGAGTTTCGCTGAGTTCCGGTTGAACCTGATACTGCCGGCAATCCCGCCGACCGACTTGCCAGCCCTTATGTCCCAAGGCGTAATTTGGCTGGTATCGACAGACTTGTAGGTGCTGGTTGTGAGACAAGCGATCTGGCCATCAGAGGTGCAGTTGGCGCCAAAGGTTCCGGTCGTACCAAAAATATCGAGTCCTACCAAAATATTGTTGCTTTGAATGTCAGTATCGCCGTAACCAGTATAGCGTGTCCCCACGCCATCAAAATATTCAAAGACAGTCGATGACTTTATCTGGGCGTTGAAAGTCGCAGCTGTTAAATCTGCTGTAGCGCTGGCCCCAGTCAAAGGGAAGGAAGCACTGGGAAAGGCCCCGCTAATGCCGGCGACAACGGTCCCCGTTTTTAGCAGGCCCGCATTTATGTTGGCTTTTACAACCGAAGGAAAGGCCGTGATGGCTATGCAATCGGTTCCATTGTCGGTGCTACAATCCAAAGGTCTGATCGCTGCCGTACCTGAAATGCCTGCAACGACCTGCCCAGTCAGTATTTTGGCTGCAGCTCCAGCTGCATTTGCAGCGACGAAACCGGGTACGGCTAAGCAGCCCGTGCCACCGTCCGCTGAACAATCGCCAAGGGTACCCGTGGCGCCACCAACGGTCACCGAGCTGTGTATCTTCGCAAGTTTTCCCGCAGCAAGATTGACGACTTTATCCACTGCCGGAAAGTTGGCAATGGCCACACAATTTATATCCCCATCGTTAGCACAATCGTTAGGCCGTGCCGCAACCGTACCTGTTATACCGCCCAGGGCTTGTCCGGAGAGGAGCTTGGCAGCCGCCCCAGCAACATCAGCGGCGGGAAAACCCGCTGCAGTGAAGCATGATAGCTGACCATCGGCCGCGCAGCTGCCGGATGTCCCTGTGAGTCCGGCAATACTAATACTGGAATGTATTTTTGCAAGATTAGCGGTGGAAAGTTTGGTGACCTTATCGATCGCCGGAAAGGCGCTTACTGCAACACAGCTGGTGGCTCCATCGAGACTGCAATTCGCCAGAGTCCCGGCAACTCCTGCGATGCTGACGCCCGCCCGTATTTTGGCGCTATTAGCCTGCAGACTGATTGCTCTGTCAACGGCTGGAAATGATGCCGTCGCAACGCATTGGGTTGAACCATCGACATTGCAATCGAGAGGTCTATCACTGGCGGTTCCTTTGATTCCCGCGACTATGAGGCCATTATGAATTTTTGCGGCGAGTCCTGCCGCAGCCGCGGCCGGAAAATCAACGGTAGCGGTGCAATTCGTTTGCCCGTCGGCCGTACACGCGGCAAGACCATTGCAGGGACGTGAACCCATTTTAAGGGCGCCCGTGCCGTCGTAGAATTTTTCACCCAGGCAAACTTCTGTTTCGGCTCGCAGCATAATCGGCAAATCAGTCTTGGTACCAGCATATAAAATCGAAACGGTCTGGGAAATTCCGTCCTGCTCAACTGTAATATCATTCAGCCCATAGGTCACTGTCGATGGCGTGATAAAGGAGGCTTTGGAATCGCTTAGAACCTTTAAATCGCCTACCTTCTTGCCCGCTACGGCAACTATCATCGTCGGCCGGAAATTAATTCCGTTTATTTCGACGACAGCGTTGGCTTTGACAACAAGCGGAGAGCGGGAGACTACACTCAACGCCGGGAGATTGATGCTTTCCTTTTTGGTGAGAATGATCGCATTTGAGTCAGCCTGCACTCTATCGGTAACGGGTACGCTTGTAACGGCGGTCTGAAACGAACCGAAGTACAGGGAATTTATTTGTGCGATACCATCCTTAATGATGATTTCGCTGCGAGGAATAACGCCTGAAATGACTTTTTTATCGGCTTGAACGCTTACCCGGTAGATTACAATGAGATTGGCCCACAAGTCGCCTGATGCCAGAGCGGACAGAGCGGGTAAAGGGATGCTCAGGGAAAAGGGCTGCCTAGCGTCCATGGGAGAGGCCGATTGTATCGATACTGCCGTTCCCGATTGCGTGATATCGGTTTGAAGATTAAGTTCCGACGTAAGAGTTGATGTGGCTATCGAGGCTGATTCCTCGATGGATATACTGGTATTGATACTAAGGGAGCCGGGTGGGAAACTTGCTGCCGTGCCTTGAATGGCGCTCCCTTCCTCAGCTTTAAGCATCTGATTCGAACCGCTTGAAATATCGATGGCAGCTGAGACTCCGCCATCGACTGTAGCCGCAGCTTTTACCTGGGTCGTCTTAAAAGTGTTCCCGGGGACAAGGGTCGATCCAATATTGCTGACACCCACTTTAAAACAAGATGTGCTTAAGAAGGTCACCATGGCGATAGTCGTGTACAGCTTGATCATAAGAGTCCCCTTTGATTGAGGGAATATTCGACAAAGCTTTAAATAACCTTAGGGACATTTATGAAGGCATATTTATTCAGGGACTTAGAAAAGCCAGAACCTGGCTTTCCTCCGTGCCGCATAAGTGATTTTCTAGGTAGGTTTGTTTCATTCTGATTCTTACCGTGGGAATAAGCGGTGGCCTCTGAACACTGCGACGGGCTTTCGAGGATGAATCTTTCCCGGAAGCATAATCGGACCTAATAAGTAGCGGCCTCTTTTTATAAGGCTACCGTGAATGCTGGTAAGAAACCAAGAGCCCACCATCGATTATTCGACAGCGGTTCAAGTCAGGAAACTTTTGCCCGATAAGGTTCCGTTGCAAAAGTAAAACAAAATTTAAGGGCAAATATGCGCTGCTCATTCTTGCTGGTTTCTTTAATATTCTTAGCGTCTTGTTCCGATTCAAAATTCTCGGGGAATAACCCCACGGCTTTAGCTCGCCCCAGTGGGGATGCCTTGCCGAATGTCAATTCCGACCGTGAGCCTCAAACGCAGGGGGAACCAGCAAGAGAGGGTGAAGAGACTCCGGTTTTGGACACACAGAAACCGAAGCTATCCACCGTCGAGGGCATTCGAGACGCTTGTGCTTTAGCTGCGGATCGGCTTGAGACCACAACCCAGCTGCTATACTTTCCAGAGCATAAACTCTGTAACTGGGGCACCGCTCCCAATCGCACACAAGAGGAGGCCTTGGTTCAAGCTTCCGAAACCACGGCAACAGAACTCAAGCTCCCGACGGGCCATATTTGTGGAATCGGTATAGAATCGGCAAAAGACGCGACTCTGATTTACGACGATATGCTTGTTCTCGCCCTTGACAGTCAAATAATCTATGTAAGCAATAAGGACCTGACCGAAAATCTAGAGAAAAAAAATGGGATTTTCACCTGGGACTTCAACAAGGTCGTTGGCCAGCAATTTGTAAACTTCGACGGGATCCCTTACTGCATTGGCGATGAATCTGAATGTTCTTTTCCTACAACGGATAAACAAGGCCCTGTAACGATTAATCTGGCCAGCGAAAAAATTGCAGGCATCGCGCTCACGCTTCAAGGAAAATCCTCAGCTCCTGTTACTCTGACGGCGACTGGTGATAACGAGGATAAAGACTGCTACCATTCCGAACTGAATCTAACTGTCACTATCAAGTCCATTCCGCAATAGCGGCGGCGCCATTGAAAAAAGGAAGCTTCCGGCTTCCTTTATTCATTTCTGGCGAAGCGGATTATGCGAGAAAGAATGCAGAAAGGGAATGACCCTTTCCCAGCGCCTCCCCGTCCATGAAATTACTTAAGCCTGGCTTCTTTTCGCCGACGATTTGCTAATATAGGTCTGCAGCATAATAAATAGAAAAAGTAGCACCCCCACTGCGATTTTGGTCCACCAGGAGCTGAGGGTACCCTGAAAGTTGATCAAGGTCTGAATCAAGCCTAAGATTAAAACACCAATGACTGTGCCTTCGATATATCCCACGCCGCCCGTCATCAAGGTTCCGCCGATGACAACAGCAGCAATCACATCAAGCTCAAGACCGACAGTAGCCAAGGGATAACCTGAAAGGGTATAAAGCGAAAAAACTAAGCCTGCAAGTGCGCAAACCGTGCTGTTTAAGGTGTAGATCATGATCTTGACCCTGCCGACAGGTAAGCCCATCAAACGAGCTGATGATGAGTCGCCGCCTATCGCATAGATCCACCGGCCGAACTGTGTGAAATGGGCTATGAAAATACCAAGAAGCGCAACGCAGATAAAGATAAGGGCGTTGAGTGATAACGAACTTTTAAATCCCAGATCGATTTGAAAATCGACAAGTTTGTCAAAGAATTCACTTTTGATAGGAATCGAACTAAGCGTCAACCAAAAAGCGGCTCCTCGCGCGAGAAACATGCCAGTCAATGTCACGAGAAAGGGTGGCATCTCAAAGACGTGGATGCAATAGCCCATGGCAAAGCCGAAGAGAGCGCCCGACAGCAGAGTGATGGCTATGATCAGCAATGGGTCATAAGCTGCCTGCAAAAGTTTGGCCGCCAGTACTCCCGTAAAAGCGATGACCGAACCTATCGACAGGTCGATGCCGCCCGACACGATGACAAAGGTCATGGTGATGGCGATCACACCCACAAAAGCATTGTCGGTGAAAAGATTCATCAAGACCCTTAGGGAGGAGAACCCTGGATAGACATAGGATCCAAGGGCGTAGATAGCCAAGAATACCAAGAGACCCGCTAAGGTCGGGAGTACCCTTTGATTGACGGCGATTGCTTTCATAGGGCCTGCCCTTTCAAGCGAGCGAAAGATTTTGTCATGAATTTTCTAAAAGCCGCCGACTGAATCAGAGCCACCCCAAGAATGACGATAGCCTTAAAGATCAGGGTGAGTTCAGGTGCTATGCCGCGCATGAGGATCGTTGTCGTCAAAGTCTGTATAATCAGCGCCCCAACCATGGAACCAATGATCGTGAAACGACCGCCCCAGATCGTACCGCCGATGATAACCGCAGCCAGAGCATCGAGTTCGCAAAATAAACCAGCGTTATTAGCATCCGCGCCCTTAATATCGGAACAGATGATCAAACCGGCAAGCCCCGCACAAAAGCCAGAGAAGACATAAACCATAAGTTTGATGGATTGGGCCTTGATCCCCGTAAAACGACTCGCGCTTGGGTTCGCACCGATAGCCTCGATGAACATGCCCAATGCGGTTTTTCTTGTGACCAAAAGAGTGAGAACAAGGAGTGCAAAAGTAATGACCACCGGCACCGGCAGACCAAGGACCGCACCACTGCCTAAAAATTGAAACGATTCGTGTTCAAAGACGATGACTTTGCCTTCAGTAATCAGCTGCGCTATGCCCCGACCGGCAACCATTAAAATCAAGGTTGCGACTATCGGTTGCATACCGGCATAGGCGACCAGAAGACCGTTCCACAGGCCAGCCAGGATCGCCGCTGAAAGGGCTATGCCCATGATGGTAATGAGCGACAGGTCCTGAGAGTTGCCAGCCACATATGCGGGATAAATAATATAGGCACTAATTGCACCTGTGATTGCCATCACCGCGCCTACCGACAGGTCAACCCCACCGGTCGCATAAACCAGGGTCATTCCTATGGTAACGAGCATGACCGGAGCACCGCGATTGAGAATATCGACGAGACTGCCGAACAGACGCCCGTCTTTGATTTCAAAATGAAAAAAACCTGTGGTCAGTAGGATATTTGACAACAGTATCAGCAGCAAGGCAACCACTGGCCATAGAATACGATTCGATTCGTCGCTCAGAAATACCTTTTTAATATCATCCCTCTTTTCCGTCACGATCCCACCTGAATTCTTGAGGTTTCCTGCGCTTTAGCCGCAATTGTCTCCATTATATTGGGAACAGTTATCTGACTCCCTTCAAGCTCGGCGATCTTACGTCTGTCCCTAAGGACTGCGACCCGATTGCAGGAATGGGTAAGCTCATCAAGTTCAGACGATATAAAGAGTATAGCCATACCTTCGCCACTCAATCGCGCGACGATTTTCTGGATTTCTTCTTTGGCTCCCACGTCGATACCGCGAGTTGGCTCGTCAAGGATAAGCAACTTGGGATTGGCTGCCATCCAACGGGCGATGATCACTTTTTGTTGATTGCCGCCGCTCAGGTTTTTAACCGGCTGCTCGATGCTGGAAACCTTGATCTTAAGAGCCTTGACAAACTCTTCGGCCAGATCGATCTGCTTTTGCTTCGACATGCTGTGAAAAATTCCACTGCAAGCCTGCAGTGCCAGAACAATATTTTCGCGAACGCTTAAGTCAGGAATGATACCTTCGGCCTTCCTGTCTTCCGGACAAAAACCCAGTCCCTGTAAAATTGCTTGCCGTGGAGTGTCGATAGTAACTTTTTTGCCGAGAATCTTGACCTTACCTTTATTCGATTTATCCACGCCAAAGATAAGTCTTGCCGCTTCGGTGCGACCCGAGCCGAGAAGTCCAGCGAGTCCCAGGACATCACCGACGGCAATGTCCAAGGTGAAATCATTGATGGCACCTTTACGGTCAAGCCCCTCAGCCTCATAAAATAAAGGCATTTTCGGACCCTTCACGGCAAGCGCCTGGTTCCGTTGCAAGTCAAGTTCGGATAAGTTTTTGCCAAGCATTTTGCCGACGAGATCAATACGCGGCAAATCTGCAGTCACGTATTCTCCCACCAAACGGCCGTTGCGAAGGATGGTCATGCGATCGGAAATCTCATAAACCTGGTCCAGAAAATGACTGACGAAAATAATCGCCATGCCTCGCTTCTTAAGACTTTCGATGATGCGAAAGAGGCGCTCGACTTCAGGTTTATCCAAGCTTGATGTGGGTTCGTCGAGGATAAGAATCTTGGCCGTCACATCCAAAGCCCGCGCAATCGCCACGAGCTGACCTATTGCGACCGAATAGGAATTGACGCTTCGATCGATATCGATATCCAGATCGAGCTTTTTCAGAGCGGCCTTCGCCCGCTTTCGAACACGGGGCCAATCGATCAGTCCAAACCGTTTGGGTTCCCGGCCGATACAGATGTTTTCAGCGACGGAAAGCCCGGGTATGAGGTTAATTTCCTGATAGACAGTGCTGATTCCATCCCGGGTAGCCTCAACGGGACTGGCGACATTGAAGGAACGGCCATCAAAGATAATGTCGCCAGCATCACGGGCATAAAAACCGGTCAGAACCTTAATGAGAGTGGATTTTCCAGCACCATTTTCGCCCATCAAAGCGTGGACTTCGCCAGCTCTGACCGTTAAATCTACGGACTGCAGTGCGTTCACCCCTGGGAAGCTCTTGCTAAGACCTTTGATTTCCAGCAGAAACTCTCTATCCGCCATCGTCTGATCCTCTTCAACTACGAACTATGTTCATAGATATATTCAACCCAGGGATACGCTTCCATCATTCCTTACGTACCAAAACCTAATAGAGGCGGTTCGGCAATTCCTTTTGCGCGACTTCCTGAGAGAAGATGCCGTCCTTGACGATAATACGTTTGGGAACGGTTTTGCCGGCTTTTACGTCCTGGATGGTATCAAAAAGAGTGGGTCCGAGCAGTGGGTTACATTCAACCGTTGCGTTGAGTTTGCCAGCAGCCATAGCTTCAAAGGCACCTTTGACGCCATCGATAGAAATGATGGTGATGTCTTTACCTGGCTTCTTGCCGTAGTTTTCGATCGCCTGAATCGCGCCGATCGCCATGTCATCATTATGAGCATAGACAGCGTTGATGTCCTTGCCGTTCGACTTCAGGAACGCTTCCATGACTTCTTTACCCTTAGAGCGATTGAAATCACCGCTTTGTGTCTTGATGATCTTCATTCCTGGGTTTTCTTTGATGACTTCGAGGAAGCCGGCCATACGGTCATTCGCCGGCGCTGAACCAACGGTACCTTGAAGCTCAACGATATTACCTTTGCCGCCCATTTTCTGAGCCAGCCATTTGCCGGCCATGCGCCCTTCTTCTTTGAAGTCGGAAGAGATCACCGTGACAAAAAGGCTGTCGTCTTTCACATCGATCGAACGGTCGGTGAGAATGACTGGAATACCAGCTTTCTTAGCTTCTTTAAGAACGGGTTCCCAGCCCGTCTCGACAACCGGAGCAAATGCAATCGCGTCAACACCTTGAGCGATAAACGAACGGATCGCCTTGATTTGGTTTTCTTGCTTCTGCTGAGCATCAGAGAACTTCAATTCGATGTTAGGACGTTTCTTGGCTTCGCTCATAATCGATTCTGTATTGGCAGTCCGCCAGGCGCTCTCAGCACCTATTTGGGAAAAGCCAACTACAAGCTTCTTCTCAGCGGCAAACGCGCCGCCGGCAAAACCAAGGCTGGAGAGAATTACGGTCCCTTGCAAGAGGGCATTAAGGATTTTACTTTTCATGGGAAACATTGAAAACCTCGCATTCATTATCTATAAATTAAAATAAACAAACGGTCGCCGGCCAGTTACAGGAGTATTTACACGGAATTTATGAGAAGTCGAATAGAAAAATCGATAGGGTCTATAAGTCAGAGGCTCTGCGCTCGGGTAAAAAAAGATGCCAAAACTCTACAATAACCCTTTTTTTTCCGAGCAAGACTATCTTTCCAAGCCCATTTTACAGCGGTAAAATAATTTTCTTTGAGGGCTAACTCACTAAAAACAGGGTGACCTATGCCATCAAAAAAGCAGTCTTCTCCCCTTACCCGCGTCTTATGGGATACACGATTTTAGAAGACGTCATGATCTCAATTCACTGTGGCTGTCCATTCAAATGAGCGAACAGTAAGAGCTTTGATACTCTCAACGCACCCTAGGATTCCCCTCTGAATCTACAGACTCAATCCGCTAGGCCCATGCTCTTCTTGTCAGAGGACACGATACGGCCCAAAAGAGAGCAGCGCCCTGAACGGCGATGATTCTCCAAAATAATTTTCGAATGGTGAAAGCCTTGGTTCGTTTTCAAAGTCAGATTGGAAAAGGTAACCTAGCAAGAAATCATCACGGCTGATTTTTTTTATTTTCAGTGAACAGTCAGGTATTTTTTATTTCTTTTTTTGACCTAGTCTGTTAGTCGTAGAATTAGTAAATCTTTTGCTGAAATCTTCCGCCTTGCAAGGCATCATTCATTTTTTTTGACTGAACGATCCTGCGCAATAGTTTGGAGTCCTCAATGAATCCGACTGCTTCGACACCGCGAGGTTTTCTCTCGGCCATACTAGGCACATTAGCTTTGGCTCTACTGCCTATGAAAGCCCAAGGTGCATGGGCACCGAAGACCTCACCGCTTAAGACCCGATGGACTTCGCAGGTTTCTCCGCTCAATGCCTTGCCCGAGTATCCTCGGCCCCAGTTGGTGCGGGAGAAATGGCAGAACCTTAACGGTGAATGGCAATTTGCCAACGCCGCTGCCGGTGAAGCGCCGCCCTTCGGCCGTAATCTTGCGGAAAGCATACTCGTTCCTTTTCCTGTCGAGTCGGCACTGTCCGGCATCATGCGGAAACAGGAACGCATGTGGTACCGTCGTCTATTTACCATCCCCCAAGCCTGGAACGGGCAACGCGTTATCTTGAACTTCGGAGCCGTCGATAACGAAGCTACCGTCTATGTCAACGGTAAACTGGTCGGTACCCACAAGGGCGGATACGACTCTTTTAGCTTTGACATAAGCAGTCAATTGCAAACAGGTTCAAACGAAATCATCGTTGGCGCCTATGACCCGACGACCAACTCGGAGAACCCGGTCGGCAAACAGGTAAACAATCCAAGCGGCATCTGGTACACATCCTCATCCGGTATCTGGCAGACCGTCTGGCTTGAGCCCGTACCCGTCGCCCACATAACCAGTCTCAAACTCACACCGAAACTTGACGAACAGGTTCTGGGAGTTGTTGTTAACGCCGACGGCATCAATGGCCAATACGTCGAGGCCGTAGCGTTCAGCTCAGGGGTCGAAGTGGGTCGGGCGACGGGAGCGGCCGGTGCCGAGCTCAGCATCCCTGTTGCCAATCCTCGACTCTGGACGCCCGAGGATCCTTATCTCTACGATCTTCGCATCACCGTTCGTGGTTCCAACCAGGTGATCGACCAGGTCAACAGCTACTTCGGGATGCGTTCGATCGGACTCGCCACCGTCGATGGTTTTCTTCGCACCGTATTGAATGGCAAGTTTGTATTTCAGATTGGCACTCTCGATCAAGGCTTCTGGCCGGACGGAATCTATACAGCCCCCACTGATGCTGCCCTGCGCTTCGATATTGAAAAGCACAAGGAGCTGGGCTTCAACATGGTTCGCAAACATATCAAGGTGGAACCCGCCCGTTGGTTCTATTGGGCGGATCGTTTGGGTTTGATGGTCTGGCAGGATATGCCTTCGATGAAGTCCGATATCGTTCCGTCCGATGGTGCCAAGGTACAATTCGAAAAAGAACTCAGAGAGTTGATTGCCGAACACCAGACTGCGCCTTCTATCGTCATGTGGGTCAACCAGAACGAAGGCTGGGGACAACACGATCAAGCGAAGATGGCTGCTTTGGTCAAAAGTCTGGATCCCACCCGCCTTGTAAACAATATGAGCGGCGTAAATTGCTGCGGAGCTAAAGATGGCGGCAATGGCGATGTAGTTGATTGGCATTCCTATGTGGAGCCTCATGGTCCCCAAGCCAGCGTGAATCGCGCAGCGGTTATAGGCGAATTCGGTGGCCTGGGCCTTAAGATTCAGAATCACATGTGGGACCCAGCCTCGGCATTTTCCTATGAAATGCTCCCTGATATCGCAACTGTTTCGAAACGCTATGCAGGAATGATGACCCAAAACATTTCCAATATGAAATACTCGGGCCTTAATGCAGCGGTCTACACTGAAATCGTCGATGTCGAAAACGAAGTCAACGGCTTCCTCACCTATGATCGCGCGGTGATGAAAGTCGATACAACCATTGTTAGAAATGCGAATCAGGGTCTGGTCGATGCCTCGCGCGTCAGTGAAGGGATTTTCGCACTGGGACGCACGCAATCCCTTCAAGTCGTGACTCCAGGCTATACGGACCGCTACCTTCGTCATTTCAACAGCCTTGCGACGACCGAATCGATAGCTGCAGGCAGCGCGACATTGCTCAAGCAGGATGCGAGCTTCAAGGTGGTGCGGGGACTCGCCGATGGGAGCTGCTATTCGTTTGAGTCCCTAAACTTTCCGGGCACCTTCCTGCGTCATATAGCGTTCCGTATAAGCAAAGCCGACAATGACGGAAGCGCTGTCTTTAAGGCCGACGCCACCTTCTGTGCCCGTGCCGGCCTCGATGGCTCTGGCAATGTTTCACTCGAATCTCTCAACTATCCGAACTACTTCATTCGTCATCGCAATGCCGAAGTCTGGTTGGATAGCTTCGAAGACACCGCAGACTACCGGACAAATGCCACCTGGCATATTGCAGCCCCCCTTTGGAAAAGCGAGGTGATCCTCCCTCTGGGTTCGTTGACATCGATCCGCGTCACGACTCCAGGTTTCACCGATCGCTACCTTCGTCACTTTGAAGATCTGGGATTCACCGAGATCGTCGATGCCAACAGTGACCAAACGCTGAAACTTGATGCAAGCTTTCGCATCGTGGCGGGCCTTGCTGACAGCAGCTGCTACTCTTTCGAATCTCTCAACTATCCGGGCAGCTATTTGCGCCACGCTGCGTTTAGAATTCGCAGGAACTTTCGTGATGGCACCCAGCTCTTTGACCTCGATGCGACGTTCTGCACCAAAACGGGTTTATCAGGCTCTGGAGTCTCACTTGAATCGTTTAATATGAATGGTTACTATATCCGCCATGCAAACTCAGAAGTGTGGGTTTCAGCCTTTGGCGGTACCGTCAATCCTTCACAATCCGAGGCTGATTTTCGCTTGGACGCAACTTGGCAATTTGTCTCTCCCTGGGCGAACTGATAGCTGGCTTAGCCTTGGTTAGCTCATAAAAAAACCCATCGTTCGTCGATGGGTTTTGCTTTTTTGCTGCTGGAGAAGATGGGCAAGGAAGGATGCCCTGAGCGGGTCCCTCACGCGAGAAGCGAGAGGTGCTGCGGCGCGATACTGTAAGCTCTCGAGTAGGGTCGTCTGTCCGCAAAGTACCAGAAGCTTAGCTTTGACAAGGATTTCTTTTTTGACCCTAGCCCCTAACTTTTCAAAAGATTGCAGGATACTGCTGTCAGGGGGTAGAGTTGGCTAAAAATAGAGATGATTGATTCTCGAACATCTAAAATTCAACATAAACAATAGCCAAATGAAAATTTTATGCATAATGAATTGACCTTCGGTTTTAGCCTTATGAAGCTAAAATCGCCCATCACCCGGGATGAGCCATTGATTTTGCATACTCCAGAGTCTGACGCAAAACCTTGCGATGGCCGGCTCCCGTCACCTCTTTATTGGAGAGATAAGCTTTGCACTTCTCCAAAAGAAGGTCCCACCGTTTGGATTCCATGAGGTAGCTCAGGGAAAGATTAAGGGAAGCCTGTCCGATCTCGGTAGCGGGCGCCTTCTGGAGGAGAGCATCGAAGAGCGGCAATGACTTTTCATAATGGCCATAGGCATGGTAAATCGATGCTATGTTGTACTGCAGATTTATTGCGTTTTCAGCGTCAGGCTCACTCTTGAGATAAGCCTCGATCTTCTCGATCAAAAGGACTTTACTCTTTGGCAATGCTATCGGACTTTTCACTTTGCCGGTTTCGGGCAGATCGGGGCTGGCTTGCTTATCATCCCATTCCGAGGTGACGATCATAACATCATATATCGCTTCTTTATTGTGCTTGCTTTTCGTATCTTTGGCGATAGCTGCCAGGAGATTCATGGCTTTTTCCACTTGTCCTCCATGATATTCAAGCAGAGCGCTTTGATAGCGAATGTCATCAAGCGCCTGACCGTTCGGATACCATTCGGCGTAAAGCCTCATCAAGTCTCGGCTTTTAGCGAAATACTCTTCCCGCGTCAATGGTTTGGGATTTTCAACAGGAGTTTTAGCAGCCGTCAGGACTTTTGGCTTATCCACCGCACCTTTTGGAGCTTCAGGGGCAGCCTTAGCCGCTTGCTCACCCTTGGTTTTCATAACCATCGCCGTTGTAACGATATGGTTGCCCAGCTGCTGATCAACCAAATCAATCAAAATCTTATCGTCCTTCCACTTTTCAAACCAGACGACTTCAGGCTTGAACAGGCCGCGTATTTCCTCATACTTCCTTTGGGCGCCGACAAAATCATTTTTTGCCAAAGCAACCTCAGCCATCATGAACTGATAAACAGGAAAATCGCGTGACCCCTCCTGCTCGAATGACAGTTCTTTGATCAAAGCCTCGGCAACGGGCAACTGATTCTCACGGATCGCTTTCATTACCGCGAATTTTTGATAGTCACGATAAAATTCCTTAGCGTCGTTTTCAATCAGTAGCTTCAGGCCATCCGCAGCTGGCGTTCCCTGTTCCGCAGCTATCCAAGCCAAGTCATGGGCCGCTTCCCTCGCAAGGTCAAAACTGGGCTTTTTGCCCTTCCAATCCCGCATAAGCTTGATACTCAGCCGCAAACCAACCTGGGCCTTGGCAAGTAGCTCGGGACGCTTCTTTGCGTCTTTTTCGTCGATATAACGGGCGATATTGAGCCAGGCGACCTGAAACGCCACGTAAGGCCGGACATTGCTCGACTTGTTTTCCATCAAAGCTTTGAAAAGGCTGTCGGCCTTGGCATAATCTTTCTTATCAAAAGCACCCGCAGCGAGAAATGCCTCGACTTCGTCAGCGAAGGGCGAAGCCGAGAAAGATTTTTTGAACTGTTCATAGTAAAGGGGTAGACTCTGACTTTGCTGCCGAGCCATCATACGGATCAGGTTGTATTGATTTTCGTCGGGCTCAAATGTAAATTTAGTTGCCAGCTCGCGGGTTGCCTCCAGAATTTTGAACGAGCTTTCCTCAACTTCTTTTTCCTTTTTGAGCGTCAGCAAAAGCTCAGGATTCACCAGGCGCCATTGCTTGGTATCATAGAACAGCCGTCGCGCGGCCATCGCCCGCGCGTAGGTGGCATCACGCATCAGGGCGACGGCAATACGCTTCTTGACATTATACGCACGCCCCCCCTGCGCTTCCTGCGACAGATCGGTGGCTTCCAACTCGGCAATTTCCTTGAGCCGATCCTGATGCTCTTTTTCCAGCTTTTTAACGTTTTCGTGAAGATCGATGTCACTTAGAAAGTCTTCCAGATTCTCGATACGAGGCGTGGCAGATACCAGGTCGAGTCCCCAGTGTCTAACATCAGGCGTTAGATCGTCGGAAGTGGTTTTGCAGCCTAATAAAGCGACAGTGACAAACGTTAACGTGCAAGGGATCTTCAACTTCATCTTCATCTTCATACGTTTTGCTCTAATGTGGGGACCGATAGGAGATGGCTTTAGCGGCTGTCTCGTAAATAGGAGATCAAGTCCAAAGGGGAACTTCCTAAGGGCGCGTAGATTTCGCATTTTTGAGACAGCTTCTAATTATGACCGAAATTCGGGCGTTGCGATATCCCGATCCTGGAAAGGAAGGCAGCGAAATAAACCGCAGAAGGAGGAGCTGCCGGCCGTATGGTCCATTCTATCAAACCCCAAGCCCAGGTATCGAGGTTTTAATTCACGAAATATTTATCTTTATTATCGGGCAGGACGAGGCAGGTACGGGGTCCAAGGGCATAGAGGCAAAGCCAATTGCTTAAAGGCGCATCCCGATATCGCTAGAATCCAAATTGTAAAACTTTAGTTTCCTTATTAACTCCCTGAATCCATAGAATTTTAAAGCTTTTTCTATAGTCCCGCGACCGGCATCCGATACGATTCTGTGAGTTTTTTCAGGGGCTTCGAATATGAAAAATAGAATGTCTTACTCAAATTATTCAATTTTAGCGCTTATGTCTTTTAGCCTACTCGCATCCTGTGCCACCAGCGGCCGACCTGCTGACGAAAAAGCGGTTGCCGAAGCAGCTGCCGCCGATCGAGTGAATAGCATTGTGCAAGAAGCAGGCATCGATACAGTTGATGAAGTCAAAGAGTATACCGTCACTGACTATCAGGGCTTTAATCCAAACGGCATTCTCGTTCATTTTGAATTTGAAAAGTCGGAGCTAAACCCTGAAGCCATAACAGCCCTGAATAAAATAGTAGCCGGAATGAAAAAAGACCCCCTCTCGCGCATCACCATAAGAGGTCATGCCGACAAGCAGGGAACTAAAGATTTTAACGATAGGTTAAGTGCGAGGCGGGCAAAAGTCATCAAGGAATATCTTAGCAAACACGGCATCGAGAATGAGCGCCTTGATCCGGTTTCTTACGGGGCTGCTGAACCATTGGAAGACACGCCGACCGTCAAGGCTTACAAAAAGAATCGTCGTGGCGACTTCAACATCAACTACGGTGAAAGCTCCTTTGGTCCTGCGCATAAGTAAAATCGATAATCGCTCAATAATCATGCGGCCTTTGTGCTTATAATCAGGGATTTTTCTCTAAAATTTGCTGCCGTCTTAGCTAGCCTCGGGATAGTAGCCCCTACCTGTGAGCAATTTTTTCGGCTTGAATGACGGAAAATATTCCGCGAAACCGCGTTTCCGCTTGGATCGCGCGGCTCAAGTTACCGCTTTCACAATCCCAGGCCCTGGCCGGCTCCCTCCGGTACTCCCGAGTCCATGCGAAGGGAATCCGAGGCCCCCATTCATTCCTCAAGTTTTCCGCTAAAAATACCGACAGTGTAGCAACGCACCGATCAAAAATGAGAAAGTCATGAATGATAAGACTCTTTTGAAGCGCTTGACCACAAACATTGTGGCAATCCTGCCCATCTTATGGATCCTGCTCTCATTGCCAATAGTTCAATCATCCTGCAACAAACGCCCGAAAATGATAGATTTTAGCAGCCCCGAGATCCATGCCCCAGATGAGCCGGAAACGAGCGATTCGGCCGTACCCGACGCAAACGGTGGTGACGGCGAAAGCATTGGAGAAGCCCACAAGGAACCGGCAGAGCCCAGCGATGAAACGCCGGTAGGCAATCCCGGCGACACCGTCCCCACCCCTGGGATCCCAACCCAAACCTCCAATAAACCTAGTCCCGTTGAAGGGCCCAAACGTGGCATCGATTGGCCTGAAGGCAGGATCTTTCCCATTTTTCTGCCCGTTAAAACTCTAGACGTGATCGAGCGTGGAACCATCGCTGACGATATGATTTCGGCAGTCGTCACCCTCCAGGGGCTGGTCAATAGGGAAGAGCCGCGCATCTTTATTCTGACTGATTCCGAACCCTCGCGCCTCTGGCTCAAAGAGGTGGGCGGGAAGTCCACGAAAGTCGCCAAAGCGCTCGATCTCATCAGTAAGTACAAAAATGAAGTCAAAGGTATGGTCATCTATGATGACAGGATCATGGATACTATCAATTTGGCCACTACCATGTCAGGCATTGAAAACGTCATCGCCGTTTCCCCCCAGTTGGCTTCAACCCTGAAGAATCCACCTTTTTCCCTGCCTGTTTTCAAGGATTTGCGGGAGCAGAACTTTAAGACTCCGCTCGAGGTGTACCAATATCAATTTGATCAATACGCGTCGAAGGGCAGTCATCGCATCATTTTTGGTCTGAACCCCAATGTGAAGGGTCATCTTCGGGACTATGCCGTCGCAACTAAAGGCCTTATGATCTGGCTCAATCCTGAGGGCGATGAGAACGCATTGCTCGATCGCTACTTAGCGCTAATGCCTCATAACAGCCCTTATCTCGGCTGGTGGAAGGACGAACCAAAGGGTGTACACCAGGCCGCTTTGCATGGCATTCCCGTCTACGCTGCTGATTGGTCTAGCAATCTTACGGCGATGGGCGGTCAACGCGAGGCCATGACCAAACGCGTCGCGCCAGCGCCTCCCCCCCTTGAAAATAAACTCTACGTCAGTGTTATCGTCAGCGACGGCGACAACCTTCAGGAGGATGAAAGCCTCATACCTTTGAAATGGGCTGATACCAACCGGGGCAAAGTGCCAACGGCATGGACTATCAATCCTGCTCTCGTCGATATCGCGCCCGTTATCATCAACTATCTGCAGCGCACGGCGACGGTCAACGATGTGTTAATCTGCGGGCCTTCCGGTCTCGGGTATACCTATCCTAACGCCTGGCCTGCCGGCTCGTTCGAAAAATATGCGAAGGTCACGGGTGAATATATGGGCAGAGCCGGCCTCAACATCACAACCCTATGGAACGACCGCGTTGACCTTTCAAATGAAATCACTCAGGCCTATTTGAAGAACGTTCCCGATCTCCTGGGAATGACTATTCAGGATGAATCGCGGGAGCTGCAGATTATCAGCAATAAAGTTCCTATCCATCGGCTGACCATTTCCTATGGCGACACTGAGGAAATCCTCTCGCACGGCGTGGAGGCCCAACTTAAAAACTTCCGTGGTGATAAGCCGATGTTTGCTTCGGTGCAGGCAAATATGAATATGTCGACGATACAGCCGACGGCCATCACCGCATTGCAAAAGCGCTATGAGGGCAATCCCAACGTCGTCTTTGTCAGACCCGACCATTTCTTTAAACTCCTGGCCCAGGCTCAAAAAAAGTAAGGTCAGAAGCGGCAGGGCTCGGCAGCGAGCCTGGTTCCGCCCACCCGCTTGGGCTTCGTGTAAGCCACTAAAAAAACGTCTTTTATTCTTTCTTAAACACTATCCGCTGCTTATCCTCTCAATTCCGGTTTTCTTATTCACCGCTACTATTCCCAAAGTCCTCATAGGTTCCGCAATTCCAGCTCAAGCTTGCCAATGCGTATAAAAAATTGCCCCCTCAGCAATTGCAGGCAACCTATGTCAAAAAATATAGGATATGAGAGTTTCGCGTCAAAATGGATTATTCCTGACGTAATTCCCTTCATCGAAACTGCCAAGCATGGGGAGCCGAAACAATGGGCGATCGCCAGTTTGGAAACACCCAAAGGAAGCCATTCTATGATACGACTTTCAATTTTTTTCGCGATTATGCTGTCTGCCCTGGCGTGTGGGAAAGCCAGCGACAACAAACAGAAGCCAGCCATCAGCAGTGATATAAGGGTCCGGGACGCTTCGCCCCTCGCCGGTACCTATCAGCAGGCCGACAATGGTCTTGCTCGCCTGCAGATAAGTCCTGATAATTTAGTGGTTGGAACGACGATAACGATTCCATCGACAGTTGTCGGCAACGAGACGCGCCTGAGCCCTCAGTTTCCCCAGAGTCTGGTTTATAATCCTGCGACTGGTCTCTACTCGACCATTGGTACCTTTAACGATGCTGATGGTGTTTTCAAAAACGTCGAGATGAGAATCCGACTCTACGAACAGAATCGTTTCCTGGATGTGACTTTGATCACTCCTCCAGATGAAGCCTTGACGACCCAGGCTCAAGCCCGGACCAGCGCTCAGGCTTCCCAGGCCAATCAAAGTGGAACTGTTTGTGAGCAAAATCCCAATCAAAGTCCCAATCAAAATCCCAATCAAAACAATTCCAATCCTGCCTGTCCCGTATGTCCTAAGATCCCTCAGTTGATGTTTACCTTTAGATTTATTCGCATCTAAGGGCTTCCCTCCCACCGGAGTCAGATAAAAATCTGACTCTTATTTCGCTAAATATTATTCGAGTATTTTATTTCCCCTCTATCCTTTTCATGAAAACAGCTCACCGCAAGCCTTTCCCATAAATCGCGTAAAAAATAATCAGCTTTCGAAATATTGCCTATACTCCTCCTCGCGCTGCGCTTTAACATAGGGGTCGAATCCATACTCAATTCTCGAGCTGAGAGAGGTGACTCTGATGCGGCCCAATATAAGTTGGCTGTCGGTATTTGCAATCGGCGCGTGGGGCATTTGCCTAGAGGCAAAAGCCGCGGATCAGGACAAAGATTTTCTTGCGTGGTGTCTCGACGCTGAGGCCCCGGCCAGCGCCCGGGTCACCGTCGCAGCGCTGCTCTCTGTGGCTAACAGCACAGATTGCGCAATCGCTGCCGCGCAGCTCGATAGTCAGGTCGAGATCAAGCTGGAGGACAGATCTTTGACCGATCTCCGGCCGCTTAGCAGATTCACCCACCTTAAATATTTGGACCTGACGAACAACCTCATCAGTGATCCTTCACCGTTGGCTCAGTTGGGCAACCTCCGCGAACTGACGCTTTCACAAAATCCTTTTGATGATTTGACAAGCATCACCACCCTCTCGCAGCTCGATACGCTCGTGATGTGGGGAACCCATGTCACTGATTTCAGTTCGATTTCCGAGCTACAAAAGCTGACTTACCTCAATATCGGCAATAATAGTCTCGAAGATATTAGCCCCGTGGCAGCGATGCCGCATCTACAGACCCTCTACCTGACCAACAACCGGATTAGCGATCTGAGTCCGGTCGCTTTCCTACCAAACCTGACGTCCCTGAATTTTGAAGGCAATCAAGTTGATGACCTCACTCCGCTGTCTGGCCTTCATAAACTAACCTATCTTTATTTCGACGATAACCTGGTCGAAGACCTCACTCCCATTTCCAGCCTGACCAACATCCGCCGCCTGTCGCTGGCAGGAAACAAAGTTATGTACCTAGTGGCTTTGGCTCCGCTTACGAAATTGAATGTTCTTATTGTCGCCAGAAACCGCATCCGCTATCTTTTTCCCATTGCCGATCGGAGCGAACTCCTAAGCCTCGATGTCTCGTTCAATCTTCTCCAAAAAGTTGACGATCTCGCAGGCCTCACGACGCTTCGTGATCTAAGGCTTATAGGTAACAACATTAGCAATGTGAGTTGGCTGAAGGATCTCAAGGATCTGAATTATCTTTATCTATGGGATAACCCCATCTCCGACGGCAGCGTCATCAAGACCGAAGCGAACTGTCCGACCGATGATGCCATCGCTCCCTTGGTCCGGGAGTTCTGCCTCGGTAAAACTTCGTCTATCCGTCCTCGAAATAATATTACGAAACAAAGGAAAGGTGCTTATGAAAGATCTTAAAATCGGCTCACTGCTGCTGGCCTCAAGAAGCGCTGTACTGAAGCTTGCGCTTTTTGGCTGCAGTTGGGCTGCAGTAAGTTCGGCTGCCTTTAGCGCCGAGCAATGGTTCAGTGTGCACGTGACCCTGAAAGGGATTGCCATCGATGACGTTGAGCGGCGCTTTATCGCAACAGGATCGAAAAATCCTGTGACCATTGATGCCACTCAACTGACCTATACGGAAGTCGATAGGGGAGTCGAGGTCCTCGGCCTTGTGCATTTGGAAAACACTCAGGGTTCGGTGGCACTCGGTATCGATCTCAACGGTGATGGGCTCATCAACGCCAAGGACCCCATATTCCAGTCCATGACCGGCAAACCCCTGCAGTCCCATCGGGCGGTGGATGCGCGTGGCATCGCTCCGGTGTTTGTCCAAACAGCCTGCAGTTGCGGCGGTCAGGCCAATCTTTGTCGGGTGGGAATCGGCTATTCGGTGTCCATACTTGAAAAAATCTCGGGTCGAAAAATTTGGGGTGATGAGTTTCACAATGTCGTGATGACAAATTCTTGCGATTTCACAGCTATTTTAGGCAAATCTCAGCCTCTGCCATCAGCGATTCTGCAGCGAAATCCCGAAGAATTGCAGCTCCGGCTCGACAGTTCGGACTTCAGCCAGGTTACCGATCTTTATTTCCTCGCGGGGGGTAGCGCAGGACCTCAGGGTCCTATCGGACCCACTGGCCTGCCAGGACAGCCAGGTCCTAAAGGAGCTCCGGGAGCTGCCGGCGAAAAGGGGGATCCAGGCCTAGCCGGACCGTCAGGTCCCCAGGGTCCTCGCGGTCATAATGGGGATCCAGGTCCTATCGGTAACCCAGGACTTAAGGGTGACGCTGGAGAAAAGGGTGACGTGGGACCTATCGGACCTGTCGGTGACAACGGTCCAAGAGGCGAAAAAGGCGAACGTGGTCTTCCGGGTAACGTTGGCCCTAAAGGCGAAATCGGACCAACGGGCCTTCCTGGAATTAAAGGTGAAAAAGGTCTGGACGGCGCAAGTGGGCCCAGCGGTCCTATTGGTATTCCAGGCCCCCGGGGTGAAACGGGCCCCGTGGGTGCCACGGGCCTGCCTGGTCCTAAAGGGGAAGCAGGTCTTGGCGGAGCCAAAGGGGAAACTGGTCCTACCGGTCCTACCGGACTTCCTGGTCTTAAAGGAGAAGCCGGTCCGAGCGGAGCCAAAGGAGAAGTCGGTCCCATGGGATTGCCAGGACCTGTTGGACCAAAAGGCTTCGATGGAGCTCCCGGTGTTAAAGGCGATGCGGGGGAAAAGGGCAGCAAAGGTGACACCGGAGCGCCGGGCTTAGCCGGTGAAAAAGGCTCTATAGGTCCTATCGGACTCACCGGCCCACGCGGCGAAAGCGGCGGCCCAGGTGCTACCGGTGCCCAAGGCCCCATAGGACCGGTCGGTCCTAAAGGTGATACAGGTGCCAAAGGTGATTTGGGCTCGCAAGGCCCGACCGGCCTTGCGGGTGCTGACGGCGAAAAGGGTGCGACGGGTGCCGTTGGTCCCGAAGGAGCGAAAGGCGATGTCGGTCCACGCGGTTTGCCGGGCCCTCAAGGAGAGCGGGGCTTAGCTGGTCCTGTTGGTCCCGAAGGCCCTAAAGGTGATCCCGGTCTCCGTGGCGAAAAAGGCGAAAAGGGTGATACAGGAGCCCCAGGCCTAACGGGTCTGCGTGGTCCCAAAGGGGAGACCGGTGAACCGGGCGTTGAAGGTCCCAAAGGTGACAAAGGCGATAAGGGTGATCCCGGTACACCTGGCTTTCTCAGTAGCGTCGCCGCCTGCCCGGCGAGCGGACCATCCGTGATTTGTTTTGAAAATGACCGCCTGCGCATTGGCAAAGCCTATTTCAAACAGGACAGCAAAAGCGATCGCAGCAATGACAAAGCCGCATCTCAGGATATTAAAACCCGGATAAAAATCGGCTCCGATGGCCTCGGTCATTGGGCCAAAGTTGGAACTGTCGATCTGAGTGGGCGCGACATCATAAGCATGGACGGCGTCGCTACCACACCGGAAGGAATCACGATTCCCCTGCGAATGGAGGAATCGATAAAAATCCGTATTCGAAAGGGCGATATTGAAGTACGGGTAGAAAAAAATTCCCTCATTGGCACCACACTCAATCTTAAAATCGAAACCGTGGCAGCAGTCCCGCTCAATTCCTGACCAGCAGGGAGGACTGAGCGATTGAAAAAATATAAAGGACGCGCCACTAGGCGCGTCTTTTTTTGCCTCGAATTCCTCCCGTGAAGATTTTTACATTTTCGACAGATTGCCTAAGCATTCCCACGGCTTTTTTTTTCACGCCAAGCCGGGACATAAGCGCAATTTCACAATTTATCATTGTTCCAAATAGTCAAAGTCGCCAAGGCGCGACAGCTTAGATTCTGCCGATTCGATCTTACCTAAAGAAAAAATTGCCTATGGCGATACACAATGCATCGTCGAAGTTGATAGGGGTTAGACAATGAAACGTATAATTATCGCGGGATTTCTGCTTCTCGAAACAGCCTGCGGCAGTCCACCCGATCCCTCAGATCATCGCTATTTAGCGGAATATGCCGGCTCGATCAAAAAATCGCCGTTGGTTAAGAGTATGGCGGATCTTCCCGCCTGCACGCCGGAGAAGCTCAACCATTTGATCTTCGTCAAAGAGCTTGATGTATACAAAGTCTGTTTAAGTGACAGCTGGAGTGATGTCGATACCAGCAGCAAAAGCGGCCAAAATCTTGAACCAGCCAAGCCAATGGCAGAAGCCAAACAGCTTTTAGCGGCAGACATCGACATCTGCTCCGACCTTATGCCGATGGCTTGCTTTTTCGATGGCGGTCAATTCATTACCTACCAGGACGGCACGATAAAATACCAAGCCCGTATCGTTAAGAAAATCGTTTCCCAAGTTGCCGAGGACCAGGGCCAAGTCAATTCCTCTGACTCGCAAAGTCAAAGTATGGTCCATCTTCCGGCCTGGCCGAACTCGTCGGTACTGCTGCTCTCAGGGGTAAGTCGAAACACGGTTACGTCGGATGTCTGGCTTTATTTCGATGCCAAGGTAAAGGAGTTCTCGCTGATCTTTGATACGAATAAAGATCATCAGGTATCGGAAGGTGACGAGTTTCTCTTTCACCCGATAGTTGCCGACTTCTAGTTCCAAAGTTGAATCCGTTCGCCCGATGCCTTATGCGAATATGCCCTTCACTCGTTTCAACAGCAACCCGGACGAGCTGGCGCTTTAAAGGCTAGCCTCGCCTACCCTTGCCTAGAGGCAAGGATCGCCATAGGAAAATATTAATGGAACCAAAAAACAGCAAAAACAAAGGCAGGAGCCCTCTTCTTGTCAGCCTTCTAGGGACTGGCATGGTCCTTTCCTCGTGCGCCCAGCCAGTGACTTTTAAGGGCCATATCAAGGACCTCAAAGTGACGATGGAATTGGCAGCGCATGCCACTTTCCTAGCCGGACGGCGCGCCACCGAAGAAGTTTCGTATTCGTTTCTTCCCGATTCGGCAAGTCAGACCATGCATCTCAAAGCAACACCGCCGCGGATCGTCAATTTGCAGCAACTGGACCGGAAAACAACTGTTGATAGCTTCGTCCAGGGCCATCAAGGCGATTCGCTGGTCGAAACCTTTACCGTCTCGACTCTTGATAAACTCGATCTCCTGCTGGTCGTCGATAATTCTTCATCCATGGCTCAATACCAGCAAAAACTATCGGCAGGCCTTGTCCCCTTGCTGAGTCACATCTCGAATACAGACTGGCAAATCATGGTGACGACAACCTCGCCCGATCGCAAACGCAACCCGATGGATCCCGCCCACCCTATAAAAACCTATGGCTGCCCTCGGGTGAACGGCAAGGATCCAAATGATAAAGTCATCATCAGCCGTGACGACTATATCAAGAATTCCCAAAGTATCGATGCAAAGTTCATCTGGAAAGTCCTGGCTGGGGAAACTGGAGATCCTGTTGAACATGGATTGCTCGCAGCGGTTTCGGCTCTGGACGGCGAATGTGGGGATTCCACCCGGTCCTGGACCCGACCCGATGCGCAAAAAGTAGTCTTGATGCTCACCGATGAAGAAAACTGCGGCAGCGACCCGGATCAGAACTGCGATACCGACCTCGATGCCGATCCTAACTTCTTCTTAAGCCGGGCACCGGGAGCCAAGCTCTTTGCCCTTCTCCATGACCTCGATCGCTACACGGAATGTGTGGACGAAGGGTATGTTAGAAAACCTGACGACTATCGCTTTCTGATCGCCAAAACAGGGGGAATGGAAGGAAACATATGCGAAGGCCATTACGATACCACGCTCGAGGAAATTTCGCGCAATATGCATCCCGTTAACCGGAAGGAATTCCCGCTCCTCTTTAAGCCCGAACAGGAGACTTTGAAAATGGAGATTGATGGCCGCCCGTGGTCGTCCAATTTTAATATCGTCGACGGTAAAATCCGTTTTGAAACGCCACTGCCTGCGGGGGCAAAGATGCTGAGCATCGCTTATAACCACGACCCAAAGCCCCTCAGCAGCAAGTTTCCGCTGTCGACTTCGATCGATGCCAGCACTCTAAGCGTGATGGTCAATGGTAGCTCTGTTGATGCGAGCCGATACAAGGTCGAAGACAATCAAATTCTATTCGACCCGCCACCACCGGCTCTGGCCAAAATCAATGTGGATTATAGGGTCGGCGATGCCTTGCCGCAGTATTTTCCCCTTGCCAGAGACGCGCTTATGGATACGGTGACGGTCACCGTCGATAACAAGCCCGTCTCGGATTTTCAGGTCATAGGCGACGAAAATCGCGAAGTGATATTAACGGAACCGCCACGCGATGGCGTTCCCATCCTCATCAGCTACGAAACCGCGGAAAGCCGGACGGTGCGTTACCCGGCCTTAACCTATAATCAGGATCGAATAGTCCAGGTCGCGGCGTTTGATGGTTTGAGTCGCGAAGTCCTCGCTATGGAATGGCAAGGTGCTGAACTCGTCTTCAAACGCGAGGATATCGCCGAAAATCGAGTTGTGGAAGTCATCTACACGCTTGCTCCTGGTTCCAAGGAACTGGCATTAACGCTCGCGCAAAAGCCCAAGGACGGCAGCCTGTCGATCGTTTCATCATCAGGATCGGATTGTGTAGCCAACGTCAATAGCGCTGACGGTAAGCTCCTCTTCCCCTGTCCCGCTGAACAGCTGGGACGCTTGCACATAAGCTACGATTACTTCACTCAAATTGACAAGAGTTTTAAAATGAATGGGAATTTTGCGCCGGATGCCGTCTGGAAGGTCAAGATCAACGGAGTGGAAACCAAAGATTTTAAATATGAAAACAATACGCTTAGTTTTTCGGCCCAGCAGTTTGATGCCAGTACTTCCATCGAAGTCGAAGTATGGCAACCCTTGCGCTCCTAAGGATCGGCACACAGCATGGACACGACAAGGTCCCCGCGGCAGGACCTTGTCGGTTTTAGTGCCTAGTTGAACATAACTTTTATCGTGGCTAAGATCGACTGCATGATCGCTGAGGATCGCGTGGTGACGTTATTGGATCTTTCCAGGCGCGTGAATTGAGTCACGCGAAAACTTCCCTCGGCGGCCAGGTGAGTCCCTATTCTGATACCAAAGCCGCCCTGCCCACCCAGCTCGCCTCTGAAATCTCCCTGAAAAACCGCTGGATCCGCCGATTTCAATTCACCACTGCCATAGTTCGCTCCCGCAAAGATATAGGGAACCTCCAAGCCCAGAACGATATCGAAGTTACCGCCTATCTGCGAAAAGGTGAGACCGGTGGGATCCGCTGCGGCAACACCATCCCCCCGATCCACCGACAACCCCGTGATCGCCATGGGAAGATCCAGATAGCCGCCGACGATAAAGCCAAAGCCGCCTGGATTGAACTTTGAAACACCGATAGTGAATACCGGACTGCTGGCAAAGGTATAGCTGGTCTTTACCGTTTGTTTTATGCCAGCGGCATCAACCGTGCTTTTGCTCATGGACATCTTTGAAGACAAAGAGCGTCCTAGACCAAAGGTCATCGAGATGGTTTCCGCCACTTTTTTCTCAACTTCGACCTCTGCCGGTGCCGCCTCAGCTTCGACAGAAGGGCTGCGCGGTGCCCTATTGCGTTCTGGCTCGTCCTGATAGCCTCGGTCACGATCTTTATCGCGCCCTCGCTCCCTTTCCCGGTCCCTCTCTCGGTCTCTCTCTCGCTCTCTTTCCCGCTCTCTCTCTCGCTCTCTTTCCCGCTCTCTGAGCCGCTCTTTTTTAGTAAGTCTTGGACTGTCCCTTTCTCTATCCCGGTCTCTTTCGCTGTCTCTGTCTTTGTCTCTATTTCGATCTTTATCTTTATCCTTTTCGCGCTCTTTCTCTTTATCTCGTTCAGAATCTTTTGGCTTTTCTTTTTCTTCCTCGTCATCATTAAACATCGACTTATCAGCTTTGTCCGAATCAGTGCCTGCAGCACTTTCCGCGTCCTTCTTCTTGCTGTTTTTTTTGGTTTTTCCAAAAAGGTCGGGCGTGAAGATAAGGGTGGCGATGATCAGACTACCGCTCAACAAGCGAATAACCCCAGGATTATGATTTATGCTTTTCTCTATCATCGCCAATTCCTCGTGCTGGTCAAACTTATCTATTGGAATTTATCTTATATTCGCCAACTTATTCGAATTTCCTCAGTTTTTACCGGGGCAACGTCTTGGTCATTCCGCTAGGCCAGCCGGCGCCCAACTCAGGAGAAAGACACCCCCAAGACGCTTTCGAGGCCCGTGTGCTTGCTTTTCATTCGATTATACCTCATATCGCCGACGATAAATATCAACCGCTGACGTTTTCACCTATCTTGCGACTTGACACGATAAAAAATCACCGGCGAAAGAGACGAGATAGGGCGGCGCTCCCGCATTTGTAAATTTTACAAAAATTGAAAATGAAATCTTTGATTTTAATAAACAGAGGCCTGGCGCCATTTCCCTCGATGACAATCGCGTCGTTTTTGAAGGCAGTGTCCGCAGGTTGGGGAGAAGCGTTAAAACCAAGTCACGAGTTGCCGGCTGCCAAAACCCATGTTTGCCAATAGGAGACAGTTTGCTTGGAAACCACGCTCAGAACCCTTCCTTAGTGACTCACTCTTTTCCTTTTCATCTTTGGAACGCGCCCCAAAAAATCTAAGAATAAACTTTTATTTTTAATCTGAAGACTGCTAAGCCTGGGCTCGTCGCGCTCTTTAAAGTTTAGAATTTTTACAAGTTAAATTTTTGGGTTTCCTAAGCAACATTTTAGAAGTAGGGTTGACCTAAATTGCTTACAAAGGAAAAAGACTAATGTCTAAATCATGGCTCAGACCCAGACCAGCCAACAAGTTCCCCAAAATTATGTTACCCATACTCGTTTGTACTTTAAGCGGCGCCTCAATCGGAAACGCAGGATCTAAGGATCTCAAAGGCACTGCCAATCCAATCTCACTTGATCAGCAGGCACAGGCGATCCTTTCCCGCCTCGACTTATCGGCTAAAGTTGGTCAGATGATTCAAGGTGAACTCCTGAACGTTAAGGAGGCCATAAAAAATAATGAGCATCCGGTGCGTGACCTCGGATTGGGCTCAGTTTTGGCGGGCGGTAACTCGATTATCACAGACAATAGCCCTGCGGGCTGGAGATCGGAACTCAGCACACTGCAAGCCGAGGCCATCGCTTCAGCGAACGGCATTCCTTTGCTACTCGGAGTCGATGCGGTCCACGGCCATGCGATCGTCCTTGGCGCTACGGTTTTCCCCCATAACATCGGACTCGGTGCGACGAGAAACCCCAAACTTCTGCAGCAGATCGGTAGCGTCGTTGCCAAGGAAGTATTATCGACTGGCTTTAACTGGACATTTGCTCCAGCCGTTTCCGTGGCCCGCGATGTGCGATGGGGTCGGTCCTACGAGAGTCTTGGTGAAACAGCTGAGTTGCAGCAGCAGCTGACTGGACCTTTCATTCGAGGCCTTCAGGAAACACCTGTTGATAATATTACCCTGTCCGCGACAGCAAAACATTTTATCGGTGACGGCGGAACCGTTTGGGGAACCGGATTTAAATCTTATATCACAGGCGAAGTGGGCATTGATCGCGGTGATACCCAAGCTAACACGCAAGACTTGATCGCGCTCCATGGCCAGGGTTATGTTGCAGCGATCAAAGCCAATGTCGATACTGTCATGATTTCCTATAACAGCGTCAATGGCGTCAGAATGCATGAGAATGGCCAACTCATCAATTCCTACCTAAAGGCACCGAAAAGCGCCGGCGGCCTTGAGTTTAAAGGCCTCGTAATTTCGGACTGGAATGCTATCGATGATATTCCGATAGCTGACGCTAGCGATCCTCTGCAGCGCTTTAAGACTCAGCTGGTGACAGCAACAAATGCCGGTATTGACATGTTTATGGTCAGTGAAAAAATCGATATTTCAGGCTCTGAAAAAGACACTGTCTTTCGCTTTGATCGCGCTCATCAATTCTTGATGGAAGCCGTCAACGAAGGCCTGATTCCCTTGAGTCGTATTGATGATGCCGTGTCTCGCATCCTCAAAATCAAAATCAAAACCGGTATCGTCGCCAATGCGAAAAAACTCGCTCTATCCCCGCTTAAGGTGAACGAGGAGATCTTGGGTCAATCCGCTAACCGTCAAGTTGCCCGCGCCGCTGTTCGCGAAACGCTGGTTCTTCTTAAAAACGATGCTGACACCCTACCGATCTCAAGAAGCAAGTACAAAATCATTTGCGTCGCCGGTGCCAAGGCTGATGACTTCGGTGCTCAAGCAGGTGCTTGGACCACCGGATGGCAAGGAACCAATGGCAATGTCTCGAAAACTCCAGGCGCCAAAACTATTCTCGACGGTCTCCGTGCCGAAGCTGCTGCTGCCGGCATTCCTTTAGTCTATGAGGCCGACGGAGCCTTTACGAACTCAGCCTGCAGCGCGGACAAAAGTCTTCGTCTCGCCGTCGTAGGCGAACAACCCTATGCAGAATTTTTGGGCGACAGCTCAAACCTGGTTTTGCAGGCGGACGACAGCCTGGTCGTGAAAAACGTCCAAAGCGCTAAGGGAGCAACGGCAGTCGTTCTTATCTCGGGCCGACCACTCATCATCACCAAAGATATCGCTCAGTGGCAAGCACTGGTTGCCGCATGGCTGCCTGGCAGCCAGGGTGAAGGTGTTTCCGATGTCTTGTTTGGCAAATTCAACTTCACGGGCAAGCTATCGCAGTCCTGGCCGGTAAGTATGGATCAATTGCCATTTGCCAACCGCGACGAAGCCCTCTTCCCCTACGGATTTGGACTCCAGTACGGACCGTACGCTTCGAATGCTGCTAAATCCAGCAGCTCGATGTAAGACTAAGACTAAGACTAAGACTCAGACTCAGACTTAAGCTTTACGTGAGCACGAACACTCCTGTGGCCGTGCTCATATGCATTTGATGCTTATGAAATGCCTTAAAGAGTAGACTTTGTGTCCTACCTGAAATCCTTAGCCGTTGATAATTTAGCAAAGAGCATAGCCTTCCAAAGGCGCCATAAATTTTGCGCTTTGGGAAGGCTTGCGTTATCCTCTTCAGACCTATTTCAACAAAGAGGAGATTACGTATGAGAAGTGTATGGCCTATATTAATTATGGCATTTGCGTCTGCGGGACAAGTCAGAGCGGGTGCCGTGGAAGGACCAGCTGAAGGTTCGATCATAGCGAATCAATATATCGTTAGCCTTAAGAGCGATGCCCCTACTCTTCAGGCAATGGAAGAGTATGTCCAGTCGGAAGCTGACCGTCTGACTGCAACCTATGGCGCCACGATCCTTTTTAAATACAGCGCAGCTTTTCCCGGTGTAGCCTTAAAGGTGCTTCCCGATCAGGTGGAAGCCCTTTCCAACGATCCGGCGATCAAATTGATGGAAGCGGACCGTATCGTGCGCATATCGGCAGTGGAAGTAAATGCCACCGCCGGACTCGATCGTATCGATGCCCGAACTGGACTGGACAGAAAGTATAATTTTAGCAAAACCGGAAAAGGCGTTAACGTCTTTGTCATCGACACTGGAATTCTTCGCACCCATCAAGAATTCACGGGTCGCGTCGGCGCTGGATTCACAGCGGTAAATGATGGTCAGGGCACCAATGATTGTAACGGCCACGGTAGCCACGTATCGGGGACGATTGGTGGAACCGTCTTTGGCGTCGCCAAGGAGGTAACGATCAATCCGGTCCGTGTCCTCGATTGCAATGGTTCGGGATCCAATTCAGCCGTCATTGCCGGCCTTGATTTCGTAACCAAACATGCAGTGAAACCAGCAGTAGCCAATATGAGTATCGGTGGCGCTCCCTCGAATCAGGTCGATGCGGCGGTCAATGCCGCTATCCAAAGTGGAATTGTATTTGCGATAGCGGCAGGCAATGACAATGCCAATGCCTGCAATACCTCCCCGGCCCGGGTTCCAGACGCGATCACAGTGGGTGCGAGTCAAACAAACGACAAACGGGCCTCCTTTTCGAACTTCGGCAGCTGCCTCGATATCTTCGCCCCTGGCGTCAACATTCAAAGCGTTGGCATCAGAAGCAATGTTTCGACCGCCATTCTCTCGGGCACCTCGATGGCCTGCCCTCATGTTGCTGGAGTCGCTGCCCTACTTCTGGAAGGAGCCCCTACGGCCACAGCTAAGGAAATACGGGATCAAATGATAGCAAATGCTACACCTAACGTGGTCAGCGGCGCAGGGCTCAATTCTCCCAATCGCCTGCTGTTCAGCAACCCTTAATTCCAAGGATCAACAAGAATACTTAAGGGTGCAAAGGCCAAGACCTCCGGGACAAATCCCGGAGGTCTTGGTTTATTGACTCAAATCATCAGCAGTCTGTGACTGCCCTCCATCGGTTCCATTAATGAGGCAAAATCACGATGGTTTTGACCGTTCCAGTCAAACCAGTCTTTATCGTTCTGGAATAGGGGGCGGCTCGGTTCATGGTTCCAAAGCTATAAGAGTTGGTAGAAAAGTCGAGACCATCATAGAAGAGCTTGTCGGCTTCGTTGCTGTCAGAAAGATTGTAAACTTCAAAATTTTCAGCAACTGCTGTCGATGTAAGCGACGTAGCATCCCAACGCTTCAGATAATACTTGCCTTGGGTCGCATTGCGGGTGGAATAGTAAGGCACATCCCCTAGCAGCCACAATCGAGTCGCCTGCTCGTCGGTCCCGGAGAGCAGCTCTAAAGTCTTGGTGGCGCCGTTCACTTTAGCGAGGCCTTTATATTCGTCAGTCCAGTCTCCCCCCCCGTTCGAATTAGAGCCTTTGATTTGACAGTTCATCCAGCCGCGACTGAATTTGGTGGGAGCGTAGGGTGTGGCTGGACCTGCTGATTCGGTCTCAGAAACGTTAGTATTCCAAAGTGCTGACGAAGCGACAAACGCAGAATTTGCTGACGATTCGCCACAGTATTCGGAGACAACATTGTTATATTGGACTTCCCGATAGTTCCAGGTGCGCCCTCCGCTAGCGAGACAGGTGTCACGGGTTGTGAAACCGGCACTGCAAAAGCCTTCATCCGTGGTCCAGGCGCCGCCAGCTGCCTGACAAAGCGTTGACGTTCCGTAAAGGCTGTGGCCTGGCAGATAAGGGGAGCCATTGACAACGCAATGAGAGCCCTTGATGCTAAGGCCGCAGGAAAGCTCACCGGCTTTCTTCTTCCTGACTTTACCGATCACGTAGACTTCACCGGCAGAATCTTGTTTGATGGCACTGATCTGAGATCCGCCGCCGGCAAAGACCTGGCCTTCACTGGTACAGCGGTTCTTGTATTCATCAACCCAGGCCGTGGGGAGATTCGCACTGCCGGTGTTAAAGGCACCAAAGGCGGCGATATCCGCAGGCCGGCTCATATTGATCCAGCTTTGAATATCGGCTCCGCAGGTGATTTTTTCAATAATGCTGAGCGAGGCTGTGTCCCCGGCCGCTGGATTGAAATTAAAGAGGCAGGCATTGTTAAAGGATGCTGTCGTCGCACTGCGGGGATCGGGGCCAAAAAACACGGCCTGATCGGTCGTCGCACCTTCGACCGGTTCGAAGACAAAATTCCACCAGTCGCTCGCGATTTCGCGCACCTGCGAGCTGGGGGAAACATAGCGGAAGAACCCTCCCGAATCACTGCCACCGCCGGCGCAACTGCTAGTGCCCGTGTAAAAGACCCCGCCGGCTTTAGTAACGAGGAAGTCCTGGACGCAAATATTGGAGTTGATGACTTCCGAACTTGTTTTCGTGGCTACATCATATTTATAGACGACCATCTTGCCGCCGCCATTGGGCAAGGACCCTGGATAATAGACATTCGATGCAGAATCGAATTGAAAAACACTATTTCGTTGGGCCAACCAGGAATCGACAAAATGCAGATTGTCCAAACACTCGAGATTGCTTACATCGGCGGGTGGCGTGCCAGCGCGAAGTTCATCAATATTACCGCCAAGAACCTTAAATATCTGACACTGATAGCCATTGGCCATATCATTGACCTTTTGCCAGTCTTCAGCCTTCTCAGGGGCCTTATAGACAAAAGCCCGCTCAAAATGCAGATAGATTTCCTTGTTCGGCGAAACAGCTATGGTTTGCACCTTCGGAATCTGCATTTGAAAGGAATTTTTGTCCCCGGTGGAGTTAGAACTCAACGCTGACTTGACCTCTCCGTCTTCACCTACTTTGACCAGCGAGCCATCGCCGCCGGGAGCATCCGGTTTACTTCCTTCCAGCAGCGAGAGGTTCTTTGCCCCCTTCAGTTTGAGACCTCCCAAAGCTGAGGAATCGATGACCAGGACACCAACCGCTCCCGAAAAGTCAGCCGTTACGTTGGGAACATGCTGGTCGCTCAGAAAGGCGCCGTTGGGCTTCCCGTTATCCTTGTTGTTGTTGTTTTTGTCGCCACAATTCGCGAGTCCAAAAGTGAAAGATAAAAAATAAAGAAGGTCCCTGGCATGTCGAATGTTCGGATTCATATATCCCCAATGCATAACAAAGAGAGTCATGAATCCATCTTAGCCCTCACTCAGCAGGTGAGACAGATGAGGGAAATTTATGCCGCTTCCCTTAGGCGGAATTTAAGGGGCAGTTTTTGCCCATCGCTGAAAAAGGAAGGGATAGCGCTGAAAAGGAAAAAGCTCCCAGGCACTCGGCCAGGGAGCTTGAACAAAGCAGCTAAGAATTATCGTCCGGATCGAGCAGCTGGTGCGGCCGGAGCAGGAGCTGCCGGTGCGACAGGCGCAGGTGCAACGACGGCGGCGGGTGCATCGACTGCAAGGGCCGCTTGCAATGCGGCAAGTTCGGTCAAATCAATGACTTTGTCACCGTTCACATCAAACTTCGCAAGCAATAGCTCCGCAGATAGTGCACGGGCAACAGCTCCCTGAGCCTGACCTTGGCCGGCCTTTTGCTTACGGCATTTAGCAACACTCGATTTCTGTGCCTTCAGGAAAGCGGCAAGTTCCACGTCAGTCATTGCGTTGTCGGCACCGGCAAAGAGGGCAAATTGAGCTGTCAGCTTAACCTGTAAAGCAGCAAGTTGGTCAGCATTAAGAACGCCGGCGGCAGCGGCAATCTTCTTCACATCTGTTATCTTAAGAAATTCATTGAGTGAAAGGACATCATTGAGGTCGACGTCAAGCGTTGCAAAAAGCAGTGCAACCATCTGACCGATACGCCTGGGTTTAACGACCTCATCGAGTACGGCATCAGTGCTTGGAGCTTTGGGATCGACAACTCCACCGGCGGCTACCAGCGCGGCTTCTGCCTTGGCAAGGTCAGCGGCGGCAAGAGCGGCGGCGTCAGCAGCAGCGGCAGCTTTAAGGGCTTCTGCATCAGCAAGCAGTTTTGCAGCATCGGCATCGGCTTGAAGAGTGGCATCTGCTTTGGCAGCTTTGGCAAGTTTATTGGCATCAAGAGCAGCGGCGTCAGCTAATTTTTTAGCCTCAAGAGCCGCCGCATCCGCAAGAGCAGCGGCATCCTGCGCGGCTTTTAGATCGAGTTGAGCTTGAGCGAGTCCATCAGCAGCCGGATCCTGAGCGCCCACGACGCCCGCATTGGCATCAGCTGCTGCTTTCTCGGCCAGGAGTTCGGTGTTGAGGGCCGCTGCTTCGGCTAATTTGGCATCAGCTTCCGCTTTTACTGCAAGGGCAAGTTTCGCCGCGTCGGCCTGGGCCAGCACATCAGCGGCAGTGGCATCAGCCTGTAGGGTAGCGTCTAATTTGGCAGCTTTAGCCAAGTCAGCTGCTGCCTTCTTCGAAAGCTTTGCGGCAGCAAGAGCATCAGCCGCAGCAGTGATAGCATCAACAGTCGTGAGTTTCGCGGCAGCCAGAGCATCTTTTGCAGCTGTGAGTTTTTCTTGAGCGGCAAGGACACCGGCATCAGCGTTGGCCACAGCAGCATCAGCGCTGCCAGCGGCCGAGATTCCATCAATGGTATCGTTCAAATATACTTGATTAGCAGCCATTTCTTTCAGATTAACTGAATAGTTTCGAAGGCTCTGGCGAACGGCACCGGTCTGGGGCTTGACACCGCAGGCCACTCCTAGGATGAGAAGTGAAACCAGTGAAATTCTATTTGTAATGCTCATCGTAATGTTTACCTTTCAAATGGCGTGGAATCGAACCTATTAGTTATTCGGTAGAGAGGGTTCTAACATGCAGTTTTATTTTTGGTAAAATATTACCAAACAATATCTTGATATAAGCTACCGCAATAAAAGGCTAATTTGGCTTCCCATAAAGTTTTGGAAAAGGTAAAATTAAAATCTTTTGAATTCTGAATACCATAATATTCCTACAAAGGAAGAAGCGCTTGGTAAATTGATCCCGGACGAAGAGGCCGTCTTCCTATAGAGCATGAACGTATCCGTTCCTAATGGGGACCAATCAGCAATTGTTACGGGCATCGTAACAAATCCGGACACCGTGCCCGCTCAACCCCTGCGCGGCGTTCCTTCCGGCGCTGGCAAGCAAAAATTTATGGTAAAGAGGCTTTGCTGCAAATTTTCGACGGATTCGGGCTTGTCGCACCAGGAAGGTTAAAGTTGCCCGCTGGCTTCGCCCACCGCGATCGGAGCCGAATGTTTAGCCTATAGAATCGCAATACTCGAATAAAAACTGTAGCTTATAGACCAGCTTTTAAATGGCCAGAAGGACCTGTTTGGTAAGATCAAAAAAGATTGAAACTTGTCTTTTGGCGTCTCAGGCCGTAAGGTTAGCTCAACTCCCAATAGCTCCTGTTTAACATTCGGATCAAAAATAAAGTGTCAAACGATTGAGATGAAAAAAAGAACGACTCCCAAAATTTGCCGTCATGACCTTGAATTAAGAAAAGATTTTCATAGAAGAACTTTGAAAGACGACCTTGAGTATCGCTTCAAAGACGGCAGGAATCATGACAATCGGAGATGCTGCGCGTGAAAATCAAATGGTTAGGGTTAATTGGCAATCTCGTACTCCTGCTCGGAGGATTGGTTGTTACGGTGGCATTTCTTATCATCGTTGATCATTTGCATAGTATGGTAAAATCGTCCGAACATACTATCTCCAGCATCCATGGTGCCGAAGAACTGGAAAATGTCATTCTGCAGCATAATCGCGTGAGTTTTTTGCTAGCCACCACGCGCGAGGCATCGTACTCCAAGAGCGTCCAGCAGTATGAAAGCGAAATCGATCAATGGCTGAAAGTAGCGGAAAACCACGCAAACGAAAGTCCGGACTCCCGGCAAGTCTTTGCTGCCGCAAAGCAAGCAATACTTGGCTACCTATCAGAATGGCATCGGTTGGAGGCTACTGAACTCCCGCCTTCGGTAATATTCGAGAAGCTTTCTCTGAGTCTCCAGGACGCTTGCAACAGCGTCGACAGGATATCCGACGTCATTCAGCAGCACGAACGGAGCTTACAGGATTTGGCGAACGAGCAGAATCAATTCTCTCACTATGTCGGCTATATAGCTGGTGGTATGCTTATTTTGGTCATCTTAGGCTTTTTTGAAACTGTTAAAAGGTCCCTCCTTAAGCCCTTGACTCATCTACAATCGTGCACGCAAAAATTCGGTCAGGGAGAATGGGAAAGCAGGGTCGTTGTCAGCGGCCTTAAGGAAATAAGAGATATGGGCGACGTCTTCAATGAAATGGCCGATGGGCTGAGCCGGCACCGTAATCAACAGGTACGCATCCTTGCTTCGATTGCCCATGACGTACGCAATCCCCTGGCGGGAATCAAGATGTCAGCTGACATGCTTCTTTCCGATCCCGAATCAAGTCCTGCTGCACAAAAGCAGATGATCAACATCATAAGTCGACAGGCAACGCGGCTCGACAGAATAGTCAGTGATTTGCTGGACGTGGCCCGAATTGAATCCGGAGAGATGGTGCTCCACATCGCACCTCATGACCTCTGCGAACTGGTCATTGATACGGCCAAGATTTTCCAGGCCGTCTCGATTCTCCATTCCATAACGACCGATATTCCCCCTTTCGCCCTCAATTATAGCTGTGATGCCGATCGGATCTCGCAGGTCTTAAATAACCTGGTAAGCAATGCCATCAAATATTCACCCTTTGGCGGTAAGATCAATATCGATCTGAAAGCACAGGAGGACTTTGCCATAATAGCGGTCTCCGACGAAGGCATAGGGATAGCAGCTGAAGAAATTCATAAAATATTTGAACCCTTTTGGCGATCGAATGCAACCAAGGACACCATTCCAGGGGTTGGCCTAGGTCTCGCGTCGACCAAACGCATTATCGAAACGCACGGCGGCCGAATCGAAGTTGAAAGTCTCGCGACTAAAGGCAAAGGCAGCCTCTTTCGGGTTCTACTTCCCCTAAAAAAACAAGCTACTGGCTCCAGCTTGATTTAAAGAAGACGGGGATCCGAAAAATGCCAGCCCCCAATCTTTGGTTCCCGTACATTCTTAAAGAAATCAAAACAAAAAATATATTCTATCGAATTGTCGGCAAGGATTAAAGTTCAGGCGCACGATAAAGGCCCTACTTGCAAGCAAGCAGGGCCTCGTCAACGTCAAGTCAATTTTCCTTCACGGAGATCACCCGAATTCAGGCCTTCCAAGAATGCTCAAATCCGATCGAAGCCATTAAAGTGTTCCCCGGGTATCGGACCAGATGCAATTCGTGTAATTATCGTTTTGATCGATCCGCTGGCCAATCGAAGGTATTGCATAGTCGCCCGCATATCGAAGCTGCAGATAAAGGCCCTTGTCTGCGTTGGTATCAGGAGCGGCACCAAGACCCTCCTTCAAAGGCGCCTTTGGATAGCAGAAAACGCTATAGGCGGAGAGGTTTCCCAGCGGCGCGAAGGATCCATCGGTCGTCATCCATAGTTGATCGAACGATGCTTTTTTCCCATTGAGGATAAACTGGCCACCTCGGGTGGTAAAGTCGCTGTAGTGGGTCGTGCGATCATAGTTATAGTCTTTAGGACCTGGATAGCGCTTTCGCTGGGCTTCCGGCTTAAGGTCCCTTAATGGAAAGAAGGCAATTTTCTGATAAACCGCAACTGCCGATTTGTTCGGCGGTGCAAATCCACCCCAAGGCTGCGGACTCAGACTAGGCGTCGTCATGGAACCATCCCAGAGGTTGATCGTCATCGCCAATTGACGACCACTTTCAAGAGCCACGCCCGAGGCTTTATCCAAAGGCGTGAATTGATCCGCAGCATAGGCGAGAGCTTCCATTTGTGCGGCGCTCTTGAAAGCGACATTTGAAGGTACTCCGAAACGGGAGTTGGCTGTGACACCAGTGCTGGTGTTGGTATTCCAGATCTTGGAAACCACGGGTTCAGGGATCGACTGAGTGTCCGGAATATCATTAGCACTGGGGAAATTCACGTCTGATTCCGAGATCGCTCCGGACCAGAAGACTCCGGTGGGGGTGTACCAAATATAATAATTATAGAATTCGCTGTAAGGATCTACCCCCGCCGGTGGGTTGTAGAAGACCTGCTGATCACCGGGCAGCTGCGTGACGGGACCGCTGCTTGTCCCGGATTGGTTCATCACGAGAGGTGTATTGCCAAAAGTATTGAGCGAAAGACTATGATTGATTACCGCGCCGTCCGCATTGCGATAGCGCGCGATATCAATCTGGCCTTGTTCAGTGCTTTTAATATCACAGTTTTGATTGAAGAAAGCAGTATCGTATCGACCTTCGGAATCATAGCAGGAGCTGGGCGCCTTGCCATTATCATGATCGAGGACGTAACGTTTCGCCATATCATTTTTGGTCTTGTAACCAGGCGTAAACTCGATATCCAATTCAGCCCAACTCTTTGGCCATAGAGTATCGCTATGAAACAAAAAGAAAGATGAAATCGCTCCGGGGTGGCTAGAAGGCTTCATGCGAACCACATACATACCGTAGCCAGTCCTTTGCAAGGACTCAACTTGCGCCCCGATCATTTGCGCGGCTTGCGCAGCGCCTGAAGAGAGACTTTGAACCATCAGCGCTGAGATCGCCAAACGTTTCATATAATTCAATTTACCTGAGCAACGTATCATCGGTTTTCCTTTAAACAATGCAATTATAAACACGCCAAATCCTGAAACACGCGAGCGTGCTTCGCCTCTGACTTAAAGTGATGGGTGTCTCCAAAAATGTTTGGTTATCAGACCGTAGTATATTCACCCTGATAAAAAAAGCATCTTATTAGTTGACTATTAATGGGACAATTTTAGTTTTGTAGGCGAATTGCCGACAGTTTTAGCGATGATTGGCTCTTAAGCTTCGCCAGGCATTTTTACACTGCTTGGAAACCTTACGCAGGAAGTCCGGGTCATTTCGGCGAAAAATAGGCGTGGATCAGTAACATGTGTCATCATGAATTCGCGAATAGGAAGGGCAGCATTTCGCGCAGCCCATGAAGCCTAATAGACTCGCTATTCTCAACAAGCATTCTGGCTAAATCATGGCGCCGTTTGCTTTTAATGGAACACAGCGCTGGCAAGCTTCTCTCGTTCTAATCCTCTTCCCTTCGGATAGACACTGATATGATCCGCCAACGACTGATTTGAACTGGACCTCATTCGAAATGTTAAAAAGCCCTTCTATCGTCAGACAGAAGGGCTTTTCTTAAAATGGCAGCCACCGCGGTTTCATAAGGCACTGTGGAAAAACCCGGGCGAGTGGGGCTCGACCTCTAATCCTTAATGGCAAGGAACATAGAGGATGCGATAGGAAACCGTGTTTGAGACAGCACTGTCCTGGAGCAAAGTTGCATTTACCGATTTTGTAGCCACTTTTGTGCGCAGTTCTACGGGTTGACCGCAAGACGAGATGCCAATCGCTGTTTGTTGAGCAACAAGGGCACCAGATTCTTTTGCTACTGAGCGGTATACCTCAGATAGCTGGCCGTTAAAGCGGTGATTGACGGTTAGGATTGCAAGGCCGTCGGTGCGGAGGTCGGCAAAAGCTTCTGCCTTAAACGAGCTGACGTTAATGCGAAAACCACTGCGGGCCGGCAAAGTTGTGGTGATTACGCATTCCTTGCTGCCGGTGTTATCAAGGTCGAGATTGAGGTCGAAATACTCTATGTCTGTTCCACTTGCCGAGAATCCGCCGCCCGCACAAGCGCCATCAAAACGGGCCTGAGCCGCAGAACTTGCAAACGCCGATGCCGAAACCAAAGCGGAAAGGAGAACTGAAGCCAGGATGATTGAATTTTTCATGATGCATTCCTTTGTGTGTTTTAAGCAGCGCCTCGCTACCTGAATATTGTTTTATACAAACACTTGGAATAGGGACACTGATACGCCCTTACATCTTTTGATGCGCTTTGAAGGTATTGTCGCCACGAGAAGCAATAGGGAGCTAACGAAATTTCCTGGATGGTCTGGGATGGAATAAAAGTTATTGATGGCAACAAGAACGGACAGCGATCCCTTCTGGAGAAGGAATGGCTGTCCGTAGCAAGGGTCTCGGATCGATAGGGAGGAGGCTGAACTTAGCGGCAAGGAACGTAGGCAACGCGGTAAGCAACCGTATTGGAGGTCGCGCTATCCTGAAGCAAAGTTGCATTGACTGATTTCGTGGCAAGCTTGGTGCGAAGCTCTGCTGCCTGGCCGCAGGATGTGATACCGATAGCCGTTTGCTCGGCAACCAGGGCGCCTGTTCCTTTTGCTACGGAGCGGTAAACAGGCGACTGCTGGCCGTTAAAGCGGTGATTAACGGTCAGGACTGCAAGGCCTTCACTGCGAAGGTCAGCAAAAGCTTCGGCCTTGAATGAACTGACGTTGATAGTCATACCAGGACGCGCTGGCAATTTTGTGGTGATGATGCACTCTTTGCTGCCAGTATTGTCAAGATCGAGGTTTAGGTTGATATATTCGATGTCTGTTCCACTCGCCGAGAATCCGGCGCCGGCACATATGCCTTCAAAAACGACTTGAGCTGCAGGTGTTGCAAAAGCAGAGGCAGATACCAAAGAAGAAAGAAGAACGGAAGCCAGGATGAGTGAATTTTTCATAATCTATTTTGTCCCTTGTGAGTTTTTTGGCAGCGCCTTGCCACCTGAATACTGTTTTACACAAGGCAACCTGGAATGGGCACTGATACGCTCTTACATCTCTTGATGCGAATCGCTTTGATGATTTAGGAAACCGCATCATTGTTATTCGCCATAATCAAAACCAAAAAGGACAGCCCCCTTCTTAATGAAGGGAAACTGTCCTTTACATTCAGCTTTTAGGCCAAGTCTAAAGAGTTGGAGGCTGCGGCCCTTCATTTCCTAACCTCACGCCCTGCGGGCAATCGGTAAGTTCCAACGGCAGCAGTCGAACCGTATCGAGTGTGAGGCTTGCCGGAACTGGGTCACTCGGTTCGCCTTCTACAACTTTTTTCTGAGTCAGGATGAATGAGAATGTGGTGATGAGTTTGACTTCTCGGCCACAGTTGTCACTGTCGATATTCTGAATTTGCAATTTGTAGTTGAAAGTACCGTTTTCCAGAGTATGGCTGAGCAAATCAGGAGCATCGCCTGTACCTAAGATCTTATGACCCAGACGAACGATGCCGTTGGCCGGGCCACTCATCTTACCCTCGACCATCAGCTCAGCGCTGACGAGGCGTTTATTCTCCGGAATGCTTGGCTTCCAAGCAATCTTGCAGCTCAGGGCATCCCTCGTTTTTTTGCCATCTAGACTCAAAATTTTCGGACTAAATTGAAGCTGGGTTCCCTTGGCATCCACTAGAGTTTTAAACAGCGACTCACAGCTCTTGGAAACTAGATTGGGCTCAAGAACCATTGTGTTTGGGGCTTCGTCAGCAAGCAGGGGCCCGGCCGCAAGCCCTAACAAAAACAGGCCAATTGTTGTTCTCATAGCAGCATTCCTTAGCAAAAAAGGCGGCGTCCATCCGGGGGGCGCTCATTGAACCTGATTATCTTGTTTAGCAGATCAACACCGAAGTTAAACGGGGTGCAATCGATATTTATCTGCAGAAAATTTTTAACAACAAGGATTAGAGGCGATTTTATAGGAAACAGCTGGCGATTTCTAATTCACTTCTTATCTGCAACGCTCATATGAGTATTTGATTTTGATGATGTTGGTTGCCGAATCCTGTAGCAGGTTCGCGTTACGGCCGGCGGTGATGATCTCAGTCTGAAGGACGGCATCGCCCTCACAATCCGACGATCCAACAGCGGTTTGTTCCACGACCAAGGCCTGGTCACCGGTATTGGTGACACGTGCTTCGTCCGCTCTCCAACCTCTGCCTTTGAAGTTATGGCGAAGGGTCATAATCGCTGCGCCGTGATCCTTGACTACAGCCAGAGCCTCAACCTTGAAGGTGCTTACAAGCAATTTGTAGCCGCGGCGGCTAGGGAACTTAGCTACGATCTCACATTTCTTTGATTCAATATTTTGACCGGCATCGATATCGAGGTTAAGATTGGTAAATTCAATGTCATTGTCTTGCACACTGGCGTTGGCTTTTTGGCAACGGCCTTTAAAGTCAAATTCAACGCCGGCGAAAAGAGAACCGGAAGTCAAGAAGGACAGGATGATGATGAATTTTTTCATAGTGAGTTCCCTTGCGTAATCGGATTG
>CAXSGP010000016.1:0-58316 GCA_964236955.1 uncultured Oligoflexus sp. | reverse complement strand
TCGAAGGTATCATCGTCCCGGTCAAAACCCATATCATCGTTTTCATGCCGAACCTCGAAGCCGGCAATGTTAGCGCCATCGCTTTTACCAAACCCTGGCCCAGACGTGACGGGCACCTTGGTTTCCTCGTTTTCATCGGCAAAGCTATCAAAACCATCGGTTATGGCTTCTTCTGCTTTTGCATCATCTATTTCGGCTGCTAAGTGGTTGTCGCCCCCTTCCGAGAGAGCATCGAGCGGATCGAAGGCCGCTTTCAACTCACCGGCCGCCGCCGCGCCACTGGCGGCCCGGATTCCGGAATCAAAGTGCTTCAAGGCGCCTAGTCTTTCATCCTCTTTTGATTCCTCAGTGTTCAAGGTCTCGTCGATATCGAAGGGATCGGAGGCCGCTCCTGTTGCCTCAAGAGCGGGTCCTTCAGCGTTCAAGGCAGCTTCGCTATCAAAGGGGTCAGAGGGGTTCATTTGTTCGCCATCGGCTGGCCATTCCCTATTAAATTCAGCATCGGTATCAAAGGCTATGGCGGTGGAACCATCGATGGCGAGCTTAGCGTCGTCCTCAGCCATTTCTTCGATTTTGACTGCCTCGCTGCTTTCTTGGCCGGCCATGAGGAGGTCCAGATCCGAGTCAAAGCTGGCGATGGTAGCAGCGAGGCGCTCTCTTATCGGTGAAGCCCGGCTGGCTGATCTTTTATCTCCGTTTTCGTCTCCCTCTTCGTCGATCATTTCGAGAATATCATCGCTTTGGGTTGCGCTACGTTCGAAAATTTCTTCGCCAAGGTCGTCTTCAATGGCTGCATCGTCCTCGTTTTGAGAGACGCCGCCGAAGGGATCGATGAAACCGTCTGCCTCCACCGCCGGTATCTCGTCGTCCTCGACCACCTCGATCTCAGGATCATCATGCATCTCTTCGATATCAGGTGAGCTTGGCCGCGCGGCAAGGGGGACGGGAAGGGCAACTGGAGTATCTTCGCCCGTATCGGTGTCCAAGCGTTGACGCACCCAAGCCGATTGAGCATGATTTTGCAAAAAATGAGTAAGGGCGGTCGATTGCAGACGGAAATCGGGATCGATACGGAGCAGGCCCTCATAGAGCTGGGAAAGGGGAATAACGACGGGTTCCACTTCCAATCCGGTAAAAAATTCCAGCTGCTTGAGGGTGCTTCGGTCCAGTGGATCCACGACACCAACCGTTATTTTGCCTGGAGCTTTTTTGAGAGGAATGACTTCGAGCTTGGACACCAGTCTTTTGTCCAGGGCATGAACCGCCGATTCATCAAGATTATTGAGAAAATTACGGGGAGCAATTTGATAGCGTGTGCGTTCCGCGAAAAAAGCTGCGAGTTCGTCCTCGTCAAGGAGGCCAATAGCCAAAATACTCTTGGCAAAGGCCCAGCTGCCCTGACCACAGGTCTTGGTAATGGTCAGCCTATCCTGCTCGGTGAGAAATCCTTCTTTTACCAAAAGGGAACCAAGTCCGGATGCACCCATGTAATCCTCTACGAGATCCTGGAACCTTATCCAAATGGCCCAGGTAATTCCGACTTTTAAAGCTCGGTCCCTGGCAGCCTTGGAAAGCTTGGACCGCTTGAATTCTCCTAGGCAAAGGCCTATTAGATCTATACTATCACAGATTGCAACATCGCGCTTTTATGCGTAAATATGACCGAAACAAGAGGACTATATGGCTAGCGATAAGAGCAAAACCCTAGATGCGCCCGATGCTTTCCAGGTCCAGGCTTATAGCGTCATGGATCGGCTGGCGCGTAATCCCAAACCATTATTAGCAGTCGGAGGGGTCCTGCTTGCCCTTCTCGTCGGTGGCTACGCCATCAAATTCCTGAAAGAATCCAAGGACGAAAAACTTCAAAAGGCAATCTCGGAAGTCGATCACGTCTACGATGCGGAAATGAAGAAGTTTTCCGAGCAGCGCGATGTCCTGGAGAAACAAAGGGAGGCACTGGCGCTGAAACAACCCGCTGCTGCCGAAGGCCAACCGCCTGCCGAAACGCCCGAAATCAAAGCTCTCAATGATCAGATCAAGAAGCTGAAACCGCTTCACGCTGAGTCGGCAGCCAAATACCTGGAATTTTATAAAGCGAATCCCAAGGCAGCGGAAGGCCTGGCCGCAGGCTTGAAGCATGCAGCATTTGTCGCGAATAGCGGTGATCTGGATGCTGCCCGCACCGAGCTCAACGCTATCGTCGCCGATTCCAAGAATGAAAAGATTATTTATAGCCAAAGCCTGCTCCTGCTGATTTCTGTAGAAATCGACAAGGCCGACTTTGATGCGGCGGTGAAGCATTCGGATGAACTTATCGCGGCCGTCGGCCAGGAGCTTCAGCCTAAGGCTCTACTTACCAAGGGCCAGGCCTTGTTCCTCAAAAAGGACTTTCCTACGGCTAAAACCATCTTGGAAAAATTGGTTAACGATCACGGTACAAGTCCTGAAGCAGAACGGGCTCGCGGCTTGTTGGCCCTGATTCCTGCGTAGTCTTAAGGGGCAATTGTGAAAGAGATTTTTTGGGCATTGCTGATGACCGGACTCCTGGCGGGTGCTTGCGCCACGACAGCGAAAGACGAGGCGACGGTAGGCTGTGATGATGAGGGCGGCAACTGTCGCCCATTTCGGACGGGGATGATCAAGTTCGATGAAGCTCTCGATAACACGAAACCGATCGGTGAAATCGATGAGGCTGGCTGGACTCTGTCGACCCAGACTATCATTGGTTCCTATCAGAATCATTGGGTCACGGCTTACGACCTCAAAAAGAAGCAGCATCTTTGGTGGTTCGAAACCACTTCGGAAGTAACCGCGCCGGTTGAAGTGTTTGGAGGCTTTGGAGTTGTAGCCCTACGCGATGGTCGATTGGTGAAACTTGATATAAACACCGGTAAATCCGTGTGGGAAAATCATCTGACCCAGTTTGTGGCAACCAAAGTCGTCCTATCGGGGACTTCACTTCTGGTCTACACAGTGGATCAAAAGCTTTATTCGATCGATTTTCAAGGCGGTCAAACGCTTTGGGCCTATGATGCCGCGAGTTCACCCAATCTTTTGGTACGAACCGGAGCTGCCCCTCAGGTCGTCGGCAATGAAGTCTTTATAGGCAGCGTTGAAGGGGATATACGTTCGATTCACATTGCCAGCGGCAAGGAGAATTGGCGACTGCGTCCAGGCAGGGACGATTTCCGCTTTAAAGATATTGTCGGTGAAATCGCGGTTGGCAATAATCAGATCTATGCCACCCGTTATGATGGTCTTGTCTTTGGCCTCGATATACAACAGAAGCCCAACGGTACGCTTTGGGAAGTTAATGCCCCTAGCATTACGACCTCCGCTTACCGTGATGGAACTCTTTATATCGCGAGTATGAATGGCGAACTGCTGGCTGTACAGGCCAGCAATGGGCGGCAACTCTGGAAGACCAAACTTGGCCAATCGATTAAATCACTGACGGTTGGTGAAAAGGCGATATTCGTCGGTGGCAGCCAAGGCCGGATATCAGCAGTGTCGTTGGCAGGCGGAAAGCTCCTCTGGCACGATGATCTGGGAGGCGTACTGACCAAACAGCCTTTCGTTTTGGACGATGAAATTTATTTCTCAACAGGGCTAAAAACGATATACAGCTACAAAATTCTCTAGAATACTTCAGCTCATGAATAAAGCGATTCCGGAGGTGATTCCAGGATCGCTTTTTTTCATCGGATGAAAGGCCCAAAGTCTTAGACGAGACCCGACTTGCCACGCTTTTTTAATTCTTCAACTATAAATTTCACATCCTGGGCTCGATCCCGATGGCAAACGAGTATTGCGCCTTCGGAACAAACGACGATCATATCCTTGAGCCCTAAGCATGCCACGATTTTCGCGTCGCTATCTACGGTTGTTCCCGTCGAGCCGATATTGACGATTTCGCCATAGAAGAGATTGCCATCGTCATCGGGTGTGAAGCTTTGGGTGAGAGCATCCCAGCTGCCGACATCTTTCCAACCAATATCAGCTTCGACTACGGTCACCTTCTGGCTTTTCTCGAGGACGGCCGGATCGATCGCTATGGATTGAAGGCTGCCGTAGGTGCTCGCAAATTGCTCAGGTGCTAGTCTTGAAAAGCTGTCGCGATTGCCCAGCACCTCGGTCAGGGCCGCGACCGATTGGGGTAAAAATTCAAGCAGTTCATTGAGAATAGTGGCTACTTTCCAGGCGAAAATGCCTGAATTCCATAGAAATCGTTTGGTCTCTATGTATTGCGTCGCGAGAGCGGCATCGGGCTTTTCGCGAAAGCTGGTGACCTTGTAGGTCGCCTTGAGATCGGCGAAAGCCGCGCCTTTTTCTATATAACCGTAGGCCGTCTCGGGGTACTCCGGCGTGATTCCGAGAAGGGTGAGATTCCCATTTTGAGCCGAAGCAACCATAGCTTGAATGGTGCCTGTAAAGACATCCATACGTTTGATCAAGGCATCAGCATGAAGCGAAAGGATAATCGGATCCGCGACATTATTTCGCTTGGCAATCTGCTGAACTTCGAGAGCCGCAAGGGCTAAGGCATTCGCTGTATTCTTGGCCAGGGGTTCAGCCAGGTAATGGTCGCAGAGTCCTTGAGTGATCGCTTTGGTGGCAGCGAGCTGGTCGATATGGGTAACTACAATCCGGCGATCGGGTGGCACCATACCATCGAGGCGACGCAAGGTCAGCTCGATCATAGTGTAATCGATGTCGCCGATCTGACAAAGTTGTTTAGGGCGGCTGTGTCTGGATTTAGGCCAAAAGCGGGTACCACTTCCTCCTGCTAGTACGATGGCATAGACATTTGAAGGTAAAAGAAGAGGTTTTATCTGCACGCATATCTCCTGATCAATGTCTTTCGACCGAATAGAGAGCCGGAAGGATTTTAGCAAGGACTGCTCTCTAAACGCTTTATTCTTTTCGACCCGCGCCTTTGCTCGCGTCAGATTCTTTCGATTCGATCGACGCGGCTTCATCCGACTCTGTAACCTTCAAAGTCACATTGTAGTCTGCGGCTTTTGAAAGAAGAAGATTTTTTTTGATATGTTCCGCAAACTCTCTGAGATAAAGGGGGGCGCTGGGTATAAGGCTTAGGGCATCGGCAAGTTCGAGGCCGAAATTGCGTAGAGTACGGGCCTTCTCCGCATGCTCCTTAAGCAGGTCACGGTAGGTGTCATTATAGATGGATGCGAGCCACCAAAGAGCATAGGGCAAGGCCGGACTTTCGGAATGGGTCGAGCAGAAAGTCTGCCACATCTCGAGGACCGATTGCCTGTCGCCGCTCAGGGAGAGGGCCAGCCAATCCTTTTGCACCTTGCTCAAAGTCCCGCCCGCCTTGAGATCGATCAGGGCCTTGGGATTGATTGAGTATTCAAAAATAGAGAAATTTCTATCAGCAGCGATACGGTCGGGACCATAGTCATTCAAAGGATTGAGAGCATAAAAGTTATTGTAGCGATAGAAATCCATGGGATCGAGGCTGCCGCTCTCGGGTGCGGGAAATGCAAAGAAATAGAGAAAATCGGGCTTTTCGCTGACGTGCGAGAGACTCATCAGCATCTTCTGCTCGTCTTTCATCTTGGGGAAGAACTTCTCCTTAAGCATTGGCAAAAGGTTTTTGACACCATTGTCCCGCAGATTCCAGTAGTAGATTCCATCCTCATAGCGCTGCGAACCTTGGGCGGTGAAGATGATTTCATACCCTCCCGGCATCCAGATGAACTCATCGATGCTGTCATGAACTGAGCTCATAAAAAACTGGGCATCCTCGCGGCTTTGAATCAGCAACCGCTTTGAGTGACCGTGGAAACGGGTTTGAAGCGAAGCCACCAAAGGGCCGCGAGGAGACTGGAGGCCTTCGAGAAAAGAGCTTTGATAAAAATTCAGGCGGCTGTCGTTTGGCGTCAATCCCTTGACGCTCTGAGGCGGTATGGCAAGCCCATGGCTGTAGCTTTCATCATGACTACGCAGCACCGTGTTTTCGGTAGCATCACGACCAAAGGATTTTACCAGGAAGGCCACTTCCGTCAGCGGCTGATAAAAAAACCGTTCTCCGTAACTATCGTGGATATCGGGTTTCTCACCGAAAGAATAGGCATAGAGCCTGACCTCGGCCAAGGATTCCGGAAGTCGATTTTGATCTTTTTGAAAGCGGACGATCCACTCGCCGACCCGGGTCACCGCTTCACCATTGCTCGTCCACGGATGACCGCTTAGTTTGGTGAAGAGCGTGCTCACGATCCAGATCGTAGGAATGGTAAGTAGGAGAGATCTTGCGCGCATTCTATTGATCCAAGGAATTATTGCAAGTTGACCTCGGGCAAAAAGCCTGAGGGGGGCATTCTCCGCAAACAATTTATAGTATAATCTTTGTAGAGCAAGACGTTCTAATTATCTTAGACCTGACAGAAGACAAGGTAAAGGCACACGATATGGTATCTCCATTGCTAAGGGCATTGCTGATCATGGGAGCCTTCGCTGGTAATCCTTTGATGGCCACTGAAAAAGGTAATATTTCTGGTTTCGTTACGGGGGATTCATCGCTGACTGACGTGCATGCCGACGACAGCTCCGTGCGGGTCCGGGTACCGTTGAGAATGACTCTTTTCGAGCCGATCATGGTCAAGGATCAGGAGGGTGTTCGGCGCGTGGAGCATAAGCCCCGTCTCCCGGTTCGCTATAATTTCAAAGCGACCATCGATCGCACCAATCACTTCTACGTCGCCGACTATCATGTGGAAACGGTTCCTATCAAATGGGAGCATGATTCCAAAGTGTGGACTCTGGCCGTGCATTTCTACAAACGCTACGGCGAAGGTCAGGAGCTGGAAGAGGGTGTCGGCAGCATGGAGATCAAGGGCCAGCTCGAGGGCGCAAAAAAGCTCTACATGCTTCAGGCCGAGGGTAAGCAGGAATTCAAGAACAAGCAGGGTTATCCCCAGCTCCTGGTGGAAATAGACTCGATTCCCAGGGGCGAAAAAGGTAAGATCGCGATCCGTGAGACCAAGGCTGCCCAGTAAGAGGCGAGCCTTCTGGTACAAGGAAGGATCTGCCGATGTCGCTCTACGAAACCATAGGTGCCGAAAGAATCGCGACGATTCTCAGTACTTTTTATCTTCGCTGTTTTTCCGATGTGATGATCTCACACTTTTTCTTTGACAAGAATCATGACGAACTCCTCAAACAGCAGTTGGATTTTTCCACGGCAATGTTGGGTGGGCCCGTCGCCTATCAGGGCCGGCCTTTGGCCAGCGTGCATAAGTCTCTGCCCATCCGAACTCCACAGTTTGCAAGGCGGCGCCGCATCCTGATGGAGGTGATGGAGGAATGTGGGCTTGAAGAAGCGCTTATCGAAGCCTGGCTCAGCCTTGAAGATAAACTCAAGCCCTTGATATTAAAAGATCATAGCTCCTGCCGGGAATGAACCAAGTCATTGGCCTTAAGGTCATTGGCTTGGTTCATGGGTAAAGCTCTGAATGGGATAGACGGAGGCCGATTCGCGCCAGGAGGCATTTCAATCTTTGCCTTTAAAATAAACTATGAAAAACTTAGGATTTAATAATGATTTCAAGGTGATCCGTAACATGAAGCTAGGCGGGGCCAAGACCATATTCGATGGGAAGCAGCACGGTCGCAGCTGCTCAGTCCGACACTTGGCCTGCCAGTGACTTTCAGGAATGATAAAGCGCAACCTGAAGAGCCTGGGATGATTGTGGGAACATCTAAGCGAGAATCGGCGCGATTTCCTTAAAGGCAGGCCAGTGCTTACGCACCATGCGTTCGGTTGGGAAGAGTTCGGGGAAGATTCTCATAAGCATGCTGCCCACCATATTTTCTGAGGTGTAGGCTGTGCCTTCGGATAGGATAGTGCCCCGGGCATCCTTGGTAGCAAGCGGAACCATATTCTCGCCAATCATGCCCACGCGGCCACCCTTAGGGACGCCAGGATTAATAAACATCATGCCCATCGCCAGAGAATGATCGCGTCCTTGAGCCTTCAATCGCTGCGACTTGCCACTGGCATCCAAGGCATCGATTTCGATGACTTTGCCATTATAGGGAGTTCGCGAGAAATCGTGGCTGACTACGATCAAAACATCGTCTTGTAAACTGTTTGTGTTCACCCATTTCCAAAATAAGGAAATGAGAGCCCAAACGCCCCCCATATTGCGCGGCGTCAGGACATCGCAAGCCCCCTGGTGATGATCCTCGCCGGCAACATTGAGATGGAAGCCGTTGGCCAAACCCGTCTTGGCCAGGATGCCCGCAAGTATCAGGGATTCTCTTATGGAATCGGTCGCCATTGCAGTAATGGCATTGGCTTCCATACAATCCTTTACCTGGACCTTAACCGCATCTATCGACAGCGCCTCACGGATAGCTTTGATGTCGGGCTGGGCATCGTTCAGTTCCTTCAGGCCCTGAGTCAGTGTCGTGAGTTGATAATCGGCAATAGATGAAAGGCTTTTATCGCTTATAACGCTGCCGAGATGAAGATTGGCAAATCGCTTCTTGAGCAGATCGATAAAAGGCGACGATGCCCCCTTGGGTATCGATTCAAGGTCTTTGGTAATGCGCGTGAAATCGACTATATCCTTGGCTTGAACCGGAGTAATATCGGGAACACTTATGGTCTTAACGCCCGAGGTGATCACCATAGGATTTTTGCGAGTCTCGGTCTTCATAAATTGGGTGACTGCCATAGGCCATTCAGGTGCAGCCGATGTATTTGCCGTGCCCCGCCTTTGGATGATAGTCGCCACGTTATGATCAAGAGACTGTGAATTGCCATTGACCAGGCACATATCCTGGCTCATGGGCGCCAGAAATTTATTATAATCGTGAAACACCATCCCATTGCTGCCTGCGATGTGCTTATTAAGCAAGGGATTGATGGATGAACCGATATTACCCTGCTCAAAGAAGCCTTTAGGCCAGTCCCCTGGTTTAAGCGGCTGGACCAATCCACTGCTGACTCCACAGGCCGAGCCCATGTGGATGTAGAGAATAAACCGATTGCGGGAGGGCTTCGGCCTTTCTTCCTGAGCAAATATACTCCCATTAAAAATGATATTGGCAAGCGGCAGGCCAGCTCCCAGACTTAAAAAATCACGTCTTTTCATCAAGGGTCCACCTTTTTCAATAGAGAAAAATCTGAGGGTCCATCGCCAGCGTCAGGCAGAGGTTGATGGAGGCGTTGTGCTGGGCTTTAGCTTTGTCAGGGTCCATGGCGACGGCCGTTTTGTAAGCTAGAACATAGTCGGCAAAGGGCATATTTAGCTTGATATCGGCACCATTGATATCCAAGAGCCTTCTGAAAAATGTTTCGAGGCTTGCCGTCGTCGGACCCTCTTTTTTAACGATGAAGTTCGTGCTATCGCCATCGGCGGAGAATTTCTCCTCCCTTTCGACCAGCCGACCGCATTCGCGGCCCAGAGCGGCCCGTAGATTTCGCAGGTAATTCAGAGTCATATTCTCAGTCTGCGCAACATTTTGAACGCCGCGGGCCATACGTTGGGAATAGAGATCAAAAAAGCCAACCGAAGGCCTTTCTTCGGCAGCGAATATGAAATTGCAGCCGTTATAATCCACCGCTGGAGCTTTGGCGCAATGAGCATAGCCGTTCTCGTCCGGCTTAAACACCCGCCCATAGACCTGCGTTAAAGCGCGACCGTTTAAAAATCGCATTTTTGTGCCATCGCCTGGTTTCAGTTCCAGGCTGACGGAATCAACCGCATCGGGATCGAGATCGGTGGGCTGGCTCTGAGCTTGACCGCCGCCGTCGGTTGGCACCGACTCTGAATCGCTGGGATTTGAGGGATCGCCTGCTCGTGGTTTGGGCGGCTTGGAACTGCTGGCTTTACAGGTCACCAGCCCGCCGAGCAGTGCGGGGGCGAGCCATAGGCAAAGGTAGAACGCAGTTGGCATACGCATGGTCACTTCTCCTTAGGTGCTAGGAAATCAGAGGAAAGGACCATGCTTTTGAGAAGCGCCCGCATGTTCATGCCTGATTTTAGTAAAGTGCCGCGATAATCGTTCAATAAATTGTTGGCCTCGGTTGCCGTCATCTTCCGTCCATTGGCAAACTCAAAAGCCCTTTTCACACTGCAGTCCTCAAAATCCACCGATTGCGCGAGAATTTTGCCAAGCGCGACAGCCCCACTCCCCGATTCACCATCGAAGCGCCCGCTATCGTTTACCTTGGGGTCGTTTTCGTAGAGATAATTGACCGAACCCGTGGCGGGCCACTTATTGAAAAAAGCCGCCATAGGTTCAAGGGAGCGATGGCAGTAGCTGCAGTAGGCACGTTTCGTTAGATCAGGGTTGGCATCCGAAGGATCGGGATTGGCTCCTGCAGGCACTACGAATTTTCTGCAAAGAAAGGTTTCATATACCCGATTGGCCTTGGCCCGCCGACCATTGGTCACGGCATGATAAATGGGAGTCGTGAGGACTCCGGCATGCAATTCACCACGATTCACCCAATAGTGTTTGTTATCCAGCAAATTTCCAGAGGTGAAAATGGGCTTGGCCTGATCGGTGATTTTTCCGCCAGGAAAATTCCCCCAAAGTATCTTTCCACGCCCTTGCCCCATGAAATACGCATAGGTCCCGGTGAATATCGTGTTAGGGGTCGTCAGGATATCGGTAAATGGCTTATTTTCAGCTACGGTATGGGCAATGAGATAGCCAGCTTCCATCGACATATCGCGATTGACTTCATCCATATAAGTGTCAACTTTAGGAGCTTCGTTAATACCGCATTTCGCCAGCATGGGGCCACATTGTTTAAGGACCCACGGCGGCACCCGATAGCCTTTGGCGTTTTTGTACTTGGCATGGGCGCGCACGGTCGCGGGATCCCACCAGACCTTCATGATCACGCTGTCATCGTCGCAGTGGGCCCGGGCGGGCTTTACGATCTCAGTCCACGCCTTGAGCCACAGGGGTGCGGTTCCGGGAAGAATTGGATTGCCATCCGGGCCTACTCCCGCTTCGACCGCCCGCTGGGTTTGAGGATAATCCGTAAAGTCAGAATACACCTCAATGCGCGGAGCATCTTCGCAATCGGTGCGAACCTGGATACGCGGCAATTTATTGATGCGATTGTCGATCCATTTTTGCAGGTTCTCCACATTTCTTACCGGGCAGTCATCGGTGAGTCGATCGACACCCGCGTAGTTATCCTGGTCTTCCACCGAGCGGCCTTCCCGCGATTCCAGTTGATAGGCATCCAGGGGACTTTGCACGCCGATGGTTCTGGTCCAGAACTGAGCGTAGTATTCGATAAAGGCCGGGCTTTGACCGACGCTGTCGACGATTTCCTCCAGTTCAATCTCACCCTTGACGAATTTTGACCGCAAATCACCAGAGAGTGGTTCGCCGGTAAGGGTGAGAGCAATTTTTTCAGCCTGTCGCAATTCAACGAGCGTCCGTGCCTCTAACGGCCCGACCAGCAGTACGCACCCCAGGAACAGAACCAAAAGTTTGGCTAAACTTACCGATAGTATTGGTCTATGGGTTGACTTTTGGCACAATAGCAGCCCGTTTGCCATGACCAGGACTGAGGCTTGTTTGACTTGATTAGCTCGCATCGCGTTTCCTCATTGATCTGTATGGGCCGTGTCGGCTTAGTCATGGGGAAACTTGAGGCACTGTTGGGCTTCGGACCTTTTATTTGGTAAATGCCTTTTTAAACGGGACGTTAATCAGGAATTCAAATATATCGGACCATAAAAAAGCGCCGTTAACCTGCGGATTAACGGCGCTTTATTAAGAAAATGGATCAAGCGTTCAGTTCAGCATCGACTTCGCGATCGAGGCGATCGGGACGGGCATTGTCGTCGGATTTGGCCCGGAAAAAGACCCGAATAGGAATGTCGCCAAACTCAAGGTCCGTACGAAGGCGTTTAACAAGAAAGCGTTTGTAAGACTCCTGAATCTCTTCCGCCACGTTACATTTGATCACGATAGTGGGCGGCTTCGAGCTGACCTGAGTTGCAAAGTAAAACTTCACGCGCTTTGAATAACGCTTAAGAATTGCGGGAGTATGGGCCAGGACCGCCTTTTGCAAGGCATCGTTGACTTTACCCGTGCTCACGCGTTTTTCGTAGCTGGCATAGAGTTCTTCGACCGCTTGCATGATCTTGTGAATGCGCTGATTCTCAAGGCAGGAAGCGAAGATGATCGGGATGTAGGCCGCATCTCGAAGTTTTTCATGAATATCAATGGCAAAATCGCGGGCCGAATTCGTCTCCTTGTTGGGATAAAGATCCCACTTGTTGACGACGATAAGGAGCGGTTTAAACTTCGAGATGGCAAGCGATGCAAGCCGGGCATCCTGGTCCGATAAGCCTTCATCGGCAGCCAGGATCAAAACCACCACATCAGCATCTTCGATGGTACGAAGGCTGCGCATGACGCTCAGACCTTCGATTTTATCAAAAATCTTTTTTCGACGCCGCACACCGGCGGTATCGAGCAGGATATATGGTTTTTTATTGAAAACCATGTGGGTATCGACGGTATCACGCGTCGTACCGGCGATGTCGCTGACCAGCGAGCGTTCCTCGCCGCAAAGGCGGTTAAGAATAGAAGACTTGCCGGCGTTGGGACGACCGATCAAAGCGACTTTAGCAGCACCCTCGTGCTCGGCCTTGTGCGCCTTGAGATCGGTTTTTTCGTTGAGCTTACTTTCGATTTCGGCGCAGAGATCCCAGACACCCCGGTTGTGGGCAGCGCTGACGCTCGTGAATTTTTCGATCCCAAGTTCATAAAACTCAAGGGCGTTGGATTCATGCTCCTTGCCATCCATTTTATTGACGACGTAGATGACGTTTTTGCCGTTTTCTTTAAGATAAGTGACGAGCTGGAAGTCATGGGGATGAATTCCGGTCTTGCCATCGAGAACGAGGAGCACAACATCGGCATCGGTGATGGCCTGCTGGGTTTGTTCCCAGACGATGTTTTTGGCGAATGGCTGATAATAGAGATCTTTCGTTTCGAAACCGCCGGTATCGATTAGTAAAAATCCTGCATCGTCATCTTCTACGGAGGAAACCGTGCCAAAGAGGCGGTCACGAGTGACACCGGGTCTATCATCGACGATTGCTTTTGTGCTGCGTGTCATGCGGTTAAAAAGCGTTGATTTACCGACATTGGGTCTACCAATAATGGCGACTATCCCTGCTATCATGGGCAACTCCCTTTCAATTGCGAGAGTATAGGCTGATGGTTAGAAATGATCAGGAACTACCGAGAGAACCTGATTCTTCCAACTGTTTCCAGGTGGCGAGGGCCATTTTTGCGGCTTCTTGCGAGGCAGTTTTTTTGGAAGGCCCGTGTCCAGTACCGAGAGTTTGGTCGCGAAAAACGACCTCTACAGAAAAGTCGAGCTGATGATCCGGCCCCTCTCGTTTGATGACCTTATACAGGGGCGCTTCCTTGAAAGCTCCTTGAGTCAGCTCCTGTAGCCGAGATTTGTAGTCTTGTTGCGTCAGATCTGTCAAGGAAGATGTCAGGATGTCTTTGTAAAGACCGAGAATAACTCTCTTCGCCCCCTCGATACCGGCGTCGAGATAGATGGCACCAAAAAAAGCCTCCAGCGCATCGGCCAGGACTGACTCCTTGTTGCGTCCGCCGGCTCGTTCTTCGCCCGGCCCAAGGAGAAGACAGGAGCCGATGTCTATGCCCTGACTGATAGCAGCGAGGGTATGTTCGTTTACCAGGGACGCCCTGATCTTCGAAAGCTGGCCTTCGGGGAACTTTTCTGGCCTTTGGAGAAGGAGAGAACTCAGGACCAGACTGAGAACCGAGTCCCCTAGGAACTCCAGACGCTCATTCCATGGCATGGGTACGGGCTGCTGGTTCTTTTTCTGAACATAGCGGGCAGCCGAACTGTGCGTCAGGGATTCCAGGAGAAGCGACGGATTTTTAAATTGATAGGCCACACGTTCACAGAGTTGTTCCATAGAACCGATCTGATGCGGAAAGCCTTCACGGACTAGCTCAAAAATATCATGACTTTCCAAGATTTAAGGGCTCCTAATAGGCCTACGGATGGCTCAGCGCGATGGAACGCGTCATTATATGGGCAGAAAGAAAAGATACAAGGCTTACTTCATAGATCTCGCAACATAGTCGCGATTAGTCCCGGCAAGGCCCCGGGCTCAAGAGGGCTGTGTTATGATTAATAGGTACAGAGGAAGGATCGGAGCGTGAAGAGTCTCGCCAAATTACTATTAGCATTTTTACTTGGGTGTGCCGTTTTAGGATTTTATTTATATGGACATCTGCCAGTCTGGTCAAACCGATCTCTGACTCTGAGGGAACCTACGGTTGTCAAGCTTGCGAAAGGCGTTCGCCTTCAGGACTTCGCGGCCGAGCTTGAACAAAATGGCGTTATAGATAGCGCTTGGCGCTTTCGACTCTGGGTACGATTTTACCAAGACTATGCCAAGTTCCAGGCCGGACAGTATCGTTTTGAAGGCACTGTGTCGCCTGTCACAGTGATGGACACCATCAAGAGTGGTAAGATCTACGAACCCTTTGAAGTCCAATTCGTGATTCCTGAAGGCTTTACCCTCAAACAAGTCATAGACCGGCTTGAGGCGAATGGGGTCGGTAGCAAAGCAGAATTATGGTTGATCGCTAAAGACAAAGCCTTGCTGAAAAAATATAATATCCATGGTGACAATGTTGAGGGCTTCCTCTTTCCAGCGACGTATGGCTTCGAAAAAAAGCCGAGTCCCCTGGTAGCCTTCGAGAAGATGCTGGATACATTTTTCCATAATCTTCCGCCGGATCTTGAATCCAAGCTCTTAGCTGTCGGTCTGGATCTTCGCAAAGCCGTGACTTTTGCGTCGCTCATCGAAAAAGAAACACTTCATGATGAGGAGATGGCCAAGGTCTCCGAGGTCATTTGGAACCGCCTCGAGGCCAATGAAGGGCTCGGTATCGATGCGGCGCTGATTTATGGCATCGAGGACTATAAAGGTGATATTACCTGGAAACATCTGAAGGATGAGAAGAATCCCTATAACACCCGACTCCATCGCGGACTGCCGCCAGGGCCGATTGGAGCGATATCGATTAAGGCGCTGGAAGCGATTTTAACGCCGACGAAAGAGGGCTATCGGTTCTACGTTCTTAAAAATGATGGTTCGAGTTATCACAATTTTTCGCGTACACTTGCAGAGCATAACCGCTTTGTTAAGCAGTTGATCCAGACTTCCTTGAAACACTAGCGCCAAAAGTTGAGATGAGGTGATAAATATGGCTACGAAAGCAATAAAATCCAAAAAAGCAACGGAAGCTAAGGCAGCCAACTCGGAAGCGGATAACGAAATGCAAAAAGATGGTCGTGATCACCAGAGAGTTCCTGTTCAGCTTCTTGTGGACTATCGTTCGGAGGGCAACTACCTTTTCGATTTCTGCAGAGATTTAGGAACCGGTGGGGTTTTTATTGAGACAACTCAGCCACTAAGCCATGGTAGTGTCGTTGAGCTTACCTTCACTTTGCCCGACTCTAAGGAAACTCTGGAAGCCAAAGGCCGAGTCATTTGGGTTCAGGCAGCAATTCCAGAAAAAAACCTGACGGCTGGTATGGGCGTGCAGTTCGAAGAATTCACAGCCGAACAGAGGACTGTCCTTCAGGAGTTCGTCGAACGTTACAATAAGGCCAGCAGTCGGGAAAAACCCTCGAACAAGTCAGCCTAATCTGGCACTTCCGTGAAGAGTGGGCCCGCAACGGTACGCTCTTCACCGGCAGGCCTGGCAATCCCCCCCGATTGCAAACTCGTCAAATGCCCCGCAGGTCGCAGCAGCACGCAAACTCTTGGTTCCTGGAGCTGAAGTACCGATTCCCTACATATGTCCATAGAAGTAGGCATTTTCTTCTGCTAAGATCCCGGTCGTCCCTGAACGTGCTTGGGAGAAGCTGCATGCATTTGATCTGGAAAAGACCCGATGGTTTTCATGGGGCATCACCAAATGACTTTCGAGTCGTCGATTTGGGCGGGCGTTCTAGGCTTTGGCTCCACAAAGCCGATCGTGATCAATACCCCTTCCGTATCGCCGGAGGATGGGAAGAAAAAGACGGCTCGGTTCGTCTCAACAACCTGGTTAACCTCCTCACCGACGACGATCCGAGTTGGCTAGAGTACCTAAACCGAAGCATGGACCATTCAATCAAAGAAGACCGCAAGGTCTTCATCGACGATCTTTTGAGCTGGCTGACCGATCTCAAGCAGCATGTAAAAGGTGATACCTGGGAAACGGAAATCCTCGGTGAGGCTTTAACGGTCCTCTCAGAGCGACTCGTGGTCCTTAGAGGGCGCTTTGTTCAAGGCGATACCCCCTAAATCGACTCTCGCATTCCGCTTTTGAAGGCACCTCAGTAGGGTGCCTTTTTTGTTGCAAATTGTCACAACTCTCAAGCTTTTCCGCAGTTGCACCGATTAACTCTGAACGTTCCTGAGATTCACTCAGAATCCAGAACCTGATGGGATGGGGCATATATGATCGATCCGAAAAATCTCGCAATGATTGGCCTTTTGTTCATTCCGGGATCCCTTTTAGCCCAGCAGGGGGCGGCTGGCCGCACGCCTATCTTTGCTCAGTCCATAGGAAGTAAGCCCTCGGGCCTGGGGCTGCGCAGCCTCGACCCGATGCGCTCCACGCTGCCTGGCCTTGATGAGCAGATGCCCGAGCAACTGAGGAAATCGGGGCTAAGTTCTCGATTTATTTTACATCAAAAGAATTATGATGGTTTAAGTCTGATCGGTGACAAACGTATTGAATCGGCTGCATTTAGTTTCGATTTGGATAATGTTCCGGTCTGTGACTTAGAGGTAAAGATTCACAGAACCCTGGACGGCTCGACATTGGTAATGGGCGATTTTCCACAGGCTCCCCTCAGCTCAGAGTCTTTGCGCAGTGAGCAATGGGCAACTCAGGAACAAATCAATAAAATCGTTGGCGAAACTCTGCTGATGGCAAGTCTCGGCACCAACTTTCGAGTCGAATCCCAGGATCAGTGTATCTGGAGTGATGGTGCGAGACCCGTTTGGAAGTTGACGGTTAATGTAGCCGGTTTAAACTATGAAATGATTGCCGATGCGAGTGAAGTTTATAAATTTGATCCCAAACACTTTTTCGAAACCGGAGAAGCCAAGGTCTACGAAACCAACGAGATTGATGGCCCGGCAGTCTCGATTCCGCTTCGCGAAATGGATGCCACGGGTTTCCTTTCGAATCCTTACTTTCAGGTTTGCCTGCCAACCAGTGCGAACAAAGTCGTATGCAAACCGAGCGAAGGCACGGCGCTCTATAGCTTTGCTCAAGAGCAGGATTGGAACTACAATTACGATCCAGGAAACGATTCCAACAAGTTTACCCAAGCCTCCGTCTTTGCTCATACCAACGTAGCCTTGCAGTGGCTTGAGAATCACGGCTATAAAAATTTCGGCAATATTCCCATCAAGCTCCTGGCCCATGCCAAAATCAATGGCGATATCAACAATGCCCTTTACCAGCCCGCGACCTCTACGGGCACACCGATGATACTCGTCGGCGATGGTGACAATAATATTCTGCAAAACCTTGGTACTGACGCCGACGTCGTGAGCCATGAGCTAGGTCATCATGTTGTCTACAGTACGGTTACCGAAATTCGGGGCGAATCTCTTGTCCTCCACGAAGCCCTTGCCGACTTCTTCACCTTTGCCCGCACGGGTAACGCCTGTCTGGGTGAAAGCATCTGTCCCGATACCCAAATCGGCCTGCAAGTCTGTGCGAAACCAAAACAATGTCTTCGTTCAGCTGAAAATAACTATGCGCTTGGTGATGCAGATCTACCAGAGCAAGCGCACCTGAAGGGCCAGTTCATCTCGGGTCTGCTTTGGGATCTTCATGTCAAAGATGGGATCATTCAGGATGATATCACGACGATGGTCCTAAAGACGGTAGACCTCTTGGTTTCCAACTCAGGGTATAAGCACCTCATCGTCGGCATGTTGCTTGTCGATCACTCAGAATTTTCCGACAAATATTGCTCGACGATACTCGCGCGTGCGAAAACGCGGGGCCTGGGAACGCTTCTGTCGGATGTTTCCTGTGAATCCGTGAGCGCTTCGAACAATAGTAAATCCAATGTTTCCACCTTCCTGAACAAGGGTGCCACGAGTCCGGCAGGCGCGGGGACCAGTAAAAAAAGCGGCACGAAGGGCTGCGGAGTCTTGAATGCGGGCGGGGGCAGTGGACAGGTGCCAAGCCTCTTGCTAATATTATCCTTACCCGTTGCTATTACCTGGATACGACGCAAGAAATCTTGATCTATCCTCCCCATATGATTTGAGGCCTATCGATGACCTATCGGTGGATTTTGGGAATTTGCCAAATCTTCATCCTCCTCTATTGTCTGCATTCTCCCGAAGTCTTGGCCAACCGCCTCGACGCCTATCTCATAGTCCGCTGGGAAGGCGGCAGCCTCGAGGAGATGAATCTTGAGACGCTTGAGAGGATCCGGATAAAATTTCCCGATCTGACTATGATTCATCTGATCAATCCCAGCTATTTTCAAGACGGTCCCCGCGCCGCGAGCAATCTTGAAATCATTCAAAAGCACATTGCCGATAACGACGAGGTGGGGCTTTATTTCGTGCCGACTGCCAAGCTCGTAAAGGCCGCCGATGTTATACCCCTAAGCAAGCCGACTTTCTGGGGATATGGCGAAGAACTCTGTACGAACGATTGTGGTCAGCAGATCCCGGTAACAGCGTATAGCCGCGCCGATGTCTCCAAGCTTTTTTGGGCCGCTCACTCAGCCTTGACTGAGGCAGGATTTAATAAGCCCACAAGCTTCGCCGTGCATGGTTGGATCGCGCCGGCAGGTCTGGCTGAAATCGCCCAGGGCCTGGGCTATACCAACGATCTAACCAGCATCGATTTTAAACTGGTCAAAGATCAGCTCAAAGAATATCCGATAGCCGAATGGCTTAAAGCGGCCCCGGCTCCGGTCTCCACCGCTGGCTTTTCGGCCTGGACCCAGGTCGGCGGAATTTTGGAATTCAACAGTGATGAAGAGGTTGTGTCCCGCTATGATCTGTTTTTTAACAAGGATCATGAGCGGCAAAGTATTTTTTCGCTGAGTGTGTCGCAGGAGAATCTCTTCATGAGTCGATTGCGATTGGAAAGATCGGTCGAGGGAATCCAGGCTAAGGCCCGCGCCGCTGGCGACGAATTGGTTTTTAAGACCCTCGACAGTGGAAAAAACAGTCGACCCATCGCTCGCAAAGTAGGTATAAGCAGGAAGCTCTAGGAGGGCCAGCCTGTGTATGTCGATGTTCATAGCCATTTGACTCATAAAGATTTTGCTGAGGATTTGGATGCCGTGATTCAACGGGCTGCGGATGCGGGACTTGCCTCGATCATCGTCAATGGTCTTGAACCCGAATCCAATCGCCGCATCCTTAAGCTGGCACAGGATTATCCCCTGATCAAGCCGGCCCTTGGCATCTATCCCCTCGAAGCTATCAACGATCTAACGGCGCAGATCCCTTTTCCCGTTAAGACCTTTGACGTTGACCAGGAAATAGCCTTTATCGAGAGCCAAGCTAGCGCCGGCAGGCTCATCGCTATTGGCGAGTGCGGGCTGGATGGGCATTGGGTGGGGCCGGAGACTTTTGCGGCTCAGGAGCGCGTCTTTGAGGCTCTGATCGATATCGCAGTGCGGAACGACCTTCCCCTGATTATTCATACACGAAAATTGGAAGCGCGCTCCATGGAGATCCTGGCCGCCCATCAGGTGACAAAGGTGGATTTTCATTGCTATGGCGGCAAATCAAAACTAGCGATCGAAGCTGCGGGCAAGCATGGCTGGTATTTCTCGATCCCGGCTAACGCCAGACGTGACGGTGCCTTCCAAAAACTCTTAAAAGATCTGCCGAAAGAGATGGTTTTGACTGAAACCGACTGTCCCTATCTTCCACCGGAAAAAGGGCAACGGAATGAACCGAAGAATGTTCTGGGGACAATCGATCTGTTGGCGGAACTGAGAGGATGGACCGTCGAGCAGGCCAAAGAGCAGGTGTGGACGAATTATCAGCGGCTCTTTCGCGCGATCCAAGAGCCGCCAGGTTCTAAATCCTCTTAGCTTTGAACAAAGCTTAGAGCCAGATCGCAACGCCAAGGCTAAGGTTATCGGTTCTTGATTCAAGTTGGCTGAAGTCAGAAGAACCGCCGCTTACCTTATTCGTCGTCACGATCCGCTTGCCGATGGCCTGGAGGGATACCGATGGGCTTACAAAGTAATTCATGCCCATTGTATAGAAATGACCGGTCCCGACAAAGGTCGAGGATTTGGCTAGGGCTTGATACTGCAGCTGCGATCCCAGGACGCCGAGGCCAAATTGAATATTGGTGATCGGGGCGCTGAAGGATAAGGCTAATTCTGCCGCAATTCGCGAACCATTGAGATTTTCCAGGCCGGAATTCTGAGAGCGCATATTCACCAGGGTATGCGAGAGGCTGAATTGAGTGAATTTAAAGAGTTCAAGTCCCAGTCCATTGCGAATGCCGTAGCCTTTCCACGACTCGGTATCGGTTGCGCCGCCTACTTTCGCTGTTCTTTCCATACTCCCGTATTCGCCTTCAACTGAAGTCGTAATGAACATATTCTTGTATAGGGACGACCTTGTGCTATCGATCATCGCATGGGACTGCGAGAAGGCCGACGTCGAAAGAGTGAGGAGGAGCGAAACAAAGAGTGAAAGGGACAAACGATTCAGCATGACAACTCCGCAGCAGCAAAGATTCTTACAAAAATGAGGAAGACAGAGCTCTAGAAGCAATGTCCATGCCGTTTCGACATTGCTAATGATATGAATAGATTAGAGGGGAAAATCTATGAAGTGACTGTCGTAGTTTTAAAGATGAGTTGAGCATTTCTGAACTTAGCGTAATTATTGCGTTCCGTATCTTGCTATTCTTTTTCGATTCCGCTAAAAGTCGATACAATTATCATAGTAATTGGGGACTTAGCAATATTTTTGGCAAGGATTTCCGACAAAAATAAACTTTTATTAGTATCGGTTTATGGGTTCATTGTAAACCTCCAATATTATCCACAGGTACTGTGAATAATATTGGATATAAGACCTTAGCGCCCGCCGTGCTCAAGCATTCGATAGAGTCGTCCACTATTTGAGCAGGCCCAATGGCGGTCCCCAAACTCTTGCGCAGCAACAAGCCTGCCTGCTTTCTAAAAATTGAACAAGTCGGGCATGCGCTGTCATTCCATCTTGCATGGCCGCAGGAATGTCTTTTAACGCAGCCCTATCGGCCCATTCCATACAAGTAAGCACCCAGCTAGTGGCTGGCGTCGTGATGAGCGGTCATGCCCCGACCCCCCGTTGGGAAAAAAGGTAAGCTTCGATACTCCTGGCCGAATTCCTCTGGTATGTCGGGCGCCACGGACTGAAAAAGGCACGAAAAATTCCTGGGAAAGCTGCCATCGGCGCAGATCGGCGGCCATTGCTTGCAGCAGGTTTTGATGCTGTCGAACGTGAGCATCGCCTCTCATCAATGACCAAGAGGAATTTTATAAAATCGCAGGGCCTGAGACATGACTGATCTACTTATTCCTCCTCCTCTGCCCGAAACCTGGAAAATCTGCGAGAATACTTCTTAGCGAGGAAGAGGGACGGATCGGTTCTCTTCTCAAAAACTAAGAGGTCGCCATGGAAGTCGGAGATTTTGTTAGGAGCGAGCGCAAACGCCAAGGCCTGACCCAGCAGCAGCTTGCCACGCGATCGGGAGTCGGCCTCAATTTTGTTTATCAGTTGGAAAAAAATAAGCCCAGCGTGCAGCTCGATTCACTCAATCAGGTTCTGCGCGCGCTCGGCTACTGTGTTGGGGTGATGCGGGATTTTCGGCCCTGGGATGATCCAGCTCCGCCTGTTCGCGGTCCTTCGCAATCCGAATCAAACCCTCGGAGCCGAAAGCCTGAGCATGAGGAACGCTAGAAGCGCCGGACAGGTTTTTTATTCAAGCCTATAGTTTCCCTCGAATCGCAGCCTTGCAGCACCGATGAGAAATGAAAGTTATTAAAATCGGTGGCAAAGATTTTCAAGAAATCCTGCTCCTGACTCAAAGTGTTCAAACCGTTGGCCACCTTCTGCATGCGCTCGGATAGGTCGCGACTCAGGCGGGCGCTGCAATAGCTTTCCGTGAAGTTTTTGCTCGGGCTTGGCAGAATGCTGGCGAGGAACAGGGATTCGGCGCTCGACATATCATGCACAGCTTTATTGAAATAGAGAGCCGCGGCTCTGCCAATCCCGTAAGTCCCCGGTGCAAATTCCACGGCGTTGGCGTAGAGCTCAAGAATTTCTGCCTTGCTTAGGTTTTGTTCAAGGACCCAGGCGATCGCAATCTCCTGAATCTTTCGGCTGATGACTTTGTCCCTATCCAGATAGAGATTTTTAGCTAGCTGCATCGTGATCGTCGAGCCACCAAAGACGATGTGCCCGGCCTTCATGTTGGCCTGTAGCGCTGCCACCAGACTCGGGATGAGTATCCCATCGTGATGCCAGAATTTGGCGTCTTCTGCCGCCACCAGGCCCTTAAAAAAATCATCGGGAATCAAATGCCGCGGCGTCGGGTGGCCGTTTTTAATGGCCCGCATCGAAGGGTTATTTGCTAGGAAGTCGGGCAGCGGCGCCGTCCCGCGAAACAGCCAGTCACGGGTCAGATACTCCGGGGAACGTGTGATATGACAGGCGATATGATTGAGATTTGGCGTAAAGCTCACGATGTTTTCACTGCTGACCAGGTGCAGAGTGCCGTCGATGGCAAAGGTTCCATCCAGTTCGAGGCCCTTAAGGGTCGGCAGGAGGGATTGCGGGATGGCATGAAACGCAGTCTGGCAGCTGCTATGTTCCATACTAAAATTGATAGTCAGCGGATCCTCCTGCATCGAGGCCTGAAGGTTTTGCTTCGAACCCGAAAAATTAAGAAGCAGAGGCTTGGCATCGTTGCTGCCGATAAGATAGAGGGCACCTTGCGTGACATTCAATGTCGCTGTCTCCGGATTGAAGACGCCGCGGGAATGAATACTGAAGGGCCACGGCCCAAACGCCGCTTTGCCCAGCTTTTCATGCTGCAAAAAGAGGTTGTTCGATGCGACTTTAACGTCATAATTCACTTCGCCCTGACTCATTAAGCCATCAAGTTTTAAACGCACCAAGACCTGCACGTCGTTCGGATTGCCAATAACTCGAAGCTTTGGTAACCAGGCCAAAGGCAGGCCTACCCGTTTATGGCGAATATCTATCGATTCAAAATCATGTTGGACCTGTCCCTTCAGCTGCCAGGGCTCGCCATCGGGATCGCTGGCCTGCAGGAGAAAGGGGTAAAATTCCCGTTGTTTCTGCATGAGAATCTGGCCACTCATCTGCGATAACAAAGGCGTCTGTCGGAAACTCACGGCGCTGGTCGAGATCTGTGCCGTCCGATCGCGGGCGTTGAGTTTCAGATTGAGCTGGGGAATGATGAGCAAGGGCAGGTTTTTGCTATCGAAGACTTTTACGCTCGCTTTATTGAACGCCACCGAAACGCCAGCCGTAAAATAGCGATCAAGCAGATCGTTCAAGGATTGGCGTTGGCCATGAACATTGGCGGCGGTATCGGTTTTTTTCGGGCTCTTGGCACTCCCCTGGTCCTGGTTTCTATACATCAGGATCTTTGGTCTATCGAATGTGACAAGCCTGGGTTTGAAGAAAGGACTGACTGTGCTGAGGCCAAAGGTGACGATGACGTCTGACTGCAAGCGGTCGTCGCCCCGCGAAACTTCGAGTTTTAGAACACGAATGCCGTTCCAGACAAGTTTTACCTCCTGGAATGTTACGTCGATATCGGCCTCCTTTAAAAATCCTGAAAGCTTGGCCCGCGCTTTGCTTTGCAGCAAGGGAGTCACAAATAGTATGAAACTAGAAGTGCTTAGGAATATAAAAGAGCATAAGGCTAATAGAATTCGTTTGCGCTGCATGAATGGCTCTAATGTGTTTCCATCATTATAGCAGTAAGGCGGGCGAGAGAGGAGAGGAGCGGGTCTCCTCTCCAGCACAATTATTTCACGACGAAGTTTACGATCCGGCCCGGCACATAGATTTCCTTCTCAGGCGCTTTACCATCAAGGTGCCTTATAATCGAATCCAAGGCCTTTGCAGCGGCAATCACTGCGTTTTTGTCCATGTCCTTTGGAATATCCAAAGTCCCACGCAGCTTGCCGTTGATCTGGACCGAGACCGTTATCATGTCATCGATCGTTTTGCCTGGATCAAAGGTTGGCCACGGCACGTAGGCAAGACTTTCCCTGTGGCCATAACGAGACCAGAGTTCTTCGGCGGCATGGGGCGCATAGGGACTGACGAGCAGGATGATCGCTTCCGCTGCCGCCCGGCCCAATGCGGCTTCCTTATAGGCGGCATTCGTTAGTTCCATCATCGTCGAGATCGCAGTGTTAAAGCGCATGGACTCGGTGTCTTCCGTCACCTTTTTGATCGTTTTATGCAAGAGCTTTTCAAAGCCTTCGGAAACCTGCTCGCCGGTATGGGCGGCCTTGCCTTCGGGGGTGAGGAGCAGACGCCAGAGGCGGGCGATGAAGCGGTGAGTACCGATAATGCCGTCCGATTTCCAGGGTTTAACCGCTTCCAGCGGCCCCATGAACATTTCATAGAGGCGAAGCGAATCGGCTCCCCACTGCTCGATCACGTCATCAGGATTGACGACATTGCCGCGGGACTTCGACATTTTCTCGCCGTTTTCGCCAAGAATCATGCCTTGATTGACAAGTTTTTTGAAGGGTTCCTGGGTTGATACCAACCCGCAATCAAAGAGAACCTTGTGCCAGAATCGAGCATAGAGCAGATGCAGGACGGCATGCTCAACCCCGCCAACATAAAGGTCGACCGGCATCCAGTACTTTTCCTTGTCCTTGGCCCAGGCTTCATGATTGTTCAAAGGATCGATAAAGCGCAGATAATACCAGCACGAACCCGCCCACTGCGGCATCGTATTGGTCTCCCGCGTATAATCCTTGCCCTCTCGTTTGTAGTTGAGCCATTCACCAGCTTTAGCAAGCGGTGAGCGCCCATCTTTTTCCGGCCGGAAGTCTTCGAGGTCAGGCAAGAGCAAAGGCAGCTCAGATTCTTTGATTGTCACTTCATTGCCGTGTTTGTCGGTGGCAATCGGAATCGGTTCGCCCCAGTAGCGTTGACGGGAGAAGAGCCAATCCCGGAGTTTATAGGTGATGGTCTTTTTGCCGAGATCCTGTTCTTCAAGCCAAGTCGCGATTTTTTGGATGGCCGCATCTTTTTTGAGACCGTTGAGAAAGTCGGAGTTGACGAGGATGCCGTCGCCGGTATGAGCTGCCTTTTGAATGTCGGCTTCTGCGCCGCCGTCCAGCACACGCACGATGGGCAGCTTAAAGAGAGTGGCAAATTCGTGATCGCGTTCGTCGTGGCCGGGAACCGCCATGATCGCTCCGTGTCCATAGGAAATCAGGACGTAATCGGCGATCCAGATCGGAACTTCTTTTCCGTTGGTCGGATTGATTGCATAGGCACCTGTGAAAACACCGGTCTTCTCGGTGCTGGCGATGCGCTCCCGGTCGGCTTTATAGAGAGCATCCTCCTGATATTTTTTCACCTGAGCGCTTTGAGCGCTGGTCGTGATCATGGCGACGAGCGGATGCTCGGGTGCAAGTACCAAAAAGGTGGCGCCAAAGAGAGTGTCGGGCCGGGTGGTAAAGACGGTGACCTTGGGCGCATGGCCTTTGACCGCAAAATGAACCTCGGCGCCTATGCTCTTGCCTATCCAGTTGCGCTGCATTTCTTTGATCGATTCCGGCCAATCCAGACCTTCGAGATCCTCCAGCAGCCGATCGGCATAGGCCGTGATACGAAGAATCCACTGGCGCATGGGCTTTTTGATAACGGGGAAATCCCCGACTTCCGATTTGCCGTCGATCACTTCCTCGTTGGCCAAAACCGTGCCGAGTTCCTCGCACCAGTTCACCGACTGTTCAGCCTGGTAGGCCAAACCTTTTTCATAGAGTTTTAAAAAAATCCACTGGGTCCATTTATAATAATTGGTATCGGTCGTATTGATTTCACGATCCCAGTCATAAGACAGACCGATCGATTGAATCTGTCGTCGAAAGTTATCTATATTGGATCGGGTCGTATCCCGAGGATGGGTGCCGGTCTTTACCGCATGCTGCTCGGCAGGTAATCCAAAGGCATCCCAGCCCATCGGATGGAGGACGTTAAAGCCTTTCATGCGCTTGAAGCGCGCTACGATATCGGTGGCCGTATAGCCTTCGGGGTGACCGACGTGCAGGCCGGCTCCGGACGGATAGGGGAACATATCCAGGACGTAGTATTTGGGTTTATTGTTAGTATCAGGAGTCTTAAAGGTCTTTTCGCTAAGCCAAAAATCCTGCCACTTTTTTTCGATGAGTTTATGATCGTAATCCACTTGAGCCTGATCCATGTCTGGTCTCCGTTGCTTGAGCCTTGAGCGGCAAACCATATCACAGACCACGGTGCACCCTCAACAGCGGCGGTGGCGGCCTTGCTGATGAATGGGCTTTGACCTTACGAGCTCATTTGATTTTGAAGGAATCGGCTTGGAATTTGAACTGAATATAAGTGATGAAAAAGTCCAATATCAATATGGCAACATAAGTATTCACAACGGCGCGCGTGGTCGCGCGGCCGACTCCCTTGGCTCCCCCCTGGGCATTAAAACCCTCGTAGCATCCAATACTTGCGAAGATGAAGCCAAAGAGCATCGCCTTCTGCACGCCCATCATCAGGTCGTCCGTGTCGATGATCCATTCGATCTTGGAAAAAAAGTCGGCGACGTCGACATTGTAAAAGAAGACCCCGACAACGTAGGCCGCAATCACACCGGAGACGACCATCAGACTTGAGAGCAGAGGCATCATCACTACTGAGGCGATAAGGCGTGGAGCAACCAAATAATTGTAAGGATCGACCGCCATGACCCGCATCGCATCGATTTGCTCGTTGACCTTCATCGACGCAATTTCCGCAGCCATCGCCGAACCGGCTCGGGCCGTTACCAAAAAGGCTCCCACAACCGGCGCCAGTTCGCGTGCGAGGGCAAAGCCTGTCGAAGCGCCCAGCATCGATTCGGTACCGAACACGACAAAGATTTCACCAAGCTGAAAGCCAAAAATGCCGCCTATCATCACGCCGGCAAGCAGGCAGATGACGAGGCTTTTGTTGCCAACGAACTCAAGCTGCGTGAAGAGCAGACCGGGTTTGACCAAGGGAATAAAAGATTTTTTTACGCTGCGGGCAATGAATACCGTGTAATCACCGATCCCGAGGACCGTTCTTTGAACAAAAGAACCAAGGGTATGAGAGGCATAGATTAAAGGCAAGTTCTGTCTCCGTTTGCTCGGTAGAGTTGTCCCAGAGCATTTCATTTGCGCAGCCAATGGTACATATTACAAGATTGGCATTAGTTGGGAGCTCGACTATAATCTAAAGATGCAAAAACTATCGTTCCCCAGCGTGGAGATGAAAACGTGAAGTTAAAGTCACTGGCATTAGCTCATTTTTTCGCAATTGGCCTCAGCCTGCTTTCAGCTGAGAATGCTTGGGCAGTCTGTATGACCCTTATCAAGGGTCCCGTCGCCATTGCTGTCAAACAGTGTGTCGTGACAAGTCCTGAACAAACCTTTGCTTCAAGAGACATCAAGTATAACTTCATCAGAGATTTACCTCCAGCGAATCGTAAGCAGTTCGCCGATAGTTACCGCGGGCTGCTGGTCAGCGGTAAAGTTTTGCAGTCGCAGGCTATTCGTCAGGGGATGAGCGAAGACAAGGGCGCCCTGGTCGGTGAGGACATCGTCGGCTTTGTCCGGGCGGGGGGAAGCACCTGTGAGGTGATGAGCGGGAAAATGATAGAAGTGCAGGTTAATCAGGTCTGCTGCGACGGCGGTGGCGCGGCCCCTTGTCTCTTTGATACGAGCTACGTCTTGAATCAGGTCAAGATCAGCGATACCAGAGCCTCAGGACAGGCCAACGCCGCCAAGCGTTCACCCGAAGCCCAGGCTCTTTATGCAAAAGCCAACAAGGCGCTTTCGGTCCGTGATTGGAAAGGGGCGGCCGCAGCGTTCGAATTGATTCGAAACCGCGCTGAACTTGACGTGAACGCCCAGTATCAGCTGGCGGTGATCTATCGCGAGCTGGATAAATGCCCACTGGCCATGCCCCTGCTTGAGGGTCTACAGAAAATTTTTGAGTCCAAGACCTATTGGACCGACAATGAAAAGGCGGTACGCAATGGTTCCTTCCTCTATGCCCGCTGTCTGTCGATGACGGGAAAAATTGCGGAGTCGGTCCTTATTTTGCAGGGCTTTCTCGTTGAAAAATCCCGCTATCGCAAAGAGCTGAAAGAATCGCTCGTGCAGAAAGACTTCGGCTATCTGCGGACGTCCAAGCCTTATCTTAAGTATAAGGCTTCAGTGGAAAAGGCTCTGGCCACGCCGGATTAAAACTCCGAGCTAAGAAAGGATTTGAATTTGATGAGGGCGCGCGCCCTGTGGGAAATTTGATTTTTCACGTCGTCACCAAGTTCGGCAAACGTTTCATGATGGGCGCTGGGAATAAATAAAGGGTCATAACCAAAACCCTTCAGGCCAACCGTCTTCTTCACCAGATGGCCTTCGCAATTGCCTTCAAAATAGAGCGGATCCGCACCTTCCTGCAGGAAACAAATCACACAGACAAAACGCGCTTCCAGTTGGTCCTCCGGCAGGTGATTGATATCTTTAAGGAGGCGCAGGTTGTTGTCTTCGTCGGTGGCATTGGGTCCGGCGTAACGAGCTGAGTATATACCCGGAGCGCCTTTTAGGGCGCGGACTTCAAGACCTGAGTCGTCGGAAATGACTGTGTGGGCACCGCGGGCAAGGACGGCTTTAGCTTTAATCAATGCGTTTTCCCGAAAGCTGTGACCCGTCTCATCCCAGCTGATATCAGGGGCCAATTCATCGCAAGGCCTCAGATTCCAAGTCTTTCCGAGGATGGACTGAATCTCATGGACTTTATGTTTATTCTGGCTTGCAAGGTAAATTATTGACATAAGCTGCTCCAGCTGTGTTAAGTGTGGCCACTTGATTGCGTGCAATTCAGGACAGAGGCCCTCAATGAAAGCAGAAGATATCATCGAGCGAATACAGACGGCTATCCCGAGTGCTCAAATTCGAGCTCACGATTTGACGGGAGGCGGTGATCACTGGCAGCTGCATGTCACAGCCAGTGAATTTGACGGTCTTACTAGGGTCGAACAGCATCAATTGGTTTATAAAGCTTTGGGTGAGTGGATGGCAGGTCCTATTCATGCTCTGAGTTTGAACACCAGCACTCCCTGAATCACTTGCCTCCGTCTTGCCGCCGGGACTGACGTCGTAGGGCTTCAGCGGCCTGCGATTTGCGGACACGGGCAAAGATTTCCGGAGAGTTATTAAGCAATTGTGGGATAGTTTTACGAATTTCGGCTTCCAAACTCGGGGGTACCGAATAAATGCCCATCTCTTTAAAGTAAGCGACAATTATCTTTTCGAGGACTTCGCTTTCAATGCGCCAATCCTCGACGAACGCCAGGAGGGTTTTATCGCTGAAGCGTTGGGATACAAAGAGTTCGATGGGTTGTGGTTCGACAAGCATGGCAAATGGTCCTCATACCAAAGGCTTCCATGTCTTATCGGCTATCTTATTTGGGCGTGAAATAATTTTTCAATAAAGTTTTCTGCGTACTTGTGTGTTTTTCTCTTGAGAATTGTCCAACAAATGGGCAATTAGCCAAAAAAGGCAATGACTAAAGCAGAGATTTCAAGGCAAGCTTGGGGCTCGGAACGCACACCTTAGGGGAGGGGTCTATGGGAACCAGGGCAGAGAAGAAGGCTAAGACCAGAAAGAATATCATTCAGGCCGCCCTCAATCTCAGCACGACGAATGGCTTTGCATGTCTCAGCCTTCGCGAAGTGACGCGAGCAGCCGGTATTGCACCGACCTCGTTCTACCGTCACTTTAAAGACATGGAAGATCTCGGTCTGGCGCTGGTCGATGAAGTCTCCCTTACCTTGAGACAGCTTCTGCGCCAAGCTCGACGTCGCGCCCGGGTTCGTCGCGGTGTGATTCGCACCTCGGTCGAGACCTTTATGGAATATCTGGAAAACAACGAGCAGCACTTCCGACTGCTCATGGGCGAACGACTTGGCGAGCAAAAAGGTTTCCGCAAGGAGATCAAAAAAGAAACCCGTCGCTTCGTTGAAGAACTTGCTGAAGATATCGTCAAGGAATCGGAAGCCAGCCAACGCGATATTCTAAACCCTGAACTCGTCGCCGAGACGATGATCACGGTTATTTTCAATCTTGGTATGGAGGCCCTTGAGCTTCCAGCCAAGCAAAGGATTGAACTGGCTGAGAGAATGGTCAATCAACTAGAGATCGTTCTTCTGGGAGCGGAGGCTTATTCCAAAGGTTGGAAGGCAAGTTCCGGTGGGCGATTGCCGAGTTTGCTGACGGCGAACGAAGCCCCACACCATGTGGATTCTGAGCCCATCCTCAACGATTCTGTCGATCAGGGGCATGATGCTGTGTCGATGATGTAAAAGGTGACAAGCACGAGGGTCGCGAGGGCCATCCAAGGGCCCGGCTCAGCGTCTCTGAGCCTTCGATGTTTGCCTCGGGTTTAAGGTCTAGCGAACAGAATTATCCCAATCAATTCCCTTTAGCCTTGAAATTCCCCATTCAGGGAGTGGCGAAAGCTTAACTATTCAAGCTGATCGGTCGCTCGGGACGTGGCAAGCCATTCAATGTGATTACCGGTTCGTTTGACATGATCATTGAGAATCCCACGATCTCCGTAAGGAGCTTCCGTAAGAGCCGCCGCATATTTTCTTTGCAGCATGCGCTCGAGATGCAGACAGGCTCCATAGCTCGTGCGATAGGCCCAGGATCGACCCAGGTGGCGCCCTAATTCATGGGCTATCATGCCGATTTCCGGTGAAAGGGAAAAACCTTTCTTTTCGGGAATGCCGCGATTATAGACGATAAGGTTCACTATATTCTTAGCCTGCTGTCGATGCGCTTCAATCACCTGGGCGACCGATTCGCCTTCCATTTGCAAACATTCGGAACAGCGGCGATACATTTCAATCGAACCGAGTTCGAGCTGCAGGAGTTTATTCAGCATGCGGAGATAGGTATTGTTTTCAAATAAAGTGGAATAGGGAATCGAACGGCTTCGAGGGAGCTGAAAAGTCAGTACCATTGTCGAGTCACTTGAAAGCCAACTTGATGTGCTCATTGAAGCCTCCGAATCAAGCTGTATATATACCACTCTCGCGGATCTTTCCATACTCTAATGCTTCACTGTGGCCGCGTGCCACCCTTCAGTCTATAACAAAAGCCTTCGAGTCGGTTATGATTTTGCCATATTCAATAAAAATTACAAGGGGCTGCTCCCAACGACGGCGAGGTTTTCCGGACAAAATTTTTGCCGGTCGGCGAATGTTTTAGCTCTATTTTCTGCGACTCTTGTTTCTTATGATAGAATCCCGCAATGGCGCTTAAGTCTGCTAATTCACTTTTTAATCAATTAAATTCAATCGTTATATACTGTTTATGGAAGTCAGGATTCGCCGTTTTGCACGAGGTAGTGCCTGGAATCCGCCATCTGCTGAAGAAAGGCCGTCCGATCTCCCGACTCGACGAAACCTCGCAGGCGATCGAGGACTTTTTGAAGGTGGTTGAAGAGCTTGGGGCCATGGGGGTTGAGGGTTTGGATATCGAAATAAAGTTCGTGATTTTCCGAGAATATAGTGAGGGCCGTGCGGGCCTGCTGCAAAAAGGTCGACCCGCCCTTTAGCCTGCAATCCTTCATGCTAATCGTCTGTTCACTAAGAGTCACGCCGAAGATCAGATTGACGAAGTGAGCCAGACCGAGCGTGGCCAGCATCTCCTGGTCGTGGGCGTTGAGATCAACTTCGACGAGATTGGCCGAGGTCGAATGAAAGTAGAGAGTTGCCGCTTCCTTTGAACTCAGGCCCTCGCCCGTGCAGATGAGAATATTCTTGTCGAGCAGAAGGTCGGTGTCAGGCCCAAAGAGAGGGTGAATGGAGGCGATCTTTAATCCAGCCGATTGCAGGTCCCGAATACCTTCAAGCACGGGGGATTTGAGCGAAGCCATTTCGATAACCATGCCCCGAGGTTTGAGTCGTGCGAGGTTTTTTAGCAGCTTTGCCGAGGCTTTCATGGGACAGGCGAGGAGGATGAGCTCATAGCGATCGAGATCCACTTCCATATTCGGGTGGGTATTGTAGGACTCCGGAAGGTTTTCCACGCGTTTGTCGTGAATCGATATACGAAAGCCTATCGATTGAAAGTACTGGGAAAACCATCTGCCCATGCGCCCGAGGCCACCAACAATCAAGACTTCACTCAGCTGCCGGTCCGGAAGTCTCGGCTGGGAGCGATGCAATTTGTTTTGTTCATTGACCGAGTGACCCATAAGCAAAGTCATCAGATCCTCGATAAAATCGGGGGCGATTCCGAGGCTTTCGGCTTTAAGCCGGGCCCGTTCGATGATCTCCTTTTCAACCCGAAAATCTTTGACCGGCAACTGATGATCGACCTTGAACTTCCCTATTTTCAGAGCCAGCTCCATGCGGCGCGCAGTGATGCGGATGATTTCGTTGTCGATCGCTCGTATTTCTTGTCGCCAAGCATCCAGATCCTGAGTCATGGCCCTTGTCCTCTGTAACATTCTTTGACAGCAGTTCGTAACATGGTCGGGCAGCGACGAAAGGTCGTCTCTAAGCCTCTGATTTCGCGCCAGCTAAATCCTACAGATTTGGTCTCCATCTTGCAAAATAAAGCTTGTGAATGTTGCTCTGGAGGCTTTATGCGGTTGTGGCTCTGTTTAAGCTGGCTTTTAGTCGGGGAAACCCTTTTAGCAGGGATCCGCCCATCCCTCATTTGTTCTACTGCCGGCCCCAAGGTCGAGCACAGCGAGAATCTTATCGGCGCCCTGACCCTCTTGCCGACACCTGCCTTTTTAGTTTTGGATGTTCAGGGACAGGCCCGGTTTATCCCACCGGCCCGCGCCTATGCTGACGTTCTCAACACTTCAGATCGAAGCATCATCATCAACAATGTTGAAGAATTGAGATTTATCTCTCAAACTCTGGCCCATAGCCATATCCTCTTGGTTCTCGATGGTAAACCGGAATGGGACCAAGAAAAATCACGTAAGGTTATATCCGTCGCCAAATTGCTTGACATCAAAGTTTCCATGCTTTGGTTGGGCGAGCAAGCCAGTCCTAAGCCCCTCAAAGATTTGGTGGCTGCGTCAGGTGGCGCAACGTTTGAAACGAAGGACCTTATCCAAAAAGTAGACAGACTTTGCCAGGAATCCCTTGCCGATCGGTAGGTCTTGAAACTCTCCTCAATCCTGTTGCTGTGTTTTGTTGTGTATTCGGATGGTTGCCTCAGGGTGGCTGTCCTTTTTTGCGGTTTAAGATTGCAGTCTTTCAGGAGGCGCAACCATCAGGGGCGCAAGGCTGCCGCTTCCATGATATGCTTGCTTTCCAGGCTTGGGTTTAGATCCATATCCGCCAAAGTCCGGGCGACCCGAAGGAGCCGTAAAGTGGAGCGGGACGATATTTTCATTTTTTCCATATCTTCCATGAGAGACTGGCGCTTTTGGTCGCCGAAACGACTGCATTCCAGAATATCTTCCAGACTTGCCTCGCTGTTGTTCCGCTCACTTCCCCAACGCTCATGCATAAAATTCCGCGAGCGCGCCACATGACCCAGCAAATCACCGGATTGTTTGGGAACGCTTTGAGCGAACAAAGAGGGCTTGAGTTCAGGCATATGAAAATGCATGTCAATGCGTTCCAAAAGGGGGCCTGACATTTTACTGGTGTAGGCCATGACCCTGGTATTGGAACACAAACACTCCACCCTTTTGCTGCCGGTATATCCACAAGGGCATTCGTTGCAGGCCGCAACCAGTTGCACCCGGGATTTCCAAGTCGATTTTTTTTGCGCCCGGGAGATAAAGAGATGCCCCGTCTCCAGGGGCTCGCGCAAAGCCTCAAGCAAATCCCGGCGGAATTCAGGCAGCTCATCCAGAAAAAGCACACCGCCGTGGGCTAGCGATAATTCCCCAGGTGTTTCTGCAGTGCCAAGCAACGCAAGGGGATGGGTGCTATGGTGCGGTTGACGAAAGGGGGCATGACCGCGAAGAATCGCCACGGGAATACGATCGCTGATCAGGCTATGAATCCGCAGGGCATCGAGATGAATAGCCTCCGAGAGCAGGGGGAGCAAACTCGGCAGACGCTGGGCAAACATTGATTTGCCACAACCCGGGGTGCCCCTTAGGAGAAGACTATGGCGACCGCTGGCAAAACAAACCGCCAGCCTCTGCAGTTTTTCCGTCAGATACATGTCATCAAAATTGCTAAGGGCGGGAAGTTCAACCGGTGATTTTTCTTCAGCAGGAGAAGGCGGATTAAGTCCTTCAATGGCCCAGTTTAGGACATCAGCAAGGCTTCGAAAACACAGATAGCGAAAATTTTTGCCGTGCAGCTTGGCCACCTGCTGCAGAGCCAGCATCTCGTCGGCATTATCTTCAGCAACGACAACGCCATTTAATCCGTGTTCAATAGCCGTGAGGATCAAAGGCACGATGCCACGCGTGGGGCGCAGGGATCCATCGAGACCCAGCTCCGCAGCAAAAAGCCAGTCTTTGGGGTTATGAACAAGGTCTTTGCTGCCCAGGAGAGCCGCCAGGCTCATGGCGATGGGCAGATCGAAGTGATTGCCCTCCTTTTTGCAATCGGAAGGGGCAAAATTGATGAGAATTCTTTTGTGGCCCATTTTATAGCCAAGGTTTTCCAGGACGGTCTTGGCGCGCTCTTTGCCATCGCGGCATAAATCGCTGATGTTTCCCACCATTTGCTGCCCAGCGAAGCCACTGGTGGTCGTGCATTCAATGCTGACTAAGACGGCCTGCGTGCCATTAACGGTAGCGGTGCGAGTGAGATTTTGCATGGCTTTCCTCCCAAAGGACCTACTTAACAAAAGCCCTCGAAAAAAGAGCGGGACATAATCTCCTCGCTGCTGACACCGACTGCCGGCTTGTGTTAGGTTTTTTACTGCTAAAGGCAGCGAAGATTCCGTCATAGAAAGTACATCACAATGGCTTATAGTTCCGCGATTGATCAGCTTCATGATCATTCCAAAGCTCAGGTTGCATTTGCCGTTCAGCAAGCACTCGCCTCTTCCGTGCCAGCACTTCCTGCCAATCTGGAAGTGGCTTCCATCTATTCGATGCTGGAACGCCCCCCTGAAGCCCACATGGGTGATTACGCGCTGCCTTGCTTTCGTATAGCCAAAGAATTGAAACGAAAGCCGCAGGAGGTGGCCGACGAGTTGGCTAAGGCGCTTGCCGCCGCCGGCTCACCGTGGATCGAAAAGATCGAAACGGCTGGCGCTTTTTTGAATATTCATGTTCCCACATCGGCTCTGGCCCAATATCTGGTGCCGGCGTTTTTGAGTGGAGCCATGGAGCAGCGCAATCGACGTGACCATGCCGCGCGGCCTAACGTGATGATCGAATATTCGCAGCCCAATACGCACAAATCCTTTCACGTGGGACATATGCGAAATGTGGTTCTGGGCGACAGCCTCGGCCGCATTTATAAGGCCTGTGGCTATCCTGTTATGATGGTCAACTATATTGGCGATGAAGGCGCCCATATCGCCAAGTGCCTCTGGTACATTCTCAAAAATAATCAAAAGGCCCCCGCTCATGGCCAGCTCGGCGCTTGGCTGGGTCAGATGTATGCGTCGGCAACCTTGGCGATCGAAGACGCCGCGCCCGACTTGAAGGAGCAGCTCAACGCTGAAATCTCCAGGATCCTGCGTGAGATCGAGTCGAAAACAGGTCCTACCTTCGAGCTTTGGAAAGAGACCAGACAGTGGTCGATCGAGGATTTTAACGAGATCTATGCCTGGTCGGGGGCGCACTTTGATCATTGGTTCTCTGAGTCGGAAGTGAGCGAAGAGAGTCAGGAGATCGTCGACGAATATCTGGCAAAGGCTGTGTTCGTTGAATCGGAGGGAGCGATTGGTCTTGACCTCAAGGAGGAAAAGCTTGGCTTTGTCATTCTCCGAAAGCGCGATGGCAACACCACCTATGCGACCAAAGACTTAGCCCTTGCCCGGCGGAAATTTAGCCAATTCAAGGTTGAAAAGGCGATCTATGTCGTCGCTTCCGAGCAAAACCTGCATTTTAAACAGGTGTTTCGGACCCTGGACAAAATGGGTTTTCCGCAGGCGAAGAACTGCTATCACCTGTCCTACGGCATGGTCGTGCTGCCGGACGGCAAGATGTCTTCGCGTACGGGAAATATCATCACCTTCAGCGAACTGCGGAACCGGCTGGGGCTTGAACTGTCAAAGCATCTCGACAAGTATCAAGGCCAATGGAGCGAAGCAGAGATTGCGGATACCCTCCATAAGCTCGCGACCGGAACGATACGCTACGGAATGGTCTGCTCCGATCCCGTGAAGGATATCGTCTTTCACCTGCAGGACTGGACCGACTTCGAAGGCAATACCGGCCCCTATTTGATGTATGCCTATGCCCGGACCCGTTCTATCCTGAGAAAAGCGCTGGAAAGTGGAGTCGCTTCCGACGATGCCGATCTTTCCCTCTTGTCGAGTCCTGAGGAAAAGGATTTGCTTCGCTACCTGAACGATCTTAATAACGTGGTGGTTCAGGCCTGTGAATCCAACAAACCCAGCGTGCTCTGTCATCATCTTTTCAATATGTGTAAAGCGAACAATCGCTCGCTGGCGAATCATTCGGTTCTTAAAGCCGACTCGGCCCATCTGCGATCGGCGCGCGTGAACTTGGCGGAAGCCTACACCGTGGCGTTGAAGTACGGCTTAAGTCTGCTTGGCATCGAACCCCCGGAAAGGATGTAGACGATGGATACACTCAGGATTGCAGGTGCCAGTCTCAATCAGATTCCATTCGATTGGGAGGGCAACATCGGCCGCATAACCGTCCTTATCGAAGAGGCGAAGGTGCAGGCGGTGCAACTGGTTTGTTTTCCTGAGCTGAGTATCACGGGCTATAACTGTGAGGATATGTTCCTAAGCGTGCATACGGCCCGCATGGCCCTGGCCGGACTTGAGAGTATCCTTTCCCATACCGATGGCATCACGGTGATTGTGGGCCTTCCCATGTATCATCGCGGCAGCATGTATAACTGCGCGGCGATTCTGCAAAACAAAAAAATACTGGGCATCAACGCTAAAAAGATTTTGACCCGCGAAGGGGTGCACTACGAGCCTCGCTGGTTCCGGCCCTGGCCTTTTCATCGGGTCGATGCCATCCGCCTTTTGGGTCAGGATGTGGCCTTTGGCGATATTTCCTATCGCCTGGGCAACCTGCAGCTCGGTATTGTCATTTGTGAGGAAGCATGGTCTTCCGAGGGCACAGCTTCCGACTCTTCGCTCTCTGGCTGCGAGTTGGTCGTCAACCTCAGCGCCTCTCATTTTGCTCTTGGCAAATCACGCGTCCGCGAAACACTGGTGGCTGATGCCAGTCGCGCTTTTCAGGCGTTTTATCTCTATACGAACATGCTGGGTCTTGAGAGTGGACGGATCATCTATGACGGTGAAATTCTCCTCGGGGAATTTGGCAAAATATCGCGGCGCTCCAAACGCTTTCAGTTGAACGAAGGGGTTTTGCTGGTCAGGGATATCGATCTTGATTTGGCGCGGGTGTCCAAACTTAAAAACCGATCGGTGCTCGATAATACCGTGACCGACAGGGACGAGCGAACGGTCAGTGGCCAGGCGCTCGAAAAACTTGCAGCCACCATGCCGAAGATTTTTGAGCACTGGAAGGGCGTGGCGGAGGATATCTATGCGACTCCTGAGTTGGAATTTGTTCAGGCCGAGAAGGTTGGGCTCTTTGATTACCTGCGTAAATCGGCCAGCAAGGGCTATATCATTTCACTCAGCGGCGGCTGCGATTCGAGCGTGATAGCGACGCTCTGTGCGCATACGCTTGCCGAAGCGCTGAAAGAGCTTGGCCCCGAGCTGCTGGCGCAAAAACTCCATTGGGAAATGCCGGATCAGAACCCGCAGGATCCGCGGGCGTGGATCCGGAGGCATGTGACCACAGTTTATCAGGCCACCGATCAAAGTGGGGAGGTCACCCGTATTGCTGCCAAGAAACTTGCAGAGGCGCTCGGCACGGAGCACTTTGAAGTGAATGTGCAGACCATGGTCAACCATTACGTAGAGAGCGCGGAAGCCCTGATCGGCCGCTCGCTCGGCTGGGCCAGGGATGATATGGCCCTGCAGAACATTCAGGCCCGGACGCGGGCGCCGATGGTGTGGCTGCTGGCTAATATTAAAGGCTTTCTTTTACTGGCGACGAGCAATCGTTCGGAGATTGCCGTGGGTTATGCGACCATGGATGGCGATACAGCCGGCGGTCTTGCACCGATAGGTGGCATTGACAAGGCGTTTCTGAGGCGTTGGCTGAAGTGGGCGGAAAGCTCTTGTTTAATAGGCTTAGGGCCAATTTCCGAGCTAAATTCCGTCAATGTTCAGGAGCCGACGGCCGAGCTGCGGCCGCGGGAAGCGGCGCAGACCGATGAGGTGGATTTGATGCCCTACGATATACTGAATTCTATTGAGGCGGGTTTTTTAAGGGATAAAAGGGAGCCAGAATCGGTACTTGAGTCGCTGCGAGCCGAGTATTCAGATTACGATTCAAAAACTTTGAAAAAATTCATTTCTCGATTCTACCAATTATGGAGCCGTAACCAATGGAAAAGGCAGCGTTATGCGCCGTGCTTTCATCTCGACGACTACAGTCTTGACCCCACTTCTTGGTGCCGATATCCGATTTTATCGCGGGAAATTAGCTTAGCCGATGAAAAAGATTGATTGCTAAGCAGTTGTTATGATGCGTTAATGCGCACTGTGTGTCCTATATCCTCCAAAGCCCGCTAAAGACTTTCCGAATGCCTCCCGAAAGAGAACATGCAAGTTAGTTCTCTTAGTTAATTTCAGGGGGTTTTCGGATGAAGTATATGAAAAGAAATGGTCAATCAGGTTTCTCACTCGTCGAACTTATGATCGTCGTAGGTATCATCGGAGTCCTTGCAACTTTGGCTTTGCCACGGTTTAAGCAGTTCCAATCAAAGGCGAAAATGGCTGAAGCCCAGAACGTTCTGGCTCATGTTTATACCCTGGAGCAATCGTATTCTTTGGATAATAATATATTTTTGGTTGTTGGCGCATATGGTGCTAACGCTGCATCTCCAACGGGTAACCAATGCATTCCAGACGTCAATGCGTTGGCTCTCGGTTTCTCAATCGAACCTTGCTCGACAGTAGCTACTGCACCAACACCACGTTTTGCTTACTCGGTAGCCCTACCAGCCGCAGCGGGTACCTTTAACGCCATCGCTCTTACAGGCGTTGGCGCTGCCAACCGTGTCTGTCCTGGTAACCCTCAATTTAACGTTGTTCTCAATGAGTCGAACGCTAACAGCTGGGGCACGGGTAGCACAGCCGGTGCAAACCCAGGCGCACCGCCCATCGGCACGGTTTGCCCGAAATAATACCTTTCGAAAAATTCATCGCGGTCAGGACCAAAATCCTGGCCGCTTTGTCTTTTTGTCTTATTCCCATCCCCACCATCTTGTACTTTTTCCCACAAATCGTTATATCTTTCTCAGGCAGACTGCACCGATTCAACAAGGAGAAAGCTAATGGCTCTGATACCTTTGCGTGTCCTACTCGACCACGCCGCTGAGCACAACTATGGCGTGGCAGCATTCAACGTCAATAATATGGAGCAGATCCAAGCCATTATGGAGGCTGCAAACGAAACCGATAGCCCAGCCATTATTCAGGCTTCGCGCGGCGCCCGTAAGTATTCTCAAGACGCCTACCTGGTCGGCCTTATGAGGGCTGCGGTTGAACTCTATCCCCATATCCCCATCGTTATGCATCAGGATCACGGCAATGGCCCTGAGACCTGCATTTCAGCAATTCGCAATGGCTTTACCTCAGTCATGATGGATGGATCTCTCAAGGAAGACGGGAAGACTCCTGCGGATTTTGAATACAATGCAAAAGTCACCCGCAAGGTTGTCGATATTGCCCATGCCTTTGGAGTTTCGGTGGAAGGCGAAATTGGCTGTTTAGGGTCTTTGGAAACAGGCAGCGGTGAAGCTGAAGACGGGCATGGTTTTGAAGGTGTCTTGAGCCACTCCGAACTCTTGACCGATCCGGAAGAAGCCGCACGTTTTGTCGAAGCGACTCGGGTCGATGCTCTAGCTATCGCGCTTGGCACCAGCCATGGCGCTTATAAATTTACACGCAAGCCCGATGGCGCTATTCTCGCGATGGACCGCGTTCGTGAGATCCATAAACGTTTGCCAAACACGCACCTCGTTATGCACGGATCGTCGTCGGTTCCTCAGGACCTGCAGGAAATCGTCAATAAGTACGGCGGTAACATCAAGCAGACCTGGGGCGTGCCGGTTTCGGAAATTCAGGAAGGCATCAAAAACGGTGTCCGCAAGATTAACGTTGACACGGACAACCGTTTGGCAATCACTGGCGCCATCCGCAAGGCCTTCGCGGAAAAGCCGGGAGAATTCGACCCGCGCTTTTATAATAGTCTGGCGCGTGAAGCGATGAAGACGATCTGTGCCGAGCGCATGGTGCAATTTGGACAAGCAGGGCATGCTAAAAAAATTCGCCAGAAGACTCTTGCCGAAATGGCTCGCTTCTATGGCTAAGATCTGTGATCGTCCCTTGATCCTAGGGTGAGGGCTGCTTCTTAACGAGGATGTTTGATGAATTGGACTCTTTGGACAGCCCTGGGCTCGTTCTTTGCGGCTTTGGGGGTTGGTCTAGGTGCCTTCGGTGCCCATGCCTTGAAAGGGCGCTTATCGGTCGAGGATCTTGGGATTTTCGAGACTGGGGTTCGCTATCAGATCTACCATGCGCTGGCGTTGCTGTTTGTGGGGTTTTTGGCCTCCAAAATGGACTCTTCGCTAGTCAAGTTTGCCGGATGGGCATTTGTGCTTGGCATACTTGTTTTTTCCGGCAGTCTTTACACTTTGGTGTTCACTGGAGTAAGAACTTGGGGTGCCGTTACCCCTGTCGGCGGACTGGCTTTTATAGTCGCCTGGCTACTCGTCGGTGTCGCCGTAATAAAAAGCTAATTCGCAGTCTGATACGCAAAAATGGACAAGCGTGCCCGCTCGGCTTCGAGTAGATATGCGGTGTCAGAAGAGTGTGATTAGCTTCCAAGAGGTCATCCATGGATTCGCTTGCCCAAGAAACAGTAATTTCTAACAAGATCAAACTTTTGCCTGTCGCTGTGATCAAAGAGATTGAGCAACAGAACAAAGCTCGTCGCCTTATGGGACTGAGTACCATCGAGATTAAGACCAGAACATGTCTTAACTGCAGCGGTCTCTTCCAGTCAGCTGGTCGCAGAACCTGCGGATGCAATACTGTTCATACCTCAAGCCTGGCTGGTGTTGAGATCATTTGATCGTCAACGCCAGACCTAAGAAAAAGCGCTGGTGAATCCAATCACCAGCGCTTTTTCTATTCCATTTGCCAAGGGGCTGACTGTGATCGACAGAGCCTACTCAGCTACTTTCGATTGCTTATGATTTTTTGCTGTCATATCAAGCATAATCGTCTCAAGCTCGACCAATTCCAGCTCGGAAATATCCCAAACCTGCTTGTCGCCAATCTTTTGGGAAAGCGCCGCGAAAAGTTCTTCCGACACAAAGGGAATCACCTTGCCCGATTGGTACTCGCGTTCCTTCTCGCCATAAAGGCCGAGGAAAGTCTCATCACGGAACCAGGTTTGTTTGTTGCTCTTTTGGATCTCGGCCAGCTCACCTTCGCTAGGATCTCTTTGAAGGAACTCAAAGAAGAGGCCCGAGGGTTGGCTGCCGGGGAAGTACCATTCGCCTGAAAAGACTTGAATCAGGTTGTCATGATCGTCTTTGAGAATAGGGGTCACAAACTGTACGCCACGTTCCAGGGCGTGCTTATGAAAAGAGATAAGATCAGGCGTGCGAAGAGCAATGTGCTGCCAGTGGGCGACCTGTTGGTGGCCGTCAAGCATGGCACGAACGTGCGAAGGTTCATGAGCCGCTTCTGAGGGCTGAACGATGGCGAAGATTGTGTTGAGAGGATCGCCGTCTTTGGGGTTCCATTGACCGACGCGGGTAGCGAAGGTCATTGACACGTCTTTATTGCCATTTTTCCCAGCTCGGCGCTTTTCATAGAGTAGATCTTCTGGCTGAGTTCCGAAAATAATACGGAAGAGCGCATAAGCAATCGTATAAAGCTTGGGATCAAGCAAAAGTGTCATATGATCGACTGTGAAGTTTAAAAAGCCAGGTTTCTCAGCCATTCTCAAATTCCCTTGTATAAGTCACGATGAACTCAAAGTGGGCAGAGCCTTGTATCAATCGCGAGGCACTGGTGAGCACCATATAATTTGAGAGGGGGATTGGAAATCTTTGTTTGGAGAAAGTTTGCAGCAAAAAGCAAAGATGCCCTACGGCATCTTGATTGCTTTCTTAATTTTTAAGCCGGTTCATGGCGTAGGCTTTGTCACTTTGACAGAATCCAAGGTTACAGCGGTCTGCGCCAAGGCTCGACCATTCAAGGAAGCTCCTGTTTGTATGACAATCTGAGTTTTACCTAAAATGTTGCCTTTAAACGCTGAACTCGTGCCAAGGACGACCTGTTCTGCCACGGCCCAGAAGATATTCTTAGGAAGTGCGCCTCCGCTCAGGGTCACATGAACGCCGCTTGCAACCGTTACGGTTTGCGCAATTTGAAAGATCCAAACGTCATTCGGTCCACCTTCCAGAGTAATGTCAGAGTTGATAAGAACGCCAGAACTCCATTTGTAGAGGCCGGGAACCAAGGTCTTACCGCTTATGTTGCCGATACCAAGCTCTATAAAATCGGCATTCACACGGCCCGCTGCATTAGTATAGGCAGTTTCCATATCAGCGACGTTTTTGGTGAGATTCGGTGGAGTGGGAAGAGCCAAATCCGCGCCGAAAATCTTGCCCGTTACCAAAGGGGAAGTAGCAAAGATGTTGCTTGCGTCGAGGGTTTCGGAAAATCCAGTCATGTTAGTATGAGCCGCTGGGCTAATCCCGATATTCCCGGCTATCGAGGTGGGACCAGTGGTTGTGATCCCAGCTTTCGCTAAAATCGCAAACCCACCTGCGGTTCCCAATTCCACAGGACTTGGTCCTTTAGCTGCGATGGCTTCCGCGCTAACGTTCCCGTCAGCCTGACCTTCAGTCGCGGTTCCTGTGCGATCATTGATATCGTTGGTAAGGGCTTTCGTATAGGACCTGTTGGTTTGCGGGACCTGAGTCGCTGGATTTTGATCATCAGCTCCGCAGCCAAAGTAGGACAAGGAAAGGACAATGCCGGATATGAGTGTAATAGACTTTTTCGTTAAACTTTTCATTTTTTCATCCTCTAAAATTTGTTGCGATACCGAAACTTGTCAATCAGATGTTATGGAGCGGGCTTCGGAGGAACTTGGTTAACTTAGGATGAAGCATCATGACATAACATAAAGCTTATCGGCGATCACTTTGAAAGGTCGAGTCACGGTGGGAGGAAAGCTCAAAATCAAGACCGAAATAGAGGTTTTTGAGCGATCTTTCGCTGGTAATAACAGATGCATGTAGCCAAAAAGGATTAGGAGGTCATAGTCTTCTCAATCGCGTCCCAAGGGGCATCCGGCGCGAAATTCGACCGCAAAAAAAATAAAAAATAATTTCCTTACCGGCAATATAGACGAAGAAGAAAAGCTAAGACCAGGCATCTATAGAAATCGGACGAACCATGGACCAAGGTTCTATTCCAAGCGCTTCAAAAAAAATGGCTACTGGCTTCTCGTCGAGAATCAACCAAACCCACCCGACTCTTTACAGAAAGATTTGCAGACCGCATTTCCAGAAAGCCGTCCGGTTGTCATGGGTGCTCTCAAAAGATACCAGGGCCTGGCTGAATGAGCGCGACGGGTTTGAACAATTCCCGCCCACTTGAGACTGGGCTGTCGGGAGAGGAAAATCGGCAGAGGATTTTTATCAGGCGTGAAGGCAGCGGTATCGATCTATCCAAAGGAAAAGGAAGCGGCCTCAGGAAGCGATAGAATTCCTAGGGCCGGAAATTTGTGAAAATCAAAGACGAATGCTTTAACGGCAGAGCGGGGTGCTCACTCCCCTAAGCTATCCTTACTTTGATTCATCCCATTCACCAGCGCTTAGTATCGACTTTCCGCGCGATTGGCTATCAGATCCCCAACCCACGAAGCCAGGGTCTGTCCATCCACAGTCATCGTGTAAAAACTCGCAGAATTGATGAAAGTGTGCTGCGATCCCGGGATAATAAAGGTCTTCATGCTTCCCTGAAAATAGTTCTGACGAAGGCTCTCCAGGCCTCTGGCATACTCTTGGGCTGGCATTCCGGGCAAAAGCGTATTGCAGCTATTCTTGGAATAACCAAAAAAGAAACGCAAAACATTATCCTCCTTGCTCATAATCGCGCCCTGCTGAAAGTCACCGTATTCCTCACGAATATGTCTGACCAGATTCACCATGCCTCCACCATTGGCGGGACGGCAGTCCTCGCATTCTTCAGGAAAGGATTCATTGAGTCCCCAGGTCGTTCGAAAGCGCTTTTGCAGGCAAGGGGCGATGAATTCATCTTCAAGGGGAACACCGCTATCATCCAAAAGTGTGACGGGCACCTGAGGAAAACGCTTGCGGACGTCGACATAATTGAGGATGGATCCAAACCCACCGGCGCTCATTCCCCCGAATACCAGATGCTCCATCGTTGGCAGCGTTGCGGCGACGTCGTCCAGAATGAGTTTCAAATTCTTATGCCCTAGGAAGTTTTGCTTTTTGAGCATTCCCAAAATGAAAACGTCCGAGCGGTTGCCACCAAAGTTATCGCCGCTGCAGTAGGGGACATAGATCTGATTCCAGTCTCGCACTGGATTGTCGTCGCGCTGGGCAAAGATTCCCAGGTCCTTAGGAAATTGGTTGCCAACGGATCGTGGATTCAATTCGCAGGTAAGCACATTGAAACAGGCCCCCCCAGGTCCAAGCAGCATCACGACTCGTTCATCAAACACGCGGCGTTTTAGGAAATATCCCGCTTCGCTTCCATCTCTACAGACGGTGCCCTTCACCGCGTGCCATTCCCAGGGGTTTGGGGTATCTTCGGCATAAAGGCTGGCGCTTAAGACCATACAGAAACTCAGGAAGGTTAAAAGACTGCGGGCGCGATGAAGCATCACGTTCTCCTTTCGAACTGTGGACCTTGGCCGAAGTGCCAAGGGCGTCGGCACAATGATTGATGGGTTCATTACTTATAGTAATGTGTAGAAATAAGTGCCGCTAGGGGGCGCAGACTGCAGAATGCACAGGGCAATTTCTGCATAGAAAAGCCCAAATAGCGACAGAAATATCTGCCGTTAATTGGTACTTGGCAACGAGATTCGGCGCAAGGCCGCGAAAGACAGGAGCCTACTCGCCGTCTTGCAGCTCTTCCATTCTTTGCAATAGGTATTGAAAACTCGCGGAGCGTTCATCAGCCAGTTCATGAACAAATACAAAGATCGGTTCTACGGCGGGGCGGGCCCGCATAAGCTGAAAGTAGTAATCCGTGATGGCGAGAGCACTCTGCTTTTCGTACTCAAAGGTAGAAAGATCGACGATGCCCAGGGATCTCTGCTTCGGATGGGAGGCAAGCAGCATCAAATCGATTTTGCGCCTCGGATCACCGACGACAACGCTGGCCTGCCCATGTTCGATCAAGGCCTGGAATTTATCCCCATGCCTGATGGCGAGAATCTGATTTAAGATCGCCCGAATCAATTCTCCGCTGGACCTCTGCCAGGGCCGATATTCCGCGCCAGGGCGCTTCTTTCGCGGCTCAAATATCTCCTGCGATTTCTTAACCTTCTGGGTGCTGTAAACCGACCACAGATAGTCGGTGATCGACGCCGAGTCGTGTTTCAAGGTTTCAAAGCCGGAATGCAGGTAGTGATAGGCACGGATCTTCGGTCGGCTCATCAACACGTTGAGTTCACCCCGGCGTTTGTCGGGTTCATCGCCCTGACGAAACGATCGCATGTTGCCTTTATTCACATCCCAAAGATAGAAGATGAAATTTCTCTCCTTACCCTGCAAGGCTGCGCCAGCACCGTCAAGAACATCTTTACCCCGACCCATTTTAAGAAGGAATTCCGGTTTTTTCTCCTTAAAATAAGGTTCGTTCTTCAGGAGGAAATAGCAGAGGGCGACCTCTGTTTCCAGATTGATCTGCCGGCCGAGATCCTTCTCAATTTTTTTAATCGTGTTGCCCACGTAGTTGAAGAAGCGATCGATGAGATCAGTCTCAATGTCTTTGAATTTTCCATTCGTCGGTTTGTTGTGCTCGGTTTCATTCTTTTCAACGTAATTGACAACGACCGCCGCTTGCATATCGGCATGCTCCCACTGCATGACCTTGAGCTGAGACGCGTAGACATATTTATTGGAATAGTGAATGATTGCCGCCGGGCAGCGAAAGTGTTCATCCAGCATGACCTCCGCCTGCTTAATTGATTTGACGAGGCCAAAAATATGGGACCCGCCACCCTTCATGCCACGCGCTTGAGTTTGACGCAAATGATCCTCCAGATTGAAGGCCTGAAACAGGAAATCATCCACGGGAGAATTCTTGTCGAGGACAGTCTGCTTATCATCGCCGACTACCATTAATTTCTTCGCACGATAAAGCAAGGGAATGGCATCGTCCACCCGGCATTGCCCGGCCTCGTCTATGATAACGAGATCAAAAAGACGTTCTTTAGGCGGGAAAAGGAAGGATACGGCCTGCTTTCTGCAGACCCAGACGGGAAAGCTTTGGACGAGGACGATTTGCAGGTCATGAAGCAGAATAGCACCAACGCCGGTCTCGATGGATGTGCATTCCCTTAAGCCCTGCAAAAGGGTTTCAACCGTGGTCCACGAACTGGTCGGATTTTCCTTATCCTTGGCCCGACCTGTTTGAACAATACGGGCCATGCGGGCGAGAAAGAGTTCCTTAACGGCGATATCGCGGCTATTTTGCAATTCCCGTAACTGGTTCAAAGAGGTCTGCAGCGAAAAATCTTTATTTTCAAAAGCAAGCTGCGCAAAGGTCGAGGCTTCGAGGGCTAGCGAGGGGGCAACCGACTTCTGGGGATTCATGGCTTCGTGCATGCCCTGAAGCTGACGGGCTACCCTGATGCCTTCCTCTATTTTCGTCAAGGACTGAAGCATCATTTTTTGATGGTCGAGAATCTGCCAGAGCGTCGTCAGGAATTTGCGGCTCGGATGACGAACGAGACTCCAAAGCTTTCGCGCCAGTCGGAAGCCCACCCATTCCTGCTCTGGAAAGACGGATTGCCATTGCTCCCTCATGGCAACAATCAGCGGCGATGGCTCTTGTTGAACCAATAAACTGTCCAGGACGGTTTGAGCGCGCACTTTATTGCGTAAGAGGTTTTCAACCAGCTGGAGGGCAAGCACCACTCTTTTGGAATCCTCTTCCATGTGGAGAGGATCGATGGCGAAAAATGGGTAGGCGCTGATAAAGGGTTTTGTGGCAAGAACGGCCAGGTCCCTTACAAATTTTTGTACGATCTGCGAATGAGGTTGATTCTTCAGAGTCGCGACCTTCTTTTCAACCCGGCCAGCCCCCGTGTAGTCAAGAAACGCAATAAAGTCCTTGATATCCTCTTGAGTTGTGGGATGAACATGCTTTGGCGCCACCAGTCGGCGATGCTCTCCGCCATTGAGCTGGAGGTTCATGCGTTCTTGGATCTGCTCGCGGATCGTTTGCATCTTCGCGTCGATGGCCATTATTTCTTCGCGGATTTCAGTGGTCGTCCGTTCCGCTTCAAGCTCGCGGCTGTTGTCCATCGCCAGGCATTCTGCAAGGGTAATTATCCATTGGCTGAGCGATGCCTGGCCCTCCGGAAGCTGATCGACAAGTTTGATCGCCTGGCGATAGAGGGTCATGCGGCTTCGGGCGGCCGTCGACTGATAGTCCGTGCCCAGCAAAAACTCCTGGAGCTTTTCATCAAGAGCGTGAATTGCCGCCTTTTGATCGCTAACGACCAAAAGCCTTTGTCCGGTATTGACGCAATGAATCAAAAGATTCATGATTGCAAAGGTCTTGCCCGTGCCCGGCGGGCCTTCAAGCAGGACGATTTCATTATGATTGAGCTTGTCAAAAAGCTCGTGAGTCGATTGAGGCAAAGCACCGGGACAATAAATGGTATTGTAGAAAGGTTTTGGCTTTTCAGCATGGTTTTTCATCTCGGGGGTTAAGAATTGCCCAAGGAGCGAACGATAGAAGCGCTCTGGATATTCCTCAGCTACCAATTGTATTCTATCAATATCCTTTTCAAGGGCCTGCACGACCGGCGAAGCGGTGCCCGAGGATTTATAGAGGGCGACGGAATCGAGGTCACATTCGATGCCGATCAGCTTCAAATTGCCGAGTATACCGCCCTTGCCATTCTCACCAGGACCACCGAGCAGGATATCACGCGTTTTTTCAAACACATCCTCAAGGACCGGCAGTTGTCTATGGATGGAGATGTCCAGCATCCGGCCACGGATCTCAATCTTTTGCGAGGTGAGGTTTTGATAAAACTGTTCTAATGGGTCGATTCCGCTGACGGTTTCGACCGAGAACCCCTCCACCAGGGCGGTGAGAGCCAGGTGGTTTAAATAGATCTCAGCACGCCGGCTAGGATGGATGAGTATCAAGCGCCCTGACTCTTCAATGGTCACTTTCATATAATAGAGAGGAAAACGAAAGGTCTTCATCTTCCCTTCAGCCTTGAAGATCGCATCCATCATTTCAAAGCCGAGGTAGAGTTCTGAACTTCGATCCTGAAGAAATGCTTCTCTGAGATAGGTCGCTTCCTCACTGGTCAGCTCACAGGGAAATGGGACTTTGCTGAGGGCTTTGATATCGGAACTTTTGATTGGCAATGGAAAAGTCTTAGCCGTTGCGCCAGCCCCACGTTTGGTCTGATCATCAGCTGACTTCAGCTTTTCCGGCGCTGACGACGGGCCGTTCTGAAAGAGTGTCCCATAGTCGACAGTATAGGATTTTTCGTCGTCCCTCTGACCGAGCTTGGGCTTGAATTTTCCAGTCTGGTTTTTCTTATCGGTCTTGTCGCCCAAGACGCCTTCAATATCAAGCACCGCATCCTTGTCGTTTTGCTGATCGGGTCGGCGTTCGTTCCCTTTGGAACGCATCATGGGCACATACTCATCGATCTGCGATAGGACGTCTCGCCTGAGTGAAAGCTGGCTGCTGATGCTTTCACTTCCCGTGGTAAAAGAGAATTGAAAGAGCTTGTGATACCGGACCAGCCGTTCAAAGACTTCACTCGTGTGCTTTAAACTGTCCTGATAAAAGAGTTTGCATAACCCATCCAAGGCATCGACCGGAACGGTGAGGAAGCCAGAGGAGCCACGCAACTTGATAGCGTCATGGATGATGATTTTGCTGCCATCGCCGATCATGGTCCGGATCTTGTAGACTTCTTTTTCCCTGAAATAGGCGAATTTCTCAAGCTCCTGCTCATTGCCGCTGGCTTGACTGTAGTCACGGAGAAAGTGACTTACCGTTGCCCGAAAGCGGTCGAAGAGTTCGCGCGGGATAATGATGCGTTCGTTTTTGCCTTTGTTTTCGAGTACATATACATCGATTCCCTCCGGTAGAGGAATGCGGGTCAGGAGGAATTTAAAGTCTTTATCCAGGCGGAAGGTCAAGCCGCTTTCAACATCCTGTTTAGGGACTCGATTTAAAAAAGCCACGGTCTTTTCCTACTTGATGAGCAGAGACACACGGCGATTGAGGGCCCGTGCGGCCTCTAAATCAGCGTCTGTCTTGCCTGCTGTGGATTGAATGGGCCGCGTTTCTGCATATCCAACGACGCGCATGCGTGCTCCTTCGAAGCCATCGTCGAGGAGGAAATTGATGACACTGCTGGCCCGACGTCCGCTCAGGGACCAATTCGTCTCGAGGTTCGGCACGCCCTCGATCCTAAAGATCCTGTGCAAAGGCGCGTCATCGGAGTGACCCTCGACATCTATCGTATATTGAGTGCCTTTGATGATTTTGAGCAGTGGCATTAACGGGTCAAGGGCAGCAGACTTTAGCGTCGCACTGCCTGAATCGAAGAGGGCACCCGAATCGAGATCCAATCGCACGCCATCTTCTGCCAGATGAACCCTGACTCCGGCAACGCCGGGTTGGCCTTCGATAATGTCTTTAAGCTGGCCCGCAAGTTCGACGAGCGTGCCTTTAGTCGAGCCGGTAAAACCGGTTTTGATTTTTTCAAAAGAACCCTTGTCGATCTTACTCATCGAGATGAGCATCAGGAAAAAGACCAATAGCAATACCATCAGATCGCTCAAGCCAATATAGAAGGCCGTCATCGAGTTTTCTTCTGCACTGGTGTCGAGTTCACGGAGCCTCATTAAGGGTCCTCTCTTCACGATTGAGGAGGATTCCGATCTTACTGAGTATCTGCTGATGGGAATCGAGATAGATCATATTATGATGCTCGAGCCGGCCGGCAAGCGGCGTGAAAACAAGGGCGCTCATGCCGGCACCGTAGGCTGTCGTCATCAGGGCAAGCGACATGGAATTGCCGATCTGGGTGGGATCACTCAGCGTTTTAAGGACCCCAATCAAGCCCATGACAGTCCCAAAGAGACCAAAAGCTGGAGCTATGAGCATGCCCTTTCTTAGGACATCGACGGCGATCTTTCGACTAAGGTATTGATCGGCGACCCGCGACGTGACAAAGGCGTCGATTTCTTCGAAGAGCAATCCCTGATGATGCATAAAGACGATGTCATTCAGAAGTTCGCCATCCATGGCGAGGCCTTCCCGTAACTCGCTCAATGCAGCTTGATTGATGATGGCTTCGTCGAGTTCCTTGGCGATGTTGATGATAGATTTTTCAGGAGTTCCCAAAAACGATTTGGCAACCATCACGACGCTCGACAGCATGCTGCGCAGATCGAATTGAAAGATGAGGCTGGCTAAGGTGCCGCCAATGACTATCATAAAGCTGTGCAAGTCGAAGTAGGAGGAATTCTTGTTATGCTGGGACATGGAATAGAGCACGGCTCCAATCCCGACTAGGCTGATTATCAGAGCCAAGGGATCGAAGTGCTTTTTCGTTGTCTGCAGGTACTTTGTGAAGGAAAGTCCATTCATGTGATTCAGTCCTTTCCTTTGAAGAGGGGTAAGGTATTGGGAGAAGATTGCATCGCGCGTTCCACCTGGAAAATTGTACTGTGTTCATGAACGATTTGGGTCCAAAATTCAGGTTTTTGGACGGCGACAGGGCTTAATTTGACATTGAAATCATCGATGCTGTAGAGAACCACCTTTGAGCCGCGTTGGAGCTGCCTTAACACGTCTGCCTCTGACTCATGCTTTGCCGTCCAAATGTGAGTTCTACGTTTAGAATCCCGAACCTTGCAACTTTGATCCATAACGTGAAGGACCTCGGCCATTTCCCTTTGAAATTCGCGACCTGCGGATTCATAGAAATAGGTGTCGATGATTCTGTCGTCTTTGATATTGAGCAGGCAGGGGTCGCCTACTTTCGGGAGAGCCTTTAGATAATGCATAGGCACAACGTGAGTGCTTCGTCCCGCCTTCATGGTTACCGTTCTATCCTGCAAACTCACTTCCCGCACCGTCACTGGTTTGAGCTGCGGGGGAATGATATTATTGGACTCCAGGGCTTTGGTGACGTGAGCCTGGGATTTCATCGCCAGAGAGAGTTGCAGGGTGAGCTGATTCACCGAGTTTTGGAGACGGCCGTTGTCGGTCTGCAGCCGCTCCAGCTCTTTTTTGAGTTGCTCACGCGATTGCTTTTTGTTGCCCGAATCATCCAGCTCGCCGGTGCGTAGCCTGGCGATCTCCATTTCGTAGCTCTCAATATCAGCATAGAATTTTTTGAGCAGATAGCCGACCTTGTGTTTGGCAGGCAGCTGAAAATTGAGACAGGGGATGAAACTTCGAGGTGTGTGGGGGCCCTCGCTGCTAGTCGGTTTATCAACAGCTTTGATCCGGACGCCGTGGACTAGGGTATCAAAGCAGGACAGCAGATTTTCAAAATTGGCTGCGAAGCCATTGGCCTCTAGAACCGCAATGATGATATCGAGGGGCTTTCGGAAATGAATTCTATCCATCGTCACGGTGAAGGTGGTAGTTTCTTCGTCAAGTGCGGTGAACGTAAGGTCCTGGGCATAGGAGGCCTTGGAGAGATCAACCTGATCACTTTCCGTAATGAGTAACTCAGAGGTTTTTCTTGCACCGAAAGCCACGTCACGCCCCTCACAAAAGTGCTGACGTCCTATCGGTGAAAAAGTTCTGATATTTACCAAAACGTATTGGTATCATGTGGTTTGGACCCATTCGTTCCAAAAAACGTGGGCTTAAGGTCATGATTTGAATCGACTATAGGCTGGTTTTTGGGCCTGGACAAATGTTTGAGAAATTTCTTCATGTGTGTTTAAGCCGGGAGCTTGCCTAGAATCTGTCGAAGGGAGCACAAGGAATCCGGCGCGCCGCCGGCTGGCACGAATGCCATGAAAGTCTTCAGAAAGGAAAAGTGATGTTTGCTGAGAAATGGCAATGGATACGCAAATCACAGGTAGAGTTCGCAGCGGCCGACAGTGATCAGGCGGGATCGCTTGGTGAGAGGATGGCCTTCGAGCAGCTTGAAAAGGTACTCAAGAGTCTCCATTGCCGAGCCAAAGTATTTCGGTCCCTGCGCGTGCCAAAACTCGAAGGCAGCGGCAAATATGAAATCGATCTGGTCCTGGCAAGTCAGCAGGGCATTCTGCTCATAGAAGTCAAGCACTGGGGCGGTAAAATAGCGGTTGAAAGTGGCAATTGGATACAAATTCGTGCTCAGGAAGTAAAGCCTCTCAGTGACCCTGTAAAGCTCAATCAGGAAAAGCTATTATCCCTCAGGCAATGGCTGGCGCAACGAAAGATAGTTGTGCCGGACGGCAGCATTCACTCCATCGTTCTTTTTACCAATCCTCATGTTTCGTTAAACCATGAATTGAAAAAGCTAAAAGAGATCGTGAGCTTTGATTCCCTGCCTGGCCTCGTGATCGAAAAATGTGCCGGGCCGAAACCAAAGTTCTGGCAGTTAAAACCGGCCGCACCCTTTCGGTATGCAAGCTTGATTCGTAATCTCGCGCAGCTTCCGACCTGGGATAGGATACGGCTGCATGGGGGTAAGAAAATTCACGGGGATCTGGAATACATAGTACTTCCAACGGTCAGGAGTTCGGCCCTGCAACGAACAAACGTTAAACGTGCTACGGTGCTGATGTCCCGACGGTTGATCCCGGGCCTGTTTCTGCCTGCTAAGCTGCACGTGCGCGATTGGGAAGGGCAGATGAAGTTTTTTCCACTGAATGCGGGTGCGAAAGTAGTCTTCCGCGCTGCCGGCCAGATGGATAGGGAAGAAATACCTCTAGTCCATATCGTTGCCCTTCATTTGGGCTGGAAAGACGATTCTTACTATGAGAAATCTTGAAGGGCTGCCGCATTTTTTTCGAAACTCTGAAGGACCCTAATTTTTGTGTCAGAAGTCTGGTTCAATGACCGCAACTTGCGGTCGGATCAAATAGAACAATCAAATAGCTGGCAATGACGAAAAGCTGGCAAGTTTCCTTTCATCAAAGTTGGATTTCAAGGGGGCTTTCGAGAAGCCGCCTTGCAATAGGCATGACAAAACGTAAGCGAGTAGAAATACTAAAGTGCGCTCAAGCTAGAATGAGGTAAACTCTTAAGGTTATAAAAAAGGTGCGGAAGATTTAGACATTTTCGACGAGGCACAAACCTACTTTAACCTAAGATCATTTGATCTTTATCTTGATTTCCGCTCAGATCACGCCATGTGACGGGTTCGCCTCCACTTTCCAATGAAAAGGAAAAATGAATGAAGAATATTCGGCCTCACCTTTCGTTTGCAGCCTATTGCGTTCTAGTGGCAGCTCTTGGATCCAGCTGCGGCGGTCAAAACTTGCGGTCATCGCGGTTTCCTTCGAGTCCTAGCCAAGCTGCAGACCGTTCCTCGCCCGCTGCAAGTAGAGTCGTAAAGTCCTTATGGGGATCGGAGCCACCTGTGGCCGTATCCATTCCCTCGGTTATCGAAGCAAAGAATTTTGTGGGCATTTCGGCGATCGATGCCTTTGTAGGAGAAGCGACTCCATGCTATCGGGATCCGAAAGGCAAGGCTCTAAGTTCCCCCGACGATGGCCTGGATGACATGTGTAAGTTAGCTTGGCCAGCTAAAAACCTTGCTCTCGATTATCTGGTTACGGCAGATTCTGCCAGTCAGGATAATTTCACTATCGATTTTCGCCTATCGGGCCTTGATCCCAATGCCTACGTGACGGTTGAAAGCCCTCCCGGGGAATTTCGGGGCAATGTAAGCGTTATGGATTCTTTCTCAAGCAATTTTATGGATAGTTCCGAAAAAGAAGTCGTGAGATCTGTGGGTCCCATTCCAGTCGGCCCCGACAAGCAGTTGATCCGTCTTATTTTTCATGGTGCGACTCAAGTGAAGTACCTGGATTTTCATCATTATTTTGACGATGTTTCGGATCCCGATCACCCCGTGCAATGGAATTCGGCTGATATGACAAATTTCGAATCCTATCCGGATCCCTTGAGCGAAGAATGCCTAAAGTATAACGGTTGCACTTGGGAAGGTTATTTTGCAGCGTTCGAAGAAAAACAAACCGAAGGCTGGGTAAAGGCCCACAATATTGCGGCCGTGCTTTCCAAGGATTTTGATAGATATAAATTAAAGACCCTTCGCATCAAAAATGGCTCCCAATACATTGATGCCAAAGTCGTTGATATGTGTGCCGATAGTGATTGTGAGGGCTGCTGCACGGAAAACAGCAAAAATACTGGTTTTCTGATAGATCTGGAGAAATATACACGGGATCGTTTTGGTGTTGAGGACGGCACTGTTCAATGGCGCTGCCTTGATTGTAGCGAGGATGCGAGCAATTAATGGCAGGGATATTTTAAAAATTTTGGGCGGCCCCCGACCGGTTGGTGATCGGGGTTTTTTTATGGCACTGTCCTCGTCCGTTGCCTGGCGGATAACTCATTTTTAGCCCGAAGCTCTATAGGGCAGCAGCTCCCGCCTTGGTCCCCCTTGCCACGCCTGTCTATCCGATATTGTTATGAATTGAGGCCTTAGGTTAAAAAAGTAAAAGAGTGCTTAATTTTTCCAAAGATTGAACCGATAGGCATCTTAGAAACGCCGTCCGTCGAGCAAAGCCTGGAACCGACTGCTCGATAAAGCATTGGGATCCCGTGAAAGGCCCGATAGCCGAACCTAGTTAAAAAGAGGATGGACTGATGCCGATACTTTCAAAAACCTTGCTGCTTAATTCATTGTTGGTTTTTGGGCTATCTGGGGCCTGCAATGAAAAGCAGAGTTTCAAAGGCGCTGCAAAGGTTCTCAATGCGAAAGAGAGTGAGTCGGCGGATAAGACCACGGAAGTATCGGTGCCTATTCCGACGACGAAGCCAAAGTCCAATGACGTCCGTGTTCCTGGCGATATTGGGTCGGAAACGACTAACGTTTTTAAAGATTGTGGTGCCTCCGGCACAGCTAACTTTGTGGCTGAGCTTTATAAGTTGCCCATTGACACGAAAGCCCTTCCTGACTTTTCGACAATGGTGCCTGAGCGTGAGATCTGCATTAATCAAATCGATATTACCGCCCGCGAATTCACGGCTGGATTCCCAGGAATTAAAGATCTTTTTGAATGGTTCGCGCTTGATATCAATTTTAACGTCAACGTTGTGACGGCTGGCGAATATAAGTTTAAAGTCAATTCCGACGACGGCAGCAAGCTCTCCGTTGATGGAACGCTGGTCGTTGACAATGATGGCCTGCATCCTCCGAAAGCTTTGGATGGGAAGCTTAGCCTAACAGCAGGTCTTCATAGAATGAACCTTCAGTATTACCAAGGGCCCGCTAAAGAAATAGCCCTGGAGCTCTTTTGGACACCGCCCGGCGGGACCGAGACATATATTCCAACAAATCTTGTCTCGCGGCCGTAATGGCTAAGCTTATAATGAATTGGAAGGCTTAACCCACGGTTAGGCTTTTTTTGCGTTAAGGTGGCAAAGGATTGCTTTGGACCGCGTGGAGCCAGTATCCTAAGTCACCAGGGAAGGGAGGGAGATATGTGTTACAGTGCGATGGTCGTCCAAAGTCTTAAAACCTTGGAAAATCGTTTTCTAGCTCATCCTATTAGACAAAGTTTTGCAGAATATGAGCGAAAATCCCTGCAGGATCCAAAAAGCTTTAAGACGCTCGAGGATCACCCCAGGATCTATCCCGGCTACTTCGCTCCTTTGATCCTCTCGGAGGGCAAGGGGCGGGTCATTAAGCCGATGCGGTACCGAATCCGACCCGCATGGGCGGAAAAGGAAATTCCCACCAAATATAATGTCTTTAACGCCAGACTGGATTCCCTTGAGACGCGTAAGAGCTGGGAGGGGATCTTCATGCGTCAGCACGGCCTTTTGGTGTTTGAAAAGTTTTACGAGTGGGTCTTGGATGAAGCGACCGGCAAAAAAAAGATCGTCAGTTTTTATCCCAGGGATAAGGATTTGATGTGGGCGCCCTGTCTCTGGGATCGGTGGACCGATGGAGTGGACTCGCTCGAAAGCTTTGCGATTATCACCACCGATCCCCCTCCGGAGATTTCTGAGGCCGGGCATGATCGTTGCCCGCTGTTCCTGCGTGAGGATCTTATCGATACCTGGTTAAATCCAGCAGGGCTTTCAAAAAAGGAGATGTATAAGGTGCTTGGGCAAAAGGAAGACGCCAAGTTCCTTTGCGGCGATGCATCGGCTTAATGATGGCGGACGACGCTGTCATCCGACAGGCCTCCCATCCTTAACTATCCAATCTAAGGATTTGGCCAAAAACCAATCTTCTTGTGCAAGACATGGGCATGGAGCTGGCTGATAAGCACCCGGATAGGCTGGCCAGCGGCGTGGAGTGGCGACTTTATGGGGAATCGGGCTGCTGCTGAGCGGAATGGCTATGAGAACTATAGGCAGGTTGGGCGGCCTCGAAGTCTATAAAAAGCAGTATAATGACATGGCGGTAAGGTTGAGGCTAGCCGGAATCCCTTTAAAAACAGGCGAGTTGAGCAGAGAAACGCTTTGCATAAATTTCCCAAATCCCTGCAAATCTTGTAAAATGACTTACTTGTCATTTTTGATTCTACAGGGTATGTTGCGGGCTCAAATGAGGGCGTAGCTCAGTTGGATAGAGCATTAGATTTCTAATCTAACGGTCGTTGGTTCGATCCCAATCGCCCTCGTTTGTAAACCCAAATCCCAAAAACTCATTTTCAAACCCGTTTTTTCATTCCGATTCTCGTCGCCTTTGGCGGATCGATTCGAAGAGGGCAGCTTTGCGTTTCCATCCTGGGCGCTTCTATCCCCCTCGAAAGCCTTCTTGCTGTCGCAATTTCACGCTTTCTCGCCCGCGATCTAAGTTCAGGGCACGATTACCACTTGGCGTTAGCGCCGCTCCTCAATCAGTCCGTAGCTCAATTGAAATCGCTTACAGTTGTTGTGAAAATTCCGAAGGAATTTCAAAATTCTTTACCGATTAACGCGTCTATTGTTCCTTTGATACAACAGATGGGTCATCTATGGTGTGCATAGTGGACTGTCTTGTAAAATGGACTTTTCAAAACGGAAACGTCCCGACTGAGGGGATAATCCCCAAACCTATTCCAGCATAGGCATAAGCTGAGTGTTTCAATGATTGGCGGATAGTGATTATGATGTCCAAGGCTTATATACTAAAATGTTAAGGTGAAGTTTCTTTCCTTGGTTAAGCTGCCCCTATTCCTCATTTCCCAACAGCTTTCTTCCCGCCAAAGTATTAGGGGCTGTTGACGTTTGGCTACGCCAACGTCGAACATCCCCAGTAACGCA
>CAXSGP010000015.1:50040-59430 GCA_964236955.1 uncultured Oligoflexus sp. | reverse complement strand
AAAATCGTTTCTAATGGTAGGAGGTCAAAATCGTCAAAAATTACTACTACGGATCGAGCATAGGCCCCTAAGCAGCCTCGCCTGATCCCCTGGGCATTCGAGCAAACCATCGGGAGCATCCATGAAAAAGGTTGAGGCCAATCGTTATCCGCACTCGGCGACCTTATTCAAGTTCTGCAAAGAAGCATTAGAAATCCGGTACGATGGCAATGTAAAGGTGATTGATCAAGACGTCGGTGCTATTCTTGGCTACGATCCTGCCGATTGCAGCCATTGGAAAAAAGGCAAAAAGAACATTCGTTCCCTTACCACTCTGCGCAGTATCGCCGAGCACCTCAATGTCGATGAAGGCCTTTTGATTGACATCACTTCGGGCAAGGTTACCCTTGACGAGGCCGTCTTCGAATTTAAGGGTTATGGCGACTTTACCCTAAGTGGCAAACCGCTTGAGGCTCTGAAAAAAGACTATTTTAAAAATCCTTCGCGTTGGCAAGGCGGCAATCAGCTCCCGGCCTTTGAAGTTCACTTTGCAAAGCAGCGTAAGCAGGTGCTTCAACTGGCTAACGAACTGGTTGAACAGGGCGAGTTCAGCGAAACGCCCCTTTATATTCCTGAGATCTATAGAATGGTACCCAACGTCATTGTTGGCCACGTTCCCGACCAGGCCGATGTCTTTACCGTTCGGCACGAGGACGAAGGCAGCGAGCTTAAGACGACCGTCAACTTCCAGTCGGGTGAGTCACGACCTTACCTTCGTTTCATCGCTGCCAAAGCCCTCTTTAGACATTTGCTTGGAACCGGTCGCTTGAAGGGAGACGCTATAAACGAGACGCCGGCCGAAATCGTCGATATTCTGGCGAATGTTTTTGCCGGGGCGCTTTTGATCCCCAGCAGCCTGCTCCGGGGTGAAGTGCAAAAGCTCGACATGTCTTTCGATATGATCCGTCAGCTCTCTGAAGTCTTCTGGGTTTCTCGGTCATTAATGAATCAACGCCTCAGAGATTTTCTGGAACACGGCGACTGAACCCTTTGAAAATTATAACTTAATTACCTCAATGCCTATAACAGAAGGCTCCCCATTGGGAGCCTTTCTTTCGTTCCGGAATAATTTCCGCTCAAGAAATTTCAATATCATCCGAAATCATTTCCGATACATGGCGTCTGCGTATCGAGGAAGGCTGCGATGAGTGAGCTCTTTAAATTGAAGAACGGTACCGTTTTGATAAGCACCGAGGCCCCGGGTGGAATCTATAATTCCTCTCAGCTGAAGAAAATCGCCGAACTCTGCTCGAAAGAGCTGGCGATTGTAAAAGCCACGGAAGATCAACGTCTTGCTCTCTTTGTAAAAGAGAGCGAGGTGGAACGTGTCACTCAGGAATTGAAAACCACCGGTCTTGGTTTTCGCAACTATCAATCTGGCCTTCATCAACCGGTATCCTGTCTCGGCGAACTTTGTGAGTCGCACGATCAGCCTGCTTTGACCAGCGCGATGGACCTGACCAAGCTACTGGCTGATCTGAAGCTGCAATCCTCGCTTAAAATAGGGATCAACGGCTGCGCGCGTTGCTGCACCCCCTGTCATACCCTCGATATATCGGTAGTTGGCGAGGCCCATGGCTATCGTATTAGCCTTGGCGGCAAACCTTCCCAGTTTCCCGCAATCGCATCATATTTCGCGGAGTCCGTGCCGGCCGATAAATTACCGCCCTTATTGACCAAGGTCCTTGCGATATTTCAGTCGAAGGCGGAGCCGGGGGAAAGTCTCAGTGAAGTCCTCGACCGCTGTGGAGTCGAAGAGTTTGTAGCCGCATTGGCACCCTATAGTCAAGACGCTGCCCATCGCCAGGATCCTTTCGCAGTGGCGGAATCCGGCGCTGCAAGAGACGCTGGGCATGATGGTGAGGATGGCGATAGCGTCGGCGGTGCTAAACCAGGCGTCGATGAAGATGACTTTATGAATATCGAGATAGGCGAGGACCCATCGCTGGAATTATTGGAAGCAGACGATTTTGCGATACCATCGCCTGCCGTCAGTGGCGGCACTGCGGATTTCGGCGAAAGTCAGGAAATGATGGAAATCGAGTTCGAGGATGAACCGGTTATTGAGGCCGATGACATTGACTATGGACTTATCAGCCAGGACAGTGATGAGGGGACGCTCGACGAAGTCCCAATCAATATCGACCAAAACGATGCACTCGATGATGATATTGTACTGGGCGATGTTCACAGCATGGTCGGGCTTGATTCCATGGACGACATGTCGGAGGTCGATCCGCTGGAAGAAATGGACGCAATACCAGAGGAAGACGCTGAGGTCATCGACCCTCCGTCCACGCCTTCGGCCCTTTCCAAAATGAAACTTAAAGAGACTGACGCAGGAGTCGGTGAGGGTAGGAAGAGTGGTCTTGAAATAGAAAATAGTGATGAAGATTTCGAAGATTGGGAGGCCGAAGCCGCTGAGGTTAAAGCAGCCCTTGAGTCCGAAGGCGACCAGCATTTGATCGATATCCCGGAAGTGGAAATGGAAGAGCTTGACTTCGCACCGAGCGCGGCCATGAGAGAAGATCTCCAGCTGGACGAAGCTGATCTGCTTGACCTAGGGGAAGATCTTGAGGCTGACCTTCCTTTGTCCCTGTCCGAATTCGAGGATATACCGGAACTCGATGAGGATCTCCTGCAAAGCAACGAAATCGAGGCATCGCCTCCGGCATCAGCCGCAGACGAATTTGAAGAGATCGAAGAAGGCAGCAGTAACTCGATGAGCAGTGAGGAAGAGCAAAATTTTGAGCAGAAAATTCAGGCTTCCATCGAGGAAGAGAAGAAAATGCGCAAGCATATCGAGGAGGATACCAACCGCTCGGCTCGTGAAGATACCCTTCGCATGCTTGAAACAGCAACCGAAGAACAGGCTCATGACTCAATAAAACAATCGGCCTACACGCCTCCGAAAATTCAAACGCCTTTAAAGAGCAGTCCAAAATCATCAAAATCCTTTGATTTTGAGGGTTTTGATGTAACAGACCATACTCTCCGCGTTCATTTCAGCTCAGGGGCTTATGTCGATGTGCAGCTCGATTCCTTGGAATCGGCTCGCAGCAAAGTGATTCGCTTTGGCAAGCAGGCGATTACGGTAACCTATGAAGGCGATGGCTATACTTTGGAAGTTGATGGGATGAGCATGTTCTATCCGCGACAGGCGATGCGAGTGGCATCCTAGGGAATTTTTAATGACTTTTTAGAGCGATTCGATGGAAGGCTTGGACTCTTGGGCTCTTGGAGTCGATCGCCGTCGAACTCTTTTTTGCCCCTGTCCTGATTTGGTCTCGCCATCATCGGTCTCTTGAGACGGGCTAAGATTCTGGTCAGTCCGGGAAGGGCGATGGCTGAACTATTTCAGTAGAAAAAATGCCCTTTTATGGGCAATAGACTCCGTTTTTTTCGGCCTCGCGGCTGCCACTCAGGGACTGACACTCGGGACTGACATGGGAGAATGGGCTTTACTTCTCTATCATACGGGGGGTCCAGGTAGCTGGCTCGTCATTGTCGTCGTCCGGCATCTTCGCAGATTTGCGGTTTTTCCACTGGCCATTGGCCATGCAGTCGTAAGCACCCTTTTTATCCCTTACCCAAAAGCTGGAGCCTTCGAGTTCGGGGATGCAATCCGGCAATGAATCCATACTATCGGCGGTACCATCATAATCGGTGTCTGTGCTTTTGCTTGCCGGAGTCTCGCAGGAAATGTTCAGAAACCCAAAGGTCCAAAGTGCCACAATCATAGCAAGAGGAGAATGGAGCGAGAAACGCATTGGATTTCCTTCTAATCTTGATGAGGCTTCTTTTTAAAAATGTTACCTGAAGATGTGACAGGCAGCATTAAGAAGCTGTTTTGATCAAAAAAGTCTTTCAATTTTGGATATCGTCCCCGGGACTGGTAGGCCCAGAAAAGCTGCCGACGGGGATGGCGATGGTTGGAGAGAACTTCCAAGACATCCTTCTCCTCTTCACTGAGCCTGAGTTCATCCTTCTGCTGCAAAAGGATTTCCACCGCATCACGAAGCCGATGGTCCATTTCCAAGTGCTTGTGGCGGGCCTCCTGGATATCGACTTTTTCTGTCTCTTCGTCATAGAGGATCTGATAATGCTGCCAGGCGCTGGCCATCAAACTGAGCGTTGGAATACGGGTTCCGAAGTGACGAATCATGATGAGACACTGATCGACTGGGTGGGTATCGACTAAAATCATCGCATCGCGTTCGGCGTTGATGAGCTCAAGTTCGCCGAGTTTATCGCGTCCATCCATAAACGCGGAAAGGATGCGCTTCCAGGTGGGCAGCGGATGCTTGATCGTTGGGGTCAGGTCGGGGTCGCGCTTGGGTAGGTAATGAACATTTCCCTCACGTTTATAAGGAAAAACTACTGCATCATGCGAGGTCACGTCCTTATCAAAGCTGAGCTGCCACATGTGAATATTGTATTCCATGCCTATGCGAAGCGACTGTTTTCCGCGGCTTTGGCTTTGCTCGTGAACCTTGACATGAATCATATTACGAGCCAGCAGTCCCTCGACAGCGTCTTTGAGCTTTTCTTCTTCATAACCTATGAGTGAAGCAAGTTCTTTCTCGGTCGTTATAAGATCATGCATGCCTGAGACTGCACAATTCAATAGGTAGAGCACGATACTGTATTCGCATTGTTCCAGACGTGCCATCGCCAGAACTTTGAACCCTGATTCGCTCATAAAGGTCTGAAATGGCATAGATGGCTCCTTTTCTTTTCCCGCATCAACGTCATATGTATTTCATTTCCAGTCGACTCTTGCCATTCTGTCTTTTTTGACATGAATTGTCTAGCCTCGCTCGTAGCGACCATTATAGGACTGCTGGGCGATGAAGCATAGGCCTGAAAATTCTTTTCGATAAACCCAAGTGGAAAGTTCTCATTTCTCAATAAACAAAAGTAGAGCGTCAAAATAATCAGAAGCTTGAAACTTTGCCGAATTAAGCATCATCAAGCTGAGCGTAAGCCGGATTTCTTTTTTATTTCAGAAGCTTATTTTCTTTTGGGATGACGCTGCGCCGCCGCCATTGCTTAGTAAAAGCGGATAGAAATCGATGCCAAAACTATTTCAGCGAAGAAAGGGTAAGCCGCCATGCGACTCAAACCAAGCTTTGCGGGAACGGTGTTTTTTCTTACTGTCAGGCGCTTTCGTAATTCAGCTTGACGATGAGCCTCACGAGCGAAAGCAGCTCGTAAAGACTAGGGTCGGGCGTTTTAATCCGCTTCGCCTTGCCACTGTGCAAGCAGAGTATCGGAACCAACCTGCTGTCCTGCCTGCACCAATATCTCGGAAATGATCCCGCTGCGGGTCGCCTGAACTTCGAATTCCAACTTCATCGATTCCAAGATCATCAGGGTTTGCCGCTCCTTTACCGCCGCACCGGGCGCAATCAGAATCTTGACGACTTTGCCTGGGACTGGCGCTATGACTTCATGGGCATGGACTCCGGATTTGCCGCTCGTCGCCATCTCGTCGCCCTGGTCAACCTTGAAATAGGTTTCCCCTTCGATATTAAGCCAACGGACGGTAGCGGCCTTGTCTTTGACGCTGCAATACGTAAGGGCCAAGGCTTTGCCTTGGGATTCAATCAGGCCACGTCCCATCGTTGAAGTTTTTGCACCGTAACGGCGCGGCACCAGCACGTTTACCTCGGTGGTCCAGTGCACTGGGACTGGCACTGAGGCCCTGGTTTGCGTGAAAATCCTTTCTGTGAGGGTAGGAATACTTAGGGCCTGACTTTGAGATTCATGATAGCTCAGGGATTCCCACAGGTCCCTCGCCAAAGGATCCGTGATGAGACGACGTTTTTGCGAGGCTTCAGTGAGGGCAGCACTTTCGTCTTCAATAAAACGGGTCGTCGGCTGGGCATCGGTAAAGCCAGGATTCTGCAAGACGCCCAGTAGAAAGCTCGCGTTGCTGATGGGCATCGCCAACACACTGTGTTTTAAAGCTTCAATCAGCCGTTGAATCGCTTGTCCGCGGTCGGTGCCGGTGGCAATCAACTTGGCTATCATCGGATCAAAGCGGGCCGTTACCTCGTCGATGGCGTCGATCCCTGCCTCCCAGCGTATGCCGAGACCATGATAGGGTAGGAAACCATAAACTGGTCCTGGGGCCGGCAAGAAACGATTGTTGGTGTCTTCAGCATAAAGCCGCAACTCGATGCTGTGGCCTTGCGGAACGAGATTGATCCGATCGCGAAGGCTTTCGCCCATGGCGATCCGCAATTGCCAGGCTACCAGGTCTTCGTTGAAGATTTGTTCGGTGACAGGATGCTCAACCTGCAGCCGGGTGTTCATTTCAAGAAAATAGAAGTTTTCATTGGCGCGCTGCTCTTCCGACCAATCCATAATAAATTCGACGGTGCCCGCCGAATAGTAGCCGACAGCTTGAGCCAGGGCCAAGGCAGAGTCCTGCATTTTTTTACGGGTCTCAGGCGACAGTCCAGGCGCTGGAGCCTCTTCAATGATCTTCTGATGCCGACGCTGCACCGAACAGTCGCGATCGCCGAGTGCATAGATGTTGCCATGCTGATCACCAAGGATTTGGACCTCGATGTGCCGAGGGTGTTCGACGTAACGTTCAACGATGAGCATGCTGTCGCCGAAAGCGTTGAGGGCTTCGGACTGGGCTCGATTGATCGCTTCGGCAATGCCGGCGCTATCGCGAACGACGTGCATGCCTTTGCCACCGCCACCCATGGCCGCTTTGAGGAGTATAGGAAAACCATGGTCTTTGACGAAACCCACGACCGAGCTGAGCAGATCTTCATTATTGCTCGTGCTCATCTTTTCCAGGCCCGGAACCACCGGGATCTTGTATTCTTTGGCGATAGATCGTGCCTCTGCCTTCGAAGCCATTTTGGAGATGGAGCGAGGCGATGGACCAACCCAAATGAGTCCGCTGTCTTCGATGAGAGCCGCAAAAGCAGCACTCTCCGACAAAAAGCCAAAGCCCGGATGCACGGCATCGCAGCCGGCCTGCTTCGCAAATGCAAGCATAAGCGCACCATTGAGATAAAGCGCGGGGCTTTCCTCTTCCACCTGGACCAAGGTCGTGATCAGGTTTTCGAGGAAGGCGGGCGGCGCAGTTCCACTGTAAAGAGCGGCTGTTTCGATGCCCAGACTCTGCGCGCCGAGAGCAATGCGTCGCGCGATCTCGCCTCGGTTCGCAATAAACAATCTATGAATTTTTTTCTCTGTCATGCTCTTAAAACCCTTCCTGGCCACTTTTACAAAGCTTGCCGGTCACCTGCCCTCCACCCCTGAAACGAATATCGAGAGGCCAGAGTCGGCGATATTTGCCTTATTCTTTAGCCTTTAGGAGGTTGGCCGGTATCAATATTTTCTGAGCCAGGAGGGCTTGAGCAAAGGTCTTGCCCTGGGCATCGATACGTAAGGTACGGGTACCGCCGCCGCCCAGTGCTTCTTCGAGGAGAAAGTTGAATCCCATCATGCCTGGCAATTGATAGCGCGTGACCTTGCCTGCGCAAAGTTCCTGGAACCAGTCTTTGACCTTCTGTGCGGTCAGGTATTTATTTAGGAAATCATAGGCTTCCTGACTTCTGGCCAAGACGCCGATATTAGCGGTATCACCCTTATCGCCGCTTCGCGCCAGGGCGATGACGGCGAGTGGGGCCGATGTAGGGGCCGCGTGGTCAATCAAAGCCTGTTCAACAGTCTGACTGGCATTGGTTGCAATCTGGGCATCAAGTTCATTGGCCTTGAAATTACCGGTCGGGGTGTCGATTACTGACTTTTCAGCGATTAAGACGCCTTTTTCAAAGTAGGCGATCTTCGGGTGAACAGCGGTTTTTGGCATCAGTGCCGGCCAGTAACTCATCACTTTCGTGGCTTTCGGGACGCCACCGATGACAGCGACTCCAGGCGGGCCACTGAGGATGAGCGACGGGATCATTTTGCCAAAGAGCCGCAAATCTTTTTCTTCTTTTGCCCTTGCGCCGAGGCGAAGCAGGATTTCATTGCCATCGGTTTTGTGGACAAGCGAGCGATGGCAGGAATCGTAGCCAACATATTCGGTAAGGGTTTCTTCAAATGGACCCGGACAGCGGTTCCAGAAGATGCGGGCATAGGCCTCCGCTTTTTTTCGGGCGTTGGGACCGCTGATCATGATCGACCCGGTGGCCTTGAAGCCGTCTTCATAGGCCATCGATACTTTATAGAGGGGGGTCGGTTCAAAGCCCCGGATGCCGAAGACCCGCACTCGGTCCTGGCCCGCCTGTTCCAATTTGATGCTGCTGAAGTCAGCGACGACATCGGGGGTAAGGTAGGCGGTAGGACTGCCCATCTCATAAAAGAGCTGCTCGCGAACGGTGTCGACACTAACGAGGCCTCCCGAACCTCTATGCTTGGTCACGATAAAGCTGCCGTCCTCGGAAACTTCGACGATGGGATAACCGATCCGGTCGAAGCTTTCGACCTTCTCCCAGTCCGTGAAATTGCCCCCTGTGGATTGCGACCCGCATTCAATGATGTGACCGGCGACGATACCATGAGCCAGCCGGGTCCAGTCGTTGAGTTTCCATCCAAACTCATAAATCATCGGCGCGAGGGTGATGCCGGTGTCGGTAACGCGGCCCGTAACAACAATATTTGGTTTCCATTTCAAGGCTTCGACGACAGGAGCGGCACCGAAATAAATATTTGCCGCCTGAATGCGCGCTGCCACGGGAGCGAACCTGCTGCCGTCTTCCATATTGTCAAAAGCGATACCGGAGCCCTGGAGCCGATCGAGATCGGGAAGAATGTCGTCCCCGTAGACGATCGCAATGCGAGGGGCGAGGCCGAGTTCGCTGGCAAGTTTGGCTATCGCCTGGGCACAGGCCTGAGGATTCACACCCCCGGCGTTCGTAATAATCGTCGTGCCGTCGGCCATCAGTTTGGGCAAGACCTTTTTGAGCATCGGCAGAAAATCCCGGGCATAGCCGGCCTCAGCATCGCCTGAACGCTGCTTTTGCAGGATAGACATCGTAATTTCAGCAAGAAAATCCATGGTTATATAGTCAAGTCTGCCGCCGAAAACCTGCCGTTCCAGAGCATTGGGATCATCACCCCAATATCCGCCCGCGTTACCGATGCTAATCGTCCTGCTCATCGAGTTCCCCTCAATTTGACAACGTTTGATGCGTATGGTCTTTGCTTACATTCTGAAGACGCCGTTGCGGGTTTCTTCCCATTCATGATGCAAAGTGCTCGCAAGCGCTTTGGCAAGAACGCTGCGGGTCTTGCGAGGGTCGATTATACCATCGTCCCAAAGGCGCGCGGAAGAGTAGTAAGCGCTGCTTTCTTTTTCGTACTTATCGAGTATGG
>CAXSGP010000015.1:0-49982 GCA_964236955.1 uncultured Oligoflexus sp. | reverse complement strand
AGGATCTGCCCCTGCTTTGCGAGCTGATGTATCTTTACAGTTGCCAGAACATCGGCAGCCTGCTCACCCCCCATAACGGAGATCTTGGCATTGGGCCACATGAAGAGAAAGCGAGGATCATAGGCCCGGCCGCACATTCCATAGTTGCCGGCGCCGAAACTGCCGCCGACGATCACCGTGAGTTTTGGGACCTTGGCATTGGCCACCGCGTGGACGAGCTTGGCGCCATCTTTCGCGATGACGCCATGCTCGTATTTTTTGCCGACAATGAAGCCCGTGATGTTTTGGAGAAAGAGCAAGGGAATTTTTTCCTGAGTGCAAAGCTCAATGAAATGCGTGCCCTTTAACGCGCTTTCGGAAAAGAGCACACCATTATTGGCCAGAATTCCAAGCGGAATACCTTCGATATGGGCAAACCCGCAGATCAAAGTGGTGCCGTAATTGGGCTTGAATTCAAAAAGCTTCGAGCCGTCGACGATGCGGGCTATTACTTCCCGAATATCAAAGGCCTTGCGTGACTCCGCTGGAATCACACCGAGCAGTTCCTCAGGGTCGTAATCGGGTTGCTCGGGATTTTCGAGTCGGATCGGAGCTTCCGACGGTCGGCCCAGATATTTGATTATCTGACGGAGGATCTGCAGCGCATGCTCATCATCTTCTGCAAGGTGGTCAGCCACTCCGGAAATCGAGGTGTGGACCTTGGCTCCACCGAGTTCTTCGGCGGTAACCTCTTCGCCGGTTGCGGCTTTGACGAGCGGCGGTCCAGCCAGAAAAATGGTGCCTGTGCCGCGAACGATCACGCTTTGATCGGACATGGCTGGAATATAGGCGCCTCCCGCAGTACAAAACCCATGCACGCTGGATATCTGCTGAATGCCTTTGGAACTCATGCGGGCCTGATTAAAAAAAATGCGGCCAAAGTCATCTTTATCCGGGAAGACCTCATCCTGCATGGGCAGGAACGCGCCGCCTGAATCGACGAGATAGATACAGGGCAAATAATTCTGCTCGGCGATTTCCTGCGCGCGCAGATGCTTTTTCACAGTGATGGGAAAATAGGTTCCGCCCTTTACCGAGGCATCGTTGGCGACGATCATGCAAGGCCGTCCATGCACCACGCCTATCCCTGTGACAATACCGCCGGCCGGAACGGAGGTCTCATAGAGTTCGTATCCGGCGGCGGTGGAAAGTTCGAGGAACTCGGTCCCGGGATCGATGAGCTTTTGAATGCGCTCCCGGGTCGGCAGCTTGCCCTGCTTCCGTAGCCTCGCCAGTGTCGCCTTGCCACCGCCCTGGGCCACTTCGCTTTGAAAGGCCTGAAACTTTTCCACCAGGTTCAGGTGAAAAGCGTGATTGATCCTGAAATTATCGCTGTTACTGTCGATTTTTGAAGAGATGCGCATAAAATTAGGACTCCCACGCCTAGACTACCTGTACCGATTCAAAATGTTTCCACTGCTGCAAATGCAGGCCCTCTTTTTGCAGAAGGCGTTTGAGCACATCGCCCGTCACCTCACAGTCACCGATGGAACGGTGGCGCGCGCTGAAGCTGAGATTATAATGCTTGGCCAAAGAATCAAGATTTTTTGATTCGAGCTCAGGTAGCAGCTGTCTGGCCATTTTTAAGGTACAAAAGCAGGGGTAATCGATCTGATAGCCTTGGCGCTGACAGGCCGAGCGAAGAAAGGCCAGGTCGAACTCGGCATTGTGCGCGACCAGAACCGCCTTATCGATGAACTGAAGGAAATCCGGTAACACGCTTTCGATAGCGGGTTTGCCTTCGAGCATCTCCGGCGTGATACCGGTGATCTTAGTAATGATCTCGGGGAGGGCAATCTCCGGCTTGATCAAAAAGGATAAATCACCGACCCGTTGGCCCTTGTCATATTTGATGGCACCGATCTCGATGATGCGGTCCCGCAGGGAATCAAGGCCCGTCGTTTCAAAGTCGAAGATGACAATCGGAAAGTTCATCACGAGCGAGTCAGGTGCCAGGTGATGACGCAACACTTTTTGGAGGAACAACTGACCTTCCGATCCAAGCGACTCGTCTTCGTCGGTCGGAAAGAGAATCTCTTGAAACATCGAGTTCCGTAATACTGCCATTTTGAAGTCGACCTCTCGTATTTTTAAAGAATGACTCACGACTGAAGCACTCTCGTTCGCCAGGAGATCGTTCAGCGTAGGGTAACACCGGCAATGCATGCCTCCATAACCAAAGGCTTTTAGCAGGAATGCTAGAACTTAGCCTATCTCGCGATCTTGAGCAATACACTGAAGGGACAATAGCATGAGGGAGCACCTGTAGCACGGAAATCAAGCCTGAAGTTTTATGGCCCAGCTTTGCGCAATGGCTGATTTGTGCTATACCCCGGTGTCAACGAAAGCGATAAGCATGGGGAGAGTATGATGAAAGTCTTGGGCCTCAGTCTCGGTGTCCTGCTGACCCTTTGCGTGAGCATAGAAAGCCGTGCTGACACGCTCGCCGAAATCAAGCGGCGTGGTTACCTGAAATGCGGTGTCAGTCAAGGGTTGCCGGGTTTTTCAACGGCTGACAAAGAGGGCCGGTGGTTTGGAATCGATGTCGATTTGTGCCGAGCCATTGCTGCAGGAATTTTAGGGGACCAGGGGAAAGTTAAGTATACGCCGCTTTCCGCCAAGGAGCGATTTACCGCGCTGCAGTCTGGTGAAATAGACGTGCTTTCCCGCAATACCAGCTATACCCTGCAAAGGGATGCTTCGATGGGCATCAATTTTGCCGGAGTCATCTACTACGATGGCCAAGGCTTTATGGTTCATAAAAAGCTGGGAGTCACCTCGGCCACCCAACTCATCAACGCCAGTATCTGTGTCAACCTCGGGACCACGACGGAACTCAACGTCGCCGATTTTTTTCGTGCGAACAAGGTGAAATATAAACTGGTGACCTTTGAGAAAAACGACGAGGTCGTTGCCGCCTATGATGCGGGCCGTTGTGATGCCATGAGCAGCGATCAGTCCGGGCTTTACGCCGATCGCACCAAACTGAAACATCCCGAAGATCATGTGGTCCTGCCCGAGAAGATTTCCAAAGAACCGCTGGGGCCGGCCGTCCGTCATGGTGATGATAAATTTGGGGATATCGTGCGGTGGACGCTCTATACCCTGATCGAGGGTGAGGAGCTGGATGTGGGCATGCAGACGATGGAGCTGGCGCTTAAAAGCGAAAAGCCGGCCGTTAGACGCATCCTTGGGCTTGAAGGGGAGCTTGGTAAAAATCTCGGGCTTGAGCCCGATTTTGCCAGACGCATCCTGTCACAAGTGGGCAACTATGGGGAAGTTTTTGAGAGAAACCTCGGGCAGGGTTCTCCGCTCAAGATCGAACGTGGCGTAAATTCGCTATGGACGAAGGGTGGACTTCATTACGCGATGCCGTTCCGTTGATTTTAATTCGAGGTTAAGCAGTCTATGGAAAAATCTTCGGCGAAGAAAGCGTGGCTCATTCAAGGCTTGTTTTTTGCTGTTTTACTGGTTTTTTTTACTTTCGCGGGACACAATCTCAGTACCCAGCTGAAAGCGCGCGGCATCGGTTCCGGTTTTGATTTTTTAAATAATCAGGCGGGATTTGGCATTGCCTTTCACCTGATTCCCTTTTCAGAAGGCTCAACTCTCGGTACGGTGTTTTTGGTCGGTGCGGTCAATACTTTGTTTGTTTCGATCATCAGTATCATCTTTGCCAGCATCATCGGTCTATTGGTTGCGCTGGCCCGGATGAGCCCACTGCCGGTACTGAGGGCTCTGGGATTCACCTATGTCGAGACACTCCGCAACATTCCCTTGCTCCTGCAATTTTTTGTCTGGTACTTCGCCGTTCTCAGGCAACTGCCCATGCCGCTTGAAAGCTGGCATTTCGGGAAATTTGTATTCCTGAATATCCGGGGCCTTTACTTGCCCTTCCCTGCGGAGACCGGTCCAGTCTGGATCGTTCTGGGAGCGTTGATCTTAGGTCTCATCGTCGGACATTTCGTCCGCCGTTCAGCCCAACGCATTCGCCTTAAGACCGGACAGCATCCCAGCTGGCATCTCGCGCCTTTTCTGGCGCCTGTGCTTTTCCCACTGATCGCTTTGATTTATCTTAAATCACGCGTAAATTTCACCATCCCCTACCTTGAAGGCTTTAATTATAGTGGGGGTGCCCAAATCATCCCCGAACTCATCGCCGCCATCGCCGCATTGAGTCTTTACACAGCTTCTTTTATAGCTGAGATTATTCGAGGAGCCTTGCAGGCGGTATCGAAGCATCAAACGGAAGCGGCTTTAGCCCTTGGTTTAAAGCCCCGGCAGGTCCTCAGTCAGATTCTCTTTCCTCAGGCTATGGGACATATTATTCCACCCTTGACCTCACAGTATCTCAACCTCATCAAAAACTCCTCACTCGCCGCCGCGATCGCCTTTCCCGAATTGGTCCTGCTGTTTGCAGGAACCAGTCTCAATGTCAGCGGTCAGGCGGTAGAGATCATGGCGATGACCCTCGGTTTCTATCTGGTGGTCAGTCTGAGTCTGTCGGGCCTCATCAATATCTATCAAATGAGGGCTCTGCGTTATGAACGTCGCTAAACGCCCGAATCAGTCTACCCTGCAAAAGACGGTAAACGGAACACTTCTCTTTCTCCTCCTCCTTTTGCTTTTGCCTTTTTTCAAATGGGCTGTACTCGATGCCCAGATTTCGGGAACGGAACGCTGTCAGGCAAGTGGAGCCTGCTGGGTTTTCATCAAAATGCGGATGCAGACTTTCCTCTTTGGTTTTTATGAGGCTAAAGAACTATGGCGTCCGTGTTTAGTCCTGGCCCTTTGGGCTCTGGGGATAATCGGCCTTTTTCGCTCTGCCTATAGCCGCAGTCTACGATTGCTGCCCATACTTATCCTCACTTTGCCTCTGTTGAGCTGGGGTTTACTGGATGGGCGATGGTTTGGACTCGCACACGTGGAGACAGCCCGCTGGGGGGGACTCCTCCTGAGTCTCATGATCACCCTCATTGGTTTGAGTGTGGCTTTTCCCTTGGGTCTTCTCCTGGCTTTGGGCCGACTTTCCAAACTTCCGCTCATTAAAGCGGGATCGGTGGCTTTTATCGAGCTCTGGCGCGGTGTTCCTTTGATTGCCGTGCTGTTTATGAGCTCTGTCATGCTGCCCCTTATCCTGCCACCCGGCACTGAGGTTGATAAACTCCTTCGGGTCTTTGTCGGTGTCAGTCTTTTTACCTCGGCTTACCTCGCAGAAGTGATACGGGCCGGGTTAAGAGGGGTTGCCTCGGGGCAGGAGGAAGCGGCCGCAGCCCTCGGACTCCTCGGATGGCAGCGCTTGTTTCTCGTGGTCCTGCCCCAGGCCCTCCGTTCGGTGATACCGAGTCTGGTCAATAGCTTTATCAGCCTTTTCAAAGACACCAGCCTCGTTGTCATCGTCGGCATGTTTGATCTGTTAGGGGTCGTGCAGCAGGCGAACACCGATCCCTACTGGTTGGGATATTCAACCGAGGGTTATCTTTTCGCGGGCTTTGTCTATTGGATTATGTGTTTTACCCTCTCCCGATTTAGTTTGAAGCTTGAACAAGCGAGGTGATTCGTGACTCAGCCATTAGCTATCGAAATGAAAAATATTCAAAAGTCCTACGGCGACTTCAAAGCTCTGAAAAATGTCAGTCTTAGCTTGGAGCCAGGCAAAAAACTTGTGGTTTGTGGCCCTTCGGGCTCGGGCAAGTCCACCTTGATACGCTGCATCAATGGCCTTGAGACCTTTGATTCCGGCACTGTCAACATCTGGGGCGAAACTCTGGAAGTGAAAAGGCTTCAGCACTTTCGCAGCGAAATGGGGATGGTTTTTCAGCAGTTCAACCTCTTTCCCCACCTCAGCGTTTTGGAAAACCTTACGCTGGCGCCAATGTGGGTCCAGAAGGTTCCCCAAGATCGGGCGGAAGCACGGGCCCGCGATATGCTCGAACGGGTTAAGATGATCGATCATGTAAAAAAATTCCCAGCTCAGCTATCGGGAGGTCAGCAGCAGCGCGTGGCGATCGCTCGCGCCTTGTGTATGAATCCCAAGATTATGCTTTTTGACGAGCCGACCTCAGCGCTCGATCCGGAGATGATAAAGGAGGTTCTGGAAGTGATGCTGGAGCTGGCAGGGAGTGGCATGACGATGATCTGCGTCACCCATGAGATGGGCTTTGCTCGGCAAGCTGCTGATAGTATTGTCTTTATGGATGAGGGGGAAATTATAGAACAGGCGACGCCCGAGGCATTTTTCATCAAGCCAAAGACGGCCCGTGCCCAGCTCTTTCTCTCGCAGATATTGCATCAGACTTAAGGAGACTTTTGTGAAAAGCATGGCTGCCTCTATAGGCCTGCTCATCGTCGCTATGCTCTCCATTCAATTTGGAGCGACCGTCGCCAAACATTTATTTGGAACTTTCGACCCAGCCGCGATCTCTATGATGCGCACAGGTTTTGCCGCGATCTTTATGCTCTTAGTCATGAAGCCCTGGCGGGAACCCATGCCGGACGGTGCCTGGTTAAAGGTTTTGCTCTACGGCGCGACGCTTGGCCTTATGAATCTGCTGTTCTATATGTCGCTCCAACGAATCCCGCTCGGCCTTGCCGTGGCGCTGGAGTTCACGGGTCCACTTGGGGTGGCCTTGCTGGGCTCGCGGCGACTGCTCGATCTGCTTTGGGTGGCTTTGGCTGCCATCGGGATTTACCTTCTTCTTCCCATCGGCGGCTTTAGTCTTGAGATCGATTTAACAGGGGTTTTGCTCGCGCTCGTCGCCGGCATCTGCTGGGGGTTCTATATTATCTTCGGCAAAAGCGTGAGCGCTGTTGCCTCGACGCGGCAGGCGACAACCTGGGGTATGGTCTTTGCCGCTCTTCTGGTCCTTCCCTTCGGGCTTTTTAAGATGAAGGCATCCGCGATGCTTGCTGGAGAATTTTGGGGCCGCGGCATAATCATTGCTCTCCTTTCGAGTGTGATCCCCTATTCGCTGGAGATGATCGTCCTCAAACGAATGGACTCCAAGACCTTTGGCACGCTGATGAGTATTGAGCCGGCATTGGCGGCTGGGATGGGCCTTATCTTTCTTCAGGAGATTTTAAGTCCTCTGCAGCTCTTGGCCATGAGTGCCATTGTCTGCGCCTGTCTTGGATCGACCCTCAGCGCTCCGGTTTTGAAACCTGCCCCATTGCCGCTTTAGGGAACGGGCCAGCGCCGTCTGGGAGCTGGCCCATGCCATCGATAAGCTGATTACGATCTACTTTTCCATTGGCATTGCTTAGCCTTGTTCTGATCCTTTAACCAGCTGTGAAGCGGGCCAAAGTATTCAAGGATCGCAGCCGCATCGATTTTCTCTGAACCTGTAAGCTGTTTCAGAGCTACCGGCCAGGGCTTGGAGGCACCGAGTGCCAGCATAGCCTTCAATTTATCTCCGGCCGCTTTTTGGCCATAGAGACTACACTCTGCCAAGGGACCTTTATAGCCTGAGGCGTCGCACATAGCCTTGAACATTTGGAATTGAAGTATGTTTGCAAGGAAATACCGGGCGTAAGGCACGTTCGCCGGAATATGGTATTTTGCGCCTGGGTCAAATCCGGTGTTCGGACGGGGTTCAGGCGAGCTTACACCCTGATATTTTTCGCGAAGATCCCACCACGATGGGTTGTACTGATCCGGAGTGGTTTTGCCCGCAAAGACATCCCATCGCCATTTGTCCATCAGATAGCCAAAGGGTAAAAAGGCCACTTTGCTCAACGCCGTCTTCATCTGAAGATTGATGAGTTCTTTATCCTTGTCGCCGTCCTTCGACGAATTTTTAATCAAACCGACCTGGTTGAGATAGGTGGAATTCACGCTCAGGGCTATGGCATCGCCGATGGCTTCGTGGAAACCGTCATTGGCACCCTGCTGATAGACGACGGGAAGTTTGGAGTAGGACTGATAGTAAAAGACATGCCCCAGTTCATGGTGAATCGTGATCAGGTTCTCTTCGTTGGGAAGGATGCACATCTTCACGCGTAAATCATTCGCGTAATCTACGTCCCAAGCACTGGCATGACAGACGACTTCGCGATCCTGAGGTTTAAGCAGGAGAGAGCGTTCATAGAAAGTTTTGGGAAGGGGGTCAAATCCAAGCGAGGTGAAAAAACTCTCGGCGAGTTTTGTCATTTTAACGGCATCGTATTTTTGATCGGCCAGGGCCTTCGTCACATCCAGCGTCGCCAAGCCCGCGTAGGGCTCCACCTTTGGATAGAGGTTAGACCATTCCTGTGCCCACATGTTCCCGAGCAAATGGGCCGGCAGCAGACCGTCTTTCATCTTTTGATTGGGATATATCGTTTCCAGCTTGTGACCCATGTAGCACTGAAGGTCTTCGTAAAGTGGTTTGACCTGGTTCCAGAGTCTTGCCATTTCCACTTCAAAAGCGGCAGGCGACATGTCGTAGCCCGAGCGCCAGCTTTCACCGATATCGTTATAACCGCCTTGTTTTGCGCCTTTATTGGTCAACTGCACGAAGCGCTCATAGAGGGGTTTGAGTTCGCCGCCAATCGTATGCCAACCTTGCCAGGCCTTGAGTTGGTCATCGGCATTGCTACTTTTGGCAAGAAGTTCGGTCATTTCCTCAAGGTCCAAACAGCCGTCTTTGCTGACGTCGAAACTGCTTTTCTTGGTCCATTCGTCGCACAGTTTCTTTTTGCCGTAGATGCTGCCCATTTTACTGGTAATTCCAGTCAGTTCTTCCAGGCTGGCGCGATCCTGAGGTGCAGGATTGCCGAGCTTGATAAGAGTTAAACTGCGGCGGGTGTCGTCATCGACTTGTACACTATCGAAGCGTCGTGCATCGCGCATAGCTTGGGTCGAGTAAGCCAAGAGTTCTGTTTCGTCTTCTGCCGAAATGACTTCCGTGTCTTCAGTGATATAGGTATCTTTGACCCAGGAACTGCGACTGCTCTTAACGGCCAGGCGCAAATAGTCTTTGTTAAAGCTATCAACAAAAGCCTTGGCTTCTATGGCAGTGGGTTTTTTGGCCTTGGAAGCTGCCGAAGTCTTTGACTGAGGCGCTGCAGCCACAAAAGTGGGAATCAAAAGGCAAACACTGAGGAGGTAAGACTTTCGGAACATAGATTCACGTCCTTTTCGTAAGTTTAAAACGAAAGAACCTTATAAAGCTCAAACTGGCACGTGGCTAGCAAAATTCTATTCTGCTCCGGATCCAGGTGGGGTCAAAGGCTGGGAGAAGAAAACAGCAAACAATGCCTCAAGGTGCGGCCTGCTCCGGCTAGCTTAAGACTTTCTTTTGAAAGGAGTTGTCTGAGGGCAGTTTGGCTGATTCATCAAAAGAAAAGGACTAGGAAGGTTTGACTTTGCTCTGTGCATTCAGGCTTGGGGACTTTCGTGTTAAGATAAAAATGCTGCTAGGAGATGCATATGGGCAAGCCGTTTGTTCCACTGAAACGTTTGGTCAAAACTGAATTGCGTATACTCGATCCGACTCAGATGGAGGCGTCATTTCAATATCGGATGATGGTCAAGGGTGAGGATGAAGAAGTTGCCTACCCCGATTCGTATCAAATCGAATCCTATTTTCTCTTCCCCCTTCAAATGAAAATCACGCCTGCCACCTACCCCCTGGAATATTTCTATCGCGACGTAAAATCGTTTTTAAACTTTCGAATTCCCAAACTGACTTTTAAAGAAATCATGGGTTATGTGGAAGATGCCGATCGTTCGCCGCTGCTGAAGATTCGCGAGCATATTCAACGCAATAACACTAGTCTCGAGGAACAGACCTTTATCATTCAGGAGGCACAGATATTTGCCTGTTCCTATTACACGTTTATCATAAGGAAAAGCCGTAAGGTTATGAATGCGCTGGCCCGTTTCGGCGAGGGCGATGAGGAAGCCGGCAGGACGAAGAAGTTGATAGAGGAAAGTTTTGAAAAGGTGAACGTCATCTTCCAGGAATGGCAAAAGGTTTTGCAGAGCGCCGAACAGGCTTTTCCCATGATCAAAAGTGAACTGCGTGAAGTCGACGAATACGTTTTGAACAATATCCACGATTTTCTGCTAAAGGCCCAAAAATCCTTTGATTTGCATGGCGGCGCCCAAACCAAAGAATGGCGTTCCATTGCCCGTGCTCGCTTACGGGGTTTGCGTATCTACAGCCGGCATCTTGGTTATCTTTGGATTGATGATAAAAGTGATGAAATTGAACTTGAAACCTATTTGCATCGACGCGGGTTCTTGAAACGTCGTGTATGGTCTGCCCTCTATCTCAATACAAGAACGAAATCACTCTTCAAGATACAGCGGCAGGCGGGAGCGATGGTTGCTGCCGGAATCGCGGGATTCTGGGCGGCTTTTGCCAATATTCTGCTTGGATTCAGTGGCTTCTATTCGAGCAGTAGCGCGCAATGGGGCGTCTCGACCTTCATCGTGATCACAGCGCTAACTTTCGCCTATATTCTGAAAGATCGAATCAAGGAGCTGGGGCGCGGTTATTTCAAGGGCAGTGTTTTCCGCGACCTGCCCGACAGCAGCAGCAAGATCGTCTATCGGCCCTCCGGTGACAGTGCGAAGCCCTTGGAGATCGGTTACCATGAGGAGAAGGTTGAGTTCGTCGAAATTGAAGATATGCCGGTCGAGGTACGAAATTTGATCGAGAAGATGGCTCCGGAGCGATTGAATGCCGAAGCCTTGTCGATCATCCATTATCGAAAACGAATTGGCCTTCAGGGCGAAAAAATTCGGGTTTTAAAGCGCAAGATTCGTGCACTCTATACTTTCTTTCGATTAAATGTCTCAAGCTTTCTCGCGCCACTCGACGTGCCCTATGAGGAGCTCGCAGTATCGACGAGTCGTCTCTATGCCACGGTCAGGCAGGTCCCGAAGGTTTATTACCTTGATCTGGTTTTGCACATCACCACGTCGGTCGCGGATGACTATAAGGGTGAATATGAATACTATAGGATAGTGATCGATAAGCGGGGAATCAAACGCATACAAAAACTTCCGCTGCCTGTCGAATTTGGCGGTAATCCCGGGTCTGAGGGTGCGGCAATTAAAGGGGCCGATGTTTCCCGAGGCGAAGAAGCAGGCATGACCATGGAGATCGATGATGAACGCGATATCCTGAGTGCTATCGTCTAGAAGCGGTTGGGCCCGAGTCGGCCCAGCTCTTAGTGAACGACGGTCGTCCCAGTGGTGGTTATGACTTCAAATCCGGAATTGGTGATAGCTGATTTTATTGCGTTCGAAGCAGCGCGACTTTGCACATTGACAATACCCTGTTCGAGGTCGATTTGAACTCCAGCTTCAGCATCGACGGTATGGATAGCATCGGTGATGGTTTTCTTGCAGTGTTCGCAGGTCATACCATCAACTTTTAGAGTGAGCATTCAACTGTCCTTTCTCAAGACGTAAGGGTCTTAATTTTCTACTTCTCCTCCTCTCGAGCCGATTTGTCAATCAGATCCCGTTGGGTTCGGGAGGCTTTCAAAGGGAAATTAGGAGGGGATATAGCCGGCAAGACAGTGATTTTTAAGTGACCTGGCAAAAATATCCCGCCGGGATTTTGCTGATACCTTTCAAGGAGTTTTGTTCATGTCCATGCTTTTGACTCTGCTGCTCAATGCGGCTGAAATCCCAATTCAGAATGGGGCGAAACCTGCTATTGAGACGATCACTCCCTTTGATCCCGGGCCTTTGCTGAAAAATCTCAATGGCCAGGTTGCGGCCGAGGATGCGCAGACATTATTTTTTCCCGCTGAGCCTTTCAATCAAGTGAAGGGAATCAAAGATCCTGGCGCCTACCATAAGCAGTTGGTCAGTTGGTTTGCAAAGGATTTGCAGAGAGAAGGCGAGCGTCTTAAGGCGGGTGCGCCTTGGGTTGTCGAGAGTTTCAAACTCGGATCCTGCAAATGGAAGGAAAAGGGCAGTGAGGCGAATGCCCTTCCCTATTGGTCCTGCTATAAGAGCAAGCTCAAATTAAAGAATGCGAAAAACGAATCCAATCTGGTTGAAATACGCGCGCTGATCAATTGGGGGGATCGATGGTGGATCACCCACCTCGGGCCCATTCCGAAATCCTAAGGCGCTGGTCTTTTTATTTTCAACCGACCATGAAAAACGTCTTTCAGAAAGCTGACGACCTCAATGAAAAGGTCAAAAACCGACTCTCGAGCGGGTTCGGCAGATGCTTGGTGGGGCTCATACACGAGCATCCAGCCCCTTTTAAAAGATTGGAAGGAGAGGCGCGCGCAGGAGCCTGCTATTGCCACTGCCTCTGTCCCCGAAGTTATCCCAGACCTAGACCCTGAAAACAGACCCTGTCTGACCTCAAAATGAAAATGTTTAGCGTGGGTAGGAAGGCCAATTTTATACAGTATTGAATTTTAAAAAATGTAATAAACTTGGATAGTTAAATAAGAGATTAAAGTTTCTGTCCCCTTTTCCGACAAAGAGCCAGCCCGATTAAAGCTACCATGGAGTTACCATGAAAACCTTGTTGCTCTCATTGCTCATCCTCCTGCCTTTGCTTGGGGGATGTAAAAAAGCATCCTTTAAAAGCATAGATGGCGTGTCCAATAAACTTGTGAGCGAAATAGGGAAAGGGAACGGCGAGGGCGCAGAAAATGAGCCATCAGATGGCGACGGCAAAGCTGAAACTTCACTTATCGTGACAGTCCCTGTGAAGGAACTGCCCTTTGGTGGCAAGACGACTCAGGCTACTGCAAGGATGGCAGATAAAACGATTCCTTCCGTGGACTGGACCGTGACAGCCGCAGTGGGAAATGATCCTGGCACTATCAGTCCCGACGGAGTCTATACCAGCCCTAAAACAGGTGTTAAGCCCTACACGATCACCATTACGGCGACACTCCAGGACAATCCATCAGTGTCAGGTTCGGTTCCGTTAAAAATCATCCCATCAAAAGATGGAATGGAGCTGATTGTTACAATTCCTGTGCCTGAGCTGAAAGTTGGCGGTGAAAAGACGACAGCAGTTGCGACGTTAAAAAACGGAACCAAAAATCCACCTGTGACCTGGACAGTTTCAGGACCTGCCGACAAAGAGCCTGGCAAAATTGATGTCGCCACTGGGGTCTATACCAGTCCCCTAACGGGCAAGGATCAATTTGCGGTCATTATCACAGCCACTCTCATTGCCGATCCGACAGTGAAAGGTTCATCGTCTCTGGCGATCGTTCCTTCAGCCAAGCCCATGCTGATCGTCACCTTGCCAACGCCGCAAGTCAAAGTCGGTGGTAAGGAAGTGCAAGCGACTGCTGTCTTAAGCGACGGAACGAAAAATCCACCCGTTAAATGGATCGTCATGGGTCCTGCGGGAAAAGATCCCGGGACTATTGGTCCGAACGGCGTTTATACGAGCCCGGCCACCGGCACCGAAAAATTTCCAGTTATCATTACTGCAATTTTGGTCTCAGACCCTACCGTTATGAGTTCGGCGCCTCTGGATATCATACCCGAAGAGGTGATATTCGCTCGCTGTACCAAGGCGAATGTAAACTTTCCTATCGTCGCCGATGTCTATCAGTTGCCTGTTAACATAGCGGTGCTACCGACGGACTGGAAGACCCAAGTGTTCAAGACCACGGTTTGCATGGATCAGTACGATGTTCCGGAACGTGATTTCACTGCAGGATTTCCTGATGTCCCCGACCTTTTTGAATGGTTTGGCCTGAACACGCGTACGGCGCTTATTGCTCCCTTGGATGGACTTTATACCTTCCGACTCACTTCAGACGATGGTGCGAAAATCTGGATCGATGACAAACTCTTGATCGATAACGATGGAAACCACCAGACCGTGGCCAAAGAAGCGCCGATGGAGCTTAAGGCTGGCTCGCATACGGTCACACTCGATTATTTTCAGGGTCCGATGTATAAAATCGCCCTGATTCTCGAGTGGAAAAAGCCTGGTGATGCCGCCTTCACGGTGGTACCCAAGACAGCTTTTAAATGATTTGGATTTGATAGGAGGCCTTCTCTGACTCAGAGAGTAGGCTTTTTAAGAAAGGCATCCAGCCACGTCGCCTGTTCGGTGATTGTAGACGAGAATTCCAGGGGAACAAGGCCGCAGCGAGATGAGATGAGCGTCAGCTTCTCGGAAGTCCAATAATTAAAAGTTCTCGTATCGCTTGGAACCTTGCTATGTTCGGCTGATTTTAGACCCAGGAAGATGACGCCGTCTGCGCGTAAATCTTCGGCGACAGCCTTCAGGGTCCTTTCAAAATTTTCATCATTAAGATGCAAGAGTGAGGCGCACGCCCATACTGCATCGATGGGTTCACCAATTAGAAAGGGCTCGTTAAAATCTATCAAGCGACAATCGGCTGCGGGGCACTCGCGTTTTGTCATGGCGAGCATTTCTTTTGAACCATCGACTGCTATGACCCGGTATTTACGTTCGGTGAAATATCGCGCGTCCCGACCCGTACCGCAGCCCAGATCAAGAATGGTGTTGCCGCTCATATGCTTGAAAAAGCTTGCATAAAGCTCTGTCATGTCCAGATTATGAACCCGATCAAAATAAGTCTGAGCATTTTTATCATAATATTCTAGGGTACTATCCATTGCCGTTGGGTTTCCGAGTTTGAAAATGAATTCAAAGAGATCTAAGGAGCCGACCTCTTAGTCGGCTCCCCCCCTTCCTCTCCATCGCCACTTTCCAGCGCCAGTTCACCTGACAGCAAACGTCGGGCGATATCGCGCTGTTCATTGAGAATCTCAACGAGATGCGATTCCAGAGTCAGAGGGTTCGCGAGTACCACCCGAAAGACGTTGATTAACTGGCCGTTGTAGATGGCCGGCTCCAGAGCCGTCCGGGAAACAAAGCTTGCGCCCTTGTCCCGCTGTTCTTTCTGTATCGTGATGGTTAAGCGATTGATGTGGTTATTGATGCTGTGCAATTCCTCGGGTGCGCAAGTCTTCATAAACTTCCGGACATCGGGCGGAACGAAGCGGTAGGTGAGAAGATTTAATTCGGGAGCGCTGATCAGCTCAAAATCATCGGTAGCCATAAGCATGTCGGCAAATCGCCTGGCCTTCTCAATACCCATATCGATGAGCATCTCATAGCCCGTGCGGCCTATGATCCGAAGCCCCGAGTGCACAAGCATAGCCATGCCCGGGCGCGAGCCCTCCAGCGTCATACGGCCTAAATCCCTTGATCCCTTACGAATGATGTATTCGGCGAAGTGAGCGACCAGGGATAAGGATTTATGATCTTTGAAAAGAGCCATCCCCGCACCCATCGGCACGTAGAGTTGTTTATGAGCATCAAAAGTCACCGAGTCGGCCCGTTTAATGCCCTTAAGGAGATGAGAATATTTACGCGAGAAGAGTGTTGGTCCTCCCCAGGCGGCGTCGACGTGCAGATGGATATCGTTGACTTCGCAGATATCGGCGAGCTTATCGAGAGGATCGACGCTGCCCGTTTCCGTGGTGCCGGCAATGCCAACCACAGCCGCAATTGCTATGCGATTGGCCTTCAACTCCGCAATTTTTTCCAAAAGTTTTGGAATTTTAATCTTATTGTTTTCATCGGTGGGGATGGAGATGAGATTACGCTTGCCGATACCGAGGATATTGGCTGCCTTTTTTAAGGAGTAATGGCCTCGTTTGGAAACAAGTATGACCACTCCTTTCCTATCGTAATGCTGCATCGCCGCATAAAGGCCCTCTTCACCCACCCCAGCGAATTCGCTGGTCGGCTTAAAGACACGATTCAGGGCGACCCAGAGCGCCGTGATATTGGCTATTGTTCCATCCGAACAGAAAGCTCCGAGAGCACTGGCCGATTCTTGAATATGCGCACGGTAAAAATCTTCGCTCTTATTATAAATCAGGCGATGCAGCATCCCGAGGACCTGACGTTCCAATGGGGTGAAAGCTTTCGATGTCTCAATCTTTACCAGGTTCTGGTTGAGCGCTATCATCATTTTGGAGAGGGGCAGCATGAAGTAGGGCAGGGCCGACGTCATGTGGCCTATAAAACGAGGGGAAGCGGTATGGACGGATTCCGCAACAACCTCCCTGAGTAGATATTCCGCCTGCTCAGAAACAAATACAGGCTGCTCTGGAATCTTTGAGTCCAGAAAGTTCAGTTCGAGTTCTTGTGGTGAAATTCCCGACGAGACGACATGCTCACGCAAAAAATCGATGAGGTTGGTCGATATCTGCGCCTCGATACGGCCGAGCGTGCTGTCTACGCTTTCGGGTACCGTAAAAATCTTTAAGAGCGTCTCCTGATTGGCAGCGGCGCTATCTTTATCTTTGGATACATCAATTTTCTTCGCTTTTTCCGTCTGCAAGATAAAATCCCAACCCGTAAAATTGGCAGAAAAATTGATTACAAGGATTAGCAGTTTCAGAGCCTATTGACAATCATAAGAAGAGAATTTCGCTGGAAAATCTCGCAGGTCTTCGCTAGTGCCCTCAGTGCACGGATCCACTGACCCGATAGCCTGCCCCTTTCAGTTCCGACAGGAGATCTTCAAGCTCATCGTCCACCCGTTTGAATCCGAACTGAAGCTGCATGCAATGGGGCTGCAACTGGCGCTCCATGATCTCGGCCGTTGCCACGACATAGATCGTATCGCTTTCATTGCTCAACTGGAGATTAACCGTTTCGCCTATAGGAAAAAGCTCGATTAAATCCGAGCTGGCGAAGATAAAATCATGTTCGAGGTAATCGAGTTCGGCGATTAGCTCGCGATGCGAAATCTGTCGCGCGCGGGCTCGAACCAGAAGACGAAAAGGCAAGGCGGGCAGAAGCACGTGAACGTGACCCTCAAAGTGCAGCCACGATTCCTTGCCTGATGTCGATAAACTGCCTACGTCCATTCGAAGTAGCTCCTGCTGTCTAATGAGCTTAGTAAACTAGCCTAAATTGCCGTTTTATGCGAATCGTTTTCTGCCCCGTCCGGAAGCTCGTCAGAAGGCTTAAGTGTCTTGTGTTCAGGCAGGGATGATATTGCGGCAAGGGGTTCATTTCTTAGAATTTTCACCACGATCGCCGCCACATCCCGCCGAGCCAAAAATTGAAAGTGCGACAGGTGGTGCATAGGTATTGCGTAGACTTCGCCAGGAAAGTTAAATACGCCTTCTCTATCGACGGCGATCTTGTCTTCGCGAGAGTAGAGACAATGGATCTTAAGATGCGGAGGCACTGGACTTGCATGCAGTTCTTTAAGAAACTGGCAGCCCGGGCGCATCTGCCAAACATCCTTCCAAAAGAATCCCAGTGGCGTGAAAATCGCCAGATAGGTCAGCCATGTGCCCTTGAAAGGGGTGCCCATGGTAATGATTTTGTCGCAGTATTTGGCGCCATCGAGACGAAGGAGCCAGTAGAGGGCCACCAACCCTCCCTTAGAGTGGGCCACGACATGGACCTTGCTGAAGCCATAGCGTTTGATCTGACGTTGAATTTTTCTGTCGATAAATTCTGCGGTTTCTTCGATTCCCCGGGTGAAAAACACGCCGAGCGATCCACCGAGGTTGAAGCTCATCACATCAAATCCTTCGCGCGTCAACAGATTCTCCATGACGGCGAGAGTCTTTCTTGAAGAGAAGAATCCATAGAGGAGCACCACAGGGATTTTTTCCGAAGAATAGAAGGCCGTGCGTTTGATATCATTGTTCACGCGCGCTTCGTAGAGCAATTCATAATAGACTTTTTTACCAGCGATCCAAAGGCTGGTGCCTTTCTTTCGCATCACAAATTCATAGACTAAGAGTGGGGCCATCGTTACGCAGGCGGCGATCGTCAGGGTTTCAAGCCCTTTATAGACTATGCTGCTGGTGCCCTCGCCAATGCTCGAGAAGAAGTAGACCTCGGGAATGCAGCCGAGGAAGGTGAACAGGAACACCCGCCGGGCATGAAAGTCGGCGACGCCGAAGATTATGGAAAATATATCGAAAGGGAAAAATGGTATCCAGCGCGCAGCGAATATCAGTTTGTAATCCTGAGTTCGGATGAGGCGCCAGGTCGAAGGGAGGTTGGAACTCAACCACGGCCGAACGATTTTCTTGCCTATGAGATGGCCCGGGAAATAAAGGATCATCGAGGAGAGGGCGGCGCCAAAAGCCGTTAGGAAAGTCCCTATCCAGACACCAAAACTATCACCGGCAATGTAAGCGGCCTGGCCCAGGGGTGAAAAGAAAAGAGGCCGCAGAGCCGATAAAAGCAAGAATCCCAGCATACTACCGGCGCTGTCTCGCTTAAAGCAGCTGGTCATCGTTTCATCGCAAACGACATGCCAAAAAATAAGGCCAATGCTGAGTAATCCCACGATAAGTAGGAGGTCTATGGCTATGGCTATGCGAAACTGGCGTGACAAGCTCTCTCTACCTCAAGCCTAAACAGCCAGCCTCCGATGAGTTGTGCTGGCGGCGATGGAACGATTCGATTAAAACTCTATCTTCGTTATGACTATCTTAACCTGGCGCAAGGGGTATGCAGTAGTGTTAAGGCCTGGTAAATATTTCCTCGCATGCGCTATGTTCGGGATGCTGGGCTCCGCCTTCGGCACAGTCCTGCCGAAGCGGGAACAAGTTGTCAAAAAAGCTGCTGATTTACTAGAAAATTGGTCAGTTTCCTATGTCTACGGAGGCAGTCGGCTGGGCGATCCTGAGCATTGTAATGCCTGTAATACTTGTCTGGAATTAAAAAAATCCGGTCCAAAGGAACGGCTGAGCGATTGCCCAGTTTGTGCAAAATGCAGTCTTGACTGCAGTCATTATACCTTCGAGGTCTTTAAGCAGGCCGGACTCAATTCTACTTATCTCACGACCGCGTTAATGAATACGCTGAGTTCAAGAGAGCTTGCCGAACGCTACAGTCTGATCGATATAGGAACTTCACTGAGCAGAGCTATGCCGGGAGATCTCCTGGTCTATGATGGGCATGTCGTATTTTTAGAAAAAAAATATCCAGACGGGCGAGGGGATCTCATCCATTCGACCTCAGGCCGTCAACTTTCTGGCCCGGGCAATGGCATCCAAAGGGAACGTCGGGCGGATCTCGCCTTTTTCCGCGGCCCGATACTGCGTATTCTTCGTCACCTTGACCTGGCCAAAGAGATGCGAGAATTCTACCTTCAAAGGACTAGCGGTTCAGCTAACGAACGAAAGCCCAGCCTTACTCACGAATAGTTTGTACCCTAGCGATTTTTCTTTTAATCTAGGCGCGAATACTCAGGAGGGACAGCTCTTTGCGTGGGTGTCTTCCTTTTTGACTAGTGTATTTTTCACGTACTAACAAAGGGCAGAGTCTATGTATGCAACGACCGAATTCAAAAAAGGTTTGAAAATTGAACACAACGGCAAACCTTACGTGATCGTTGAATTCCAACACGTGAATCCGGGTAAAGGTTCGGCCTTTGTTCGTACTCGTTTGAAAAATCTGGAAACAGCTCAGGTTCTTGAGGTGACTTTCAAGGCTGGCGATAAGGTTCCTGTACCCGATCTTGAATACAAGGAAATGCAATACCTCTATAACGACGGCACCAGCTATACTTTCATGGACCTTGCCACTTACGAGCAGGAAGTTCTCAAGGAATCGGAGATTGAGGATGCCAAGGATTTCATCATTGAAAACAGTATCGTTAAAGTGACCTTCTTCCAGGGGCGCGCCGTGGCTGTTGACATTGAGAACTTTGTGGTCCTTCAGGTCAAGGAAACTCAGCCGAACATCAAAGGCGATACCTCGGGCGGCGGCGGAAAACCGGCGACGATGGAAACCGGTTTGGTAATCACGGTGCCTTTCCATATTTCGGAAGGTGATTTGCTGAAGGTCGATACCCGTACCGGTGAGTATGTGGAAAAAGTGAAAAAATAAGTTCAACGATTATCGACTTAGAACGATTTTTGTTTTTGTACGGCAAGGGTTCATCCAAATCCTAGATCTTGTTTTGACGGGCCACCCCGGGAATAAAAATTCCTGGGGTTTTCTATTTTGATTGTCCTGTTACTGGGTTTTTTTTGCAGCATGATCGCCTCGCGCATTTGCCTAGTGGGGCGGGTGCGAGCCGCTTTGCCCCATGTTAGTATCTTGATAAGAGGTTACTGGCATGAAAAGTGGGCTAGAAGAATTCTTAAAGCGTATCGAGGCGAAGCCGACCAATGAAACATTGATCGATCGCTTCATGACCCTGGTTCTGGAAGAGGACGGGATCGATCGTATTCTTTATCTGAAGAGTCTGGTGGGATTGCTGCTCAAAAGCAATCCCTATGCCGCTCTAAAAGCTGCCTATGTCGAGCTGCAGGAGGCCCGTAAGGAAAAGCTTAGCCGCGAATACGAGATAGGCGCACTTAAGGATGTGGAATCGTGTTTTATTGATCTGGGCCGGGCAGAAAATGCCGCGCTGGTTCGCGAGGAAATATCCAAGCTCCAGTCTGAAGCTCCCCTTATGCAATCACAGACCCGGCCCATTGCGCCACGGGCTCGGCAAACAACCCTTGTAAATCCCATAGAATTTCCAGGAATTCCTGGAGATGACGAGAATGTAAATAATATTCCAACGAGTGCCGGCGCCGAACAAAGCCGCATGGGAACTCCGCATCATACAGTCATGTCCGATCTTTCTCGCGTGGCGGAAGCCACTCCGACCAGGCCGCCTGAAAACAAGGCTGTTCCAGGGTTTCCCAGTCAGGATCCAAGGACAACGCAGGCTCCCGTCCCTCTACAATCACAAAATCCAATCAGGACCGCGGCCCCAACTTCCTCTCCTGTTCCCGGTGCAGCCTCTGTCGTCCCGCGCGCTGCCCCTCAAGTCGCCCCTGCGCCCGCAGCGTCTGACCCGTTGTTTAATGAAGATATGTTCAGCAGCAATGGCGAACCCTCCCATTCCGCGCCTTTTGAATTGGCCGCGCCGGACCCGGCCCGCGTGAGTCCATCGCCGAACCGAAAGCCCGAAAACCAGTCCCTCTCTGGCTCCCATTTGCATCCCAACCAAAGTTCCAATATAGATCTGAATTCAAATCCGAGTCCTCATTCCAATTCAAAGTTCATCGCTCCGGAGGCTGCCTTCAACCCGATGGGGGCTCTTGAGAGTGAAGACCCTGAAGACGGCTTTGGATTTAGTCTCGAATACACCAAGCGGGCTCAATTGCCGACACATGATAATGCCAAAACCGCATCCGACAACGATAACTTTAATAGCAGCGCTAGTAGTAATATTAAGGCGCAAACAGCCCCCGTTAAGGCGGTTCGCACCACCCAGACCGGGTTTTCGCTGAAAGACGATATCGGGGAAAACGCCTACATTTCAGTTTCAACTGAAATCGATGAAAAGTTTGAGAACCAGCCCTTCTTCCAACCTGATGACGACGACGAAGAAGTGCCTACTGCCGAACGCACCATGCTTATCTCCCTCGAAAAGTTAAACGAGAGCAATGAGCAGATCAACCTCGCAAAAACCTCGTCATCCTCAGTAAAGAATGTTAATTATCCGGTGAATTCCGGGCCGAACTTTGTCGTCCTAGATTCTGATGATGATGTTGATACTGTTACTGATTTGCCGGCGGCGGGATTTGCCTACAGTGGTATGGGAACGGCGTCGGACGATCTGTCGAAACTTCTTATAGGCAATGATTTTGACTTAAATAGTGCGGTACAGGACCATATTTATAATCCAACGCTTGCGCCTTTTGTTTTCAAGGAACCGGCACCGCCATTGACTTTGGCTATTCCGCCTGTTGCGGCTGCACCAGCACCCAGGGCGCAAGCCGTTGCGGCAGCTGCCTCTGCTCCTGCGCAAGCTGCTCCTGTCCCTGCAAAAGCGGCAGCACCGGCTCCCGCGCAATTCGTAACCCCTACACCCCAAGCAGTCGCAGCACCCGCACCAACCCTCGCTCCTGCAGACTTTTATTCAACTGCCCCAGGCCCGACCACAGCTGCGCCTTCATTTAACCTTGAATCTGAATTTCCAAGGTTTCCCAATCAGGTTCCTGCTTTAGTCGAATCCTATATCAAAGTTGAATCGCAGGCGGCACCCAGTGCAGCTCCCGCAGGAGTGCCCATGCCGCAGACGATTGCAATGCCTTCACCGATAGCTGCCCAGCCTCAAGCGACTGTGCCACCGGTTAAAATCGTAGCGGCCTTTCAATCGGTAACACTTGCGGAACCGCTGCCGCTTGCTTTTAGAGCTGAAAACACCATCCTGGCCTCCTCTCCCGGACTTCCACCTTCGCCTGCCTTAGCCACGCCGGCACCTCGCGCAAAGTTTGAAATCACGCCTCAAAAGGTCCTAAGCCTCACCAGTCATACGGCCAAAGATTTTGCTGAAGAAGACGATGATGAAGATAAAGATGACAGCAAGTATAAATATGCAAATACCAGTAAGAAGACAATCGACAGGGTCAAATTCGAGGCGATAGATGACGATGCCTTCGAAGGTGAAGCGAACACCGACGAGATCGTATCCGCATCGCAATTGATAGGAAAGTGGACTGTAGTCCAGGAACGGCTCAAACTTTTATCAGGAATGCAGATCGGTCGAGCTCATGCCATGGATTTTGTGAAACGACTGCTTAATGTCAAAATCGAGACGCCGGTCGTCCATCGCAGCCTGACGATGCTAAATCAATTTGTGGAAGCCCGGCTCAATAGAGCCTTCTGTATTCGTATCGGTGCCTGGCTGTTTGAGGAACTCGAACCCCAGGCCATGCATCAACTCTGGCAATCTCTCAACCTCGGGAACGAGGGGCTTGAGCTTTATTTGCATCATCTCAGCGAATTATCCAAACGCCATCAGCATAGACGGGCCCTCAGCATCATGCACGATGTTCTCCGGTTTGAATTGGATTTGGGGTGGTATAAGGAAAGTTATCCCCATCTACTGAGAGTATGGGACCGACTTGGACTCGAGGGTTGGGTTTGGCACGAAGAGGAAGGGGGGGCGGTTTTTTGTGATCGTTTAGCCCGTAGGGAAGATCCTCATCTCGCGACTCTCCTTATTTAAGGCCAACCGGGGGTGGGCACCTGCCGTTTATCCCCTGACTATCCATCTAAGAATGCCCGCGGCTTTTTATCAAGGGCGCCCTGCAAAACATCCCCACTCAAGCGATTGGGGATTGTCTTTGCAATCGATGGTTCAATGAACGAGAGTTCCGACCAAAGAAAGCACGAGGCTTAAAATAAGGATAGTACGAAGCGTGTGCTTCTCACTCTTCAGGGAAGGCGAAAAATTATCCGGCCATTCGATCTGATCAAGCTTCGGCAAGCGGGCGGGCATCCACCGTGGCGTCGTGCGCATAAACTCCGCATACTCCTCGCCAAAGCGCTCCAAGAGCAAATCCTCTTCAAACCTTACGATGAAATAATACTGAACACAGAATAAAATCACCGTCGCGATGAAGATCCAAAGGTTCGCGCCAAGCAAGGCGATGCCAGCGGTAATTCCAAAATTCCCGACATAAAGAGGGTTACGAACATAGCTAAAGGGGCCAGAGGTAATCAGTTTTTGACCTGTGCTGTGACTCCGGGTACGCGAGACTGTGCCGATAAACGCCACGCTGTAGATTCTGAAGAGCTCACCAAAGCATATGAGAATCAGACCGAGAGTTGCTGAGAAAGCCGTCGCTCGGGAAAAAATCAAAAGCAGGATGATGAGAGGAATAGGTGTATAGTCGCGACATTTGAAAAACCATTCCCCGATTCTGATCGTTAGGCTTTTCTCGGCAACCACTGAATCCTCAACCATCGCAGTTTCTCCTCTTGAAAGCTCACGCCCCTGCCTGGGGTCGCCGTAGAATTCGATGCCACTCGAACGAATTAGCATTCTTCGTCATAAAGTTTAAGTACTTAGCTCAAAGTATTTAATCTGGAGATCAGGACGTTTCCATTCCTGTCATCCCACCCGGCAGTGTCTGGCGGATCTTTTCCAGAATTTCGGTGTTGCCGCCATTCCAGATATCAAGCCCCATAACCGGGGGAAGAATACGGACAAGGGTCAAATTATGCTGGTGCCCAAAACTTTTGCGGAAGAGATCCTCAAAGCATTCACGAGCCGATTTACCCTGCGAAAAAAGATAAATGCTATCGTCCTGATCTTTCCAGAATGCGTCGATATGGCTTAGAGCGGGCAGGCTCATCCGCAGGAGCTCTTCCTTCACTTCATCGACGATTTGTTTTTTCTGGACTCTTTCCTCGGCTTTCCTATCCTCTTCCTCAGCCTTGGTTTCCAGCCAGCGGCGGTTGGCGACGATGTTGAGGAGCTGAGTTGGAACTGTGCGTTTTTCCACACGAATGCGAAGAAGTATACCATCCTCAAAAAGGCAGTCGCTCAGAGTCCAGTTGTCCTCTGTCGCTTTTCTGTCGTCAAGTTCGGGATTTTCCGGCAGGACCCACGCATATTCAAGTTCCTTGCCTGAGTTTTGCAATTGCAAAGGGCCGGCCTGGTAGCTTGCAAATTTCCCGTTGAGTTCCCCAACGCTTAGCCGTTTTTCACGGCCATAAACTCGATAGCGGGTAAGGGAAAAACTTCCATTTTGAAAGCCCACGGATAGGTGCTCCTGTCAATCTCGTCAGAATTCTGATGTGACTGGTATTCTAAGTGATTCAAAACCGAGTGGCAAGAATGCATCGCAGTCAAACCCGGCAGTAACGCTGCCATAACATAGAAAATTTGGGCTATGTCTAAAGGGTATTTCTAACTGACATCTTAAGTTTTAGGCTTTTTTGACGAGAAGGAAAATATAGAGCATTGGACCTGAAGCAGGGAGCGCATATGGCTGAGTGTACAGCGACAGATTACGAGACCTATCGAGAAATTATGGGGGAGCTTATTAAGCCTATATTGGCTGAAGGGCTAGATGCAGAAACCCTGAAGAGTCTCTATGAATCCAAAGCAGTCTATTTGGAGAATCTGCGTATCAAGTGCTTCAAGGAACTCAATAGCAAAAAACGCAGTTCGCACTTCTCGTGGGATGATTACCATCTGATCCTACGTGCGATCAAAGAGAACTTCGGCCACGTCCGCAACCTTATTCTGGTCGCGGTCAACGAAAAGCTCGACTGTCGCAAAGCCTGCTGAATTTCAATCCACTGCCCTAAGAGTGTGTGAAAGCCCCGAGCTCTCGGGGCCTTTTTCCTTTGCCAATGGTTTTTCCCAGCTCAAGGCCTGGCCCCAGGCATTTTTCCGCTTTCCTCAAAAATACGGTCTAAGCCGAAGCCGAAGTCTGATAGAATGGACCATCATTCTGGGCGCGGTTCGGGTCCTGGGAACATGCTTTGAGGAGACGGTCATGGCAGAAAAGTGGTTGGTCATCGACGATTCTGCGACGATACAACGGGTGATCAAACTAGCCTTTCAGGATTATGATGTGCTCATCACCGAAGCCGATAGCGTGCAGGAAGCCCTGCGCGAATTGGTCAGTACCCCATCGAGTCTGGTCATCGTCGATGCGGCCTTAGCGGGTGTGCAAAGCGTGCATGATTTTAGTCGGCTGCATCAAACGTCGCCCAAATCGGCTTTCGTCATCCTGGAAGGCAGCTACGATCATATCGATGAGAACCAATTCCGTGGCGCCGGGTTCCGCTTTTTTCTAAAAAAGCCTTTCGATGCCGCGCAGCTTATCGCGATCACGCGGGAAGCACTGGGTCGGCCCATTCCCCATCGATACAGCGAGGAAAAGGCTGCGCCCCCGGCTCAAGTGGTGCCCTCGACATTTTCTTTTCACGATGAGCCCAAAGATTCACCACCGCCCCCGCCACCCGCCGTCACACGAAACTTTGTGGAAGAATTCACCAGCTCTTTCCGCAAAACCGATACCTTTGACCTTGGCCTTGAATATTTTAACAAGGCGGAGACGGAGGCCCGGCCGGAAACTAAGGTTGAACCCGTCCGTCCCGAACCCTTTGGCATCGATCCCTTTGAAGCGCAGGCTTTCCGCCCGGAACAGTTTAAGGCCAAGCCCTATCATCCGGAAGTGGAACGGGAGGCGCAGTTACAAGCGGCAAGGGAAGAGCCGATAGCGGCCTCCCTGCCGCCCATCCACCAGGAAACGAGTCCGTTGAACTCAGGCATTTATAAGGGTCCGAGCGAGCGTTTTGGTGCATCGAATGAGGATACGGCCTACATCTCCTCACCGCTCAGCGGTATGCTGGAGCCCATGCTTCAGGAAGAAATGTCGAAATTAGTGCGTCAATCCGTCGAAGAATACTGCCGAAAACATTTTACCGAATTGGCTCGTGAGTTTTTGATGCGCGAAATCGACAAGCTGTCGCAGGAGCGCTCGAGGCTGCTCGTTGACAAATAGATTGCTTTCTTGCAGAGTCCCACGGTTCTGCGGAAATGGTCGATACGACCGCAATGGGGGGACGTCATATGCATGAACTGCACGGTATACAAATCGAACCTATCATTGAACGAGCCTTGGAAGAAGACTGGGGCTATGGCGACTGGACGACCGACCTTTGTGTGGAAAAAGGCCGCAAAGCGCGGGCCCGCATCATCTGCAAAGAAGATTGTATTGCCGCCGGTCTCGACGTTGCTGCCGCTGTCTTTCGGAAAGTGGATCCGGAACTCGATATACAGATTAAGGTGGAAAATGGCCAGTTCGCTAAGGATCGTACTGAGTTTTTGGCCGTCTCCGGCCGGGCCCGGTCGATTCTCAAAGGCGAACGTGTTGCGCTCAATCTGATGGGACGCATGTGTGGTATCGCGACGATCACGCGTGAATTTGTCAAAGCCCTGGAAGGCACGAAGACACAGCTGCTTGATACCAGAAAAACCACACCGGGACTGCGTATTCTCGAGAAATCGGCGACCGTCCTTGGCGGAGCCAGAAATCACCGCTTTGGATTATGTGATGGGGCCCTTGTCAAAGAAAATCACATTCGCGCAGCCGGTGGCATCACTGCTGCCGTCAATCGTCTGCAGGAGGGCCTGCCGCCAACTTTAAAGATCGAAGTGGAGACGACCAATCTCGCGGAGGTCAAAGAAGCCCTGGCCGCCGGCGCTGACATCATCATGTTCGATAACATGGGCATAGAAGAAATGCGCGAGGCCGTGAAGCTAGTAAATGGCAAAGCTATCATCGAAGCTTCGGGCAATGTGCGATTGCATAACGTCAGGGCTATCGCTGAAACCGGCGTCAACTTTATTTCCACGAGCTCTATCATCACCGCGGCGCGATGGTCGGATCTTTCGCTGCTTTTTGACCTATGAAAATACTGGCTTTTGATAGCCTTGATTCGACCTCCAGCTTTGCCACCAGACAGATCGACAGCAAGGCTGAGGTTCCACCTTTTGCCGTCATCGCCACCTCGCAAACGGCTGGCCGGGGCCGTTCGGGCCGGCAGTGGGAAAGCCCCGAGGGCGGCCTCTATCTGACTCTGGCATTGCCTCCCGAACTTCATCCCTTACCGCTGCATCGCGGCAGCCTCCCTCTCTGGGTCGCCGCCCAGACTGCTGATTTTATCCATTCGACCTTTGGGATTCGCGTCACCATCAAATGGCCAAACGATCTTCTTTTCGCGGGACGTAAACTCGCTGGCATCCTCTGTGAAAGCCGTTTGCAAGGCAACGACTGGGGGCCGGTTCTCATCGGAATCGGTATGAATCTGCACAAGGCGCCAGTCGTCATCGAGCAGGAGAGCGTGTCGGTCGAGGGTATTATCGGGACTGGAGCGGCCGATCACGCTCTCAGACTGGGCACCGCGCTTTGCCTTTTTATTGAAAGTCGTTTGAAGGAAAAAGGCTGGCTCAAGACATATGGTGCTTATGCCCTGGAAAAAGGTCAGCTTTGGAAGAGCGATCAAGGTCAGCTTCGAACACTCAAAACGGTAACGGAAGATGGTATCCTGCAGCTTTCCCAGGTAGGGCAGGACAATGTTGAAGCGATCAGCACCGCCTCACATGGCTATCGCTGGATCTATCAACTGGCAGAGGCGCTGCCTCTTATGATTGCCGATATCGGTAACAGCCTTATAAAACTGGCCTATTATGACCATGCCAGGCGAGGCGAAGCCAAGGTCCTGAAAATCGATCTTCGGGATCCCGAGCATGCCGAGACCTTTGATAAATTCCTAGCGACCCTCAAGCATCCCAGACCCTGGGTCGCCCATGGCATCGCAGTGGCCTCAAGGCCTTGGGAAAAGCTTTCCGATCTCCTGAAACCGCATCAAATCAGTCTGGTGGAACTTCCCAAGCGGCCCTTGCGGGTCGATTTCTCTTTGTATCATTTTGCTCAACTCGGTATCGACCGCGTCGCCCTCTCAGAAGCGGCAAGACATCAGTATCGGGACGTTCCCGTATTGGTTGTGAGCGCAGGGACCTGTATTACCGTCGAAGCATTGAGTGGCCGGGGCCGCTATCTAGGTGGATACATTCTGCCGGGACTACAGACGAAGTTAAATTCCCTTCATCTGAGGACCGATCGGTTGCCGCTCATCAAAATTTTTGAGGAGCCTCTCCCTGACGATCTTCCCCTTTTTGGTCACGATACCCGGGGTGCGATGATTTCCGGAATCCTCCATGAGTCGCTGGCCCTGATCGAATACCTGCTCCGGGAAATGGCGCGTGAGGGGGATGCCCCCCGCATCTTGCTTACCGGCGGTGACGGCGAGATTTTGGGTCGTTATATCAAAGGTGAATACCGAAGCGATCTCGTGCTTGAAGGGGTCCGCCTTATCGCTTTGGGCGGTGAAGTCTAGAGTCTTCGGGAGCGCTGGGCCGGCTTGCTTTTTCGGGTTGACGGGTCGCCCCGTTTTATCCCTTGATCCTTTCTGCTAAGATGGAAGTACATCAACAGTTGAGAGGCGAGGCGATTACTATGCGCAGTTCATGGGCGGTAGGTCTATTGATTTTATCGTCCCTTCTGACTTCCTGTGTTACCACAGCTTCGGCCCTTCAAGCTAAAAAAGCCCCCGATGTCATCCAGCGACGGGTTCAGACCTGGTTGGGTTTGCCGCGGGATTTTTTGGAAAAGCATTGGGGAATCGCCTCCAAAACTGAGGACATGGGCCTCGGCCTGCGGTTTCTTCAGTACAAAGCGAAAAGCAGGCAGAAAAATTCCTGTGCGGTGGTCTTTACCGTCGACATCACGGGAACGGTGCGGGGCGGGCAATGGAGCGGTGATCGAACGTCCTGCCTAAGCTTTGTCAAGGAAGTTCCAAGTAGCAAGGGTAACCGACAGGATCTGGTCTCTCGGTAGAATAAGAGACAATTGCGGCCGAAGCTTTTCACTCCCGAGCCTTGATACCAAGCTCCGGAGAGCCTCATGCTTCCTTCAAACGCTGAGAATGAAGCTTTCGGAAGCATGAAAATCAGGTTTTTCCTCGCTATGCCGGAGTGCCCAATAGCTTTTAGCTTCTGTGCTGTGCTCAAGAACGCAGCTTAGGCCCACCCGGCCGACCGCGACAATCCCGGTCGGCTTGATATCGACTTTTATCACGACCTCTCCTGGGTAACGTTCCTGTTGAATCACCAATATGAACTTTGAGATATCCGCCTCAATCCGCTCGCGATAATTTTTAAAGCGATAGATCGCCCATTCCCGGCTGGGGCTAAAATTGAGTTCCCAGTAGGCCTGACTTTTACTATCTTGAAAAAAAGCCTCAAAACATGTGTGTTTCCAGAGTTCATCACGAAACGACGAAGTCGGAGCCTTGTCAGGGATGATCAGCTGATCCAGGGGGCCGGACAGGCGATATTCAAGCCTGAATCCTGAATCTTGTTTGGTAAATCCGGCTTCGACCTTGAAAATATTCTGGTGATAGCCTTCGAATTCCCAAAGTTTATACACAACCCATTCTCCCGGAAAAAAAAGGAGCGAATCTATCCACGATTGATCGACCGCCTGCTGCCCAGACATTGTCCCACAATTCTTCCGTAAAAAAATAATGAATTTATGAAAATCACATCTATTAAAGTGTAATGTAAAAAGTGAACTCCTTTTGTCAGAAATAATGGAAGCCATAGGGATAAAGTTGAAGCGCAGCGGGCGCGAGGGTGGCATGCAGCGGATGACTCTCGCTAGCGCGAGATAGAGCCAAGCGGTCCTCGTCCTCAGGTTTGTTTGGACTGGACCGGCGACAGTTCCCCTGACTCAGGATAAACGCATGCGGAGGAGCGCTTATGATTTCCCAAAATATTAAAGAGGCTTTCGAGGCCAAGAGGGCAAGCTCTCAGGGCAAAGAATCAGAACGTCCACTTGAACTGCCTCATCCCCTTAAGGCAGACCCGGCCCGACCTCCAAAAATGATACTCATCGATGATGATCCCAGTTATACGGCGATACTTGCGCGCTCGGCAGCGCTGGAGGGTATCCAACTCGATACCTTCCATTCGCTTTCAGAACTGGGATTTGTAAGTTTGCTCCGGAATTATGATGTCGCGATTATCGATTACGACTTGGGTGCACTCAACGGCGTAGAGATCGCCGAGTACATGAGCAGTCTGCTTGATGACATGCCGATGGTACTCATCAGTGCCAGCGATCGGAGTGAGGAGATTGCCCGCTGCCCCTGTTGCGTAAGGGCTTTCATCAACAAGTCGGCGGGTTTCGACAAAATATTGGAAGCTGCAAAACTTTGTGTTAGCTCCAAGGCCTCTTAAGCCTGCGTTTCGGCCTCTGGCATGGAAGGTGCGTTAAGGGGCAGCGAAGGTGCTTCAAGATCGAGGACTTTCCCGAGCAAACGGAGATCTTCGACAAATCCTTTGATAAGGACCCGATTGATAGTCCCCGGGAGGACCGTGCTATGCTGGGGCGCACAGACCTCTAAATAATTGGTACTGTGACCCTTGACTCGGCCCTGGGCATCCGTATCCTTTTCCCAAAGCACCCGAGTCTCGGTGCCGATAAATTTTCGAAGATAATTTTCTTTAAGTTCGATCGACAGTTGCCGCAGCTTCGCCGAGCGCTGCTTGACGACGTCACCCGGCAGGTGGCCAGCCATCTTCGCGGCTGCGGTGTTCGGTCGTTGGGAATAGGGGAAAACGTGAAGGTAGTTGAGGTCGCAGCTTTTGATAAAGGCGATAGTTTCTTCGAAATCTTCATTTGTTTCCGAGGGAAAGCCCGGAATTATATCGGCACCAAAATTTGCTTTGGGAAAATAGCTACGAGCCAGAGCAACGTTAGCCGCATACTGACTGGAGTCATAACTTCTGCGCATAAGTTTGAGAATGCGGTCAGAGCCAGCCTGCAATGGCAAATGGAAATGATCGCAAAAAAGTTCCGGGCGACTGCTTAGGACTTTCAAAAGGTCTTCCGTCAACTCCCGCGGTTCGAGCGAGGAGATGCGGATGCGGATCATATCCGGCCAGCTCAAAATCGTTTCGAGCAGTTGCACAAAGCCTTTTTCCTGGCCCAGATCATCCCCATAATCACCGATATGGATACCGGTGAAGACGATTTCCTTGATACCAAGTTCGATGAGCCGACGGACTTCGCGGGTTACTTCCTCGGGCGCCACACTTCTAGAGGCTCCTCTTGCATAGGGTATAAGGCAGTAGCTGCAGAATCCATTGCAACCGTCCTGGATTTTTAAAAAAGCCCGGGTCTGAGTGGAATCCGCTTCCAGCATGGTCAGGGCTGATTTGAAATGGCCCTGACGATTGCCGCTCACAGCTTTTACATGCTCTGGCAGTTTTGAGGCCCGAGTCTCCGGCAAACCGCTGCTTTGTCTTTTGACAAAGTCATGGGTGGCTTCGGCCACTATGTCTTTCGTCTGATTGGGGAAAACCAGATCAACCTCATCCATATCGACCAATCGCTGGGAATCGGTCTGGGCGTAGCAGCCTGTCGCCACCACGATGGTTTCAGGGTTCTCCCTACGGAAGCGACGGAGCAGATAACGGGCTTCCCTGTCGGCGTTTTCCGTGACGCTGCAGGTATTCAATACCGAGACCGTCGCCAAGTCCGGACTCTCGACGATAGTATAGCCTAAGGCCTTAAATTGGTTTTCCAAAGCATGGGTGTCATAAGTATTCACCTTACAACCGAGAGTTTTGATATAGAGACTTGGCATAAGTTTAAGACTTTCTAGGCTGATCACCCGCAAATTCCAGACTCTCTGAATACAAAGGCGCCACGCGACATGCAAGGGCCTTTGACACAATTTTTCTCATAATTGCCCTTGAGGGTATTCGAACGCATTGATTCTAACTATAGTGACCTAGTACGGAATTTCGATATCAAGGGCTGGCGGGGCGGATGCCATTGTTTTCATCAAGATTATTCAACTCGTTATGTGTAGAATATCCGAGTCCGAAACGTCGAGTCCGCAAAACTAGTCCAAGTTGCTTGGCACTGATCTTTGACCCCCAAAGAGGCGTCTATGTTCGCAAATGAAGGTTTCTTTCTGATCCTACTTGGCTTTATCTGTAGTTTCTACGGCTTTGTCGCTGCGATATTAGCTGCTTTCTGGCGTCACCGGCGACTCTATCTCTCGTCAAAATTGGCTCTGACCGTGACGACTCTGCTCACGGTCGCTGCCTCAGGACTGATCGTTTACTCGCTCTTTCAGCGTGACTATGCTCTAGCCTATGTCATGAAAAACTCAAGCAATGACCTACCAAAGCTCTTCACTCTCACGGCTTTTTGGTCGTCTCTGGAGGGCTCGCACATGATGTGGCTCACCTACATGACGGTGATAGGGTCGGTTGCGGCCTGGAGCCATTCCAAAGACAACGAACATATAATGCCTTATGTCATAGCCGCTATTCAGGCTGTCATCTGCTGGATGCTTTACCTCGCCTGGTCCCACTCTGATCCCTTCATTGCCAATCTGCCTGCACCTCCCAATGGCCGCGGTATGAACGAACTGCTGCAGAACGTTTACATGGCGATCCATCCGCCTATGCTTTTCTTCGGCTACACCTGTCTGGTCGTTCCTTTCTCTTATTCCATCGCTGCCCTGGTCTATGGTGATATCACTGAAGGCTGGCTCAAAACCGTCCGTCGCTGGACTTTGATATCATTTACCTTTCTTAGCGCGGCGATCACTCTGGGTGGCCGTTGGGCCTATGTGGAACTCGGTTGGGGTGGATATTGGGCCTGGGATCCCGTGGAAAACTCAAGTTTCATGCCTTGGTTGATGGCGACGGCCCTGCTGCATTCCCTTTTGGTTCAGGATAAGACCGGACATTTGAAACGGCTGAGTCTGGTCCTTGGAATCGCTGGTTTCTTCATGACCTTCTTTGGAACTTTCCTGACCCGTTCGGGTGTGGTCAGTTCCGTTCACTCCTTTGCCGAATCGCCGATCGGACCCAATTACCTGCTCTACCTTGCCGCTTTGATGATAATCTCCGCCACTATCTTTGCCTTTCGCGCCCCTTCGATTCTGCCTTCCGATACGGAAAAGGTCTGGGGCGTGTCCCGGGAATCCGCTTTGGTCGTGACCCAATTCCTGCTGATATCCTTTGCCGCCATCGTTTTGATCGGCACTTTGTTTCCTATCGTTTCCGAATGGCTGACCAAACAAAGAATCTCGGTGCAGGCGCCTTATTTCAATATGTTCGCGCCCTGGGTCGGACTTGGGGTGATCTTTGGCGTCGCCCTTGGCAACCTTTTGCGTTATGGCTCTAACGCTATGCCCCACGGCAAGCGCATTATCTTTACAGCCATTGTTTTTGCCATCCCCCTGACGATTGCCCTGGTTTATTTCGGTGACGTCATGAGCACGCCGACGATGAAGAATCTGATCGCCCAGCTGGTCGGTATTTACCTGGTTTCCTGGGCCATAGGCTGTTTGATCGGCGACCTCTACTACCGCCTCGCGGATCTCAAATTCAAATTCGTATTTTTCTTTAAAAGAAACCTCGGCTATTTTGGTGGCTGGGTTTCCCACCTGGGTATCCTGATCGCCATCTTCGGCTTTCTTGGAAACTATCGTGGCCTTGAACATCGTCAGACACTTAAAGCTGGCGAAAGTTTTGAATTCTATGGCTATCGCTTCGAATTTAAGGCGAGCGGAATCGATCCCAGGCAGAAGGACAACGCGACCAATTACACGGCACCGGTCAATGTCTACAGAAACAATCAGCTAATAGAGGAAATGGACCCGGCCCAGTCCAAATATCCAACCAAGGATCAGACTTTCAATGAGATCGCGATTTCCGGCGATTTCTGGCACGACATCTATCTTCATCTGGTCGACTTCGATCAAAGCGATGGCAAACGCGCAACCTTTCAACTCTTCATCAATTCGACGGTTCGTTTTGTCTGGCTGGCCATCGTTATCATCTGCTGCGGGGGAGTTATCGCCTTGTTTGACAGGTATCGCGGTAATAAAAGTCGTGATGTGGTTGCCGGTGAGTGGGAGACAAGCAAATGATGCGAATTTTAAGTCTTTTAGTCGTTTTGATCAGCTTTCCAGTCCTGGCCCAGGAGCCATCGCCTGCACCCCAAGCAGCTGCCCCTGCCGGTGCTGGAGCGACCCCACCCGCCGCTTCCGAGTCGAATCAGAAGAAACCTAAATTCGATACCAACGATCCTAGATTTCGCGACGTCGCCAAAGAGTTTCGCTGCCCGACCTGTACGGGCCTGAGTGTTTTGGAATCAGATGCCGGATTTTCGGTTCAGATCAAGGAACAGGTTCAGGAGCAAATCAATCTCGGCAAAAATCACGAGCAGATTGTCGATTACTTCGTCGAGCGTTATGGAGCCTGGATTCTGCGGGAGCCACCAGTCAAAGGATTCAATGCCCTCGCCTGGATCATTCCTATCATGCTGCTCATCCTTGGCCCTATTTTGATTTGGCTATTGGTATGGAAACGTCGGGTCAGGGCCGACAGTCACGGAGTAAGGTCCTCGGTCGTCATACTTGAGGAAATGGCACAAAATCTCCAACGCATGAAGCGGGAGAAAGTTTAATGTTTATTTTTGCATCTTTAGTTTCGCTTGCCGCAGTCCTGATCATTTTCTCCCCGCTCTTTTTAGCGAAGGGGGGCGCCCTCGCGTCGGCATCCTCGCTCAATTCACCGGAGCGTCTGGTGGCTACGAAAGAAGCTATTCTAAAGCGTTATATTGAAGACGAAAAAACTTTTGACGCTAAGAAAATCAGCCGGATCGTTTGGGAGCAGCGGAAGCAGTATCTGAGCAATCGTTACATAGACGCCGCACGCCGTCTTGATTTTATCAACGATCTCTTGGCCGCTCAGAAAGCCAAAGGAGGGCAAAGCTGATGACTAGGATATTACAGCGGTTTCATGAAGGCTTGTTTAGAGTCCTCCTCCTGACGTTCGGATTGGCATTGGCTCCCTCCCAGGCGGGGGCAACGACAGCCATAGCCGGTAAACACATCTATATCCTCTATCCGGGCGTCGATTCGATTTGGGGGTCCTATATCTTTGTTGTGAACAATGACAGTCCGCAACCCGAGAAATATACCTTTCCCGTTATGCTGCCAAAGGAGACTGTGGATTTTCAGGCCCAGGATGTTTTAAGTCCTGATGAGCTTAAACTTGGGCCAGACGGCGGGATTATCGTCGATAAGATCTTTCCTCCCGGAGAGACCCTGGTTCAGATTAGTTTTAAAATGTTAGGAAGCCAGGGGACCGCCAGCGCGACCTTTACGCCACCTTATCCTTTTGAGACCTTGGGTCTGTTCGTTTGGCAGGATAGCTTTGCCGTTAAAGGTCCTGATGGGATGGAAGTGAAAAAAGGAGTGGAGCTCTCCACCCGAAAATTTGATACCTATACCCTGACTGCTGGAGCGGTTGGCGTTCCCATTCATTATAGTTTTGAAAATGTTCCTGAGGGTCGGGGGCGTCTGTGGGTGATGGGCGGGATTGTGGCTGCCATTTTATTCATCACAGCTTTTACAATCGCCTACTATACCAAGCCCCAGTTGATACACAGTGAGGAAGTTGTTTGAAATCGTTCACCACCCAAATCTTACTGATGCTGGCGGCCATTTTCTTTCTGATGAAAGGAGGCATCGGCGTCCTCGCTGCAGCGTGGAAACTGGTCTTGCCGCTTATATTTCTGGGCGGTGCTTATTATTTTATGAGAAAGGCCTTAAGCGGTGGACTGGTGAGGGGAGCCTACGAGGCTCAGCGGGTGAAAAATCCTGATCCAGTCAAAGAGCCTGGGCAGGTGAATCATGTGATTGAGATTTGCCCCCATTGCCTTGCTGAAGTGGGATCGTGCCCGAAGTGCAAAAAGAAAAAGTTCTAGAGCTTAGCTTATGGAATAAAATACCGGCTTCCTACCTTTTGGTAAGAAGCCGTTTTAAATTCTGACTGAGGGACAGGCGATTTAAGAAGGAGCCTTGGCATTCCTACAAGAGAAATCTAGGCTCGATAATTAGGGAACTTTGCAGATCGGGGTTCCGGTCGCTGCGTTGGCTGCGTTGGCTGCGTTGGCTGCGTTGGCTGCGGGCGCTGCCTCATGATTTTGACCGTCTTCAACTCCAGTTGGATTTTGCGGCTCATCCTCATGCTCGCTGGAAGCTGTCATGGGGTTTTCTGAAGGTTCGGAAGCGTTGTTTTGGCTTTGTTCGTCATCACTTGTATCGTCAGGACTCGGGGGATTGGCAACGCCGGGAATTTCAACGGGATCGGGAACACTGGGATTTTCAACAGGATCAGGAACGCCAGGAATCTCAACAGCTACCAGCGGTTGAGTGTCCCTGCAGGGATTGGAATCAAGGCCAGTATTGGCCGATTTATTGGGATTGGGGGGCAATTTACGATGATTTCCGGTGAATTTAGCAGTGCCACAGCCCGTTGAAACTAGAACAAAACTCAAGACTAGCGAGCGCGCGAAGATACTCATATCTTTCTCCTGATCCGATTTAAATTTTCGGGACAGGCGCTTTCTAGCTATGTCAAAAATAAAAGTCAAGCGAATTGGCTTAGGGAAATTTGGAGCAGGAAAAAGGGCAGGGCCGCCTGCCGGGGTTGGCAGCAGGCGACCGTCTGCAAAGGCTTAGTTTTGAACTGGATTTTGTGCAGGTTCATCGGCGTCAGGGCAAACAACTATTTTGCCTTTCGGGTCGATGCACACTTCCGGTTCGTTAGGGTTACCTTTGCTTTGTCCGGGATTCTGACCTGGGTTTTGACCTGGGTTTTGACCCGGATTCTCTTTACCAGGACCGGTTGGGACACCGGGCACTCCTGGTTTTTCTGGGAGCACTGGCACTTCAGTGCCAGGCTTGGGACCTTCCTTCTTAGGCTCTAAGGGAAGCTCCTTGGCTGGTGGTAACACGTTCTCTGTTTTGTTATCACCCTTGTGCCCGGACTTACCGGTAAAGCTTGCGTTTCCGCAAGCGGTCATCAGGGGGAAACTTAAAACCAAAACTAGGGACAACTGGTGCTTCAACTTCAACATGGATAACCTCAACAACAACAACATGGGATTTGGATTGAGACCGACCTATCACCAGCACCCTTCAGCAGGAAGCGTGCCAGTCTGAAAGGACTGGCCCGGTGAATCCTGATGAGCCATAAGTCATTGGATTCTTGAGGATGGGTCAGGTACTTTGAATGGACCCTTTGCTTGGGAGCGTCAGGTTTATGGACAGTTCTTCGTTATTTAGACGTATTTTTCCTGAGACCTTTCGTGACAGCATTCTGCTCAAGCTATTTGCCTGGTGGAAAGTTCCGCTCATTGGTTTTGTGCGGCCCAGGGTCCTCACTATGGATGCGGAGCAGCTAAGGATGTTGATTCCCCTACGGCGCCGCTCTAAAAATCACCTGGGATCCATGTATTTTGGGGCCTTGATGATAGGGGCGGACGTAGCGGCTGGATTCTATGCCGTTAAGCTGATATTTCAAAGCGGTGAGAAGGTCGATTTCGTGTTTAAGTCCGTGCAGGGAAGTTTTTTGAAACGTCCCCTTGGCGACGTCGTCTTCACCTGCGATCAAGGGCTTGCCATCAGCGAGCTTGTAGCCGCCGCGATACGCACCGGCGAGCGAGTCGATGCGCCTTTGAAAGTGATTGCGACCGTGCCCAGTATTTCACCAGAGGTCGTCGCTGAGATGACTTTGGTTTTGTCTTTGAAAAAGCGTAAAAAATAAGGAGTATGCTGTGAAGGGACTGAAGTGGATAGGCTTGATAGGGGTTGTGATTATCGTCATTGCCGGATTTTTTGCGGCCTTGAATATGGGTGAAAAATCGCCGGTTTTTGTATCGGGCACGATCACTATTGCCGACGAACTGAAGGCTGACGCCACAGGAATCGAGACCTTGTTTGTCATCATTTATGATGCCAAGAGCAAAATGCCTATGCCCTTCGGTGCGATGAAAGAAAAAATGCCGCTCGACCTCTCGCAGCCCATTCCCTTTCTCGTAACGAAAGAAGCGCTTCGCGTCATGAACCCGGATGCACCCCCACCGCAATCGCTTAGGATTAAAGTTAGAATTGACAAGGACGGCGTTGCGGGGCCAGATCAACCAGGCGATCTTTCGGGCGGTGCGGAACAGATCCCCTTTGGTGAACGCAATCTCCAGCTTAGAATTGACAAAAAGACTCCTTAAGGACCATGTCAAAGCATGAGGAGCCTGGGTCGCATCGGGCCTGTGTCGGCTTAATTCCGAGGCATAGAAAGCTTGCGCCAGAAGGTCGGCTCAGGTAATAGTGGCCTCGGCTCTTGTTATCCAATCCCCTGTCTGCGAACTTTAATACGAAAGCCTTCTTAATGAATCGATCCCAATGCCAGCAGCTCATCCAGGCGATGGTAGCTGAAATCTCCCGGTCGATGCGATCTTTGCGTGCTCCTCGTCATCCCAAGCCTTATTTTATCAGTTATTTAATTCGCGATTCGCACTCGCTGAATCTTAGCGCCCGCTATGGAGCGCTTTATCAGGATAAGGACGAGCGTCGCCGCAGCTGCTATGCCGAAGTCAGGGTGGGAAGCTATGGCTATGATCAGACCAGCAAGGGCGGTCTCGATGAGACGCAGGAAGAGCAGGAGCAGGCCGAACTCTTCGAACTCCCGATCGAAAACAATATCGATAGCTTTCGCTTCTCGCTTTGGCGGCTAAGTGACGCCAAGTTTCGGGAGGCGGTAAGCAAGTTTCATGGCAAGAAGTCGAGAGATGTGAGTTTTCTCGATCAGAACCGCAGCTTCCCCTCCTTTCAAAAACCTGACGGGAACCCACCCAAGGATTTTAAAGTTCCCAGGCTGAACGAATATCAGATCGATATTGAATACTGGCGCGACTATCTGAAGAAATCGAGCGCGATCTTTAAAAAATATCCGGAGATCAAAAACTCTTATGTGGAATTCAACGTCGAGAAGACTACGAAGATCTTTGTCAGCTCCGAAGGCGTGAAGCGGGTCTGGCAGGAACCGGTTTTTTCCCTGCATTCCTATTTTTGGTTTCACACCAGAAAACTGGATCAGGACTATTCCGTGGTAAATCACGTCGCCGAGCTCAGCGAACTGCCAAGTCTTAATGATTTTACCAAAGAGATCAAAATACGCATCGAGCAATACCGCAGTGTTGAAAACGGCGAGCCGATGACTTCGTTTGCTGGTCCCGTGTTGCTGTCGGCTAAAGCTGCCGGTCTTTTTCTTCATGAAGTTGTTGGCCACCGCCTGGAGGGAAGTCGATTGCTCTCGGAGAGCGAAGGCCGAACCTTTAAGGATAAGCTTCATCAAAAGATCATGCACGAAGACCTGACTATCATCGATGATCCCGGCGTGAAGCTCTATCGCGGCAAAACGCTTTTGGCCCACTATCCTTTTGATGATGAAGGCAGTCCCGGCAAGCGGGCTCTACTGGTTGAACGCGGCATTCTCAAAGGCTTTCTGACGACTCGCAGTCCCCTTAAAAAACAGGGCCATCAGAGCAACGGGCATGCCCGAAATCAAATCGATGAAAGGCCGGTCAGCCGGATGTCGAATCTCATTATCGAAAGCCATAGTCTGCTCGATTGGGAGGGAATGAAGCGAAAGCTTATCGAAGAGATCAAACGGCAGAAGGCTCCGTTTGGTATGATACTGCTCGATGTCGAAGGCGGCGAAACCGATACGGACGCCTATAACTTTCAGGCCTTTATGGGTCAAATCACAAGAGCGGTGAAGATCTATCCAAGCGGCAAGGAAAAGTATGTGAAGGGCGTGGATTTTGTTGGAACACCTCTCAGCAGTCTGTCGCATATCATCGCCGTAGGCAAAGATTCAGAAGTGGACAATGGTTTCTGCGGCGCTGAATCGGGGACTATACCCGTTTCCACTGTCGCGCCGGCACTCTTGATGTCAACGCTGGAACTGCAGGCAAAAAGTCCATCGCGAATCACGCAGTACGCAATGCCTTTGCCTTGGTTTGATCGCTAATTATTAAATATTATGAGATCGAAAGGACTTCAGAAAGGGGCGGAACGCTAAGGCTTTGGCCTTCGATAGGGATGACGACAGCTTAGCCTGAGAATCTGCTGCGTTGATAAATCGAGGTTGGAAGCTGTCGATATCGAGTAAGCCGCAGGCCCATACCATGGGATTGGCATCAGGAGATTCTATGTCGAGGGCGTGTCTCTCTTGTTAAAACTCAATTAGGGACTGACTTATGCCGCCAATCCCTATCCATCGAGAATTCATCCTGACGAGCTAATTTCGATGAGACTTGCATACTATGCGTGCGCTCATGAATTAAGCGAGGCCAAGCTTTCTCATCTGCTTCATCAAACGCTTACGAGCAGCAGCCTGCTTCTTTTTGCTTTTGATGGAAGGCTTTTCATAGTGCTGGCGTTTTTTGAGCTCAGAAATAGTACCGGCCTTTTCGACCTGTTTCTTCAAAGCCTTCAGGGCACGCTCAACACTATCGCCTTCTTTAAGTCTTACTCCTGGCATAAACTCCCCTATTTTCATGGCTATAAGATGCCGTAATAATGATAAATCAGTCTTTCACCGAACTTGAATCAAGTGATTTCGGAGCCTGATACTAATGATAATAAGAGGAAAAGACCAGCTAAACTTAACTCGATCGGCGCCTGAGCTATAAAAACATCAGCGCGATGGATGGTATACGTCAAATCGATTGTATTGGCCGGCGTTCTTGGAAACTTACCCTTTTTTTGAGGGCTGCGGCTAATTTTTCCATATAATGTTCGGCAGAGATCTCTATGGCCCCAAGACTGCCAAGATGAGGCGTCAAAAACTGCACCTCGAGGAGTATCAAATCCTGGGCTTTTAGATGATTCACCAGACCCCAGAGTGCAAGTTTCGAGGCATCGGTCTCGCGATGAAACATTGATTCGGCAAAAAATGCGCCCCTAATGGCCAATCCATAGGTTCCACCCACCAGCTTTTCCTGATTCCAGACTTCTACCGAATGGGCATGGCCTAAGCGATGCAGTTCCAGAAAAGCGGTGCGTATTTCCAGATTAATCCAGGTTTCCTGTCGATCCGCACAAGAATCAATCACTCCCTCAAAACTCTCATTGATTGAGATACGAAAGGCTTTTCGCCTTAAGGTGCGCCTTAACGAACGAGACACGTGAAAATTTTCCAGAGGAATAATGGCGCGAGGATCGGGATGGAACCAGCAAATCTCCTCAGTCTCGGGATGAGGCATAGGAAAGTATCCATTGGCATAGGCTGAGATCAGAAGATCGGGAGTCAGTAACATCGCTATCATTGCCCATGACGTAAAGGTCGGTTCCGTTTGAAAAAAAAAGCGAGGGATTAATTCTTCAAATCGAAATCCTTTAGAAAATATGGCCCTGGAATCGCCTCCGCGCAAGTGAAGTTTTACGGTGCGGGGACTTTATTGGGACCAATCAGCCGACCCAGCCATCCGACTTATCGAAAACCTTATTATAAACCTTGGAATCAACGAAAATCTCGAAGAGATCCTTATCGATCTTATGGACCTTGACCTCCATCTCCAGGATCTCGAGCGCCTTAGCGATTGGAACCGCCTTTTTGTAAGGTCTGTCCGATGCGGTCAGAGCATCAAAAATATCGGCTATGGTCATCAGTCTGGTTTGCGTTGGAATTTCTTCTTCAAAAGAGCCTTTCGGATAACCCGTACCGTCAAGTTTCTCATGGTGCTTGGCGGCGATCATGGGAACGAGGGGAAAGGAGCGACCCCAGGGGATTTTTCGCAGGAACTCATAAGTATGAACGACGTGACTCTGAATTTCAGCGAATTCCTCGCGAGTCAAGGAACCGCGCGATACACTGAGAGCCTGCAGCTCGCGATCGGACAAAAAAGGTCTCGATCGGGTCTGAGAATCCCGAAATGTAAGGTTTCCGATATCTTTCAGGCGTTCAAAACCACCCTGCTCAAGCACGGTGGGTTCATTGCATTTTTGAATAAAACCCAAAAATTCTTCAAGTTCCGAGAGTCGGCTTTCGTAGGTCATGCGATAGGTTTCCGCTCCAAAGCCAGGAGCCACAATCGCTTTGCCCGTTAGGAAGTCAATATATTCTCTGAGATATTCGATCTCGAAACGGGAGCGGATGTGCTCGAATCGTTCCATGAGTATGTCATATTCCCAAGGGTAGAGCTTTTTCGCCTTCGTCAAGACCTGTTCCCGAACCCCAAGCTTGCCGAAGTCATGGAGGAGTGAGGCGTACTCAATCTCCTTAAGCTGACGCTTGTCGAAGTAGGTGTCTTTAAAACGCCCATGATCGATACCGTTCAGAATTTCCGCCATGCCCAGTGTGAGTTTCGCCACGCGATGCGAATGACCACTTGTCGTGGGATCTCGTTGTTCGATAGCGGTGACCGCGGCGTTGACGAAACCATCAAAGAGCTGCTCTTTTTCCAGGGTGAGCAGAGCATTTTCCAGGGCGATGCCCGCCTGCTGGGCAACGATTTCGGCATATTCTGTATCGATCGTGCTGAATTCCGTGACCGTTTTGGTGAAGTCGGAAACACCGCGCAGGCTTTTGGTTCCGGGGAGACGGCGGTTGATCAACTGGATGACCCCGATGACACGATAGCTGATATCGAACATGGGAATTGTCAGCATCGAGCGGCATTGATAACCGGTACGCAGATCAAAAGTCTTGTCATGCTTGGCATGAAATGGGTTTTTTGCCGGATCGACACCAAGCTCGTAGAGATCAGGGATATTGATCGAATGCTGATGAACCACGGCTGATCCCACGATCGATTGATCGTTGACCTTGATCGAGAATTCTTCGAGCTCTTGCTGCACGGTCTCGTTTTGGGTGACTTTGAAGACGATACGACTGTCGCTTTCGCGATGTTCGTTCCAATCCACGGTGTAGATCGATCCCGCATCGGCGTTGGCAATTTCGCGGGCTTTTTGCAAAATAAGCGAAAGCAGGCGCTTCGTATCGCGTACACCGTTCAGTTCACGGGATACACGTAAAACATATTTGACGTTATCGTTGGTCTCGCGGACATTTCTATTGTTTTTATCGGCCTTGATCATCAGGGTTTGCAGGCGAGCGATATTTTGAATCGAATAGATGAGCTGTTGGTTTCTCATGGGCAGCGAAATGGACCGGAAGTTCGCCTGTTCGATGGTATCGGGCAGGTTTTCCAACTCATTGTCGCTACCCGTGCAAATAAAGCAGAGAGTGGGATCGTCAGATTTTTCAAGAAAGAGTTGCAACTTCTGAGAATCTTGCCAGACTTTGTTTTCTAAAAAGATGAGAGTCAAATCGCCAGTGTTCAGGCTGAAAATGCCGTCATCGGGCACCTCAAACTGATAACCAAACTGAATCTGTCCGCAGACAGCTGTAAGCGTTAAGAAATTTCCGATATCTTCGGGAATCTGGCTCAGATCAGTTGTAAGAGTTGCTCTAACTTGGGAACTCATAGTCGTCCGCATACTGAACGTGGGAGTAACGAAACCTCGGTATGAGGCATACTTGGCACTGTACCTCTATTGTAACCCCAAATGGGTCTGCAGCCAAATAGGCAGCTATTTTTCATCATTTGAGAAGGTGGGGAGTAGCCAAAAAATCGAAATTTTGGAAGGACTCTATAGGAGTTGCTTCCCGGGAGTTTTAAAAATGGATTATGGAGTCGTGCTCGATCTTGAAACGAGCGGGATGGAAGTGGGCAAAGATCAGATCATTGAAGTGGGAATTTTGGAGTTCTGCGTCGGTGAAGACGGCAAGCCCCATATAAGCAACATGTATGGAGCGGTAGAGGACCCCGGATTTCCACTTTCCCCCGAGATTCAAAAACTCACAGGTCTTAAAGACGAAACTCTTAAGGGCCAACGAGTCAATTGGGATTATGTTCGGCAGATTTTGGAACGGGCGTCGCTGGTCGTTGCCCACAATTCCGCCTTCGATAGGGCCTTTATCGAACTTCGTCCGGAACTCGAAGGTCTCGACCTCCATTGGGCCTGCAGCATGAAGCACATCGACTGGGAGGGGAAAGGCTTTCGCACCCGAGCCCTGAACTATCTTGCGGCCGATCATGGCTTCGTGAATCCCTTCGCCCACCGGGCCCTCTTCGATTGCGCGACAACCTTTCGGATTATAGAGCCCTATTTCGCCGAACTCCTTAGCCGTAGTTACCTCCAGGAAATGCGGGTGCTGGCGACCGGTGCCGCCTTCGAAGCCAAAGATAAACTCCGCGCTGCCCGCTATCGTTGGGACCCGCAGCAGAGGGTTTGGTTCAAAGATATTCTGGAAGATGGCTTAGAGGTCGAACGCCTATTTCTCAGGACTGAAATCTACACCAACGGACGCGACACCCATAAGGTAGAAACGCTGACGGCGCTTATAACGAAGAGAGAAAGTATCTAAGGCAATATGCCGTCCTGTTCGAGTGAATAGAGCTTTTGCATGGCGGCATCGTAAAAAGAAAATGTCAAAGCTGCCGGAGTCACCTTCAGGCTTAAGAAACCAAAGGTGGATTGAGCAAATTGAGTTTCCCTGTCGCCCTCTTTCGTTTGATAAAGAGCGGCGCCTCCTCCCCCCACAACAAACATATCAAGCGGGCATTGCGCCGAGGCCCTATGCTCAAGATGATGCGAATGACCTGAGATATAATAGCGGGCGTGATTGCAAAGCAGTTTCTCTAGAACCCATCCTTGAAAAGTCTGGGAATATTTCCCGCTGGCACTAGCTATCGGATGATGCCCCAGTACTATTTTATAGGGTGCATTGGTGTTGGCGAGGGATTTGAGCATGAAATCTATCGAGCAATACTGATCGAAGCCGCAGACATCGAGGATATTGGTATCGATCATGGTGAGCTGCAGGAGCCGGCCGATTCGAAGATCGTAGAATCGATGCGGCATAATCCAGTCGGGAGATTTGCCATGATAGGCGATTTGAGCTGAGGGATTGCCTTTGTAATCGTGGTTGCCAAGTAAGGCGTAGAAGGGCAGTTTGCTTAGACAATCCGAGTCCGTGCCATAGGGCTTAACAAACTTGCTTTGCCACTGCGGATCGTCTACGGACTCGACCCCTTTGGGGTAAAAATTATCACCGAGAAAAATGATGGCGGCGAGTTTATGGCTATGACAATAACGGTTCATGGCTACGGCAACGGCCGCCTGATGCTCATCGCCTGTGCCCATGTCTCCGACCAGAAGAAGTTCAAACTCTTCGCCGGCTTCAAGCACGGGATGAATGTCCTGTCCGTTCCAACTCGGCGCGCGATAGCGCCATTGACAGACGGCAATGAAGAGGATCGCCAGCAGCACGACCAGAGCTAACTTTTTCTTTGACATCATTTATTCAACCTTAGCGGTATACGCAATAAGGGGAGAATAGATGAATCGCGGCGAGAAACCAATGCAAATGCTCTGTTACCTTGCGAAGCGAATGATCTGGTAGTTGCCCCAAAAGGTCGTTTTGATAGTGAGCCGGTCGGATTCCAGATCCAGGTCAGTAATCACGCCTGATACTGATTCTCCTTTACCGGAGTATCCCTTATAGGCGACAGCACGATTACCATGATTATGCAAAGCGGTCATGAGCGGGAGAGGCAGGGTTATGGACATGGGAGACAGGATAGTAAGGTCCCCACTGCCAGCGGCGGTGATCGCATAGGGCTGGCCCTCTCGTAAGGTCCCTGAGGGGATCGGTACCCCTTCATCGGCGACGGCAATGAGGATCTGAGCATCGACGGCCAGCGCGCCAGGGGCGAACTCGACCTTGACCCCTTTGAGTTCGGACGTGGCTTCGGGCTCAAAAGTTTGAGCCGAGCCGGGTGAAAAATTATAGGTAAAATCCGCCGAATCATCAGCTTTTAAATTGATCTTACTCGACATTTTCGTTGGCGTTTGCCCGCAGCCAAACAAAAGCGGGAATAAAAGCATAAACCATTTTTCTATCTTCATAGGCTACCTTTCTTTTTACTAGCTTCGGTAGCGGAGTGAGGGACTTGATCCATGCCAGTAATTCAGCTTTAATTATTTAAAATCAATAAGTTGCATAATGATTTTTTAATCATTTTATAAGCGCCGGGAACGGCGGACTTAGAATGGTAGGGGAAGTGGGCCTGAAACGCTGCGCAATTCACTCGCCGGGTCACTATCCCTCGTGAAAAAGGACCTGGATTCACGAGGAAAAAAGCCCAAAGCACCTGGCCTTGGGCTGGGTCGTTAAAAGATGTTGTCAGTCTCAGGTAGGGCGACAGGCAACTTCTTTTGCATGTAGTCGGGAGGACTCTGAGTCTCCTGCAATCGGAAAGCCGTGAAGGTGCTCATCACCTTCTTCACATAATTTCGAGTTTCACCGTAGGGAATAAACTCGACAAAGGCATCATTGGGGCAGCCCTGGCACTCTTTCAACCATTTGTTTACTATGGTCGGACCCGCGTTGTAGGCTGCAACCGCCGGTATCTCGTGACCACCGTAATAGTGGAGCAGGAGCGAGAGATAAAGGCTTCCGTAAGTGATGTTGGTGTCTGCCGTCTGCAATTGATCCAGTTTAAAGTCAGCGTCATCAAACAATCGCGACAGCCGAACTGCGGTATAGGGCATAAGCTGCATGAGACCCTGAGCCCCGGCTTGAGAAAGAGCCCGACTGTTGAAACCACTTTCGGATCGCATGATAGCCAGGATCAAATAGGGATCGATATCCATCGCTCCAGAAATCTCATGGACATAGGAAGCAAAAGGAATACGATCACTTCTCTCAAAGGCGTCTTCTTTGAGCGGCTTGGGATGATAAGCCGCAAAGATCGCTTTGGCGCCTGAGCCGCTGCCATCGGTAGGGTTTTCCAGACTTGCCTTCTTCTTGTCCTGTACCGCTTGAGCATGCGTGATGGCCGCGCGGGCTGACATCGTATAATAGCTGGGAACCTCTTTGCCCAGCAAAGGCTTTAAGAGGTCGAGGGCCGCGGCGATTTTGCCCGAACTCAAAAGGGTCCGGCCTTCCCAATAGAGACCCGCGTCTTTTCGGAAATCGATCTCGTTGAAGGCTTTATCCCGTGAGCTGACAATATATTGGGTCGCGGCTTTCAGATCGCCGCTGGCCAGCAGGTTCCAAAAGTAGTACCAGCGATAGCGGTAATGATTATTACGCTTCAATAGAGCTAGATAAGCCGTCGATGCTTCGGCAAACTTTTGGCTGTTCATCATGCTTTTGGCTTGAGCCTCTTTAAACATGATATTGGCGTTGGTCTGCTCCTTGGCCTGATCAAAGGTCTGCAGGGCCAGAGTATGCTCACCTTTCTCAGAATAAACATAAGCCATCCACGCCAGGAGCTCTTTTTGCAAAGGCGCCGGAGTATCGGCCTTGGTACTATTGTATTCGGCCAGCTTAAAGGCATCATCGAGCAAACCCAGATAGCAAAGAACCTGAACCCGTTCCGTCAGCTCAAGGAGTGCGGGCGGGGCACTGGGGATTTTGCGGAGTGGGGTCGAGAGCAGACCCAGGATCCTTTCCTGCTGGACTTTGTCATGGCTTGAATTGCGATAGACCTTTTTGAGAAGGCCGTACGTGAAACTGTACTGATCCATCTTAGGATCCTTCGCCAGTTTCATAAGTTCCTCCAGCGCCCAGGTCGCTTCATCGGAAGCCGGATATTGGTCGAGAAGCATTTCTAGCGATTTGACGTATTTGTCGGCGTCGGCTTTATTCAGATAGATAAGCGCGGCCTTTTTGATAAAGCGATCCTTGCGAATCGCCCGTGGATATCCGCTATAGAACTTTCTGTAGACCGTAAGGAAATCGTCTTCCCGTTCCAAAGCCTGATTGGTATCGAGCAGCATTTCGACCAGGGAATGCCGGATAGGTTCTTCAGGATTTTTGATCAGCTGCTGCTCAATCTCCTTCTTCGTTTCGTCGTCGAGCAAGGCGGCATGCCGGAAACGGATCTTCATGTGCTCGATCTCAGAGTCATAACGATTGAAGTCAGGAATAGTAGGGTCCTTGAGCGCTTCGGCGATCCCAAGGTAATAGCGCGAGAGGCGATAGTTGGTTTCCCAGTAGTGAGCGGCAAGCAGGATAGCAGCCTGCATGCGTTTTGCGGGCTCGACTTCACCCTGAACCTGTTCGGTCAAGCCTGTAAGGGTGCTGCGCAATTTTTCCTGCTGTTCGTCTTTGATGGTTCGAAGGGCTTTTTTAAGCATGACTTCGTAAGCTTCAGGTTCTTTGGCCTGAAGGCTCATGGCAAAGGAGAGGCCGCTGCTTAAGAGCAGCCATGTGGCACAGAGTCGGCCTAGTCTCAGGGTCACGTCGATATCCCCCTTCCTCGAAGATTCTTACGACTTATCGGTGAAAATTTTGGATTTCTTGATTTTCTTCCAAGAATCCTATGGACCTCGTGGACGCTAAGCCTAAAACCCGGAAATATTTATCCTATGTGGGCCGACGCAGCTCAGACAGCGAGGCCTGTGCAGGATTGCACCAAAATTTCGAGCGGTTAGCTTGGTAAGAATGATTTGTTCCATTTCATTCTATGCGAAACAGAGTGCGGAGGGAATCGCAGATTTTCACCTCTAATTCCTTTGGCTTAACGGCACCTTATAAATTAGATCAAGTTTAGAAACTTAATGCCGATAAATTCCCTAGGTACATAATCGCTTTCTGCTGTTTAGGGGAATTCCGTGAAGCGCTGGAGCATGATAGGGACATCGCTAATGCTGTCCGCGTTGGTCGCAGGTGCATGCGCACCGGCCGAGCAAACTCTCGATAAGCGTGGCTCCAAACTTGCCAAGCTGCAAGCTGGCGGGATCAAGGAAAACGGCGAACAGCAAGGGGCGGTCCCAGATCCGCCTGAACAACCCGTTAAGGTCGATCCTCCACGGAGTGACGACGAGCCTGCGGCTGTTACACTGCCGATTCCGGAAGCGAAGCTGCCAGCTTTGAAACTTTCTGCCGCCAAAGATCTTGAATCCATTCGGACCGATGACGTCATCCTTATCAGTAAAACCAGCCCGAAGGACTTCGTTATATTTGGTAAGGACGGCAAATCCTGGAGTTATAATCCCGCAGCCTCAGTCTCAACCGATATCCTAAAGCCTATCGAGGCGGTAGTCGTCGCTCCCGAGGGATCGACGCTCTTTTCCCTTCCCAATCAGCAGTTTTGGTTTGTCTCACCCGATAAGCTCGGCCGGCACAAGCCGCCTGCCGATGGCGCCGCGGTAGATGAAAAATCGATAACAGTGGAACAATTCCCAACGTCGACATTTAAGGGTGATCTTTCGAAAATAAAGGTTCTCTACGTTTCGCTTGAAGAGGTGATCTTTCACCTCGACAGCTATATCGCGATCATCAGCGTCAAGACCTCTCCGGCGCAGATAAAGCAGCTGCCCATCGCCAACCTTCCCGTCGACCTTTCGGGAACGATACAGGCAGGACGCACCAATAGCGGTTATTGGTTTAAAACCAAAAATGCAGTTTATTTTTTGGCGGCAACTGAAACCGAAGGCGTTTCACCCTGGACCAAAAGCAGCTTCAGTGTTGAACCGGGGGACCTTTTGGGTTACGGCATGTGGCCTGACGCGACCGGTACGAAATATGAAGGAACAAGCCTCGGGATGTCGACGACTGCACTTTATTCCAATGTCGTCACGCAGCCCGCCGCTTTGAAATAATAGGGGCTGTTGACGTTTGGCTACGCCAACGTCGAACATCCCCAGTAACGC
>CAXSGP010000014.1:39809-62276 GCA_964236955.1 uncultured Oligoflexus sp. | reverse complement strand
TGCGAAAGGCCCCATCGCTTAGCGTCGGGGCCTTCCTATATGTAAAAAGTAATCAGTGAAATTTCGTCTCTTTCTCTAGCCTGATTACTTGGTCGGGTATCAGGAGGCCCGTCCGTTTTAGGCGGCGCAAGGACCCATGCATATTTTAAAAAGGCAGAGGTTGAGAAGGCTCATCCCTTTAGCCTCGAAGCTTTTCAAGAAGGTCCGTCGCGTCTCTAGGGGCCGACGGACCATGAGCACATATTTAAAAAGGCATCAGCTTGCGAAGGCTCGTCCTTGAAGCCTTGAACTTGTTTCAGTATGGTCCAGGACCGATGGACCATGTGCACATATCTTAAAAAGACTTCAGCTTAACTAAGCTCACCATTGAAGTCTTGAAAGGGACTCAGGAGGGCCACCAGGGGTCTAGCCCCCGATGGACCGCGGGCGCCATCTTAAAAAGGCATCAGCTCAACTTAGAAGGGCTGGCACTGATGACGGGAAAGGGTCTTGGGAAGGTCCATCGAGATATAAGAAACCGATGAACCTTATTCAAAGCAGGACAGCCATGGGTCGACGTTTACCCGTCTAGTTCAGTCGCTTGGCTGCAGGACCGGGAGGACCGGGAGGACCGGGAGGACCTTCGGCACCGGTCTCGCCGCGAGGACCACGGGGGCCAACATCGCCCTGATCGCCCTTGGGACCTTGAGGACCGGCAGGACCAACGGGGCCTGTGTTACCACGGGGACCTTGAGGACCAGCAGCGCCGGTATCACCCTTGTCTCCTTTGGGCCCCTGAGCACCCGTATCACCACGAGGACCTTGAGGACCGGCGATTCCAGTATCTCCTTTATCCCCTTTAGGACCTTGTGCACCTGGGGCACCTGGGGCTCCTGGAGTACCATTGGCTCCGGCAGGACCTTGAGGACCTGTTGCACCGGGGGCACCATTAGCACCATTGGCACCGGCAGGACCTTGCGGGCCTTGCGGACCTTGCGGACCAGCGGGACCAGCGGGACCAGCGGGACCAGCGGGACCAGCAGGACCGGCAGGACCAGGCGTACCCGAATTATCTTTAGCTTTTTTGCAATAGCCATGATTGAAGGGAGGATAAAATGGAACGATCTGATCTTCAGACTCGTTTTTCAAACGAAAGACCATAGTGTTCGCAGCACGATTCAACACGTTGGATGGAATTTTAACGGTTTTACCAAGGACCTTGGTAAAGCTGCAGTCATTGTGCATGACGATTGTTTTGTGGCTCTCTGGTCCCCAAAGGACAGCTTTGCTCGTTTTATCAAGAATTGAAATACTGTATTTGCTTAGAACCGAGCACACGTCTTTTGCATTGGCACAGGAACAGGGAACCTCTATATGCACATAAGCTGTGCCGTCTTCCTTGTAGCCTCCGCCGCCGTTCTGTGAAGAGTTGTCGTCATCATCATAGCCACCGTTTTGTCCCGCATCATCGTCGTGACCACCATTCTGGGCCCCATCATCATCGTGACCACCGCTTTGGTAGCCGCCGTCATCTTTGCCGCCATCACCGCTTTGATGACCGTTATCGTCCTTACCACCATCGCTTTGATGGCCATCGTCGCCCTTGCCGCCATTCTTTGCGTATTCAAGCTTGGGAGTTTCACCGGTAGAATTCGCGATATCCGGATTCTGTCTCTTTTCCTCTAGACTGGAGTCCGCGGATTGACCAGAACCTGCTTCTTTGGCAATTGCAGCCTTACTGATCCTCCGTTCCCGAACCCCGCAACCCGTCAGCGCAATCAAGCACAGACCAACACCCAGTGAGCGCAAGCTCACTCCAGACACGTTTGACATTTTCACTCTAATTTTCCCCTCTAATGATGCGCTCGACAGCGCAATATTTTATCGGTGGATCTCGTCAGGAATAAACCATGACCCTATTTCACCTATTATTAGAGGCGATTAGATGATGTTTTTAAAATCGCGACAAATAGAGGCAGGACTCTATTTCCCACGTAAGAGTTTGGATAAGGTGAGGTTAATATTTGGCATTGTGATTTAGTGGAGCAATAAACAGTACGTTTCATACTAGGAATTAAGCTCTTTGGTAATGTTCCATTCTCTCCTTTTAAAGAAAAAATATTTCCAGGAACTGAAAAGTAGGAATTCATTTCTTACTTTCGAGCCAGAATTATGCTCCCATCTATCCTTGCCTTCTAGCATTAAAGAATTTCATTGAAGCTTTTTTAATGGGAAGCAAAAAAATCTCGACCAAGAGCCCATGACAATTTCCAAAGGGAGGAGGCATTGCGATCGACCTTGGTCAGCTTCGCCTGCTGTTGGATCTGTGATAGGGCCAATGGACGCTCCATGCGTCGAAAAAATTCCGACCGAAAGTTGATCCCCTGGATTCCCTTGGAATGGCCAAAGGTTTGCCCGGTTCGAAAAATAAAGCGTCTCCTCCCTCATCGGGATGAAATATGCACAGCTGAAGAAAATTGGCAAAAAATTAATATTGCATAGATATTGAAGTTATTTCCAACGGTTAGCATGGCTCTGGGAAGGATTTTTTTGGTATTTATCGCCGAGCTTGATAAAAAGCCCAGCCTGAACGTTACGGTCGTGAAGGCAGACCGGCGGTGCGGAAGCGACGACTAAATTTTGTGCGCGCTTCCCGTAGGGATGGAAATCCACTGTTCCGAGCTCAGTTCGGAAGGGGAATACTTGGGAAAGCGTTTGCCGAACAGTTGCGGATCAACGGGTTGCTTCCGACAATTCTCGATCCTATAGATCTTCGAATAGTAGGCGACGAATTTGCCGTTGAGGCCCTTGCAGGCTTCAGCCAGGGGCAGCACATCGATTCCCGTATCGGCATCGAGGAGTTTTTTATACTCCGCATCAAGCGAAGACTTCATGGGCGGCCCATCTTCGATTCGTGCGATCTGAACTTCATCAAGCTCTAAAATATCTTTTTCGCGTTTGCCACGCTTCTGGCTATGCTCAGTATAGCTATCGAGATCCGGGAAAAGACGCTTCGCACACTTCTCGACATAGAAAATTTCATCCCCGCGCGAAATCAAATACTGACCATTTAACTGAGCACAGGTCAGAGGCTTTTTACCGCCCGGAGGATTCAGAGGACTGCCCTCTGGAATCACCGCTACCGTATCATTGTCAACACTGGTGATGCGGAAGCCTTTGATCTTAGGCTCATTCCCATCCTCGGTGAGGAGCTGCCGACGTTTGCAGTTCTCAACTTTATAGATCGTCTCATAATAGGAAATGTATCGGCCTTCGTATTTTTTGCACTGCTTGATCTTTTCGGTGATCGGATATTCTTTAAGCTTGCTGAGCTTTGGGGGTGGCAGTTCCCCGTTATCGGTATTTTTGCCGGCATTAGCCTTGGAGGCGGACGGCAACGACGAGGTGTCGGAAGGGATCTCCTCCTCCTGCGCATAGGACGATAGAGAAAACCCAAGCACGAGGGTCAGGAGCAAAGAGTGCCAAGGATTGATTTTTGCGTTCATACCTACCACTTTACGTTAGACATCTGTCAAATTATACGACACCTTACAGGAGAATGCTCTTTCTAACTTATGAAAAAGCTTAGAGAAGACCTTTGGCGTCGCCATTGCAAGTGAGACTTTGACCTGTCCAGGTCTTGAAGTTGTCATCCGTTGGAGTCGCTAAATGGACAAGATTCTTGATTTTCTAGACTTTTCTTCGATTGACCCCCAAATGTATTGGCGCATTGCGAGTCGCGATGGCTTAAAAACATTTGAGATCAGTTGGCGCCGTGAGACTTCGATACACTGGCGTTATCGCGAATACGAAGCCCTTTTCTGGACCCTGACGACCCGTGAAAATCTTCTTCAGGCGTTGGATGGCGAAGGTGCCGATCTTCAGCTCTTCGAACAGGCCGTCAAAGGCAGCCTGATGCATCAAGTCTGCTTTGCCGACCGCATCGTCAAGGATTCACAGAATTTGCTGGGCAGTGACCATATTAGCGCCGGAATCAAAGATCACGAGGAATTTCTAAAAAGTATCAGCACCCTGGTTGGGACGATGATACCCAAAGAGTCAGCACCCCGCCTCCGGGTCGTTAAAGACTGATCCTGTCCCTACCTGAGACTGCATCCCTTTATACCATGGCCTCAAAGTGGAGCCGCCTTTTGCTTTGACCAGCGAGAGGCGGCTTGCTTCGATTTTGTGTCCGTCATAAGCTTTCTCCTGGTTTCCTGAGGAGGGCTCATGACTAATCTTCGACAGACTCTGCCACCGATGAAGCTACAGGAGGTGCGGGCGCTTTGGGCTCCAGAACCCGATCCCAGGGCGTCGGCAGTACTGGCGCTTTTCATGATCGATCCCAAGGCGGGCCTGTCGCTCCTCTTCACGAGGCGGGCCAGCGCGATGCGATCCCACGCGGGGCAGGTCGGATTCCCCGGGGGCCGGCGGGAGGTGGGAGACATCAATCCGGGTGACACAGCTATGCGGGAAACTCACGAAGAAATAAGTCTGCCGCCCTCAGCAATCGAAATCATAGGAATGCTGCCCCCGCTGCGCTCACTTGATACCCGGCCCGTGATCACACTGGTCGGCTGCACCGATAGGGTCCTCGAGGATCTGGTGCCGAACCCCACCGAAGTCGCAGAAATTTTTCTCGTGCCGTGGCGCAAATTCACGGCCAAGGAACGCAGCATCGTTCGCTTCAATATTTTTGGTCGCTGGCGTGAGACCCCTTTCTATGCTGCCAATGGCCATCATATCTGGGGACTCACGGCTTGGATGATCGACTCCCTAAATTTATCCGAATCACCTTAGGCTGTCACGGATCGTTTGAGCGGTAAGGCCTACGTGGTTGTTGGGTGCCACGGTTGCTCCTTTTCCCAAGTGGACTTCGGGCATCGTAGCTCCATGCTTGACCAAGAAGGGCAAGTTTGCAAGGTTGGAAAGTTGTACCACTGTATGGGTTTCAACTTCATGGAGGGGATCGCTAAACCGGCTTAGAATATTCATCTTAAGACCCCGTTGATACATAATAGAAATTTCCTCGAGACAATTCGTTTCTCTCGCAATCCTAATTACAGTTTCCATTCTAATCCTCCGTTTCCAAATATAGATACGTCTGTTTGAAAAATAAATAGAAACGCTTAAGGCATCCTTAAATCGATTTTAGGCCGCTTTACGAGGTCTCTCTTTCATCTACTCAGGAATGCTCCAACTCAGAAAAGCAGCGACACTGTGATCATCGATGAATCTTTCTTCGAACGGATCAATCACAAACCCAAGCGATTCTTTGTTTAGGCGAAAGCGAAACTTTCAACGACAGGGAAATGCCCACCTCGCTGGGTGATGCAGTCACTGAGAAAAACAGCAAGGCCCAGGTCGCCCGAGAACAGCGAATAAAATCTGCGCTGGGTCCGCCGCCTTACATGGTTCGACTGCTCGATGGCATGCATCGCGAAGGAGCGTGCACGATCGAGCCACAGTGCGTCTCGACTCAGACTGTGGCAACGAAGGAAGGCATAGGCATTGCCCGCAGTCCCATGGCATAAACCACAAGGCTTCTGGAGAGGACCAGCCTCCCAAATTGTTTCCGCAGTTTTGTAAAAAAGACTTTCTAGGTCTTTAAAATCTGAGCTGGGCAGGTAGCTAAGACAGGACACGATGCCGGGCGCCCCATGGCACCATTGAAGTAACATTTCAGGCGGTTCTGCCTTTATTCCAGGCAAGAATTGGGGCCAATTGGCATAAGGTTCGCATTTCAACACAGTTTCCAAGAGGCAATTTTTGAGACCATCAAATAGATGCGGCGACTGAAAGGAAGGGAATTTATCACAAGCAAGCATGAAAGGCAGCATCGCGCCTACGAGACCGCGAGCGGCACCAATATAGGGTTTCGGAATACCATCCAGAGCTTGCGGCCATTCCCATTTTTGCGCCTTTTTTAGGCCAAAATCTTCCAAAAAAATTTGGCCATACCGAGTGAACAAGTCAAGCCATTGCTCCTCTTGCTTGATTTGGAAGGCATGAAATGCCATCAGTAATGCAGCGGGAGCACCACTAATAATTTCTTTTGGTTGACGCACTTGGCCACAAGTATTGATGCTTTTTCTTAGGTCGATGCCTGCCGCGTCGCAACCTAGGGCATAGGCCAACAACTGCGTCCCACCTTTACCGAGAAGAAATCCGGAGTCATTTGAATTAAATTTCCCGCAGCCAGCTATCCAGTTCTTTTCTGCAGCGGCGGCCAAATCGAACGGGACGTTGATACCTAGAACCGTTTCGAGCCTTTTGAGAGCCCAGATGACGCCAGCTGAACCATAGTAGAGGCAATTGGGTCGGGGCACTTCCTTCCCATCCACGAAGTCGCGCGGATGTACCGGCCAATACCCATCGCGCTGGTAAAGCATTGCAGCAGCTTTGACCAAATCATAAATCCATGTCCGCACCACATCCTCATCCCAGTGGACCGCTCGCAGAGGTTCATGACGGGACAACGACCAGATCTGGTTCATCGTGCTTCCTTTCCTTGATCTTATACAAAGGTAAAGTTCTTTAAAAAACGAGTTTAATCTGCCGCCCCCGTATTTTCAAGGTGCTTTGAACTATGTGGAGAAAGCTAGTTATATTGCTTTCAGACCAAGAAGATCCGCAGCATTATGACAATCGAAAAGAATCAATATTAGTGAAACGATCAACTGCGTACATTCCATTCTGCGCGATGATAAATCCATCGCGCCCCAGGTCCGTGTGATGACGAAGCTGCTCCTAGTCGTCTCAACCTGCTTCTCACTTAGCTTGGACCTCTGGTTGTTTTCGATCCTTGGAAGGAGCACAAATCTTTGGCCGAGTGAGAACTTACTTTTAACTTGCCGAAAGCACGCCATCACACCGACTAAGGCCCTGGAGACCCTGTTCTCAGGGCGAATCCCGGAGTTTCTCGTTACGCTGGAATAAAAAAATCAGTTGCGAAAATAGACCGCGAATGGGCGACACAACAATAGGAATCAAGCTGGGCGCCTATCGCCCGGTAGCGGCCTACGTTCGCACCGTCCTGGCCTTTGCATCTGCCGCTTGCTGAATAGTTACAAAAGCACAGGGCGTATTTTTTTCCCAATTGATCGCTCGGCCATAGCCGAAGCCGTTAGCGTGCTTTAAACAAGAGCGGATCCTCAACAGAAAGCTGTAAGGCGACGGGAAAAAAATAGTAGGCTGATCCAAAAGCTATTGACAAAAATACTTTGCAGGCCGAAGTTGTTTATTAGGACACCACGACAAATTTAGATGAAATCTGTAAATCGTTTGCATAAAAACTTAGACCGTCCAATTCCAGGACGCTTGCAAAACGAACAGAATAAATCATTTTGTTAATGTCAATTCGCTGATTTTTGCACGAATCGAAATTAACCCCAGTAGGGAGTCAACATGATTTCTTTCACTTTCCGCGCTGGTGTAGTCTGCGCCGCGCTCCTCGCTTACACTCCGTTTGCGACGGCCGTCAGCAGCACTACGGAGCAGAATCAGCCGACCGCACAGGTATGGGTCACAACACTCGACCGCAGCGAACAACTCAACCGCCGGGCCGATGTCGTATTCACCGCCGGTGGTAGTGACGCTCTGACTATTACTGTAGACCCCAGCCGCAGTTATCAAGAGATGGATGGGTTCGGCGCATCGCTCACCGACGGCTCCGCCTTCCTGTTGAGCAGGCTACCGAGCGCCCAGCGTGCTAAAGTCATGCAATCGCTCTTCGATCCCAAGAACGGAATCGGTTTAAGCTTTCTTCGCCAACCCATGGGCGCTTCTGACTTCGTTGCCGGCCAGCATTATACGTACGACGATGTACCGGCAGGGACCACCGACTTCCAACTCAGGAATTTCACAGTCGCTCACGACTCAGCTCAAATCCTGCCGCTTCTCCTGCAGGCGCGGGCCCTTAACCCACAGCTGAAGGTGTTCGCCACTCCGTGGAGCCCACCCGCGTGGATGAAGACCAACGAGTCGCTTGTCGGTGGGCGGCTAAAGGATGACGATCGCATCTACGAGACCTACGCCCAGTACTTCGTGCGATTTATCAAGGCCTACCAGGCGGCCGGCGTGCCTGTGAATTACGTGACCGTTCAGAATGAGCCGCAGAATCGCACTCCCAAAGCCTATCCCGGTATGGATATGCCGGTGGCTGACCAGGTGCGCATGATCTCCAGACTCGGACCCGCGCTACAGAACGCGGGACTTACGACCGAGATTCTGGGTTATGATCACAACTGGTCAGTCCATCCCGATGATCTCGCCGATACGCCTCCGGGCCGCGATCCAGAGCCGAACTATGCCGCCGATATCCTATCGAGCCCGGCGGCGAAGTGGGTCGCAGGCACGGGTTTTCACTGCTATTTCGGCGACCCGAGTGCACAAACTACGCTTCACGATGCTTTCCCTGAGAAAGGGATTTGGTTTACCGAGTGCTCCGGCATTTACAATTCGAATGATTCATCCGAGAAGAACTTTGCGGAGACAATTAAATGGCACGCCCGCAATATCATAATCGGCACCACCCGCAATTGGGCGAAGTCGGTTGTAAACTGGAACCTGGCTCTTGACCCGCAAGGGGGACCACACAATGGTGGCTGTGATACCTGCACGGGCGTGATCACGATTGATTCGAACGGCACCGTCACTCTCAATGCAGAATATTACACGCTTGGGCACGCAAGCAAGTTCGTGCGGCCAGGAGCGCGACGCATTGCAAGTAGCTCCTACGGAACCACGGGTTGGAATGGCCAAATAATGGACGTTGCCTTCCGCAACCCGGACGGTTCTACCGTTCTGGTAGTGCACAATCAAAACGATGCAGCCCGCAGCTTTGCGGTCTCCGTAGGAGACTACTCCTTTGATTATACACTTCCGGGGGGATCGCTCGCGACATTCGTCTGGCCCGCACACAGCGCGTTACGCAATAGCTTCGATTCAGTCGACCTTTCCCATGCTGGTGCAGTGGTCTGGCCAATGGGTGATAATCCGGCAGCGCTCGTCGATAACGATGCCTTAAGCCGATGGACGACTGGCACCGGACAGGTCCCGGGACAGTACCTGCAGATCAATCTCGAAAGCAAAACCAGCATCAAACAAATCGTGCTCGATAGCGGCGCAAGCATGAATGATTACGCCCGTAGCTGGGCACTGTATGCGAGCGACGATTGCTCTGACTGGAACCTGGTAAGCTCTGGTCATGGCACCGGCCAGCTCACGACGATTGATGGCGGTCATCGAATGGCCCGCTGTCTTCGCGTCGTCAATACAGGTACCGCCGACAACTGGTGGAGCGTCGCCGACGTTCATGTTTACCGCTGAAAAGTGGGATGGATCGCTCAACTTTCCTGAAAGCCTCGATGAGACGTGGGGATGAACTACTACCACCTATAGCGTCGAACGCTATAGGTGGATTTTCATGTTTGGGCGGGGAAATTCAGCAATATTATGGGAAGCCAATGTTTTGGAGTCGGACCTAATGCCTTTTGACTGGAGGTGGAGCACCACTCTCGGTTCTAAACAATACATTGAAATCAAGCGGAAGTTGAATAAAGGGCCACTTACCTCGCTTGGCCCGGATCATGGCGGTCGGCTTTCACCAGCAGCCAAACCCGTCCCTTTCCTCGCCAGCCCGGGACCGACTATAGCTGGAGTACTTGCCGGCAATATAATAGAAAGACTTGTGGCGCCCGTCTTTAGAATACTTTGGATTTGGGACCAGGTTGGGCGAGACGCCTTTTCATGGAAACGGCCCTCACGAAGCGCGATATTCCGCTCCCTATCGACCAGAACAAACACCAAGATCTTCTAGCCGAAATATCCCCCACCATGATTATCCCAACGCCTGCAGGCAAAGATCGTCTTGCCATAGCAGGGATTGGAGGTATCGTCGATGGCAAATACCAAGTCATCAGGACTGAGGACTTCATCATAAAGGTTGAGAACGCTTTGGCGGCATCTCCTATGAGCCTCAAAAACTTTCTGATACAATGACACATACCGTGGTTTTTAATAAATTTAGGATGTTAAGATGAAATGTCAGGTTTGGGCATTCCTTTTTATAAGTTCTTTTGCAGCTTGTAAATCCGTGCAAAAGTCGTCCCTCAAACACGATATGGAAGATCCGATCGGCTCAGATTCGAAGTACTTTTGGACCACTCAGGACGATCAGGAATATGTCGCAAACACTCTCACTCCTTCTCTCGAGAGCGGGGCGGAGAATGTCACAGTCTATGAAAAGAGCCACCCCTTGGTCAAGCGCCTGCAGCACTGGGCCGATACCCTTGATGCAATGTTGCGTGATCGATATCCTGATGTCTTTGACCACATTCCCCATCCCCGGATCATGCTCGTGCAGGCTGATACCGAGAATGCTTTTGTTGCGGGTGCTCCCATAGTGTTTAGCAATGTCTTCTATGAGAACATTCCAATCAATTATAAAGAGTTGATTGAAAAAAAATCCTTCCGTGAGGTGGCCTTCGATGAATCGGGGGTTGGGCTTGGAGATATCAAAGCTAGAATGCAAAAAGCGACCTATGCTCAACTCCTGGCCTATGTGAATAATCTCAATGGCTACAGTCAAAAATGCAAGATGATTTTATCTAAAAGTCAGGGTGACAATTTCTTGCTCAAAGCTGGAAATGGGTGTGAAATGGAGCCCTCTATGTTAGAGGCATCCGGCCCAGACAAAGTCAAGTTGTTCTTAATCAATCCAAGGTCTCCAAATGTTACTATTTTTACTGGGCTAGTTAAAAATAACGCGGAAGAAAGTGTGATCGGCATCCTCTATCACGAACTCGGTCACTACTACAAAGCCCATGGACTTGTCCTTAGAAGAAGCCTTAACTACTTCTTTAACTTATCAGAGCAAAACTCGTCGTCAGCGCCGACAGTATCACCTGAAGACAGAAGCATAAGTGAAGCTATTGAACTCAAAAACCGCCAGTCCAAAGAAGCGACGGATTCTTTCAACACCGTCTCTGACAAAGTTTCAATCGCCCTGCCCTTCGTGTATAAGACTATGGCAGGGCAGTCCGCGCACGGTTCCTTTTTAAGCGGTATATCGGGGGCAGTGTCCAGCGCTGTGACGGAATACTGTCCAAAGGATGCGGAAGGTACAGAGAAGTGCAAAATTTGCTTAAATGCTGACTCGCTGGCGGGCTCCCAGCATTCCTTTTTACAAGAGTTTCCCTATGGCTTTACAGCTAAGGAAAGTGAAGCAAATACAATGAATTATCTAAGGTTTGAAAAAGCGGCGCTTGCCTGTCTCGATCAGATTAAAATAGTCGATCCTGCCGCGGTTTCGGCAGGCAGTTGGACTCTTTCAACGACAGAGGCCTTTAATCGATTGGAAAGTAGTAACTCTCTATATATAGACATGCCGGAAGTTCCCTTTATGGGCGGAACTTTCGGAGATTATATTAAAACGGCAACTAAGCTTGTTGATGGATTGGCGGAACGTGAGTTTAACGAAGCAAAAGCTAAGAATTTTTTTGATAATCAATCTCAACTCGTAAGCTTAAACAAGCAGATTCTTGCGTTGCACGATAGTTTGCAATCCATCTATGATCAAGCCAAGGAAAAAGGACTGGGATATTACTCTTTTGAAGAGGAAGCAGATGACCTCGCGGGTGAGTGGATGAATCTAGTAGGATTAGATTCGAGAGCAATCGGAACGAGTTTTATCAATGGACTTCAAGGACAGGAAAAAGATATCTGCGAAAAACAGCGCGCTAATGGATGGAAAGATGAAAATGGCAATGCGATCATAAAACCGTGGGGTCCCCTGAATGATGCCCATCCCGACACCTGCTACCGCGCTCGCAATGCTGATATGGAAATTTTAGCTCACGCTTATAAAAATAAGGCCAATTCTCTAATCTCGCAAATGAAGCCGGACTGGGAAAGTCTTGTTTCCCTGATAGCTCAAACCCCAGCACCGACTGCTCAAATTCATTCTGGCTCAAACCCGATGCTTAACACCAACCAAAAAGCAAGGGTTCGTTCCTTAAAGCCCCGATCTCAAATCGTTCCTTGTTTCCACGCGCTCAGGAAAAATGGCCTTGGCATCTTGAAGGTCAAGGACTGAGCCTAGCAATCGCTAGATCCCGTTTCGACTTTGCTGGCAAATAAACTCCAAAGAAGCTCAAGCTTTTCACATTGGCAAAAGAATGCTATTTTAAGACCTCGGCATCACCTTCGCCAGGCTGCGGATTGAGTTAAACGGATTTTCAATCCAATCACAAGAGAGCCTTATGAAGATTGCTTTTGGAGTTTTGTTTGCAATTCTTATGCTCATGCCCTGCTTGTCTGCTCAGGAGAAGGTCAACCTCGATCTTAAGCAAAGCTCGTCATCAATTCGCTGGCGGAGCATCACCAGTCCCTATGCGCGTGTGGTTTTCCCCGACTACCTGGAGGAATCGGCCAACAACGTTATCAATCTTATTGAACACTATTCGCATGTCGCTGGCGAGAGCTACGGCATCGAGAAGCCGGAACAGATCATCATCGTCATGCGTCCGGAAACCGCAAATCCCAATGGCTTTGTAACCTTATCACCCAGGCGTAGCGAATGGTTTAATGCCTATTCGAATTCGCCCTTTATCGGTAGCCTCAATTTCTACCAAGCCCTGTCGATCCATGAGTACCGGCATGTGAATCAGTTTGATTATCTCAACCAGAAGACTACAAAACTGATTTACTATCTTTTCGGAGAGAAAGGCCAGGAGTTCGCCATAGGCATGGGCGTGCCTCCTTGGTTCTTTGAAGGCGACGCGGTTTGGGCCGAGACTACCTATACCGACGGGGGCCGCGGCCGTTCCCCACGTTTTCCTGCGCGGCTTAAGGCGCTGTTGACCAGCGCCCAGACCCCATCCTATGATGCATTCCTTGCGGGATCATACAACACCAATCTCCCAAACCACTACGTCTATGGCTATTTTCTGATAACTCGCGCTTATAAGCTTTATGGCCCCGACGTTTGGAAAAAAATCATGGCACAGGTCTCGAGGTTTCCGCTCAATCCCTATGCCATCACCAATCAATTCCAAAATGTGACTGGCAAGAATTTCGAAGAATTTTATAACGAGACCATGGCGGAACTGGAAAAGGAATGGGCTCGAGACTTCACTACTAGGCCTAGTTCAAAACACAGTCCTTACGTAAATTACGATTACCCCATGATGGACGGGGGCAAACTTTACTATTTGAAAAAAAATCTGGACAGCTACTGGGGACTCTATGCCAGCGACTCCGCAGGCGAAAGGCTGATTCATGAGTTTAAGCTTACACCCGCCTTTTCGCGAGTCGATGTCAAACACAATAAATTTGTCTATACGGAGATCGCGAGCGATTCCCGCTTCCAATACAGAGAGTATAGCGATGTCTTCGTCTATGATCTGGGCAAGGGGAAAACCCAACGCATCAGCGAGAATGGTCGCTACTATCACCCGCAGCTGAGCCCTGATGGCGACGAGATTTTGGCTGTTGAAGCGAACAAAAACAGCGAGTGGGAATTAAGCGTCCTCGATTTCAAAGGGCGAAAGAAACAGCAACTGAATTTCGGCCAGCAGACGGTCAACGAGGCCGTTTGGAAAGACAAAAATCATATCTATGCAATCCTGCAGGACCACGAAGGTTACAAAAGTATCGCCGAAATCGAATTGGGAACTAAGAGTATCCGTACCCTAATGAATCGTACTCGCGATAATATCTATGCGCTGAATCTTTCCGGCCAGAAACTCTTTTTCGAAGCGGACCTAAACGGCAAAGTTCAAATCATCAGACTTGATGTCGCCTCCAAGCGATTGGCAGTCTGCACAAATGAACCTATTGCGGCATATAGGCCATTTGCGAAGGGGGCTTTACTGCTTTATGCGCGTGAAGTTGCGGATGGCACGAGAATTGTCCACCAAAATCTCGATTGCAAAGTCTTGTCAGCTGAGAGTCTCCAAAGCTTTGCCTACATTGGCCACACTCCCTCTGACGACTTCCAGGAAAGCAAGCCGGTCCCTATTGATAACTACGAGGCAATGATCAATAAAAGGACGACGCCTGTCGAGGACTACTCGGAAATGACCGCTGGTATTTTGCCTCATTCGTGGACATTTTTTGGAGGTCGTGGCCTCTTTCTCTCACTGAGTTCGGCCAACTACCTGAACACCTTCCATGGTTCACTGGCAGTCGGCAGGGATGGGGAGGAAAAACAGCCCTATAGCCATCTCCAGTTTGATTTGTTGAAGTACTATCCAATTTTCTCTTTGAAGGCTGGCTATAGCAAACGGAAATCCGAAGACCCAGTGACCCATGAAACTATTGAATGGGATGAGACAGGAGCCGCCTTGGCTGTCAGCCTTCCCTATAGCTTTACGTATGGCCTTTATGAGGGCTGGCAGAGCCTTAGTCTTAGCTATGGTTTCCTCAAGGCCGGCTTACACCGTAGCCCTGATTTATTCAATCTGAGTGATGATCAGCTCTTCACTCATTCGGTCGAATACAGCTTTGCCTACCTTAAAACGAAGCGTTTTCGGGAACGACACAGCCCGCTAGGTTTCAGTCTCGACGCTTTTTATCAGGACAATCAGGCTCAGGATCATCCTGATTTTTCTTCCTGGCAGACCTACGGAAAATTCAGCCTCTTCATTCCCGGTTTGATGATAAATCACGGCATGGAATTCAGCATATCCGCTGAGGAGCGTCCTGGAGACCTCGGCAAGTACCGCGGCAAATCGTTTGCCCAGCAGAGTGTTGAAGGCTCCAATGCCTATGTCTTCTCCCGGGGCTACGATTATGAGTATGCACAACGCTTTGCAAAGGGAAGCTATGAATACACGTTCCCCTTGGCCTACCCCGATGCCAACGGCTTCGGCTGGATCTTTTTGAAGCGGATCGACTCCAATCTTTTCTTTGATTATACCCACACGGAACTTCAGCAGAAGACGGCGGAATTGAAGAGTGCGGGCCTGGAAATGCTTTTTGAGACCTTATTTCTACGCAAGGCCCCCCTGACCTTAGGCGCGCGTTGGGTAGCCAGACTTTCCATCGAGAAGGGCAGCAAGACGGAATTGTTCCTAGCGTCGAATGTTTTGCTTTAGCTTGGGCAACAGGACTTCCCGAGCTGCGCCACCCTTTGCAGCACCGGAGCATATTTCATGGGCAGCAGACTGCGGACAGTCCTCGCTGCTCCGAAATTCAACCCCATCCAATCTTCCAGGCTTCATCATGCCCAAAATCCTAGGAAGGGTCTGCTTAAGTCTGTCTCCCCATGCGTTCTTTGAGCTGAGCGCGCAAGGCCTCGGTTCCGGGCTTGCCGCTAAGGGCAAAAAGATTTTTTTTATAAGCCTCGACACCAGGCTGGTCAAATGGATTCACGCCAAGCATTCCCCCACTCACAGCACAGGCCGTCTCGAAGAAAGCAAAGAGCGAACCCAGATTAAATTCATCAAGCGCTGGCCACTCGAGACCCATCGACGGCACCCCCCCATCGGTATGCGCGATCATGGTGCCGATCATGGCTGCGTCATTGATCTCGTTGAGCAGACGACCTTCGAGATAGCCAAGACCATCAAGTTTTTGCGCCAGGGCCGGCACCCGAATCTGCTGCTCGACGCCATTGCGCTTCGGTCTGTCGTTTGCAAAACTCAAGAAAGTCTCAAGAAAATTTCTTTGCCCCTCTTGAACGTATTGACCAAGGGAATGCAAATCCGTCGTGTACACCAGCCCACCCGGAAAAAGCCCCTTGCCTTCTTTTCCTTCCGACTCACCAAAGAGCTGTTTCCACCATTCGACGATATAAGTAAGTTTGGGATTATTCGTGGCCATCAGTTCAACCGACTTGCCTTGCTGATAGGCGGCCGAACGCAGCGCCGCATAACGGAAGACAGGATGTTCAGCAGCATCGCCGCTCAATTCCTGGAACACACTGGCGGCGCCATCAAGCAGGGCTTTGCAATCGTATTTAAGCAAAGCCAGGGGAACGAGGCCCACGGCCGTGAGCACACTGTAACGACCACCGACATCGTCGGGGATCACGAAGCTCTTATAGCCTTCCTCCTTCACGAGCTGACGCAGGGCCCCAGTATGGGCATCGGTCGTGCAGATAATACGACGCCTGGCTTCGTCCCTGCCGAATCTTTGTTCGAGGTAAGAACGCAAAATACGAAAGGCCACGCCTGGCTCAGTCGTCGTTCCACTTTTCGAGATGACGTTGATCAGAGGTAGTCTCTTGTCGAGCAGCTCGATGACTTCGATCAATTGGGTTTCTGAAATATGATGGCCGGCGAACGCTATTAACGGCTGATGGGAGCGCACCAGTCCCTGGTAGGTATGCCCGAGCGCTTCGGTGACCGCACGGGTTCCCAGATAGGAGCCGCCGATGCCGACGACCAGAACCAGATCGTAATGGATATCGAGTTCATTAACATAGGTCTGAATTTCATTTTCCAGGGCATAACCAGAATGATGGGGATAATCCCACCAACCCGTCCACTCCGAGCCCTTGCAGCTTTTTTTGCGTAGATTCTGCAACTGTTTAATGGCATCGGCCTGAAGGCTGTCAGCTTTGGCGATCAACTCAGGGTCCAAAAAAGTTTCGTTCAATTTCAACATCGTCATTTAGCTGATCTCCGTGGGAAGGGATTCATCTTCAACCGACACAATCCAGTTTCTTAACTTTGCCATAGTCGCACGGGGCGCCTGCAAGTGAAAGAGCAGGCAATTGCGGCCCTCATCAAAGCCCTTTTCGATGACGATACAGTTGCGATAAACCAGCGACTGCGCGGCTGGATTGTCGGCTGGCACCTCGAGCTTAAAGGTGACCAGGTTCTTGCGAAAAAAACTGTAAATCAGGTCACGGACCCTCAGCACGTCCTTGTCAGATTCCGCCGACACGATAATACAGCCAGGATAAGCCGCACGCAGAATACGCGGCAGAATGGGATCATCAAGCCGGTCGACCTTGTTAAAAATCAGCACCTGCGACACATCCCCGGCACCTATGTCCGCAAGAACTGAGTTAGTGACCCTGATGTGATCCTCATAGTGGGCATAACTCACATCCACCACATGCAAAAGCAAATCCGCTTCGCTGACCTCCTCAAGCGTGGTGCGAAAGGATTCAATCAGCGAATGGGACAGATTGCGAATGAATCCAACGGTATCGGAAAGGAGTATCTTTGGCCTGGTGCGCGGATCTATGGTTTTGACACTGGTATCCAGGGTTGCAAAGAGTTCGTCTTTGGGAGCGATCTGGGACTTGGTCAGGCCCTTCATCAGCGTGGTCTTACCGCTGTTGGTATAACCGACGATGGCCACTTTCAATTCATTGCTGCGCAGCTTTCTTTGCGTCGCCTTTTCCTTGCGAATCTGCTCCAGTTGCTTTTGCAGACGGGATATGCGATCACGGGCCCTCCGGCGATCAATTTCGATCTGCTTTTCGCCCATGCCTCGCTGGAGGGCCCCGCCACCCCTTTGTCGTTGAAAGTGGGTCCAGGCACCCGTCATGCGGGGCAGCAGATATTCAAGCCTGGCAATCTCCACCTGGGTTTTGGCCTGATTGGTCCGGGCGTGCCGCGAGAATATTTCAAGGATGACGCCGGTGCGATCGAGCACCACCATGCCCGTCATTTCCTCAAGGTTTCGAACCTGAGGGCCGCTCAGATTTCTATCGAAGACGATAAGCTTGGCACCTTTGCTGAGGGCAAGTTCTTTGATTTCCTGAACCTTGCCCGACCCTATATAACAGTTGGGGGTAAGCTTTTGCCTCTTTTGCAGAGTCCGGCCAACCGCTTGAACGCCAAGGGTACGAAGGAGCGATTCCAATTCGGCGATTTCTTCATCGAGTCTTTCGCCCGATTCACCCGCCAACAAAACACTTACCACGATCGCTTTCTCTTGCGAGGAAAATACCAATTCGAAATTGTCTTCCACGCCTGCATCCTTATCTGGGTCCTGAGAAATTTGTCCTAACGGATAATTGCAGATATAGGTCGGGGGAGAAAGCAGGAACCGATGATAGAGGCCAGACAAAATCTAATGGGCAGTCGGATTTGCAATCCTTGCTCCCGGCCCACGCCCGATTTTAGGAGGCGCGAAAGCTGTCAACTGTTGCAGGATTTTTATCATCATCTTACTACAAAATGGTAGCTTTACCCCCCAAATCCAGTCACAGAAAGGTTTATGAGCATATTGATCAAAAACAGCCTCTACCATAAGGCGAATTTATGCTGCAATTTCAACGTATAGTCTTAAGACGTACATAAGTGTTCGCTGGGAGCGAAAGCCCAAGGGCTTGCAAAGCAAGGCTTATGGAATTTTTAATCCTAAAAACTCGCGCAAAACAAGGATTTACAAAAGATTTGACCCTCTCTTTCGACCTGGCTATGCTTAGCGTTCAGAAGTATAGCTAATAGAGTGAAGTCGTGAAGTTTATGCAAAGAGAGTATAAAGCGTCAGCCTAGAGGGGATTTTATGTTGCGTTTCCTACTCGCTTGTTTAATGGCGTCTGCCCAACTTATGCTATTGAGCAATCGACTTTTCGCCGCAGATTTAACTAGGGCTGAAGTCTACGCCAAGCAGGGAGTCATACCTCCCGCAGTGCAACAGGAGACTATCGACCGAAGTTTTCTCAGCCTCGACGAGGACATCACGGTCGTTAACGGCGATCAATATCTTGGTACCAAGCCCCAGACGTCCACGCGCTATCCTATCGTGATGCTGCATGGATTTTTAGGGTGGGATCAGGTTTTCTTCCTCGATTATTTTTATCATATACGGAAAGTCCTTGAGGACGATGGCTTCACCATATACACGCCACAGGTGAATCCGGTTGCCTCGATCGAGACCCGGGGCAAAGAGCTTGCGCCCTTGATCGACAAGATTCTCGAGGAAAGCGGCGCGGAGAAAATCAATATCATCGCCCACTCGATGGGTGGCCTCGATGCCCGCTATCTCATAGCCCATGGTTATGCGGATAAGATCGCCTCGCTCACAACGGTAGGCACACCTCATCACGGAACCCCGGTTCCGGATCTGATCTTTGGAGTGTTGGGAACAAAAAACCCACTCTATAAGGCCTTTGAGTTTATTTCGGCAGGTTTGCTGGGCCACGGTCAGATCAAACCTTCTGAATTGAATCTGCATGACAGTCTCTGGAACTTATCCAAGCGTTACATGGAAGAGTATTTCAATGTTTATTATATAGACAGTCCCAACATCTACTATCAATCGTATGCAGGAATCACCAGTGTTACCGGAATCAAGACCGGCGACATCATCGATCCTGTCCTGGCTCCCTTTATTCCGGCCTTTAAATTTGGTCAAAGGAGTGATGGACTGGTGGTGATTGATTCGGCAAAATGGGGGCGGTTTCGAGGCCTGGTCAGTGCTGACCATGTAAACCTCATCGGCCAGCTCTTTGGTAAGACCTCCTCGCGCTTCGATCATAAGATGTTTTACCGAAAAATTGCCTGGGACCTGGTCGATATGGGCTATTAAGAGAAGGCGGTCGTAAAGCGGCCGCTCTCGCTTCGATCAAAACTTAGCAAGTGGCTTAAATTCTTACTTTAATTAAGTCCGAGTCGCCTCCGCTGCGCCTTGCTGAAGTCAGCCTTTCACCAATTTCATTCAAAAATTAAAGATGGTAATGTTTGGCAATGATTGGAGATCGCCCGCCCTTAGCGATCCCCACATATGCGTTGCCCCGCAATTTTTCATGAACAATTTAAGAGACTTCAAAGAGAGAAAACTCTTTTTTTAAGGAATTCGCTTTTGTCCTCATGATCGAAAGCGACTTTTCAAAAATTTCCTCATTTTTTGCCGCTATCGATCCGATAGAATTCCTAACCACTCACCAGGTGGCCAACGCAAGGAATATTCGCCGAGGGGATTTCATGAAGTCTAGTCTTATAGTAACCGTATTATTGAGTGCCTTTGCCCTTAGCTCGTGCTCAGGTACTCCTTCTACCGCTGAGGCCTATCTCAGCGCGAACCCACAAGCCGCAGCCAGTGACGCCACTGCAACACCTCAAGCACCCGCAGGGCAAAATCCTGCTACCCCAGCCCTGACCTACGCAACCGTGAACACCGAAGTCATCGGAAAATACTGCGTCTCCTGTCATGGCCTTAAGGGTGGCGTAGGCCTGGAAGACTTTGATAAGGTCAAGGCTGCAATCGTGCGGGTTAAAGATCGCGCCATCACTCAGGCTGATATGCCTCCGGCCGGACCGATTCCTCAGGAGGCGCAAGATCTTTTGCAGCGTTGGATCGACGAAGGCACACCTCCCTGAAAATTGATCGTTAGGGCTTAGGCTTCTCATTCCTTTTGAGTGTTTTGAAAGCTAAGTCGCCGCCGTGTAAATAGAGCCTCAGTCTTAGGATTGGGGCATTTCTCGTTGCCTTGGCCCAATCTGCCCGGATGGGTTCATAGGGGATGTGGTAATCCGGCCCTATTAACCTAGTTTTAAGCTCCAGACTGCAAGCCGCTTGGATCATACCGTTTGGGAAGTCTTTTTTTCAAAAGCTAAAATTTTCTCTACAGCCCCTGACACCTTCAGAGTACTCTCGAATTCATTTGAAATTTTTTAGTCATTTTTGAGGGGTTACACAGTGAAGAGAAATCAATCCAAGGCTAGCCTAACTCTTTACAGTCTTGCAGCAAGCAGCGCACTCTTGCTGGCTCAAGCATCGTTGGCAGCTGAAGACAAGCCAGCGTCATTTTGGATAGATCATGATGTTTTGACCTGGAAGCAGACAACTGTGAAGCCAGACAAAGGCGATACCGATAAGTACAGTTCCCTGGTTACCAGCCCCAATGATGTGACGGTAGGCATTTTTTGGCAAGATTATGGTCTTTATGTAAGTCCCGGAGACGCGGGTGGGCTGATCGGGGCCAGCTATTATCCCACTAAAGAGATTGAATTTGGCCTGCTCCTTGGTCTGTCGAACGACAAATCCGATACTAATCCGGCTGGCGTCTCTACGACGACCGAAAGTAAAACGACCAAGTTCGGGTTTTGGGGTGAGTACTACCATACTATCAGTTCCACAAGCTCCGCTGAATTCCAACTGACCTACCTGGGCGCGAACAGCAAGAATACAGTCGAGACGCCGGCCGCTACCAATACCAGGAGCGACACCAAATCGAACGGACTCATTTTGCTAGCTCAGTATGTGTATCAGGTCGCTCCTCACTTTAGCGTTATCCCAGGTATTATCTATAACATGGGTACGACTAAAGATAACAATGCTGGCGCCAATGCCAATACCAAAACCAAGGACACGACTCTTTCCCTCAACATCGCGCATTTCCGTTATTCTTTCTAATCCTCGTCGGGCAAGTCCAGCGGCACACGAGGCCGCCTTGCCTCCTTAATTCTTTTAAGGTTTGTAGAGATGGGTCGAAGGCTCGCCGGAAGCGGCGTCTTCGGCCTTTCTCTTTTTTGGCTAAGACTATTGCCGCTACATATCCAAAATGACTTACATTTTAGAAAGAACGCTCTGAAAACCATGTTTTTAGCCCAAATTTGACCATTCCATGGCAAATTTATCATCAAATAGGCCCCCTCGGCATTGTTGTTTGCCTCTTAATTCACTATGATGCGATCGCTCTTAAGCAGCCAAACTGCCTGCTTAAAAGGGAGGGTTTCCCTGCCCTTTTTTTAAATTGTGGAGGAATCTCATTATGGTTTCGATTTTTCGTCGACAGACTCATCGTGCTTTGGCCCTTGCCTTTTTAGTCTTTTTATCTGGCCTGGTCTCAAGTTACCTGGTTCTTCAGCAGCCCTTGCCAGCAGCAACGAAATTAAAGATTGGTCTGGTGCTCGATAAGGGTGGAAAAGATGACAAGTCGTTTAATACAGCGGCCTTTCAAGGCATGGAAAGGGCCAGCAAAGAACTTTCCATCGAGACGAAATATGTAGAGGGTACGGACGATGGAGCCTTCGAACCGCTGCTTCGCTCCTTCGCCAAGAAAGATTTCGATCTGATTATCGGCGTCGGCTTCTCCCAAGCGGATGCCATCAAAAAAATCGCCACCCAATTTCCTCAGAAAAAATTTGCTATCGTCGATGCTGAAGTTGCGCTTCCCAACGTTCGATCGCTCATGTTTGAGGAGCATCAGGGTTCCTATCTCGCTGGCGCATTGGCAGCGATGAAAGCCAAATCAGGCAAGATCGGGTTTATCGGCGGCATCGATATTCCACTCATCCGTCGTTTCCTCATGGGTTATGAGGCAGGAGCCCAATCGATTAATCCCAGGATAAAGGTCGTGAGTAACTACGTTGGCATCACGGGCGACGCCTGGAACAACCCACCGAAAGCCAAAGAGCTTGCGCTCGCTCAGTTTCAAAGTGGAAGCGAAGTTATTTATCTGGGGGCCGGAGCCTCGAATATGGGCGCCTTTGATGCGGCAGAAGAGAAGAAGGCCTTAGCCATAGGCTGCGACTCCAATCAAAACGGAATCAAACCGGGCTATGTTCTGACCAG